>NZ_JBQCKK010000004.1:0-257414 GCF_051967035.1 Brevibacillus sp. SAFN-007a | reverse complement strand
GTAGCTATGTGCGGACGGGATAAGCGCTGAAAGCATCTAAGCGTGAAGCCCCCTCCAAGATGAGACTTCCCACAGCGCAAGCTGGTAAGACCCCTCATAGACGATGAGGTTGATAGGTTCGGTGTGGAAGCGCGGCAACGCGTGGAGCTGACGAATACTAATCGGTCGAGGACTTATCCACACACGCTTGGCTACCATGCAGATCCAGTTTTCAGGGAATGAAAGAAGAAATAGTTGCGTAAAAAGCCGTGCAAACTCCATTGCGTGGCTTTTTTTGCATATCGGCGATCGAAGACGGCCGCGAAAAAGGAGAAGCTCATGAAGCAAAAGCCTGTCAAACGATATGAAGCGGACATGTACGCGCCCATTCGCGACTATTTTGTCGGGCAGGGCTATGAAGTCTTTGGAGAGGTCCATCATTGTGATTTGACAGCGATCAAGGATGACGAGCTGATTATCGTCGAGTTCAAACGCAACTTGAGTGTAGAGCTGCTCATCCAGGCCGCCAAGCGGCAGCGCTTTACCGACCATGTGTACGTCGCCATCCCTAAGCCCAAATACAAATTGTTTTCGAAAAAGTGGCAAGACGTCGTTTATCTCATCAGAAGACTGGAGCTTGGCTTGATCCTCGTCTCTTTTCCCAAAAAAGGCGCTGTCATGGAGCTGAGCATTGCTCCTGCGCCGTTTGATCGGGAAAGAAGCAAGCAGTTCAACAAAAGAAAGCGGGCGCGCCTTCTCCAGGAGATGCGGGGGCGATACGGCGATTACAATGTGGGGGGCAGCAATCAGACAAAGATCATGACGGCGTACAAGCAAGGCTGTATTCAGATCGCTGCGCTGCTTCAGCGCTATGGCCCGCTTGCGCCTAAGGCCTTAAAGGACAAAGGAGCGACTGACAAGACAGCAGCGATCCTGGGCAAAAATTATTATGGCTGGTTCACGCGGATCAAGCGAGGCGTGTACGCTCTCACCACAACAGGCGAGAAGGAGCTCGCTGCTTATCCGGAGCTTGTCGCCCATTACATCGGCATAGCAGAAGGAAACCTTTCCTCAACGGGAGAGGAAAGCATACAGCTCTGCCCAGACAATCAGACAAGCATATAATCGTGTCACAATACTGCCACGTATCGGGGCATCTGCTTTTTTCCGACACTTCTGTTATAATGGCTGGGACAAGTATAAATGAAGGAAAAAGGGGTTGAATGTTGTGCCGTATAAAGCGTTGCTGGAGTCGCACGTAGGTGGCTGGGAAGTCGCGATTGTGCTGTTGATCGTAGCCTACTTCCTGTACCGTGCAGGCAAGGAAAAGGCCGCAAAAATCGTACATATGTTGCTCAGACTGATGATGGTCATTATTTTGGTATCCGGAGCGTGGATGCTGTTCACCGTCCATGCCAGCGAAGCTTATTATTACGTGAAGGGCTTGCTTGCGATCATTGCCTTCGGTTTGATCGAACGGTCGCTGGGCCTGGCGAAGAGACAGGAAGGCAGCGTGGGCATTTTCATCGGCTGTTTGATCGTATTGGTAGTCGTCATCATGCTTGGCTACCGCGTGTTCGCGTAAAAAGAGGGATGGACCTCAGAGCTTTCTCCTGCAGGCAAGCGCTTGCGGGCGAAAGCTTTTTTTTGCACAGAAATCCCCACTTTCTCCCGAATAAATGGCGAAACATTTCGTATTTGATATACTGACAGTAGATAGCAGGCTTCGGTTCAAAAATCGGCAAGCTCGCGGCCAACGCCATGCACAACAAGGAAAACGCGCTTACGTACCAGATACGAACGGCCAAGGCTGTGCCGGAGAGAAAAGAGTGACGGAGGCGAGAGGCGTTGAAGCTTGTAATGGTCAAGGATTACGAGGAGATGAGCCGCAGGGCGGCGGAATGGCTCGCCCAGGAAGTGAAAAACCGTCCGCAGACCGTGCTGGGGCTGGCGACGGGCGGCACCCCGGTAGGCATGTACCGGGAACTGGTGAAGCTGCACCAGGAGGAGGGCGTTGATTTTTCCCAGGCGAGCAGTTTTAACCTGGATGAATACGTCGGTCTGTCCTCTACCCATCCGCAAAGCTATCGTGCCTATATGGAGGAGAACTTGTTCCGCCATATCAATCTGCCAAAAGAAAACACACACGTTCCGGCAGGAGATGCGCACGACCTGGAAAAAGAATGCGCCCGTTACGAGGAAGCGATTCGCCAAGCGGGCGGGATCGACATTCAGGTGCTGGGAATCGGCAGCAACGGGCATATCGGCTTTAACGAGCCGGGCTCATCCGCAGAGTCGACGACGCGCGTGGTCCAACTGACCCAGAGCACGATCGAAGCGAATGCCCGCTACTTCGCAAGCGTCGACGAAGTGCCTACGCAAGCCATCTCGATGGGGATCAAGTCGATTCTCGGTGCGAAAAAAGTCATGCTTTTGGCGAGCGGCGAGGCAAAGGCAGAGGCCGTGCGCCTGATGCTTGCGGGCGAGCCGACAGTCGATGTGCCCGCTTCCTTGCTCCAGCTTCATCCCGATGTGACGGTGATTGCAGATGAGGCGGCGGCAAGCCAGCTCGGCGTGGCAGCCGCAAGCAGCACAAGCAAGCGATAGCCCTCGGCGTCGCTTGTTTGATGTTCACCAATCTGTTCCGTATATATGCCTGTCCCGTATGCTATACTGGGAGTTGTCATGACGTTGATCAGATTTTGCTAGAGGAGCTGATTTCGATGAGCGCAAACGAAGCGTTGCTTACATTAGAAGGTTGGTATACGTATCATAATTTCCGCACCATCCATTGGGAAAAGTGGAGAGCGGCTTCAGCAGACGAACGTCGCGCTGCGTTGGACGAGCTGAACAGCCTGATCCGCACCTGGGAAGCCAACGAAGCCGAGAAACAGGGCAGCACGGCTTTCTACTCCATCCTCGGACACAAGGCTGACCTCTTGTTCATGTTCCTGCGTCCGACCATGCAGGAACTCGACGAAATCAAGACCGCTTTCAATAAAACCCGGTTTGCTTCCTATACAGAAGCCCCGTACTCCTATGTATCCGTTGTGGAGCTGAGCAATTACGTACATAATCCGGGAGAAGATCCCAAAGCGAATCCGCATGTGCGCGACCGCCTCTATCCGATCCTGCCAAAATGGGAGCATGTTTGCTTCTATCCGATGAATAAAAAGCGCGATTTGCAGGACAACTGGTACATGCTGAGCATGCAGGAGCGCCAGGAAATGATGCGCTCCCACGGCATGATCGGCCGTTCCTACGCAGGCCGCGTGAAGCAAATCATCGGCGGCTCCATCGGCTTCGACGATTGGGAGTGGGGCGTGACCTTGTTTGCCAACGATCCGTTGGAATTCAAGCATATCGTGTACGAAATGCGCTTCGACGAAGTAAGCGCGCGCTTTGGCGAATTCGGCAACTTCCTGGTGGGCAACGTGCTGAACCAGGAGACACTCGCGAAAAAACTGGAAGTCTAGCAACGCCTCTCCAAGACCTGCTGTGCGGTTTGTCGCATGGGCAGGTCTTTTTTTACTGCATTTTCCAGTATTGATGGTAGAATAAGGAGGGAAGTCCAAAAAAAGAGAGGAGAAGGTGACTGTGTTCAAAGACGCAAAAACGTGGAGGCTGGCAATGGGCGTGTCGTCTTCGTTGCTGCTGACCACGCTGTTGATTCAGGGGGGAGCGGTCGGAGCGCCGACTGCTTACGCGGCCGAACAATCGCCGACGAAGAAGCTGACACAGGAAGAAGCGCTCAAGCTGGCGCAAAAATGGGTGACGGTTCCAGGGGAATACAAGCTGCTGCGGGCGCGCTATATCGAACCAGAGGAAGCTTATACAAGCGTGCCGATTTGGCAGATGGTTTGGGAAAAAACAAAAGAAGCGAGTTTGTACGTTACAGTCGATGCTGTATCAGGAAAACTGTTGAACTATTCCAAGTATAAGGACACAGAAAGCGGCGGGAGCACAGCCAAAATCTCCAAAGAGCAAGCGGAAAAAGCGGCCACCGAATTTCTCAAGCGGGTAACGACAGAAGACGAGCGGGCACGCCTGTCCAAAGCAAATGAGTATCCCTATCCACATTCGTATATGTTCTTTGATGGGCGAAGGGAATTTGTCACCTTTACCCGCGTGGAAAACGAGATTCCGTTTTTGGAAAACGGCTTTCAGTTTACGGTGGACCACAACGGGGAAGTGACGAGCTTCAGCCGGGAGTGGTACGAAGGGAAGCTGCCTGATGTCGCTAGTGTGATCGACAGCGCCGAAGCGGAGAAGAAGTGGGCGGAGCAGGCGGCACCTACCTTGCTCTTCAGCGACATGTCCACGTTGGGAAGAGCGCAGCGTCCGTCCTCCTTCCAGCTTGTGTATAAATTCGAAGCGGCCGATCCGCAATTCGTGGATGCGCGGACCGGACAAATGCTCAATGCGTATGGCGCGGCAACAAGCGCGAAGAGCATGGAGCCGTTGGGAAATACGCATGCCAAAGCAGTCGAGGAAAAACCGCTGATTTCAAAGGAAGAAGCGCAGCAAATTGCCGAGCAGTATATCAAGAAGCTGCCAGGGTCATATCGCTCGGAGGGCAGCAACGGGGGAGGTACCAGCAGCGGGCCGGATGGAATCGAAGTACGCAGCTGGTCGTTTCGCTTCACGCTGCAAGGAAACGGTTCGCGTGAGGAGGAGAGGGAGATCACCATCAATGACCGCGGCGAGTTGCAGGAATACAAGGCCAACGAGATGGCCGGATTTCGGGCATCCGAACAAAAATGGGAAAAGGCGATAGCCTGGGAACAAGCTGAGGCATCCGCGCTCAAGCTGGTGTGCACTTTGTATGCGGACAGGCTCGGCGACATTTACCTGGTCAAACAAAGCCCGTCCAAGGAGGCGCTCCAGCGCATGCAGGAGAGGGGGCTGCCCTACGAGATTACGTTTGGCTGGCTGCAAGACGGTATCCCGCTTGAACATGTGCAGCTCACGGTAGAGGTCAATCCGGAAACAGGGGAAGCGGAGTTGCTGAGAAACCGGGACGTATTGCCGCTTGTTAAAACCGCGAGCAAGGACATCGTGGACGTCGCTGCTGCGAAAAAGACAGAGCAGCAGCAAAAAACGCTGCGGCTGACCTATTTTCAGCCGCAGGAGGAGGCATTCCCGGTGCCGCCACAGCGGCGCGAGCCGACTCTCGTGTACCGCTATGTGGGCGATCAGGGGATCGTCCTTGCTGGCACGGGCGAATGGCTGAGCTTCGCCGAGGTGCAAGAACAACAAAAGCCGAACGACATCGAAGGCCATCCGCAGCAGGCGGCGATCGAGTTCGCGCTGCGCATGAATTGGCTGAGTGCAGAAGATGGCAAGCTTCTGCCGGATAAAGCCGTGACGCGCGGAGAGCTGGTCCAGCTGATCGGCCGCTTGACGAACCAGGTGGAGTTCCGCTACTTCCGATCGACTTTTGACGATGAAGAACAGAAGCCGTACTCCTTCGCTGATGTAGACAGCAAGCACCCGTATTATGCAGCGATCCAGAAAGGGCTGCAATACGGACTGATTCCGAAAACGGGCCAGACGTTTGCGCCAGACCGGACGGCGACCCGTGCAGATGCTGCGGATCTCGTTGCCCGCCTGCTCGGCTACGGGGATGTGCTGGAGAAGCCGGAGTTTTTCACCGTGCCGTATCAGGACGTGCCGAAAAAGCAGGTGCCGGCAGTGGCGCTGGCGACGGCTCACGGCTTGCTGAAAGGAAAGTCCAAAGCATCGTTTGCGCCTGAGGGGACCATATCGCGGGGAGACATCGCCGAGCTGATGCAAGCGATCTACGAGTTGAAAAAGACAGAGCAATAGCTGCCCCGAGCAATCGCCCTGTCGCCCAAAGAAAAAAGACCTGGACGCACTCAGGCGTGCCCAGTTCCGCTGCATGTTGTATCCAGTCTATCCTCATTTACTAGATTTTCTGCTCATTCTGAGCTGAAACTGCACAATATACTCGTCCAGAAGTTGGCTTACTGCTACAACTTTGCCGTTGGAAATGCCCTTTTCTTGGGCTAGTTTCACCAGTTGTTCCCGCATGTCCTCGATGATGTCCGATAAGTCTTCTTGATTGCGATGACGATTATCGGTTGTCAGGCACGAAGAAGGATCGCCTTCTCTTTTATTCGTATCTATAATCAATCTCTCCCTATTTTTGTATATAAGGACATCTATTACTATAGGGTATTCTGCAAAAAACAAGCAGTTGGGAATCGTGCATAGAAGAGAAGGATGATTGGGAAAGACGAGAAAACAGTAGCCCCCAGGAAAAGTCGCCTACAAGGCGCTCCTGGGGGCTTACGTTTGAAGATTCAACCTCAAGACAAAAAACGCAGAGGGTTCTTATCCGCCTACACCATGATCGTATTGGATGACGGGAGGTTTTTTTGTGATGACTTTTCCATCTACGTCATGGACGTTACTACCGAATCCAGATGGTGAATCTTATCAACCACACTCAGATCATTTCCCAATCCTTTTATGTCTTTTGAAAATCGCTCGAAAACGGGTTCAACAGGGAAGCCAAACTCATTGGCAGATTTGAGGATCGTTACCAGACCAGGAAGGATCTCTTTCGGATGTCCAGAAAGAAATTCAAGGTAATCTGAAAGAACCTCTGTATTCCCCATAGACATAGACAAAGTATACGAGTTAGCCAGTGCCCATACTCGTAGTTTATCAACTTCTGCTTTCCCCTCTTGCCCGAGAAGCTCAAACCAGCTTAAATCAGCATAGCCATTCGTGTAATGCTTTGCTTCTTCGTACTTGCCCATAAATATATGGGTATTGACTGGGATTCCAGAAGACTACCAAAATTGCCCCGGTTGCGGGAAAAAAGTGTGACGGCGGCAGCCTTTTGCCGACTGCGCACTACGCTTGCCAGCTGCTTCGCTTCATGCAACGTTTACGTTTTTCACAAAGTCTTGTCTTTGGTTCCCAGGCGCTTTTTGGTACAGTAAAGGAAAAGGAAAGCGACATCAGAGCGGAGGGGAACAAGACTGAGCTTTCTCAGGCTGAAAATCGGCTATCGCACATTAAAAACGGCGATCGGGACGGCGATCTCGATCTTTTTGGCTCAGCAGCTTGATCTGATGTATCCGGCATCGGCGGGGATCATCACGATTCTTTGCATCCAGGTGACGGTCAAGCAGTCGTTTCGCACGGCGTGGAACCGGATCATGGCCAGCATCCTCGGGGTGGGGATCGGGATGGCGCTGTTCTATCTTTTCGGGTACTCGCCGCTGGCCATTTTGCTTGCGATTCTGTTGTTTTTGCCGCTGGCCGTGCGCTTCGGGATTCAGGAGGGCTTCGTCAGCAGCATGGTCGTGCTCATGCATCTGTACGCGTCCGAGCGCATGGACCTTCCGCTTCTCTTGAACGAAGCTGGTCTGCTGGTCATCGGCGTGGGTGTTGCGCTGCTCGTGAACTTGTACATGCCGAGCCTGGACAAAGAACTGCGCGCGATGCAAAAGCAGGTGGAGCAGCTGTTCCGGCAAATTTTGCGCGAGTTCAGCTACTATTTGCGCAACGGCGAGAGTGAGTGGGACGGAAAAGAGATGATCGAGGCGCCAGGTCTGCTGGAAAAAGCGATACGGCTGGCCGCGCGCGACATCGACAACCGGTTGGGGCGTCGCGATGATTCGTACTACCAGTATTTTGTCATGCGCGAGAAGCAGTTCGAGCTGCTGGAGCGGATGATGCCGATCGTGTCTTCGCTGGACACGCAGGTGCCGCAGAGCCACCAGATCGCGGACTTTCTCGAACAAATAAGCGCTTCGGTGCATCCGGGAAACACAGCGTACCGCTTTATCGACCAGCTGCGCCAGATGCGTCAGGAGATCAAGGAATCAGAGCTGCCGCGCACGCGCGAGGAGTTCGAGACAAGGGCGTCGCTGTTCTATCTGTTGCGCGAGATCGAAACCTATTTATTCATCAAGCATGAGTTGGGCAAGAACAGTGGCGACAAACAGGCAGCATCGGTGAAAAAGGCAAAGCCGGGCACGTAGGGCTTGGCACAGCGACAGTGGCTTCCTCAGGTAAAAGAGCCGGAGGAAGCCGCTTTTTTTGTTGGGAATGCATATTTATTCGTTGATACAAATTTTATTGAATGTTTGAAATTGGAAAAAGCAAGGCAAGGGGGCGAGTGTGACAACTCATCGAAAAAGTAAAGCAGAAGGCAGCCGCGATCTCGGCAAGAATCGGCGGAGCCTAGCGCGCACCTCCATTTCCGGATGAACGGATGGAGGTTTTATTTTTTCTAATGCTAACGATTGGAACTTTCCATTTTTTTGCCTCCCCAAAATGTGGTAGTGTGAAGGAAATCGAGAGAAGACCTACAAGACATGTGTGGCTGTCGGTGAGAGAAGAATAGCGGGGCGACAGAAGGTTGTTTGAATACGGGGAAGATAAGGCGAAAAAGGGATAAGTGATGCGCAACAGGACACTTCATGTAGAAGTGTCTTTTTTGCTGGGAGAACAGCCACAATTGGTGCCGATCCGCAAGGCGTAGGCATAATTGCGCCAACTTTGTCAGTAAACTTAACTAACTGCCGAAAGCCAGTCTGGGGGGAGAGCCTGTCTGATCGGTGCCGTCCACCGTGTCCTGGGGGCGTTCCCGTTCATACGACTGCCGGACAAAGAGTGAGAACAAAGAGGGGGATTCCGTTTTGAAAAAGGTCAATCGCACGCTGAAAGCTTGGCTGAAAGGCGTATTCGCCGGCTCCTTGGCACTGATGGTGGCCGCGTGTTCAGGTGGAGGACAGGAAGCAAAGCCTGCCGACAACGGCGCAGGCGGCCAAGCGGGCACGCAGCCGTCAGCCGAAACGCCGTCTTCATCCGGCGAACCGCAAAGGCTGGTCATCTACACCGCGCGGGATAAGAACATTTTCGAAATCGTGCTGCCGAAGTTCAAGGAAAAGTACCCGAACGTGGAAGTGGAGACGCTGGAGATGGGCGCCCAGCAAATTTTGGAGCGCGTTCGTGCGGAAAAAGCGAATCCGCAGGCCGACTTCTGGTGGGGTGGCACGCAATCCGCTCTGAGCACGGCAGCCAACGAAGGATTGCTTGCGCCGTACAAGCCGACGTTTGCCGACAAGATTCCGGATTTGTACAAAGACCCGCAGGATCGCTGGTACGGCGAGATGCTCTTGCCAGAGGTCATCATGTACAACACGCAGGCGCTCAAGCCAGAGGAAGCGCCGCAAGACTGGGATGAGCTGCTCGATCCGAAATACAGGGACAAAATCGTCATCCGCAACGTCCTGCCATCCGGTACGATGCGGACGATTTACGCCGCGATGATTTTCCGCCAGGGCGCAGACACGCCGGAAAAAGGCTACGACTGGCTGCTGAAGCTGGATGCCAATACCAAGGAGTACACGCAAGACCCGACAAACCTCTATCTCAAGCTTGACCGTCAAGAGGGCGTGATCTCCCTGTGGAACCTGCAGGACGTCCTGATCCAGAGCAAAAAGAACAACCATCCGTACGACTTCATTTACCCGAAGAGCGGAGCGCCGATTCTCGTAGACGGAATCGCGCTTGTGCAAGGGGCGAAAAACCTGGATGCGGCGAAAAGCTTTATGGAATTTTTGATGAGCCCGGAGATAGCTTCCCTGCTGGCGAAGGAGCGCTTCCAGTTCTCGGCCCGCACCGACATCAGCAAGGACGATCTGCCAGACTTCATGAAAAACCTGGAGCTGAAGCCGCTGGAGCTTGACTGGGCTGTCATGGCCGCTAAAGAAAAAGAGTGGATGCAACACTGGGACGAAAACATCAAGGGTCAAGGCAAGAAGTAAGCGGCAGCGGGCTAGACGGGAAGGAGCGCTCCTTTCCGTCTAGTCGCGTATGACGGGCAGGCCGGATTTTCCGCGAAGGAGGAAACGAAACCGGATGAGCAGCGTAACACTCGATCACGTCCACAAAAGGTTTGGCCAGGCAAAAGGAGTAGAAGACGTCCACATTCACATCGAGTCAGGGGAATTTTTTACGTTCCTCGGGCCGAGTGGTTGCGGCAAAACGACGACCCTGCGGATGATTGCCGGCTTTTACTACCCGACAGAAGGACAAATTCGCTTCGGGGCACGGGAGGTTACGTCCGTTCCTCCGCACAAGCGCAACACGGGCATGGTTTTCCAAAACTATGCGCTGTTCCCGCACATGACGGTGTTTGAAAATATCGCGTTCGGCTTGCAGGTACGGTCTGTCGGTCAGGCAGAGACGAAGGAGCGCGTAGAGCGGATCATGAAGCTGGTCCGACTGGAGGGCTATGGCGAGCGGCGGATCGACCAGCTTTCCGGCGGACAGCAGCAACGGGTGGCACTGGCGAGGGCGCTGGTCATCGAGCCGCAGATTCTGCTGCTGGATGAGCCGCTGTCCAATCTGGATGCCAAGCTGCGGGAAGAGACGCGCTTGGAGATCAAGCGGCTTCAACTGGAGCTGGGAATTACAACGATTTACGTCACCCACGACCAGGCCGAAGCGATGGCGATGTCCGACCGGATCATGGTCATGCAAGGCGGGCACGTGCAGCAGGTCGGCACTCCGCACGAAATCTACCACCGTCCTGTGAACCGGTTTGTCGCGTCGTTTATCGGGGAGACGAATTTGTGGGAAGGGACGGTGGTAGGCTGCGACCAGGAGGCGGTGCAAGTGCGCATCTCCTCGGGCCAACTGCTCAGCGGGCTGGCCCAAAATGCGTCCCCGCAGGCCAAGCTGACAGTCGGGGAGCAGGTCACGCTGTCCATCCGCCCCGAATCGGTTCAGGAGTGCAGCGAGCGGGAGGGGACGAATATCGTCGCAGGCACTGTCGCCCTGTCTGAGTTTACCGGGGCGTGCGTCCAGTACGTCACGGCCGTCGGGCGGGAACAGCTGCGCAGCATGTCCATCAATCTGGGAGGCCCCATCAAGCGGCGCGGCGATACCATCCGACTGCACATACCGAAGGAGAGCATCTACTTCGCGGGATAAGGGGGAAAAGCTTTTGCGCGCACCATGGCAGCAAGCGCCGCCAGCGGCCGGACGAAAGCCGATCACAGCTTCGCCTGCCTTCGTCTATGTGCTGGTATCGCCGCTCTTTTTGATTTTGTTGGCGTATGTCATCTATCCGTTGTTGGAAACGTTCGTCGCCAGTATCCGTATCGACGAGCAGATTACGTGGAAAAACTACATGCGTTTCTTCAGTTTCGAGCATACTGCCAATCTGGAGGCGCTGTGGACGAGTGTGTACATTTCCGTGCTCAGCGTCATCACCTGCGGGATCGTCGGCGTGACCATGGCATTTTTATTGGAGCGGTACGAGTTTCCCGGGCGAAACATTCTCTCGGTGCTGGCGCTCGTCCCGATGGCGTTGCCTCCGTTGATCGGCGTGCTTTCCTTTACCTTCCTCTACGGGGAAAGCGGCATCTTCCCGCGGGCGATTCAGGAGTTGTTCGGTCTGGCTCGGGTGCCGTTTTCGCTCAAAGGCATCTGGGGGGTAGTCGTCGTCCATACGTTTACGATGTACACCTACTTTTTTATGACGGTGTCCGCTGCGCTCAAAGGGCTTGACCCGGCTTTGGAGGAAGCGGCAGCCAGCCTGGGCGCGAATCGCTTTACCGTATGGCGCCGGATTTTGTTGCCGATGCTCACGCCTGCCATCGTGGCGTCCTCGCTTTTGGTGTTCATGATTTCCATGGCTTCGTACACCGCACCGCTCATCTTCGGCATCGACCGGACGATGACGATGCAAATCTATTTGTCCCGCACCAACGGCGATCTGGACATGGCTGCGGCGCAGGCGACGATATTGTCGATCGTCTCGATTGCGTTTCTGCTCATCATGCGCTGGTATCAGGGCGTGCGCAACTATCAAAACCTGAGCAAAGGCGTCAGCGTACACCGGACGGAAATCAAGAGCAAAGCCGGGCGTTACGCCACGATTGTGCTGTCCTTCATCGGCACGGTGATTTTGGTATTGCCCATTCTCGTCCTGGTGCTTATTTCCTTTTCCGTGGATGGGACCTGGACGGTGCAAATCTTGCCTCCGCAGTACACGCTGGAGCATTACGTAGACTTGTTTACCGACAGCAAAACGTGGCGTCCGATTGTCAACAGCTTGCAGCTGTCGGCGATTGCTTCCATCGGGATTGTCCTGTTCGGCGTGGCGGCGGCTTACGCTATGGTGCGCCTCCCCTTCCGCGGGAAAACGCTGCTGGATGTGCTGATTATGCTGCCGTGGGCTTTGCCGGGGACGGTTGTCGCAGTGAACCTGATCGCAGCGTTCAGCGAGCCGACAGTGTTCAGCCTGGGGCAAGTCTTGATCGGAACCTTTTGGATGATTCCGCTGGCGTATTTTGTTCGCCATCTTCCGCTCGTCTTTCGTTCCACCTCGGCGACCTTGATGCAGATGGATCCATCTGTGGAGGAGGCGGCGCGCAATCTCGGCGCCTCGTGGTGGTACAGCTTCAGACGGGTCGTGTTTCCGATGGCTTTGGGCGGGATTCTCGCCGGAACGTTGCTGGCGTTCGTGCAGTGTATCGGGGAATTCGTCGCTTCGATTCTGATCTTTACTCCCCGGACGACGCCGTTGTCCGTCGCCATTTTCCAGCGCATGTACAGCTTCGAATTCGGCACGGCCTGCGCTTATGGCGTTTTGCAAATCGTCGTCATCATCCTCGTGCTGTTTCTTTCTAGCAAGCTGACCAAAGACAAGGCCGGTACAGCGATCTAGCATGAAGGGCATCCCGATCAAGCAGAACAAGGAAGGGAGGAACGTATAGTGAGAAAACGCAATGTTGCCAAGCTTTACCCGCTGGCAGCCGCGGTTGCGCTGGCCAGCAGTCTGGTGATGCCGTGGGGGCCGCAGACCGCCTACGCCGATCGGGGAGTCGTCGACCTGTGGAAAGCGATCAAGCCGCTCACCACGATTGCCAGCGCGATGAATACCGGCGCCCATCCGGATGACGAACACAGTGCTGTGCTGGCGTATTTGTTGCTCGGCAAGGGGGTAGATACATCCAGTGTCATTGCCACCCGCGGCGAGGGAGGACAAAACGAGATTGGCAGCGAACTGGGCAACGCTTTGGGCATCATCCGGACGCGCGAATTGCAGGAAGCTTCCCACATCACGAACATCCGTCTGGAGAACCTCAGCGAGAAGATGGACGACCCCATTTTCGACTTCGGCTTTTCCAAAAGCCCGGACGAAACCCTGGAAAAGTGGGGCGAGGACGTCGCTTACGAAAGACTGATCCGCAAAATCCGCACGCTGAGGCCCGATGTCGTGATTCCCGCATTTTTGAACGAACCTTCGACTCATGGCCATCATCGCGCGGTTAACGTCATGACCGTTCGGGCATTCAAGGATGCCGCGAATCCAGACGTTTTCCCCGAGCAGGTGAAAGAAGGTCTGTCCCCGTGGCAGGTGAAAAAGCTGTATGTGCCCGCCCAGGAAAAAGACTACTCCGTGAGTGTCCCGGTCGGAGCCTACGACGAGATGTACGGCGCTTCCTACGTACAACTGGGCGAAGAGTCCCGCTTCATGCACAAGAGCCAGGGCATGGGCCGCCACTATGACGAGGGGCCGAGCTTCAGCTACTACAAGCTGGAGCAGTCCATCGTCCAGACGAAGGCCAAGGAAGCCGACTTTTTTGAAGGCATCGCCTACACCTTCAACGATTTGGCCGAAGAAACGGCCAGCCAGTCCGGCGGCGAAAAAGTCGCCCATGAATTGAAACAGCTGCAAACAGACGCAGAAGCAGTCATTACCGCCTACCCGAACTTTGCCGCCGTAGCCAAGGAAGCGCACGAAATGCTCGCCCACGTGCAAAAAGCGCTGCGCGATGTCGAGTCGTCCTCGCTTCCCGCCGCTGCCAAAACGGATTTGCTCCACCGCCTGGGCGTAAAGCAGGCGCAGCTGAACAAGGCGAGTGCAGAAGCGCTCTCGCTCGTGACAAAAGTGAAGCCGGAGACGAATGAGCTGGTCGCAGGCCAAACGACAAAAGTCACCGTGAGCGCGTACAACGGCGGCCAGGCCAAGGTGAGCAACGTGCAAGTGGCGCTGAACGTACCGAAAGGCTGGCAGGCGAGGGCGCTTTCCCCCACCCGCTTCCCGTCGCTTGGCTCCAACCAGACGGTGAAAACGACCTATGAAGTAACGGTGCCTGCCCATGCCGAGTTGTTCCAGCCGTACGCAGCTCCGGCTATCACGGCGGATGTCAGCTACAGCTTCGCAGGCTCGACAGCTAGCAGCCAGGTGTTGCCGGCCGATGCGGTCGCGGTGCTTCCGGCTTTCGCCATGACGCTCGATCCGAACGCAACCGTGCTGAACACGCTGAAGCCGCAAGAGCCGATTCCGGTGAAAGTCACCGTGAAAAACGACAATCCGGGCGCAGCCCAGACGAGTATTTCCCTGGAAACGCCGGAGGGCTGGAGCGTCGAGCCGAAAGCGGTGCCGCTCGCCTTTGCCGCCAAAGGAGAAACGAAGTCGGCAGCCTTTACAATCAAAGCGTCCTCGTCTGTCAAGCCCGCTGCTTACACGCTTACAGCGGTGGCGGCGGGCGGCGGCAAAGAAAGCCGTCACGGGGCGCAAGTCATCCGTTACCCGCACATCGGCACGACGTATTTCGTCCAGCCCGCGACGCTCCACGTCCAGGCATTTGACCTGAAGGTTCCAGCGGGACGCAAGATCGGGTATGTGTCCAGCGGCTTTGACAACATCGACCAGTATTTGTCCCGGTTGGGCGTCGATGTGACGAACCTGACGGCCAAAGACATCGAATCCGGCGACCTCTCCCAGTACGATACGATTGTGCTGGGCATCCGCGCCTACGGCTTCCGGCCAGAGCTGATTTCGAGCAACGCCCGTTTGCTGAAATACGTGGAAAACGGCGGCAACCTCGTCGTGCAATACCACAAGCCGGAAGACAACTGGAAGCCGGAGCTGGCACCGTATCCGATCAAGATCGGCACGCCGCTGATCCAGTGGCGCGTCACGGACGAACATTCGCCGGTGACGATGCTCGCACCGGATCACGCCTTGTTCAACACGCCGAATAAAATAACCGAAGAAGACTGGAACAACTGGATTCAGGACCGCTCGGCCTACAACCCGTCCGAGTGGGGCAAGGAATACACCGAGCTGATCGCAAACGGCGATCCGGGAGAAAAACCGTTTACGGGCACCTTTCTCACCGCCCCATACGGCAAAGGAACGTACACGTACAGCTCGCTGGTCTGGTACCGCGAAATTCCGGCGCTCGTGCCGGGAGCGATCCGCATGTTCATCAATATGATCAGCTTGCAGCCGTAGCAAAAAGCGGCGCCCCCTAGCCGAATGGCTGTGCGTTTCCTGGGAAGAGCGAGACGATCGGGAGCGGTCGTCTCCTCGACCCGAGGGGAAACATGGGCGCTGCCGAGGGGGAGAGGTGCGCGAAACTCAAGCCGAGAGACACGCATTCGTCTCAGAAAAATGACGAGCTTGAACAAGCGGCCGGGAAGGAGAGGCAAGTGGGATGGATTACAGAGAGCGCATATTTGTGCAGGAGGGAATCAGTTTTCCCGGGAAGACGTACGTCGAGGCGGTTTTGGAGCCGGCCTTCGATCAGGCCAAACACCATCTGTTGCAGCCGATGATGACAATCAACAAGGCGCATCTGGTCATGCTGCGCGAGTCGAATTTGATTACGGAAGAAGAGGCCAAGCAGATTGCCCGCGCGCTCTGCGGGATCGAACTGGAAGAGTTGCGTCGCTCGGCCTATACCGGGCAGTTTGAAGATTTGTTCTTTCAGGTAGAGAGCCGTTTGCTGGAGCTGGCCCCCGATGTGGCGGGCAACCTGCACCTGGCCCGCAGCCGCAACGACATGGGGATCACGATCTACCGCATGGTGCTGCGGGAAAAATTGTTGGTGACGATCACTTCGGCCCTCTATCTGAAAGAGCATTTGCTCCTCTTTGCACAAGAACACGTCGAGACGATCATGCTTGGCTATACGCATACCCAGCAGGCGCAGCCAACGACCATGGGGCATTACATCATGGCGGCGACAGATCTTCTTAGTCGCGATATCAAGCGGCTGATCCAGGCGTATCAGACCGTCAACCGTTCCCCGATGGGGGCCGCCGCCCTGACGACCTCCGGCTTTGCCATCAGCCGCGAGCGGATGCGCGATTTGCTCGGCTTTGACGAACTGGTGGAAAATTCGTACGACGCCGTCTGCGGAGCGGATTACTTGGGCGAGGTGGCGACGGCGGTACAGTTGGCCGCGATTAACCTGGGGCGCACCGTCCAGGACATGCTGCTTTGGTGCACGCAGGAGTTTGGCGCGCTGAAAGTCGCCAGTCCGTACGTACAGATCAGCTCGATCATGCCGCAAAAGCGCAATCCGGTCTCCTTTGAACATATGCGATCCTTGCTGTCCAGCAGCGCCGGAAACGCAGCGACTGTTTTGACGATGATGCACAACACGCCGTTTGGCGACATTGTCGACACGGAAGACGATATGCAGCCGTACGTCTGGAAAAGTATGGATGTTCTGGAGCAGATGTATCGCCTGATGGCCTGCGTCGTCGGGACGATGGAAGTCGACAAGGACGGCTTGCTGGAACGGGCCAAAGCCAGCTTTGCGACCGTGACGGAGCTGGCGGATACGCTGGTGCGGACGGATCGCCTTTCGTTTCGCAAGGCCCATCGCATCGTGAGCCGCGTAGTCCAGGAAGCGGCGAGCGCGCAGCTTTTGGCCAACCAGATCAGCCTTGCGCTGGTCAACCGTGCCGCCGCAGAGGTAATAGGGCGGGCGCTGGCGATTACGGCAGAGGAGTTGCGGGAAGCGCTCGATCCGGTGCATTTTGTCAGGATCCGCAAGCTGCCGGGCGGACCGAATCCGGAAGAAATCAAGCGGATGATCGCCGAACGCAGAGTTGTTCTCCAGCAGGAAAAGGCATGGCTTGCAGCGAAAAAGCAAGCCAATACGGATAGAAGAAACAAGCTCGATCAGACGACAACCGAATGGAGTGTGGGGTAATGGCAGTGGTGCGAATACCTCTTCTCGCCGTGGACGGAGGGGGCACCAAATGCGTGGCGGTGCTCGCGGACCGAGCGGCAAGAGCAGTCGGCCGTGGTCGTGCGGGCGCTTGCAATTATCAAGGAATCGGGGAAGAAGCAGCCGCTCGCGAGCTGGTCGAGGCGATTCGGCAAGCGATGGAGGATGCGGCCGGGCGCGGCGCTCTGCTGCCGTTTGTCTTCGGCCAGGGCGCAGGCGAGCGGGAATGGGAAGTGGACTGCGCGGTATTCGGGATCGCGGGTTTGGACACGGAGCAGGATCGGCGGGTCATCTCGCGGATGGTGAGCAAGGGGCTCGATCAGCTTGGCATCCGCGTCCGTCATCTGATCGTGGAAAACGACGGGTTTGCCGCCTTGCTCGGCGCGACTGGCGGCAAGCCCGGCATCCTGGTCATCGCCGGGACCGGCTCCATCGCCTTTGGCGTCAACGAGGCACAGAAAACGGCCCGCGCCGGCGGCTGGGGCCATCGGGTCGGCGACGAAGGAAGCGGCTACTGGATCGGCAGGCAGGCGATCATGGCTGTGCTGCGGGCAGCGGACGGCCGTGGCGCGCCGACGCTTTTGAAGGAGCTTTTGCTTTCGCACGTAGGGCTTGCGCACGTCGAGGAGCTATTCAATTGGACGTACAGCGAGCGCTACTCGGTCGAAAAGGTAGGGGAGCTGTCTCCTTTGGTCAGCCGGGCGGCGCTCGCGGGAGATCAAGTGGCGGCGAACATTTTGCAGGTGGCGGGAGACGAGCTGTTTTCTGCGGTTCGCGCTGTCATCGATGCCTTGGACATGAAGCAAAAGCCGTTTCAGATGGTTCTACAGGGCGGAGTGCTGCAAAACGATGGCCGCGTCCGCCAGATAGTCGTGGAGCATGTCCAGCGCTATGCGTCCCAGGCAGTCATCGCAAACGGGCAAAGCGACCCGATCAACGGTGTCCTAGCAAAAGGATTGGCGTATCTGGAGCGTCAATCCGGCAGCAAGTGAGGTGTCAGACATGAAAAAAGTGATGGTTGTTTTTCCCCACCCGGATGACGAGTCCTTCGCCTGCGGAGGAACATTGGCCAAATGCGAGGCAAACGGCCAGGAGACGTACCTCTTGTGCATGACGTCCGGCTGCAAGGGGCGCTCAGGTCCGTTTGCGATTGAATGCAGGGAAGAACTGGCCCGCCACCGGGAGCAGGAGCTGGCCAGGGCGGCCGAGGTGCTGGGCATCAAGCGAGTGGATTTGCTCCGCTATGCAGACGGCTCCCTGCAAAACACAGATGTGTACGAGCTGACCGCCAAAATTCGGAATGCCATCGTGGAGTGGAAGCCGAACGTCGTCATTACGTTTCCGCCGGATGGCGTGACAGGGCACCCCGATCATATTGTCACCTGCAAAGCGACGACGCTGGCTGTCGAGCAGGCAGAGGAGCAGCTTGCCTGGGGGGAATATCCGGATTTGTACTACGTTTCGATTCCGCATTATTACGACCATTGCCAGGACAGCGGCCCCGAGCCTGCTGTTCCGATCACCGGCAAGGTAGACATTACCGAGTACCGGACGCAAAAAGGGGAAGCGCTGCGCGCCCACCAAAGTCAGGTCTATTCCGTCAATCGCGCCTATCCGGGCGTCATCGACGGCGACTTTTCGGTGATCGGCTGCTACGAGTATTACACGCTCGTGCGGTCGGGAGGCAGGCAGATCGAACCCGTCCAGGGAACGAACGGCATCCCGGTAATCGAGCTATAGGACAGGCTTGCTGGATCGCGGGCCTGATGCAAGCGAAAAAGGATACCTGCGTCGACAGGTATCCTTTTTTTGTTAGCGGGTGGACGTGGAAGAGACACCCGCCTTTTCTTGTTCCTGGTCGGCATGGTTTCTCTATTTGAAACTTTTGAGGGGGAGTTTGCTTTCGGGCGAATCGCCTTTTATCATGGTGACATCAACAGGGAGGTGAAAGGCAGATGAGCCCCTATGAAGTGGCCACTTTAAAAAAAGGGCTGTTGATTCTTGACGCATTACAGCAAAACGACCGGTTGACGCTGACGGAAATCATGCGTGCCTTTGACCTGAATAAATCTACGACTTTTCGCTTGTTGTACACGCTGGAACAGATGGGATATGTCAAAAAAGAGGGCCTGGCGTACGTCGCGACGGAAAAAGGCGGCAAGCAGCACGTGAGCGTCAATCCCCGACAGCAATGGCTTTCCGTTCCTCTGCTCGCGCAGTTGAGCAGAGAGATTGGAGAAACGCTATGTGTGGGTGTGCTTCACCAGACCCAGATTGTCACCACGCAAATCATCGAAGGCATCCATGGGTATGCGTACTGCTCACAGGTAGGCAGCCAGGCTCCTGCCCATCACAGTGCGTATGGCAAAGCCATCCTGGCTTTCTTGGATCCGAACAGACAGGAAGCCATCCTTCGGCAAATCGAACTGCGGGCGCAAACGAAAAATACGTTTGATGATCTGCATTTGTTAAAAGAGCACCTGAAAGTCATCCGTCAGCAGGGCTACGCTCTCGATGACGAGGAAGCCCAAATCGGATTGCGGTGTATTGCCGCTCCTCTTTTTTACAAAGGAGAGGTAACGGCTGCCGTCTCCATCGCTGCGCCGACCACCCGCTTGACCAAGCAAGCGATTCGCACGTGGAGCAAAAAGCTGGTGGCCTGCTGTCAGCAAATCTCGCAACAATTAGGAAAGTAGAGGAAACCTATGTCTTTCAAAGTATATCTCGCGCTTGTATCTCTCGCGATTTGTGCCTTTGCGATCGGGACAACCGAGTTTGTGATTGTGGGGCTTCTCCCAACTGTGGCCAGCGATCTGGGCATTACCCTGACCCGATCTGCCACTCTCGTTTCCGGCTATGCCGCTGCGATTGCCATCGGAACGCCGTTCGTTACGGCAATCATCGGACGTTTTCCGAAGAAAGGAATGCTCCTGCTTCTCATGGCAATCTTTACACTGGGCAATCTTCTGGCTGCGCTCGCCCAGACGTACGGGTTGCTCATGAGTGCGCGAGTGGTTACGGCTTTGGCTCACGGGGTGTTTTTCGCGATTGCGGCAACAGTGGCTACCGACATGGTGCCGGCTACCAAAAAAGCGACCGCTTTATCCCTGATGTTCACCGGGTTGACGGTCGCGACGATTATCGGTGTTCCTTTTGGCACCTATATCGGCCAACAATTCGGCTGGCGCTTCACTTTTGCCGCTGTGGCCGTGCTGGGGGCTATTGCTTTCGTGGCGATCCTGTCTGCCATCGACACATTACCTGCTTCGGCAAAGGCGGTATCCTTGCGAAGCATGAGCCAGCTGATTCTGAATCGGCGCATTGTCATGGCCCTTCTCATGACGGCGCTTGGATTTGGCGGAACGTTTCCATTGTTCACGTACATTTCGCCGATTTTAGAAGAAGTCAGTGGATATTCCGAAAGCGCGATAGCGTTGCTCCTGCTTGCTTACGGCATGGCGGTGGCAGTCGGTAACCTCGTAGGCGGCAAACTCGCCGATCGCCAACCCGTCAAGGCGCTGCGCTCCGTATTTCTCTTGCAGGGAGTCGTGCTTCTTCTGCAAATGTGGCTGCTGCCAAGCCACTCCCTGAGTCTCGCGGCATTATTGCTGCTCGGCTTCTTTGCTTTCATGATGTCGCCGGGGGTACAGGCGTATATCGTGATCCTCGCGGAGAAATATGCTCCCTCTGCCAAAGAGGTCGCCTCCGCCCTCAATATTTCTGCGTTCAATGTCGGCATCGCGGCCGGTTCTGCACTGGGCGGCTATGTCGTGAAGGAGATGACCTACCTGGACACAGCATGGGTCGGCGCCATCATGGTGGGAATCGCCCTCGTTCTTGCTTCATACAGCTATCGGTTGGATCAAAAAACACAGCTTATCGGGAGTGACGACAAATGAGTTTGACTGAACTGGAACAATTGGAAAGGGACTTGGCCTTCCCAAGCTTTACGAATGAAGACGCGCTGCGCCTGGGACTGGCGATCATTGCTTACGCCAAAGAACAAGGGACCAGCATCGCTGTCCATATCGAGCGCAACCGCGTCCCGCTGTTCACCCACCTGATGGACGGCACGTCAGAAGAGAATGTGGCATGGCTATCCCGCAAGAAAAAGGTGGTAGACCACTACAACCGCAGCTCCCTCTATATCGAAACCCGTTTTGCGCAAAACGGGTCGACCCATGCGGAAGCTTCCCTGCTTCCTCCTTCTGAATATCAGGCGGTAGGCGGATCGTTTCCCATCCGCATCGCGGGAGTTGGCGTAGTCGGTTCCGTGACGGTAGCGGGGTTGACTGGCCAGCTGGATCATGAGTACGCTGTCGAAGGGATCAGAAGATTTTTGGAAAAGTAAAGCAAACAGGCCGGATTTCCTCGGGGGAATCCGGCTTTTTCTCTCTTTGCAGCGGGTAGCGTGAGGGCCGGGAGCTTGTCGTGAGTTTGGACAAAAAAAACTGGAGAACGTGCATTGTTTGTCAGCAGGCAACCCCATAAGATGAGGATGAAAAAAGATTGTGAGAATGAGAATCATCACAAACGCATCCGTAAAAGAGGAGAGGGCAGAAGCATGAGGAGAAAGAGGCGGACAATCGCATTCACATGGGGGGCTATCCTGCTGATCGCGCTGGCAGGACTCGCAGCGTGCACAGAGAAAGCGCCGGAACCGCAGGCGGCAAGCACCGAGCAGCAGCAAGCCGGACAAAAGCCAGCGGCAGACGGCAAGGAGGCATCAGCGGAAACGAGAGTCGTCCGGGATGCGTACGGAGAGGTCACGATTCCCGCGCATCCTAAGCGAGTGGCGGCCATCTATCAGGAGGACTACTTGCTGGCCTTGGGCGTGACGCCGATCGTCCAGTGGTACCACCCGGCATGGGGCAAACAGGACTACCTCGGGCTGGATGTGCCGCAATTTGACATCACAGGCAGCATGGAGGCGCTGATTGCCGCCAACCCTGACCTGATTATCGTCGACGGAGGCGCGGATGCCGCGAAATACGAACAGTACAGCAAGGTAGCGCCTACCTATAAACTGCCGGATGAACTGCGCAACGACACGATTGGCCGACTGAAAAAAATCGCCGACGTATTGGGCATCCCGGAAAAAGCCGACGAGGCTGTGAAAAAGTACGAGGCAAAAATGGCAGACGCCCGCGCGAAGCTGGTAAAGGCAATCGGCAAGGAAACCGTGGCCGTCATCCGCCTGAACGTGGGGGACAAGCCGACACTGGCTCTGTTTGGAGAAGGCAACGTGTACACGGGCGTCATCTACAAGGAGCTGGGGCTACAGCCTTATGAAGCGGCGAAAAACCAGGATACGCACGTGGTGCTGAGCGAGGAAGCGATTCCGTCGATCCATGCGGACCACATCATCATTTTCCCGTCCAACGGCGGCTGGGATTCCCCGGAAAACCAGGAGGCGCTGAAAATTCTTCAGGACCCGCTCTGGCAATCCGTTCCGGCGGTGAAAAAAGGACATGTCTACCAGATGGACCGGACGCACTGGCAGTCTGGCGCGGTCCTGGCGAACATGATGAAAGCTGACGATCTGCTCAAGACGTTCGTCCACTAGAGCCAGGCGTGTCGGCAAACTGGGAGGCAGCAGGAAGAGGGTGACCCGGAGCAGGTGAAACTGCGTCGCGGGCCGCCCTTTTCTGTGTGACAAAGCCATCCGCCATAGCCGGACCTGCTCTTTTGCTTGGCAAATCCCGACTGCCCCCGTATAATATACAATGATAATCATTCTCATGTGATGGGTGAGGGTATGGACACGAACGGTACGAATGGACAGCTGTACCCATCGGCGATTTATGTGCTGACGGGCATGGAACGGGGAGTTCTCGCATCGCATACGTGCCAGGACAGCCGCGAATCGCATGACTTTACCATGATCGTGACAATCGATGGACGCGGGGGCTTGCAGGTCGATTCCTCCCGCTTTTGCCTGGGAAAAGAAAGCTGCTGGATCGTCGAGCCGGGGCGGCATGCGTACATATGCGCGGCGGAGCGGGAGCTTGAATACTATCGCTTGACTTTCCGGAGGGTGCCGCTGCACCCGCAACAGGAGGAAGCGACGCAGAGCTTTTGGACAGGAGAGATGGTTTGCACGCCATTTTCCCGATTGGTGGAGAGCATCGAGGAAATCTATGCCCGCCGCGACGAGACAGATCCGCTTGAGCGCTATGCCAATCACATCCGCTTCGAGACGATGCTGGGCGACCTGCTCCGGCAAAATGCGGCGGGGAGGTCGGCAGAGGACCCGCTGCGTGCCGTGGAGCGCTCGATTGCGTACGTCCAGCAGCATTACCAAAAGCCGCTGACAGTCGAGCAGCTGGCGCAGGAGGCAGCCGTTCCGCGCTGGCGCTATACGCAGTTGTTCAAGGAGTTGACCGGACAGATTCCGCTCGACTACATCAACGGCTTGCGCATCAAGCGGGCCAAGCAGCTGTTGCTGCTGACGGGCGACCGGGTGCATGAAATCGCGCAAAATGTCGGGTTTACCAGCGAATATTATTTCAACCGTCGCTTCAAGCAAATGGTCGGGGTTGCACCAGGGAAGTACCGCAATGTTCACCGGGACGATTTGCGCGTCGTTTCCCTGTTCATGGAAGACTACCTGTACTCCCTGGGAATTACGCCGATTGTGCAATGGGCGCATTCCTACTGGGGCAAACAGGATTACCTCGGCTTGCAGGACGTTCCGACCTTTGACGTGCTTAGGGATGAGGTGCAGACGTTGTCCAAAAGCAACCCGGACCTCATCATGCTGCGCTCCTGCACGGGCTGGGAATCGGCCCACTACGAGCAATGCGCAAAAATCGCGCGGACGTGCCTCGTGCGGCAGCTTGGCCCTGACTGGCGCACGACTATGCGCATTTTGGGCGATTGGCTCCATCGGCGCGATCGAGCCGACCGGGCGATCGCGCAGTACGACCGCAAGGCGGTAGCTGCCAAAAGCAAGCTGTCCCGCCGGATGAAGGGACAGACGGCTATGTTTTTGCGCATCTTGCCTGACAAGATTATCGTGGAGAAAACGTACACGGCTCCCGTGATGTTCGAGGATGTGGGCTTGCAGCCGCATCCGCTGGTTCAAGCGCTTTCCACCTCCGAGGCGCGGGCAGGGAAGCCGTGGGAGTGGCTCGCTCTGCTTGATCCCGACCATGTTTTCTACGCGTTTGACAAATGGCACGAAAAAGACAAAGGCGCGGAACAGCGGCTGATCCAGCACCCTGTCTGGCAGTAAGTTGCGGGCCGTTCGCAACCAGTGTGCGTACGAGGTCGATTTTATCACCTGGATGAATCACGGGATCATTGCCAACGGGAAAAAGATCGACGATATTCTCAGGGTGCTGGCGTAGGGAGCCGCGGAAAGTTTCCCGCTTGTACCAAACAGCTCCCTTTTGTCCATTGACACCCTTTTCGTCCATCGCCTAAAATCCAACTATGATAATAAGAATCAATTTCAGATTTTGGGAGAGGGAAGGAGACAGCGTCGTTTTCGTGAATGTACATCATGAATGGAAAAGGTGGCTAGTATGGGTCAACAGGTACACTCTTTGAAACAAGGAGCCAAATCGAAAGCGGAACAGTTTCGTTCGCGTCCGTGGGCGGCAACGCTGATTCTGACGGGCGGCGTTTTGGCCTTGCTCTTCGGCATGTTTCTGTCCGTGTCATTCGGGGCAGCCGACATCCGGTTTTCTGTCGTATGGGACGCCATTTTTCATTTTAATCCGGATATCACGCAACATCAGATTATTCAGGAGATACGCCTTCCCCGCTTGCTGGGAGGAGCGATGGTCGGAGCCAGCTTTGCGGTTGCAGGCGCGATCATGCAGGGGATGACGCGCAATCCGCTCGCAGACTCCGGCTTGCTCGGACTGAATGCGGGGGCGGGCTTCGTGATTGCGCTTTGCTTTGCGTTTTTTCCGGGAATGCCGTTCATGTATTTGATCCTGTACGGCTTCTTGGGGGCAGGCGTAGGAGCAGCCTTGGTTTACGGGATTGGCTCAATGGCCAAAGGCGGGCTGACCCCTGTGCGACTCGTACTGGCCGGGGCGGCGCTCAGTGCGCTTTTGTCCGCGCTGAGCGAAGGAATCGCGCTGTACTTCAAAATCGGACAAGACCTCGCTTTCTGGTACGCAGGGGGAGTAGCCGGAACGAAATGGTTCCAGCTGAAAGTGATGTTCCCCTGGATTGCGGCGGCCATCCTGGGGGCGATTGCTTTGTCGCGTTCGATTACCATGCTCAGTCTGGGCGAGGAGATCGCCAAAGGACTGGGGCAGCGGACAGCGCTCGTCAAGCTGGCGGGCACCGTCATCGTGCTGATTTTGGCAGGCTCGGCCGTTGCGGTCGTAGGCGCGGTTGGCTTTGTCGGCCTGATTATTCCGCACGTAACCCGCTATCTCGTCGGGGTCGACTATCGCTGGGTCATTCCATGCTCGGCCGTTTTGGGCAGCTTGCTTGTCGTGTTTGCCGACCTGGCCGCGCGAATGGTGAATCCGCCGTACGAAACACCTCTGGGAGCACTTATTGCGCTGATTGGCGTTCCGTTCTTCCTTTACCTCGCACGTAAAGAAAGAAGGGAGATGTAAAGATGCAACCAGCTACGGCTTATCTGGATGCCCGCAAGCGCAGCAAGGGCATTCTTGTCATGACAATTCTTACTGTACTCATCCTGCTTGCTTTCATCGTCAGCATGAACACGGGATACATCCGGTTGTCGCCGATGGATTTGCTCAAGACCTTGTTCGGGCAGGGCACCGAGAAGCAGAACCTGATTTTGTTTGACTTCCGCTTGCCGCGCATTGTCATTTCGCTGTTGATCGGCGCAGGTCTGGCGGTTTCCGGCTGCATCATTCAAGGGATCTCCCGCAACGCCCTGGCGGACCCGGGAATCTTGGGGATCAACTCCGGCGCGGGCTTGATGGTCATGCTGTTCATTTCCTTCTATCCGTCGACGGCTGCCGCGCCCGTCTTTTTGCTGCCGGTGCTGGCTTTGGTTGGCGCGAGCCTGACTGCGGCCTTGATTTTCGTTCTTTCCTATCAACGCCACAAAGGCGTGTTGCCGATTCGTATTTTGCTGACCGGGATTGCCGTCGCTGCGGGGATGAGCGCGGCGATGATCGTGCTGACGCTCAAGCTGAGCCCGGACAAATATCAGTTCGTGGCGACATGGCTTGCCGGAAGCATTTGGGGAACGAACTGGAAATTCGTCCTGTCGCTCTTGCCGTGGATTGTCGTCCTCTTGCCTTTCGTCTTTTACAAGGCGCGGGTGATGAACATTCTCAATCTGGGAGAGGAGCTGTCGATTGGGCTTGGCGCTCCGGTGGCGAAAGAGCAGCTTAAACTGTTGGGCGCCTCGGTCGGACTGGCTGCCTCGTGCGTGGCGGTCAGCGGCGGGATCGGCTTTGTCGGTCTGATTGGGCCGCACCTGGCCCGCAGGCTTGTCGGGCCGAAGCACGAGATGCTTTTGCCCACCTCTGCCTTGACAGGCGCGCTCCTGGTCATCGTCGCCGACACGATCGGACGCTGGATTTTGCAGCCGTCCGAGATTCCCACGGGCATCGTGGTCGCTGTGATCGGGGCTCCGTACTTCTTGTACTTGCTGGCCCGTTCCAAGGCGTAGAGACAAAAGGGCGCGACGTCGCTGCGGAGGTGCCAGGGTCCTGCCCTCGTACACCGGGCGCAAGCGACCTCCCGCCCAAACGAACAAACATGTACGAATCGCGAAGCAGCGAGCGTATCTTCCGAACCAGGTGTTCCGGGAGAGGCGCTCGCCTTTTTCTTGTATGCAGACAAAAACGACGCCGGGCAGGCTCGCCACATATCCGGCTACCCGGCTACGACAAGCTTGTCGGCCCGCCATGCTTCGCCTGTTCTCTGCAAAGAACACGCCCGTCTATCCGTTCGCGGTTGGTAAGGCGGCGTTTGGTTGTATAATAGTGGTAACAGACATGGGATTTCGACAGCTTGGCTATTCGGAAGGAGACAGGAGCGTACAATCGTTCAGGGACGGGACAGGAAGGAGTGGTGAGCGTGATCGAACGACTGGACCATCTGGTTTTGACTGTCCATGATCTGGAAGCAGCCTGCCAGTTTTACGAGCGCGCGCTGGGCATGCAGGTTGTGACTGTTGAAAACGGCGGGCGAGCCTTGCAGGTTGGGCAGCAACAAATCAGGCTTCATCTGGCAGAACGCGGAGCGGAGCCGAAAGCCCGGTTTTCGCAGCCAGGCGTTGCCGCTTTATGCCTGATTGCCGCCGTTCCGCTGGAACAAGTGATGGAAAACGTAACCGCATGCGGAGTGGAGATAGAGGAGGGACCGGTATATCGGTCCGGGGCTACGGGACCGATCCGTTCCATCTATGTGCGCGATCCCGCCCAAAACCTCATTGAAGTGGCGGAAATGGCGGAATCGGTTCCAGCGCAAGCGACCGATCCGGTGCCGGTGGATGCGGTTGTGAAGGAGATTTCCCAGGTGCTGAAGCAGCGCGAGCCAGGCCTGATCGGCGAGGGGCAGGAGGGCGTATTTGGCATCTTGCTCCCTTTGGTGAAAATGGACGACGGCAAGCTGGGAGTCTTGTTTGAAAAGCGGGCCAGCACCATGCGCAGGCAGGCCAACGAAATCTGTTTTCCGGGCGGACGGGCGGAGGAGGGCGACGAATCGAAGTGGGCGACGGCGCGGCGGGAGACGAGCGAGGAACTGGGCGTGCCGCTTCAGAACATTCACTACGTCGGGGAGCTGGATCGGTTGATCGGGCCGGGCCATGCCGCCGTTTATCCGTTTGTGGGCTACGTGGAGGGGATCGCGGATATGAAGCCGAACCCCGAGGAGGTCGGCGAGGTGTTTGTCATCCCGCTTGAGAAACTGGCTGCCGCAGAGCCTAGCCGGTATACTTCCTCGCTGGTCACTCAGCCGGAGAAGGACTTTCCGTATCACCTGATTCCCGGCGGCAAACGGTATCCGTGGCGCACGGGCACGGTCGAGCATCTGTTTTACGAGCTGGACGGACGCGTCATCTGGGGATTGACAGCGCGCGTGCTGGCGCATTTTCTGGAATTGCTTTCACGCGAGAGCCGGACGCGCCGATAAAAAAAGAAACAGACAAAGGGAGTGGAGGAAGCATGTGGAAAGCGAATCGGATTACCTCACGCCTGTCTATCCAATGGCCGATTATTCAGGCGCCCATGGCGGGCGGGGCTACGACACCGGAACTGGTGGCAGCCGTCTCGGAAGCAGGAGGGCTGGGCACGCTTGGAGCGGCCTACATGAGTCCCCGGCACATCCGGGATGCGATCCGCGCCATTCGCGAGCGGACCGAGAAGCCTTTTGGCGTCAATCTGTTCATCCCGGAAGACTTCGACGAGGGCCAGCCGATTGCTGCGAATGTGACTGCGGCGCTCCGTGCGGTTCGCCGCGAGCTGGACATTCCGGAAGATCCCCCGATCACGAGCTTTACGGAAAATTTTGCCGAGCAGTTGGCCGTCGTACTGGAAGAGGCGCCTGCGGTGTTCAGTTTTACGTTTGGCATGCTCGATCCTCGCTCGCTCCAGGCGCTGAAGCAAAAAGGGGTAACGGTCATCGGGACGGCTACGACGGTGCGGGAGGCGGTGGCCCTCGAAGCTTGCGGAGTGGACATGATTGTGGCCCAGGGCAGTGAAGCGGGCGGGCATCGCGGCTCGTTTTTGCCGGACGCTCCCAGCAATCTGATCGGCACGATGGCTTTGGTGCCGCAGATCGTGGATCGGGTAAGCATCCCCGTGATTGCGGCCGGCGGGATGATGGATGGACGAGGCATCGCTGCTGCTTTCGCGCTGGGAGCCGAAGCGGCACAGTTGGGGACGGCGTTTTTGACGTGTCCGGAAAGCGGAGCACATCCCCTGCACAAGCAAGCCATTCGGGAAACGAGCGACGAGAACATCGTGTTGACGCGCGCGTTTTCCGGAAAATGGGCGAGAGGAATCCAGAACGACTTCATCCGAAAAATGACGCCGCTGGAGCACGAACTGCCGACCTATCCGGTGCTGAATGCCCTGACCAAGGACATTCGCGCGGCCTCCGGCAAACAGCAGCAAAGCGGGTACATGTCGCTGTGGGCCGGACAAGCTGCGCCACTTGGCAGAGAGCTGGGGGCGGGCGAGCTTGTTATGCAGTTGGTGGAGGAAACCAAGCGGGTATGTGGCAGCTTGGGGTAGGGATTCGGCAACGGCAGACGACGGCCGTGCCATAACGGAGGAATCGCCATGAACCAAAGGTACGCCCTCAAAGGGAAAATCATCGCGGAGGGGCAAGCAATCGAAGACGGGCTGGTTGTCGTGGCGGGCGGAACGATTGCGTATGCCGGGGAAGCAGCGGGCTACGCCGAGCCGTGGCCGACAGAGGTGGTGACAGCGGAGACAGGCTGGATTTGCCCCGGCTTCGTCGATATGCACATACACGGGATTGATGGACACGATACGATGGACGGCACGCCTGAATCGCTGCGGGCGATTTCCGCAGCGCTGGCGCGGTACGGGGTGACCGCGTTTGTGGCGACGACGATGACAGCGTCCTACGAGGAATTGGAGCCTGTGCTGGAAAACATCGCACAGGTCAGCCAGCAGGGGCTTCCGGGGGCACAGCTCATCGGCATTCACCTGGAAGGACCGTGGATCAACCCGCGCTACAAAGGGGCCCAAAAGGAAGAAAACATCGCCCTGCCCAAGCTGGAAGCCGTGCAGCGGCTGTACGGCCTGTCCCGAGGTCTGCTGAAAGTCGTGACGATCGCGCCGGAGCAGCCGGAGGCGCTCGAAGCGATTGCCTGGCTGAAGGAACAGGGCGTGATCGTTTCGGCAGGGCATACCGGAGCGACGTTTGCCCAGGCGGCGGAAGCAGTCGAAGCGGGCGTGCGCCATTTCACGCACTGCTTCAACGCGATGACCGGGCTGCATCAGCGAGAGCCGGGGGGCGTCGGGGCCGCGATGTATTATGAGCAAGTGAGCACGGAGCTGATTGCAGACGGCATTCACGTTCATCCGGCGGTGATGAACATTTTGTACCGGGTGAAAACGGCAAGACGGCTTGCCTTGGTCAGCGACTCCATGCGGGCAGCGGCGCTTTGCGAGGGCACTTACGATCTCGGCGGGCAGGAGGTGCACGTCCGTGACAATCAGGCCAAACTGGCCGACGGGACGCTTGCGGGAAGCGTCCTGACACTGAACAGGGCGGTCGGCAACATGGTAGCGCTCAGCGGGGTTCCGCTGCCGGAAGCGGTCGAGATGGCATCCCGTACGCCTGCCTCCATTCTCGGTTATGGCGAGCGGAAAGGGCGTCTGGCTGTTGGCTACGATGCTGACATGGCCGTGCTGGACGAGAATTTTGACGTGACGATGACGTTTGTTGCAGGGAAGAAGGTGTACGTTCGCCCTGATAGCGCGAGGGGATGAAACGAATGAAAAGGTATCTACTTATGATTCATTTTGGTTGTCATTGATGTTCGCTTGGCTTGTATGTTCCATTGTGTGGACTGCCGCTTTGAAGTAGGGATGATTTTTCGTTGAGCGAATGGTTGCCCAGCAGCGAAACGGCGACAAAACACGACGCTGGCAAGAGAGATAGGGGAGGTAGCACGTTGTGAAGATCGCAGTAGTAGGCAGCATCAATATGGATCTCGTCACCCACGTCCACCATTTGCCCAGGCCGGGCGAAACCGTTTCCAGTCATGACTTTCGTCGGATTCCAGGCGGCAAAGGAGCCAATCAGGCAGTTGCCGCCGCGCGTCTGGGCGCACGCGTATCCATGATCGGGATGGTGGGCGAGGACGAGAACGGCAGCGTGATGCTGAAAAGCCTGACGGAGGCGCGCGTTCATGTGGAAGGAATTACGCGGGCGGGGACGACAGGCATGGCCTTCATCCAGGTGAGCGAGGACGGGGAAAACAACATCGTGCTCGTGCCGGGAGCCAATGCGCACGTGAGCGTGACGCATATCGAGCAGAACTTGTCCATTCTCCGGGAGAGCGACGTCGTGCTGTTGCAGCTGGAGATTCCGCTTGCCGCCGTGGAATACGTCGCGAAAAAGGCGTCCGGTATGGGCAAGCTCGTCATTTTGAATCCGGCTCCGGCGCAGGCGCTGTCGCCCGAGCTGTTGCAGCACGTCCACACCTTGACGCCAAACGAGACGGAGCTTGCCAGCTTGAGCGGCATGCCGACGGCTACGCTTGCGGAAGTTGAGGCGGCGGCGAAAAAGCTGTTGGCAAGCGGACCGAAGCGGGTGATCGTGACGCTGGGCGCGCAAGGCGCGTTGCTGGTGACGGCAGCCGGGGCGACGCACATCCCGGCCTGCCGGGTAGAGCCTGTGGACACGACGGCGGCGGGCGATGCCTTTACCGCTGCTTTTGCCGTCGGGATCGCCAAGGGGATGGCCGAAGCGGAAGCGGCTTCATTCGCCAGCAGAGTGGCGGCGATCGTCGTGACCAGACGCGGGGCGCAGCCGTCCCTCCCGACGCTTGCGGAAGTAGAGGCGCATCCGTTTTGAGCGATTGGAATTCAGTGAGCAAAGGAAAAAGGAAGAAGCAAACGGTTTGGGAAGGAATGCTCCCAAGACTCGTTTGCTTTTTTTGAGCCTATTCCCACCAAAATCCAAAGAAACCCTCTTGAAAGTCAAAGAAGGTCAAATTATAATAAAGTCATCAAAGGTCAGGAAAGGTCAAACGACACTGAACCTTTCAGGAATCAAACGTGCACGTTCACATTCCAAAACAACTCGATTTTGGAGGTAGGAAACTATGCAATGTGAAGTCTGCAAACAACGACAAGCAACCGTTTCCGTTCATATACAAGTGCAAAACAATCGTCAAGCCTATCAGCTGTGCAAGGAATGCCATGCCAAGCTGGGAAACAAAATGGGAATCGGCATGGGCATCGGTTTCAGTCCGTTTTCCTCCTTCTCCGCGCTGGATGAGTTTCTGCAAGGGTTCGCCCAGGCGCAGGCGAAGGGCGGCAAGACCAGAGGCCAGGAGCAACCGCAAGCTCCGGACCGCGGCGGCATTCTCGATGAGCTGGGCCGCAATCTGAACGATGCGGCGCGCGCCGGGCTGATCGATCCGGTAATCGGACGCGACCAGGAAATCGAGCGCGTGATCGAGATTTTGAACCGCCGCAACAAAAACAATCCGGTTCTCATCGGGGAACCGGGGGTAGGGAAGACGGCGATTGCGGAAGGACTGGCACTGCGCATTACCGAAGGCCAAGTGCCTGCCAAGCTGAAAAACAAGCAGGTGTACGTGCTGGACGTCGCTTCGCTGGTAGCGGGCACAGGAATTCGCGGACAGTTCGAGGAAAAGATGAAGCAAGTCATTGCGGAACTGCAAGCGCGCAAAAATGTCATTTTGTTCGTCGATGAAATTCACCTCTTGGTAGGCGCCGGCTCTGCGGAAGGCTCCATGGACGCAGGCAACATCCTCAAGCCTGCTCTGGCGCGCGGCGAGCTGCAACTGATCGGGGCCACTACGTTGAAAGAGTACCGCATCATCGAAAAAGACGCTGCCCTGGAGCGCCGCTTGCAGCCTGTGATGGTCAAAGAACCGACCGTGGAAGCGGCGATTGAGATTTTGCGGGGGCTGCGTCCGAAGTACGAAGCGTTCCATCAGGTGTCCTACTCCGACGACGTGATCCGGGCTTGCGTGGAATACGCGCACCGCTACATTCAGGACCGTTTCCTGCCTGACAAGGCGATCGACCTGATGGATGAAGCAGGCTCGCGCTTGAATCTGCGCTCTGCCGGGGCAGACACCGACCAGCTGCATGAGCGCTTGGCGCAAATCGGCCAGGAGAAAAAAGCGGCCACCGAGCAAGAAAACTACGAGCAAGCAGCCCGCCTGCGCGACGAGGAGGCAGCCATTCTCGCCAAGCTGGATCAGCAGGATCAAGCGGCGAACCGCGTACAGGTAGAAGTAGCGGATATCCAGGAGTTGATTGAGCAAAAGACAGGCATTCCGGTGCGCAAGCTGCAAAGCGACGAGCAAGAGCGCATGAAAAATCTGGAGGCTCGTCTGGAAGCCAAAGTGATCGGCCAGTCCGAGGCCGTCACGCAAGTCGCCAAGGCGATTCGCCGCAGCCGCGCCGGACTCAAGCCGAAAAACAGACCGATTGCTTCCTTCCTGTTCGTCGGGCCGACTGGCGTAGGGAAAACCGAGCTGTCCAAGGCGCTCGCCGAGGAATTGTTCGGCACGCGCGACTCGATGATTCGCCTCGACATGAGCGAGTACATGGAGAAGCATTCCGTCTCCAAGCTGATCGGTTCGCCGCCGGGATATGTGGGCCACGAGGAAGCAGGGCAACTGACCGAGCGCGTGCGCCGCAACCCGTACAGCATTATCCTGCTGGATGAGATCGAAAAGGCACACCCTGACGTCATGCACATGTTCCTGCAAATTTTGGAGGACGGCCGTTTGACAGACAGCCAGGGCCGCACCGTGAACTTCAAGGAAACCGTCATTATCGCGACGAGCAACGCAGGCGTAACCGAGCGCAAAATCTCCGTCGGCTTCGGAGCAGAGTCGCCTAAGCCCGGAACCGCGCTCGATTCGCTGGGCGCGTACTTCAAGCCGGAATTTTTGAACCGCTTCGACTCGATCATTTCCTTTGCGCATCTGGAAAAACAGGATTTGATCCACATTGTTGAGCTGTTGCTGCAGGATGTCGCGGCGAATCTGAAAGAGCAAGGCAGGGAGCTTGCCGTCACAGACGCTGCCAAGGAAAAGCTGGCGGAGCTGGGCTACAACCCTGCATTCGGGGCGCGTCCGCTGCGTCGTGTGATTCAGCAGTACGTAGAGGACGGCATCGCCGATCTGGTGATGGAGGAAGCCGATGTCCGCTCGATCGTAGTCGATGTCGAGGAAGACAGCATTCGCGTGAAAAAAGCATAAAGACCCGCCAGACGGCAGGTCCCGAAACGAGAAGAACCCCCTTTTGCCGGGGGTTCTTTTTTGCTTGCGCACGATTTACTCATGTCCCGCTTGCTTGTTTACCGGATGCAGCAGTTGCCGTTTGGTCCGTACTTTTCGCACCAGGAGCCCGATCAGCAGAATCGGGATCATCAGCAGAAAGACATACAGGGAGACATGGCCGACCATGTTTTCTGCCATCCGCCCATAAAAATAAAACAGAAAGCCGATGACGTAAAATTTGACAGCTCTTCCGATGGCCGCGTAGCCAATCAGCTTCCAGAGCGGGTAGTTCAGACAGCCGGACAAGATCGTAAACACTTTGAACGGGATCGGCGTAAACGAGCCGACAAAAATGGCGACTTCGCCACGCTTTTGAAACAGGGCCGTCGCAGAATCAATCCATTCTGGTTTGAGCAGTTTGTACAGGACAGATTGGCCAAGCAGCTTGCCGAGATAGTAACCGACAGGTGTTCCAAGCAAACAGGCGATATATCCTGCCGTAGCAATCCATAAAGCGGAGGATGGATCGATCAGGCTTACTGATACCTGCAGAAAGAACACGGGAATGGGGAAGATGATGGCGTCTGCAAAAGAATGGATGACGACTCCCCAAATGCCGTATTCCATCAAAAAATCTAAAACGTTCTGAATCATTTTATTCTCCTTTGTCCATCTCTCAAAATCGGCCTGCTGCGGCGGGAAAAAAGGGAGTAGCGTCATGGTCTGAACCGCCAATCAAGCTTGCGCCGGATGTTTGTCTTTTTCCATTATAACCGCATCGCATGCCATACCGCCAACAACGGATTGATTCCTTTTTCAACCGTTTCTTCCCGGACGGCGTGCAGCGTTCTTGCCAAGCAGATGGGCAAAGCCTTTCATTAATATAGACGTCACAAATAGATAGACGTCACGCTGGCATCGTGTGTCGCTTCGGCTGCCCGGCCGCCGTTCGTCCTCTCCGGGAGGCCCTCTGGAAAAAAATCAGGGACATGGGAGTGAACCTGTTTACAAAAACCGGGTAACACGATATAGTTACCTAGATTGCTATGAGTATAATGACATATGGTGAGATGACGGAATGAAAACGATTATTCATCTGGATTCAATTGAGAAAAGCTTTCACGGTTCGATCGTCGTCCCCTCTCTTTCTCTCTCCATTGCAGAAGGGGAGTTTTTGACGTTGCTCGGCCCGAGCGGCTGTGGCAAGACCACGCTTTTGCGAATGATTGCCGGATTTGAGGAGCCGACCTCCGGGGAGATTTTCCTCGACGAGAAGCCGCTTGCCCATGTCCCTCCTTACCAACGCGATATGAACATGGTGTTCCAGCAATACGCCCTGTTTCCGCACATGACGGTGGAACAAAACATTTTGTTCGGATTGAAAATGAAAAAGGTCAGTGCGAGCGAGCAAAAGAAGCGCCTGGAGGAAGTATTGCAGTACGTGCAGCTGACCGAGCTGAGAAAGCGCACGCCGAAGCAGCTCTCTGGCGGACAGCAGCAGCGGGTGGCAATCGCACGGGCGATCATCAACAATCCGCGCGTTTTGCTATTGGACGAGCCGCTTGGCGCCCTGGACTACCAGTTGCGCAAAAGCTTGCAGCTGGAGCTGAAAAACCTGCAAAAAAATCTCGGAATCACCTTCATCTACGTGACTCATGACCAGGAAGAAGCGATGGCGATGTCCGACCGGATCGCGGTCATGAACAAAGGACGAATCGAGCAGATTGCTTCCCCGGCTGAGATTTACAACCATCCGCAAACGCTGTTTGTCGCTACGTTTATCGGCGAGAACAACATTTTCAGCGCGAACGGCACGCATACAGCGGTCCGTCCGGAGAAAATCAAGTTGTACCAGCCGCAGACGGAGCCTGAGAAGCACAGGAAGCAGGGGACGATTACCGATGCGGTATTCCTCGGCAACCTGCGCAAGATCTTTATCCGCCTGGACGGCCAGGACATGACGGTCATGGCGCATCAGTATGCGGGCGATGGTCTGGACTGGAAGGTGGGAGAGCGGGTAGCGATTGGGTGGGCGCAGACGGACGAGGTGATCCTGACTTGCTGAACAAAAAGCCGGTAAAACTGCTCGCGGCCCCCGCCCTGTTGTGGATGGGTGTGCTTTTCGTCCTGCCCATGCTCCTGATTTTGCTGTTGTCGTTTTTAAAAAGAGGCACATACGGGCAAGTTGTCTACGAGTTTACGTTGGACAATTACCTTCGCATCTGGGACCCGCTGTACGGGTATATTTTCGCAGACACGCTGGCGGTTGCTATTCTGACGACGTTTTTGTCGCTTCTCTGCGGCTATCCGCTCGCGTACTACATCTCTCGTCTGGAAAAATCTTCGCAGCAAATCTGGCTGCTTTTGGTGATGATTCCGTTCTGGATCAACTTCCTCGTCCGGTCTTACGCCTGGGTCATCATCCTGCGCTCGCAAGGCGTCGTCAATACGATCTTGCAGTCGCTGGGGCTGATTACGGAACCGTTGCCGCTGTTGTACAACTCCGGCTCGGTGCTGCTCGGCATGGTGTACACGCTGCTGCCGTTCATGGTGCTGCCGATTTACGTGTCGCTGGAGCAGATGGATCGCCGCAAGCTGGAAGCCGCTTACGACCTCGGGGCCACTCCGTGGAAAGCGTTCTGGCATGTAACTCTGCCGATGACCAAGACCGGCGTCGTCACGGGCTCGATTCTCGTGTTCGTCTCTTCCATCGGGATGTTCGTCGTTCCGGACGTGATGGGCGGAGCGAAGTCGGCCCTGATCGGAAACGTCATCCAGAACCAGTTCCTCTCGGCGCGCGACTGGCCGTTTGGCTCGGCCTTGTCCATCGTACTCATGCTGTTGTCGATGCTTCTCATTCTTCTCTACTTCCGCGCAGTCAAAGCGGGCGAAGCGAAGGAGGGAGCCGCATGAAAACCGGGCGAAAACATATGCTGACCGCCTATTCGTGGCTGATGCTCGTCTTTTTGTACGTGCCGATTGCGATTCTCGTGCTGTACTCGTTCAATGATTCGCGCATCAATGCGACGTGGAACGGGTTCACCTGGAAGTGGTACGTATCGCTGTTTGACAATCGACAGGTGATGCAGGCCTTGATGAACAGCCTGTCCATCGGCGTTATCAGCAGCGTGCTGGCGACCGTTCTCGGCACGGCCGCTTCGCTTGCGATCAAGCATTATTCCTTGCGCTGGCGCAGCATCGTCAACGGGCTGATTTACTTGCCGATCGTCATTCCCGAGATCATGATGGGACTGGCTCTGCTGGTTTTGTTCAGCCAGGCGCACATCGAGCTGGGCAAATGGACCCTGATTATGGCGCACGTGACGTTCTCCATGCCGTACGTGATGGTCATCATCTCCGCTCGCCTCGCCGATATGGGCAAGGAGTTGGAGGAGGCCGCACAAGATTTGGGCGCGACCCCGTGGAAGACGCTGCGCCATGTGACGCTGCCCTTGATTATGCCTGGCATCGTCGCCGGATTTTTGATGTCGTTTACGCTATCGCTGGATGATTTCATTATTTCGTTCTTCGTGGCTGGTCCGAATTCGACCACGTTGCCGCTTTACATTTACGGTTTGGTGAAACGAGGCGTATCGCCGGAAGTCAATGCGCTTTCGACGCTGTTGATCGTCAGCACCGTGCTTTTGGTCATCATCGCCGAACTGTTCCGCCGCAAGGATTCCAAAAACGGTCAAATTCCTTTTGGAGGTTGAGAAGAAAAAATGAAACGTTTCAAGTCCATGATGATCGGCGCCCTGACCGCCGTACTTGCCTTGACAGCTGTCGGCTGCTCATCGTCCGAGCAAGAACAGCAAGTATTGAACATCTACTCCTGGGCCGACAACTTCGACCTCGACGTCATCAAAGATTTTGAGCAGAAGTACAACGTCAAGGTCAACTACGACATCTACGGCAGCAACGAGGAGATGCTGGCGAAAATCCAGGCGGGCGCATCGGGCTACGACCTGATCCAGCCGTCCGATTACATGGTCGCGACGATGATTCAGCTCGGCCTCTTGGAAGAGTTGAACAAAGAAAACATCCCGAACATGAAAAACATCGTGTCCACGTTCAAGACGCCTCCTTTTGACAAGGAGAACAAATACTCGCTCGTCTACACGTGGGGCATTACCGGGATTGCCTACAACAAAAAATACGTCAAGGAAACCCCGACAAGCTGGAGCGATCTGTGGAACGAAGCGTACAAAGGCCGCGTCATCATGCTGAACGACCCGCGCGAAGTCATGGGGATGGCCCTGATTAAAAACGGCTTTTCCAACAGCACGACCAACAAGGACGAGCTGGAAAAAGCGTTTGCTGATCTGAAAAAGGTGCTGCCGGGCGTCATGGCATTTGATACGGACAACATCAAGCAAAAAATGATTGCGGAGGAAGCGTGGATCGGGACCGTCTGGTCGGGGGATGCTGCGATCATCAACGGGCAAAACCCGGATGTGGAGTACGTCATTCCCAAAGAGGGCGCGACGATCTGGGCGGACACGCTGGCGATTCCAAAAGGAGCCAAGCACAAAGACTTGGCCGAGAAGTTCATCAACTACCTCCTGGAGCCGGAAGTCAGCGTGAAAAACTACGAATCGATCGGCTACAGCAACCCGAACGAGCAGGCATACCCGCTGCACAGCGAGGAATATCGTTCCAACAAGATGATCTTCCTGGACAAAGCGGACATCGCGCGCGCCGAGTGGCTGGTCGATGTCGGCGATGCGTTGCAGGAATACGACCGCTACTGGACAGAGATCAAGAGCGGCAGGTAACCATGAAGACCGAGGCCGGGAGAAATCCCGTCTCGGTTTTTCTTTTGGCCCATGCTGTTTCAACAAATCGTCACAGCAGATAGCCCGATGGAGCCATACAGATTCCAAACTGATTTTGATAGGATTAGAAGCGAAAAGGCGAAGGAAGTAGGTGAATGGCTGATGCCCAGCATGAAGCGACTATGGACCGTGCTTTCGCTGGCCTTTTTTCTGGTGCTTGCGATGGGAACAGATTCGGCCTATGCCCATGCAGGCTTGATGGGCAGCACTCCGAAAGACGGCGAGGTGCTGCAGGCGAATCCGGGGCAAATCTCCATGCGGTTTACCGAGACAGTGGAGCCGGATCTCGTCACCATCCGCCTGTTTGATTGGGACGGCCAGGAAATACCGATGCAGCGCCCGACGTTGCAGCCGGGAGATGCTTCGCAGGTGAATGCGCAGTTGCCGACGGATTTGGCGGAAGGGACGTACTCCGTGATCGTATCGGTCGTATCGGAGGACGGTCATCCGATCGAGGAGCGCCTGACCTTTTCCATCGGGCAAAAAAGCGCCGTTGTGGTGCCGCCCGGCGAAAAGCAGACGGATACGACGTATTTGATCGCCTATCGCTACCTAGCCCAAGGCATAATTCTGCTCGGCGGCGGGTTGTATCTGATTGCCGATCGGGGACAGCGCTACGGTTTGCCGACGCTGAAGGCGCTGATCGGGATCGGCAGACAGATCGGTTGGACGCTGGCGATGGTGGGGCTTGTGTTTCTCTGGTTTTTGTACGACGAATCGTTGCCGGCGGTTTCGTTGACGCAGGCGTTGTGGCAGGTTGACAGCCATCTGCTCGCGCAGTCCCCGTTCGCGGTCATGCTGATCGTCTCCTTCCTCCTGCTGCTGCTGTTGGCCATCCCGAATATGGTCTCCGGCTTTTATGCGGGTGTATGGGTACTGCTGATCGGCGCCCAGGCTTTTGGCGGACATGCCTGGGGGATTGCTCCGGTCTGGCTGGCGATTCTTTTGCGGGTGCTGCACGTCTTGACAGTGGCGCTTTGGCTCGGCGCGCTCGTCTATCTGCTGCTGACGGCAAAAGAAACAGAGCGGGGACATGCACGGTTCAAAGCATTCTTTTTGCGCCTGGTTGCCGCGTCGGCCGTGCTTGCCGTCGTGACGGGCGTGCTCATGCTGATCGTGCAGACGGATGTGGCGCTTCTTTGGCAAAGCTCGCTTGCCTGGAACTATTTGCTCTCTGCCAAAATCGTCAGCGTCTGCATCATGCTCGCGCTCGCCTATCGGCAGTCGAAGCGCTGGCGGGTAAACGACAGCCTGCGCATGAATCTCTTGCGTTGGGAAATTATGTTCGGTATCGTCGCTGTGCTGGCAGGGCTGTGGATGAGCCAGACCACCTATCCGACTGACAGGAACGACACGACAAATACACAAGCCGTCATACAAACGGCGACAAACTAGGAGGGTTTTTTGCATGAAGATGAAAAAATGGCTGAGCAGTGTACTGGTGGCAGGCGCCGTCTTGACGCTCGCGACAGCGGCGCAAGCGCACGTAAGCGTCTATCCGAAAGAAACCACTGTCGGCGCCTATGAAAAATATACCGTTCGTGTCCCCGTAGAAAAAGATGTCAACACGGTCAAAGTGAGGCTGGAATTTCCGGCTGGCGTGAAGGTGAACACCGTACAACCGATCCCTGGCTGGAGCTACGAGTTTGAAAAGGATAAGGACGGCGTGAACACCGCACTCGTCTGGACCGCGACAGGTGGCGGAATCAAGGCGCATGAGTTCATGGAGTTCGCTTTCGTGGGAGCGAATCCGAAAGAGGAAGGCACCTTGGCGTGGAAAGCGTATCAGACCTACGCGAATGGCGAAGTCGTAGAGTGGACAGGAGACAAGGACTCCAAGGCGCCTGCGTCCGTGACCACAGTGAAAGCAGGAACCGGCGAAGCCGGACACGACGCTGCTGCACCAGCGGCAAACCCGGCCCAAGATCAAGCGGCAAGCGCAGGCGGCAGCAACACATTGCCCCTGGTGCTCTCCGGACTGGCGCTTCTGCTCTCCATTGTGAGCCTGTTCCGAAAAAAAGCATAGAACCAAACGACGGTAAAGCCGTGCAGCGAGTCGAGAGGCTGCACGGCTTTTTCCTTTTTGGCTACTTACATTCGGAGGTGTTACGTCATGTCAATCACAATCAAATGGACAGAAGGAAACAGAAGAGTAAGAAAACCATACGAGTGGCAGAGTGGCACGGCGGATTTCCTCCTAACGAGCGAGTAACCTAGCGGCATCGCGGCTGGAAAGACGGAACGTGTCATCTGCCCGAAGAGGTGGAGACGGCTTCCATGGTGAGGAATGCAACGCATGTATATATGACAAAACGTTTTGTCACGTCGCTCGCCAACGCGACGATGTTTACAACCTATGCGCTCTACTACATTGCGGCGCTGGGATTGAATCCGTTTGAGCTTTTGCTGGTCGGCATGGTGTTGGAGCTGTCCGTGCTCTTGTTCGAGGGCGTGACTGGCGTGGTGGCGGATACCTACGGCCGCCGCCTGTCTCTTGTGATCGGGATGTTTTTGCTGGGGACGGCGTTTGTTCTGCAAGGTATTTTGCCTGCCATTGACGGGGTGTTGCCGTTTGTCTCCGCGTTTATGTGGGTGCTGGTTGCCCAGGTCTTGTTCGGCGTGGGGGACACATTCGTCAGCGGGGCCGATACGGCCTGGATTGCGGACGAGGTAGGGGAAGACAAGCTCGGGAGTATCTTCATGCGGGCGAAGCGCTACGCTTTGCTGGCGAATATGCTCGGCATCGGGCTGAGCGTGTGGCTGTCCACGCTGGCTCCACACTTGCCCTATCTGGTCGGGGGCTTGATGTACCTGGGGCTTGGCGTGTTTTTGAGTGTGTTCATGCAGGAGACGGGCTTTACGCCCAAGCAGAGGGAGCGAGGCGCTTCCCATTGGCGGGAAATGGCCGAGACGTGGCTGTCGGGCGCGCGCGTCATTCGCGGGCAACCGATCTTGCTGGTGATTTTGCTCGTGACGCTGTTTACGGGTGCGGCTTCCGAGGGATACGACCGTTTGTGGGAAGCGCACTTGATTTCGGAGATTGGCTTTCCGCAGTTGGCGGGCATTTCCATGGCGATATGGTTCGGCATCATCGCCGCCCTGTCGATTCTGGCGGTGTTCGGGCGGGTGCTGCGCAAGCGCTGAGCGAGTTTGCTACGGAGTCATACAGGCACGTGTTCCTTCGGGGATGCGTGTCTTTTTTATCGGTACCCGCGTGCGATCGGTGCCTCGCTTCTGCTGGAAAAATGCCCGCCAAATGCCGCTGCAAAAAACGGAAACAGCCCCGTAACGAGCGAGGCTTCGAACAGGGAAAAAAATCAATTTGCGAACAAGTGTTCTCTTGTGATAGGATATCATCAACAGCAGCTGGGCATGAGCATAGGCGGTACGTCCGTTCAGCCATGCCTATGCATAAGGCGGTGACAGCTTTGGTCTTGGCGGATTTGAAAAAGTACCGAGACAGGCGGCAGGCGGTTGCGATCATTTACTTGAACAAGCGAGGTCAGACGAGCAGACGAATCATCCGGATTCTTTTGCTGGATGAGGAGGCCGGACGGCTCAAGGCGTACTGCTATACGCGAAAAGCTTGCCGGGTGTTTGCGATTGCCGGCATTTTGGCGCTCGTGCCCGTTGCCGGGCAGTTTGCTGGATGACACGAAAGAGCCAGGGAAGCTAGCCAGTCGGGGCAGCTTGCAGCAAGCAGCCCTTTTCCCGATTCGGGTTTTCGGGAGGTGGCGGCCAGCTTGTGGTAGAATGAGAATGTACAGCTTATGTATTCCAAACGGATGGAGAGGACGTGGACGCTGATGGAATACGTGATTCTCGTCGTTGTTTTGCTTGTCGTCGCCGTGATTCTCTTTTCGTCCAAGGCCGCAAGAGGTGGTAGCAGACGCTCTCATTCATCCTCCTCTGACAGCGGCGGCGCATTCTACGTGGACAGCAACCATCGCACGTACGATTCCGATGGAGCTGGAACCGGCCATGACAGTGGCGGCGGAGACAGCGGGGGCGGAGGAGATTAGGGCTTTGTTCCATGCCGCCTGATGTGTTACAATGATTGGGAAAATCTTGATTCCAAACCAATGATGGTGCGGACTTGAAAAAGGAGAGATGTTTTTATGGCAAACATCAAATTCGTACAGAGTGTAGGAATGACCGTCGCAGGAATCCTCCTTTCAAGCGAACAGTAGCACCGTTCAAAAAATCGAGGATTCGACTGCGACTGGTTTTGGCGTAGAGCCAATCGAATAACCATTTGCAGGAGGAATCCGTCTTGAATCATGCAACCCATCCATTTATTTTGCAACCATGGGGCTGGAATGAGCATTTTGCCGCTCTGTTCGCCCCTTATGCCGAGCAAGGCTACAGCGTGGGAAGAGTCATGCTGGAACATAAACGTATCTATCGTCTGGTGAGCGAGCACGGCGAGCTTCTGGGCGAAGTTACAGGCAAGCTGCGCTATGAGGCGACTGGCCGCGAAGACTATCCGGCCGTAGGAGACTGGGTCGTCATCAAGGCACGTCCCGAGGAAAAGAAAGCCTCGATCCATGCGCTTTTGCCGCGCAAGAGCAAGTTTTCCCGCAAGGTTGCGGGGTACAGCGTCGAAGAGCAGATTGTCGCGGCCAACGTCGATACCGTCTTTTTGGTCAATGCCGTAAACAACGATTTTAACCTGCGCAGAATGGAGCGCTATCTCATCCTCGCCTGGGAAAGCGGAGCCAATCCGGTGATCGTGCTCTCCAAAGCGGATTTATGCGACGATCTGGAGCAGCGCATCAGAGAGGTGGAAAGCGTCGCGATGGGCGTGCCTGTGCATGTCGTCAGCGCAGAGCTGGGAGAAGGACTGGAGCAGTTGGCCCCGTATCTGGGATGCGGCCAGACGGTGGCGCTCATCGGGTCTTCGGGCGTCGGCAAATCTACCTTGATTAACAAGCTGAGTGGAGAGAATCGGCAGAAAGTCAGCGGAGTGCGCGAGGGTGACGATCGCGGCCGCCATACCACTACCCACCGCGAACTGTTCCAGCTGCCGGGCGGCGCTCTCATGATCGACACGCCAGGTATGCGAGAGCTGCAACTGTGGGAAGCGGATGAGGGATTCCGTGGAGCGTTTGACGATATCGAACAGTTGGCAGAGGCATGCCGATTCAGCGATTGCCAGCATGGCCGGGAGCCAGGGTGCGCCGTTCGGGCGGCGATCGAGGACGGTTCGCTGGAAAAAGCGCGCTTCCACAGCTACTTGAAGCTACAGCGCGAACTGGCCCATCTGGCCCGCAAGGAAGATGCCAGACTGGCGGCAGCCGAGAAAGACAAGTGGAAAAAAATCACCATGCAAATGCGGGACAAAAAACCGAAGCGATAAATGCAGGGAGCCCTCGACCAATCGAGGGTTCTTTTCATAGGGAGGCGGGAACAGCGCGTTGTCCGACTTTCAGAAATTTACGCTTGATTCCGGCAAGCCAGTTGTGATAGATTGGGGCAAGACCCAGCAATCGTGCTGGACAAAGTGCATAGGAAGTGCTCGTATAATTTTGGGAATATGGCCCAACAGTTTCTACCAGGTGACCGTAAATCGCCTGACTACGAGTGAAATCGCGTTGCGTCGACTGCGCTTTTTGCTGTTTCCTGTTCTGCGTGGCAGGAGGGAGCGGAGGGTTTTGGTCGAACGGGCGCGGACACGCTGTGTTGTCGCGTGTGATCCCTGAGGGAGAAAAGCCTTGAGGGACAGTTTCACTTGGCGGTGGTAGTCGTACCTGAGCATGCCTGTGATCTGTCCGTTCGGGGCTTTATTTTTTTTCGTCGATGGAATGGATAGACATGGCTATCGGCAAACAGGAAAACGGAGGTTCGCCCCACAGCCCGGCGAAGCGAAGGGTTCCCATCTGGTTGGACAGCCTCGTATGCTGCCAACAGCTAGCGTGGATAGAGGAGGAAGAAAAGATGAAAGAATTGCAAGAACGCATCGTGCAAGACGGCAAGGTGCTGTCCGCATCCGTGTTGAAGGTGGATGCGTTTTTGAACCATCAGGTAGACCCGCAATTGACGATGAGGATTGGTGAGCGTTTCGCCCAGCTTTTTGCCGACGAGAACATTACCAAAGTCCTGACGATTGAGGCGAGCGGGATTCATTTTGCGCTGGCGACGTCGTTTGCATTGGGTGTGCCTTTTGTGTATGCGAAAAAGAAAAAGGCAGTGACGCAGACAGAAGAGGTGTACGCAGCCCCTGTTTACTCCTTTACCCGTCAGGAAACGTATCAGATCAGCGTGTCCAAGCAGTATTTGTCGCCCCATGACCGCGTGCTGATCGTGGACGATTTCCTCGCGACCGGAGCGGCGCTGATTGGGTTGACCCAGATTATCAAAGACGCCAACGCTCACCTGGTCGGAATCGGCGCCGTCATCGAGAAAAGCTTCCAGGAAGGCCGCGGGCTGCTGGAGCAAGCGGGTGTCCGCGTTGAGTCTTTGGCGCGTATCCAGTCCATGTCTCCGGAAGGCATTCAATTCGTTCAACAGGAAACTGTTCGTGTCTAAAACCTATGACTAGGGGAGAATCTTTCATGCTGTCCAAACAAAAGATCGTTACGTTAGGTCTGCAGCACGTGCTCGCGATGTACGCGGGTGCTGTCGTCGTACCGCTGATTATTGGCGGAGCCCTGAACCTGACGCCTGCGCAGATTGCCTATTTGATCGCGGCCGATTTGTTTACATGCGGGATCGCTACGCTATTGCAAGTCATCGGGACGCGCTACACGGGGATTCGTCTCCCGGTTGTGCTCGGTTGTACGTTTACTGCCGTCGGGCCGATTATTGCCATTGCCTCTACGAGCAATCTGGCGACGGCCTATGGCGCGATTATCGTCTCCGGTCTGTTCGTCGTCCTGGCGGCTCCGCTGTTCGGCAAGCTGCTGCGTTTTTTCCCGACCGTGGTGCAAGGCTCTGTCGTGACCATCATCGGTCTGTCGCTCATTCCTGTGGCGATGAACAATGCGGCTGGCGGCCAGGGCATGCCGGACTTCGGTTCATCCCGCAACCTGCTGCTCGCTCTCGGAACATTGGCTATCATTTTGTTTATCAATCGCTTCTTCACCGGATTTATTCGCGCCATCTCCGTCCTGCTCGGCCTTGTAGCGGGGACCGTCGCCGCGTACATGATGGGCATGGTCAGCTTCGCCAGCGTGGCGGAAGCTTCCTGGTTCAGCGTGGTCGAGCCGTTTTACTTCGGCACGCCGCAATTTTCCATCGTGGCGATGTTGACCATGGTGCTGGTCAACATCATTAGCATGGCAGAGTCGACAGGTGTTTATTTTGCGCTCGGAAAAGTAACCGAGACGAAAGTAACGGACCAAGACGTGGTCAAAGGCTTGCGCGGCGAAGGGATCGCGATTGTGCTGGGCGGTATTTTCAACGCGTTCCCGTATACCGCCTTTTCGCAAAACGTGGGGCTGGTTTCCCTAACAGGCATCAAGACCCGCGACGTCATGATCGGGGCTGGCGGCCTGCTGGTTGTCCTGGGCCTTTTGCCCAAGCTGGCGGCGCTGACAACCGTGGTCCCCAATGCCGTACTGGGCGGCGCGATGATCGCGATGTTCGGGATGGTTGTCGCATCCGGCATCCATATTTTGTCGCAGGTGGATCTGCGCCAAAATGAAAACCTGCTGATCGCCGCTTGCAGTATCGCGGTTGGCCTCGGCTCCGCCGCTGTGCCGAGCATGTTTGACCAACTGCCGACCATGGTGAAAATGATGCTGCAAAACGGCATCGTAACAGGCTCGCTGACAGCGGTTGTGCTGAACATTTTGCTGGTGCATACGAATAAAAAAGTCAAGCAGGCTGCCGTTCCCAGCACGATCTCGGAAGCATCCTGATCGGCGTATCCAAAGCTTCGACAGCTTCCCTCCTACATGAACCGCCATTCTCTCGCTAGCGTGCAGAGGATGGCGGTTTTTCGCTTCTATTAAAAGGGGCAGGTCACATGAAACGAAAGCATTATCAATCGAAAAACGTCATATGTGGCTTTGCTTCCCGATAGTAGGCGAGACGATCCTGCAAGCTGCCTGTGTGCAGCTCGAACTTGTGCCCGTCGGGGTCCGTGAAATAGAGGGAGCGCTTGTCCCGCTCGTCGCGCTCTCTGCCGGGGAGAATGTGGACACCGTGCTGCTCCAGATGGCGCTTCCAGTCTGCAAAGGCTTCTTCGGCAACGGAGAAGGCGATATGGGTGTAGGACAGAGCAATTTCGTTGCGCGGGATGTCGCGTTCTTCGTTCAACGCCAGCCAATAGCCGTTCCAGTCGAAGTAGGCCAGTGTTCTGCCGCGAACGAGCGGCTTGGCGCCGAGTACGTCGCGGTAAAAACAAAAAGAACGTTCCAGGTCGGAAACAGAAAAAAGGAAGTGGTTGATTCCAGTCAATGGCTTCATAGCAATCGCCTCTTTCGCTTTAGGTGAATGTGACTTGCTTGCTCGTGATGACATGATTGTACGTCAGCGAGACAACGGTTTGCCATGGCTTGTGCAATCCTGATGAAAAGACACGCGCCCAACCCTTTGCGCCGCAGGCTGCATACCTTTGTAGGAGGGGAGGAATGCGTGATGAAGAAAAAGTGGGTAGGGGTTGTCCGGCAGGCGGAGCAGGCTTTTTGGACCATTGTGTTTTCGGCGCAGCGGCGAGTGGGAGAGCGGGGCAGAATTTTGCCCAAGCGGTTTCAATCCATCACCAAAATTCGCCGCTTTTTGACCCGGTTCATGACGCCTTGCCTCGCGAACCGCGTGATCGGCAACCTCGACCTGAGGCGGATCAAGGGACAGCTGGCCGTTCCGGTAGGAGATGGAATCGGTGCGGCGCCGATTGTCAAATCACAAATTTTGAAGAAAAGCGATAGGTGCGTGACGCTCGCTGTCTGGTTTCAATTCGATCCGAGCGACCGCTTTTTTCTCGTCTACCAGTTGAAAAAGCAGCCGGATGGGCGCTGGATTGTGGTAGGCCGCCACCCGCTGGACTATCCGTTCAATCGGCCTGGACAGTTTTTCCGGATCGTGCCCGGCTGTTGCAAGCCTTGTGTGCGGGGATGCAAGCGCGTGAGAAGGAGAGTCCGGCGAAGGTGACCGCCTGTAACAGGAGAGGGAGCAGAGGGAACTGCTGCCCATTTTTCAGGCAAGAAGTGGTAACATTTTCGGGCTGACTTCGTTTGTATAAAAGGGAGGTGGGAGATGAAGGCGCAACGATGGAGCGAATGGTTCGCTGCGTACCAGCAGCCGCTGTACCGCTATTTGTACCGGATGTGCGGTTCGCGCGAGGTGGCCGAGGAGCTGTTGCAGGAGACGTTTTACCGTGCCATGCTCTCCCTCTCGATTCAGGATGCCCGACAGGCGCGGGCGTGGCTCTACAAAGTGGCGCGGCATTTGTACATCGACTGGCTGCGCAAACAAACGTCGGAAAAAAGCATGTTGGAAAACATCCGCCGTCTGTTCAGCGCGTCCTCGCGCACGTATGAGCCGGAAACGATGTATCGCCAAAAAGAGGACAAGCAGCGGGCAGAGTGGATTTTGCAGCAGCTGCCCGAGCGGATGAGGACGATCCTCTACCTGCGCGAGATCGAGGAATTTTCCTATCAGGAGCTGGCGGAGACGCTTGCGATGAGCCTCGATCAGGTAAAAGTCACGCTGCACCGGGCACGAAAAAAATTTCGCGAGTGGGAGAAGCGCGCGGAAGGAGGAATGGACGATGGAGGATGACAAGCTGCGCGATAGGCTTGATGTGTCCGAGATAGTCTGGGACGAAAAAAGGGCGCGACGCCTGATCTGGCGGTCGCGGTTTGCGCTGTGGAGAAATATGGCGCAAGGATTGCTCGCCATCTGGTTTTTGTACATGCTCTACATGCTGGTGATTCAGATCGGCTATGCGAAGCTGGGCAAGGAGGACGACCTGGTCCGCTACGCCGCGACCTTGGTCGAGACGCATTATCCGGGCTTGAAGGTGAACAAGTCGGGACCCACTCCGGTGTCGCTGTCTCCCTGGCTGACGCAAGAGACGACGCTTCTCCTGTACAAGCAGCTTGGCAAGTGGGAAGAGGTCGTCGGTACGGTGTCGGTCAAAAAGCCGCTCTTGGGCAAGCTTTCGTACGACATCCGCTACCAGCAAAAGCAGCTCGACGACCGGGATGGAACGTTTCGCTTTGCCCTGCCGCTGTCGCTGCTCGGCAAAAAGCCTCTGGAAGTGCGCGAGGAGCAGGACAAGCTGTGGGAGCAGCTCGCCCATATGGAGGACGGCTACGTAGCGGAGATGGCGTTTTCCACGCTGCAGCCGTACGAGCCGCTGCAACTCTTCAAGCTGCTGGAAAAATACGATCTGTCTGTGCTACAGATGGTCGTGTACGGAGGCGAGCTGAAGACGTTTCAGCCGACGCAAGTGCGCAGTAACAATACCGTTTACGTCCCGAGCCTGGTGCTGAGGCCGGCGGTTCACTACAGCGAGGGAGGAAGCATGAGCTACGAGACGACGATGGATGTGTCCGAATCGGTGGAGGAGGCGACCAATCAACTCATTCCTGATTTGGAATGGATGCAGTCCTATGCGCCTGATGAGTTCGATGTCTATGACGACAAGCGTCTCGCCTATTTGCGCGAAAACGGAGTCGTCGTCTACGGCGCCGTCGTCACAGGACCGATTCGCGAGTTGGAGAAGCTGCGTGCCGAGCCAGGGCTGCACTTTTTTCAGTTGGGCAGGATTGCCGTATGGAACTGGTAGCCACATTTTTTAAAAATCCGGTCTTGATTTTGGGACGACTTGCCTGTAAAATACGTAAGTGTTGCGGCACTTTGCAGATTTTGTCGAACAAAGTAGAGCAACGTCGTGTGAGCAAGCGGGAAGTAGCTCAGCTTGGTAGAGTACTTGGCTTGGGACCAAGGGGTCGCAGGTTCGAATCCTGTCTTCCCGACCATGATGCACACGAACGGGCCGGTATGGCGGAATTGGCAGACGCGCGCGACTCAAAATCGTGAGGGAAACCGTGGGGGTTCAAGTCCCTCTACCGGCACCAGCCATCCATACATATGGTTTTTGTTATAAGGTGGGGAACAGCGAGCAAATCCTGTTTCTCACTTTTTTCATTTGCGGCGAAAACGTGCTGCTGATTACAATATAAGAGAAAAGGAGGCGGATTTCGTGAGACTTGCGGGAAAACAGGTAGTCTGCTTTGTGGAAAGCGAATTTGAAGATTTGGAGCTGTGGTACCCGGTGCTGCGGTTGCGCGAGGAAGGGGCCACTGTCCATTTGGCAGGGCCGAAAGCGGGACACGCCTACATCGGCAAATACGGCGTGCCGTGCGAGACGGACAAGGCATTGAGCGAGCTTGATCCGGCGCAGTACGACGGCGTGCTCGTGCCGGGCGGCTGGGCGCCGGACAAGCTTCGCCGCTATCCGGAAGTGCTTTCGTTTGTCCGTGCCATGCACGAGGCGAAAAAGCCGATCGGGCACATTTGCCACGCAGGCTGGGTGCTCGCCTCGGCCAAAATTTTGCAAGGAGTGAAGACGACCTCCACGCCAGGCATCAAGGATGACATGGAAAACGCCGGTGCGGTTTGGGTCGATGAAGAGGTCGTAGTCGACGGCCACATCGTCGGTTCCCGTCGTCCGCCTGATTTGCCGGCGTACGCGAAGGCGTTCGCGGATGTGTTGGCGGAGCAATAAAACCGGCACCCGGCGCAGCAAAAAGGCACGCTTGTGGCAAAAGGGCCAGGCGTGCCCGTTTTTTTAGGAGCTTGGCTTTTTGGTGTTCTTCCAGGGCGGGTCCCCCCACTCGTGGATTTTGTTGCTGAGCTTGTAAAACAAAAACGGGATGAGAAATGCCAGGACCGAGCCGCCCAAGGTGAGAAACGGGGGCAGCGAGCCCAAATATTTAATCATGCTTCTTACCTGCCTTCCTCTTTCTCCGAACGGTTGACCGAGCCGACATTTCGCAAGTACACTTTGGCGACTACCCGGATTTCGCTCTTTTCGTACAGGCGTTGTCCGGCTTCCCAATCGTTCTGGATCTGTTTCCATAACGCGTAGTTTTTTTGGCGAATATTGCTGCCCAGTTTGATGACATCGACTTTCATTTCCTTATGCACTTTCCGGATCGTGTCCTGGCACATCCGTTCGATTTCTTTCGCGAAGGCATGCTCCAGCTTTTTCGTTTCGTCTTTGCTCAAAAAATCCATCAGCGCGAACGCCTCTGCCAAAATCCCTTCGCACTCGATTTCGATTGTAAACCGAAACTTTTGCTTGTCGCGCAAATCCTGGTGGATGGTACGCTTGGCTCCCTGGATGTTCATGACTACCAGGTCGTTTTTCACTTTGGCTTTTAACAATCCCCCGTTAATATTCCCCGTCAAAAAGTTCAGGCCCTCTGTTTCTTCTTCGCCGAGAAAGCCGACCATTTGATTGCGATTGGAAAAAATAGCGCTTCCCGCCATTTTGATTTCGTTTGCTTCTGCACGCACGCGCGGGATGACGAAGCTGAACGGGTTTAACAGCTCCTCATGCACATCTCCCACTCTGACTTCCGGAAGCATGCGCGCATTTTTATTGATGTTTTCGCCGATCGAGTTGATGTAGAGAGCGGGCAGCTTCTCGGTTTTGGGCTTGACCTCCAAAATGCTTTTGGCGAGTCCTTTGGAAATATAGACGCGGCTGCTTCGTCTGGAGTCAGGATCGCGCAAAAGAAAATCCATCGCGTTGGCAAAGCTGTTATCCTTGCGAGCCACTTCTTCGGAAATGACGAGAATCTTGAGATGCTGATAGAATGGGGCACGACTGGTCCGCGTAGCCAGCTCGCGTGACACCTCAAAGAGGGAATCGCCCTCGGACGAGAGGTTGTGGAACGCTTCGTTTGTCGTGTTTTGCCCACCGCCGTTCGGATTGCCGGCGATCAGTCCGCCAGGGATAACCAACTGGTGGGTGACGAGAAACCGCTCCTTCACCCGCGGTTTTCCCGGAGCTTCCTTGGCGGCCCGCTTCTCGGCATCCTTGGAGCGAGGCGCATCAATGGCGACACCGACGACGAAACCGCGCTCTTCGATTTGCACCTGATCCCAGCAGCCCGAGACGAAAGCAGACAGCAGTGTCACCAGACAGGACAGGACAAGACGCTTATTCATGGCCCCTCACCCCGCGTATAATGGCGATCAGCAACAGGCAGATCGGACACAGGTACACGATAATCAGGCCGAAGTACGTCACGTAATCGGCAAAGGTAAAGAAGTCCACCAGATTTTGCGGAACCATGGCCACGAAATAAATAATCGGCGACAGCAGCAAGATCCATACCATTTTTTTTACCTTGCGAAACATCGACGTTAAATTGAGAATGGTGACATCGAGCCACATCACGCACGTATCGAAAATCGTCATGATCCAGATGGTGAAAAAGATGGATTCGACTCGTTCAAAAAAACCGCCGGGAATTTCCACTTCCTTCGCGAGGTCGATTGTCGGGTACGTCAAGTTTTTGGCGACCTCGGCCGAAAATACGCCAATGACGAAAATGTAGATGGTCAAGTACAGCGCCACGGGAATGAGCAGCCCGATCGCCATGGCCTTCGTTCCGTCTGTCGGCTTCCTCATCAGCATCGTATAGAAGAGGATGATTTCGAACCCGGAGTACGAAAGCCCCACCGACTGAGAGCCGTCCAGCAAGGCCTTCCAGCTGGAGGAGAAGAAGGGACGGATATTTTCGATTTCAATGAGCTGGGAGGTAAACAGCAGGACGAAAAACATCACGATCAGCACGACGGGCAAAAACAACAGGTTCAGCCTGAGCATGGAGATGCGGGAGCCTGCTACGGCGTATTGGACGATCAACAAAAAGCTCAAGGTAATCATTTCCACCGGGGTATTGTAGAACAAGTATTGCTTGGCGATGTTGCCGATCGCGCGAATTTCAAAAGATACAAACAGCATCGTGTACAGACTGACGAGAAGGGTCAGTACGTAGCCGACGGGTTTGCTCGCGATCAGCGAGGTGTATTCAAAAAAGGTTTGCCGCGGAAAGCGGGCGGCGAGCTTGGCGAGCAGCCATCCGATCAGAAAAGCGATCAGGCCGCTGATGACGATGGAAATCCAGCCGTCAAAGCCGCTGGTCGCTTTGGCGAGCGAACGCGGGAAGGTCAGGATTCCAACACCGATTGTCACAGCGGCGATGTTGATACCCATATGATTTTTGCTGAGCATTTTATCTGACAAGGTTTGTGCACTCATTTGGGGTCCCCTGTTCTCATTCTGATTTCATCTTCCGGATGCAGGACTTTTGGTCGATCCTTTAGAAAGGTGACAGGCGCGCGCAAAATCAAATCCTTCCAGTCTCTGGGCATTTGTGGGGCAAACGGAGCTAGATACGGATGCCCGATGCTCGTCAAATTGGACAGGTGAATCATGATGGCAATCAGGCTCAGCACAACGCCATACAGACCGAAGATGGCCGCGGTAAACATGGCGAAAAAGCGGACCATGCGAAACGCAATCGCCAGGTGGTAGGACGGAATGGCGAAGGACGAAATGGCTGTCAGCGCTACTACGATGACCATGACCGGGCTGACGATCCCGGCCGATACGGCAGCGTCCCCGATGACAAGACCGCCGACGATGCCGACCGTCTGTCCAATCGGTTTGGGGAGCCGCAACCCCGCCTCCTGCAACAGCTCCATCGTCGTAATCATCATGATCGATTCCACGAAGGCGGGAAACGGAACGCCGTCTCGCGTCGCAGCAATGGAGAACGCGAGATCAGATGGAATCAAGCCAGGATGAAACGTAACCAGCGCAATGTAGAGAGAGGGCGAGAAAACGGCGAAAAAAGCGGCCAAATAGCGCAACATCCGTGCCAGCGTGCCGACAATCCAGCGCTCGTAGTAGTCCTCGGGAGAGTGCATGAGCAGACCGAGCGTGACAGGAAGGATCAGCACCATCGGAGTGCCGTCCAGCATGACCGCGACACGTCCCTGAAAGAGAGCGGCGCTGACCTTGTCCGGGCGCTCGGTATTGTGCACCTGGGGGAAAGGCGAGAGAAAATCGTCTTCGATCCACTGCTCGATAAACCCTGATTCCTCGACTTCGTCAATGTCGATGGTAGCGATCCGGCGGTGGACCTCCCTGACCAAATCATGATCCACGATATTGTCGATGTAGGCGATAATCAGCTCGGTTTTGCTGCGCTTTCCTACCAGGGTGCTGTCAAAGCGCAGGTTAGGGTCTTTTACCCTTCTGCGAATAAGTACCGTATTGTCCCGGATGTTTTCGGTGAAGCCGTCGCGTGGGCCGCGCACGAGTCCCTCGGAGACCGGCTCCTCGATGGCTCTGGACTTCCAGCCTTTGCTGTCGATGAGGATGATTTCGCTGGAGCCGTCGACAAAAAGAGCGGTATCGCCGGACAAAATACAATCCAGAGCAGCCAGAAATGACGTCTCTTTTTTGATCTCGACAACGGATAAGACTTCTTCATAAAGGAGGTTGAGGATCGCCTCGGGTTCAGTGGGAACGACTTTTTCTGCCGTCGAGATCATCAACTGAATATGACCCAGTACCTGCGCATGGAGCATATGCGCATTGGCCAAGCCGTCGATGGCGATGACGGCGCACGAATGGTTGGTGTTGCCGATCAAAAACGTGCGAATCAACAAATCGTGAGGATTGCCGAGCAACGTTCGGAATCGCTCCAGATTTTCCTGCAAATGGATGGATAGCGGGATATCGGGTATGGGTGGTTGCTGCATGTGCTGCGCGAGGGGAGAGGTTTTCGTTTTGCGTCGCTGGGCGAAAAATTTGCGCATCATGGAAGTCCCTCCCGATCAAAGTGCAATTCGCATGTTACAGTGATTTTTTCCAGAACCAAGGAATTTATGCGAAAGGAAAGTTCCACGACAAACTTTCGCACAAAGAATTGAACAACCCTATGAGGTATGATACATTCGGCATGGTAGAATAGAGAGTAGTAGAGAGAGTAGGAAAGACGGAGGAAGGGTGAAATCGTAGTGCTTGACAGCCAAGTTTTGGTTCGGGAAACAGACTTTTCGAGACTCGCGCACACGTGGGAGAAGCTGGCGCAAGCCATGGAGGAGCAGGGAGACGCAGCGACGCCTGCCAAACTGAGGCAGCTGGCTGAAAAAACGCGGAAAGCCGAGCTGAATATCGCCTTCTGTGGACACTTTTCCGCAGGGAAGTCCACGATGATCAATACGCTTCTGGGAGTTGGCCTTTTGCCCTCCAATCCGATTCCGACCAGCGCCAATGTCGTGAAGATTCGCGGGGGCGAAAAAGCCGCTCGCGTCTATACGATGCAGGGCGACGTGGTGACGTTTGATCCGGATACGGAGATGGAGAAGCTCAAGCAGTTCGCCGTGGATGGAGACAGCGTGGAGTGGGTGGAGGTCACCTATCCGGGAACGCTGCTCGACGAGCGTTCCAGCCTGCTCGACACGCCGGGGATCGACTCGACGGACGCCGCGCACAAAATCGCCACGGAATCCGCGCTGCACCTGGCGGACGTCGTCATTTACATGATGGATTACAACCACGTCCAGGCGGAAGAGAACTTCAACTTTACGAAAACCTTGAAGGATCGCGGCAAGCCGGTCTATCTGGTTGTGAACATGATTGACAAGCACATTGACTTTGAGCTTGATTTTGAAAGCTACAAGGAGAGTGTGGAAGAGGCGTTTGCGACCTGGAACATTCATCCGGACGGCATTTTTTACACGTCGCTCGCGGAGCCTGACCACCCCGAGAACCAGTATGCCGAGTTTCGCCAAAAGCTGCTGGCGCTGATCGCAGGGCGAGAGGAGCTGGTCGGCAAGAGCGTTCGTCACGCAGCGGAGCATCTGATCGAGGAGCACGTCCAGTCGGTAAAGGCCGGCCATGCCTCCAAGCGTCAGGAGCTGGCAAGCAAACTGGACAGCCTGGAGCTGGCCGATGTAGACAGCGGGGATGCGCAAGCGGTGTCCACCGCGCTTGCCCAGGCAGAGGCGCGCATGGAGGCGCTGAAAAACCGCACAGCGGAAGCGCGCGCCCAGATGGAAAAAGAGTTGGGCTCCTTGCTCGACAACGCCCGGCTGACCTACTACAGCACGAACGAAGCGGCAGCGAGCTATCTGGAGAGCCGCAAGCCTGGCTTCAAGGTGGGCTTTTTGTTCGCCGGGAAAAAGACCGAGGAAGAGCGCCAGCGCCGCGAGGAAGCGCTGTTGGCCGAGTTCCGCGAAAAAGTGGCGGGCAATCTCGACTTCCATTTCAAGGAACTGATGAGCAAGCAACTGCAAGCGCATGACATCCGCGACGAGGAGTACCATGCGCGCGTCCATGCGACCGAGATCGCGATTACGGGCGAGTTCCTGGCCAAGCACATCAAGGACGGGGCGGCTTCCCGCGAGTATGTGATGAATTACTGTACAGACGTGGCGAACGCGATCAAGCTGGAGTACAGACGCGCGGGTCTTCTGTTTATCGAGGAAGTCGTCGGACGCCTGGAGAGCCAGAGCGAAAAGGAGAGCGCGGCACAGCTCGAGCGCCTTGGCGTCCTGCGCGAGATGGCCTCGCTGCATGAGCAGCTTGCAAGCCTCACCGCGAGCGAAGAAAACACGAGAGAACGATTGCAGGCAATCATGCGTGAAGGAGAATCGGAATCATGAATCAGCTACGAGACAAGCTTGTGGCGGCGGCAGAGCGACTCCGCCGCGCAAGCCACGAAATTGTTACCGTACCAGGGATGCAACAACAGGCGCAGGCGATGCGGGAGCGGGCAGAGCGCCTGACCGCCAACCGCTTCACGGTCGCCTTGTTCGGCGCGTTCAGTGCCGGAAAATCTTCTTTTGCCAATGCGTTGATGGGCGATCTCGTCCTGCCTGTATCGCCGAACCCGACGACGGCGGCGATCAACAAAATCATGCCGCCAAGCGCGGAGCGTCCGCACGGCACGGTGCGCGTCGTGCTGAAAGAAAGAGACGCGGTGGAGCAGGACGTTCTGCGCTCGCTCGCTGTCTTCGGGCTGCATGCCGCAAGTCTGGAAGGCGCGCTGGCCGAGTTGAACAACATTGACGTGGCGCAAATTCCGCCGACCGCGAAACCGCACTACACCTTTTTGAAAGCCGTCACCAAAGGACTTCCCGAGATGGACGCTCATCTCGGCGGAGAGCTGATCGTGGACATGCAAGCGTTCAAAAGCTTTGTCGCCAAGGAAGAGAAAGCGTGCTTTGCCGAATACATCGAGCTGTTCTACTCGTGCCCGCTCACCGATCAGGGCATCGTGCTGGTCGACACGCCAGGGGCGGATTCCATCAACGCCCGCCATACGGGTGTGGCGTTTGAATACATGAAAAACGCGGACGCTGTCCTGTTCGTCACGTACTACAACCACGCGTTTTCCCAGGCGGACCGCGAGTTTTTGCTGCAAATGGGCCGGGTCAAAGACACGTTCGAGATGGACAAAATGTTTTTCATCGTCAATGCGGCCGACCTCGCTGCTTCGGAGGAGGAGCTGCAGGGCGTCATGGCGCACGTAGAGAAAAACCTGCTCGCTTGCGGCATTCGGCTGCCGCGCATTTATCCGGTATCCAGCCAGACCGCGCTTTTGGCACGCATGTATGAAAAAGGCAAGCTGGCTGCATCGGCAGAAAAAGTATACCGCCAGCGCACGCAAACGCCAGAAGACGCGCCGCTCATGCCGGCAGAGGAAGCGTTCAGGCTGTCGGGCATGGCTGCTTTCGAAACAGCGTTTCTCCGGTTTACGATTGACGAGCTGACGCAGATTGCCGTGAACGCGGCGATGGGCGAAATCCGCCGTGCTTACGACACGTTGACCGAGTTCATGCGGATGGCCCAGTCCGGCGAAGACGAGCGCCTCGCCCGCAAGGAAGCGGCGAGCAAAGCCCAGTCCGATGCGCTGGCTGCGGTAGCGGCTCTGTCTACCGCCTCGTACGAGCGCGATCTGGCAAAAGAGCGCGAGGAGCTGCTCTACTACGTCAAGCAGCGGCTGTTTTTCCGCTTTAACGAGCTGTTCAACCTCGCCTTTAACCCGGCGGTTCTCAAGGAGGACGGGCGCAGCATGAAGCAGGCGCTCCAAAGCTGCCTGACCGATCTTTTGCGCTCGATCAGCTACGATCTGGCACAGGAGCTGCGGGCGACCACACTGCGCCTGGAAAAGTTTCTAAGCAAGCAGGGAGCCGCGCTCGTTGCGGCGTGGCAAAAAGACGTGCACGCCTACGCAGCAGGCTTGACGCTGGCACCGTACCAGCCGCGCCAGGTAGAGACGCTTCCTTTTGCCGAGGAATTGCCGGTGTCTGTCGAGGCATTCCAGCCCGCGCTTGGACTGTTTAAAAATACGAAAGACTTTTTTGAGCAGGACGGCAAACTGAAGCTGCGCGAAGAGCTGGAAAAACGCATGCAGGAGCCGGTAGCCGCTTACGTCGCGACCGGAAGCGAACAACTGGGCGAGCAGTTCAGCGCGCTGTTCAACGAGCTGGTCGCGACAGAACGGAACCGGGTCGTCGAGCAGATTAACGAATACTTCACGGGGCTGTTTGCCGCGCTGGACATGACCGTCGACCTGGAAGAACTGGGAGCGAAGGTAAGCCGCGTGGCAGCGGAGCTGGAATAACGGCTTTGGGACGCAAGAGAAAAAAGGCAGCGCACGCTTTTCGTCAGGCAAGGGACGGGCGTGGCTGCCTTTTTTGTTCAGAGAAGAAGCGAAAGCAACGAAAAAACCGCCCAGGCATTTGCACGAAAGGCAAAGCATGGGCGGTTTTGGCTTGGGTCAGTTTTATTTGCTTGCTTTTTGGTACTGGTCAAACTGGTCGGCTACTTCTTTAGGCGGTTCGCTGGTCAGCTTGCTGACGATCAGGATGGCAAGCAAGCTGGCAGCGAAGCCCGGCACCATTTCATACAGGAAGTCCTTCAGCACATCGAAGCGTGTCCAGACGATAACGGTGATGGCTCCGGCGATCATACCGGCCAGTGCGCCCCATTTGTTCATCCGCTTCCAGTAGAGGGACAAGAGGACTACCGGACCGAACGAAGCACCGAATCCAGCCCAGGCGTATCCGACAAGATCGAGGATTGTATCGTTTTTGTCAAGTGCCAGCAGGAAGGCGATGACGGCGACGATCAGGACGGAGAGGCGGCCGATGAAGACCAGCTCTTTATCCGACGCCGAGCGCTTGAGAAACGTTTTGAAAATGTCTTCCGTCAGCGAGCTGGAGGTTACGAGCAGCTGGGAAGAAACGGTACTCATGATTGCAGCCAAAATCGCAGCGAGCAAAAAGCCGGTGATGAGCGGGTGGAACAGCACGGTACCGAGCTGAATAAAGATCGTTTCCGGATCGGCAATCGTCCAGCCTTGCTTCGCGTACAGCGCAATCCCGATCAATCCGGTAAACATGGCGCCAGCTACGGAGAAAATCATCCAGCTCATTCCAATTGTACGCGCTTTCTTAATTTCCTTTATGGAAGTAATCGCCATAAAGCGGACGATAATGTGCGGCTGTCCGAAGTAGCCGAGCCCCCAGGCGAACAGGGAAATAATCCCAAGTAGGCTTGTTCCTTTGAAAATATCGAGCAGGGACGGATCAACCGAGCGAATGGTCGTAAATGTTTCACCCACACCGCCAACGGTCAGGATGGTCACGACCGGCACCATGACGAGTGCGATCACCATAATCAGTCCTTGCACCGCATCGGTCCAGCTTACGGCGAGGAATCCGCCAAACAGCGTGTACGCGATAGTAACTAAGCCAACGATCCACAAGCCTGTTTGGTAGTCCATGTTAAACGTGTTTTCAAACAGGACACCGCCGGAGACGAGGCCGGACGAGACGTAAAACGTAAAGAAGACCATGATGACAAGGGCAGAGACGAGGCGCAGGATTCGGGAGCCATCGCCAAAGCGGTTTTCCAGGTAAGCCGGAATCGTAATGGAGTTGTTGGCTACTTCCGTGTACGTACGCAGACGCGGTGCCACATACAGCCAGTTGGCATACGCGCCGAGCGTCAGGCCGATGGCGATCCAGGATGCGCTAATACCCGTGGCATACATCGCACCCGGCAATCCCATCATCAGCCAGCCGCTCATGTCGGCGGCGCCAGCGCTGAGAGCGGTTACAGTTGGTCCGAGCGACCTGCCGCCAAGCATGTAGTCACTCAAGTTGGAGGTACGCTTGTAGGCATAGTAGCCGATGAGCAGCATGCCTACCATGTACACAATAATGGACGTGAGCAGCATATTCATGGATAGCACCTCTTGTAAGTATTTTTTAATATAAATAAATAGTAACGTCTTACACAATATCATGCCCAAGTATGAAAATCTATATTAAAACACAGAAAATTTAGGAGAGAAGCAATAAAAAGTTTTTAAATGAACTGAATAAACCTGCGATTTTTCCATCGCAGGTTATATCTTCAAACGATTCCTTTTTTTACTGTACTTGAATCTGTCCATTGTTATCCAGGGTTACCTTGAATTCCTTTACGACGGTTGGCTCTGCGCCCGGGTTGTTCAAATCGTGTTTGAGCACCTGAAAAGAACCGTCGCCAGCGAGCTTGCCTGTGTATTCCACTCCGAACAGATCAGACTTGTAAAAGCTGAAGTTGGCCAGCTCGGTCTCTTGCAGCTGGTTGACGAGCAGTTGGCCGTCCCCGCTGAACATGGCCTTGCGCAGAGGCTCTGAGGACTCGTATTTTTGCTGGAGATAGGTCTTCAGTTGCTGGGCGATTTCCGATTCCGCCAGCTGCTTGCCCGCCTCTACTGCCTGTTTTCCTGCCTCGATCGCCTGTTTGCCCGTTTCCACTGCCTGCTGCGCTGTCTGGACGCCTTCGGAAATTTCCGAGCAGGCTGTCAAGAGCAGCGCGCATCCGAGAATCCATGCTTTTTTCATCTCCGTGTTCCACTCCTTCCTGATACGCTTGGATCGTACTTTATTTATTTTACCGTATATCCACTTCCGGCGCACCCGCATAGGATGAAGTAAGCGTAAGAGCTGCACTGATGACAGGGAGGAAACGCAATGATTCAAGGGAAAGTAAAATGGTTCAGCAAGGAAAAAGGGTATGGATTCATCGAGCGGGATGGAGGCCCTGACGTGTTCGTGCATTATTCGGCGATCACAGGCACAGGCTACCGGAATTTGGAGGAAGGCGAGCAGGTTGTGTTTGAGATTGTGAATGGACAGCGAGGATTGCAAGCCGCCAATGTGGCGCGCAAAATTGTCTAGGCAAAAACAGCAGATGACTGACCCGTCATCTTTATCCTTCCAGACGCCGTCATACCCGAAAAGGGCAGACGGCGTCTTCTTGTTAGCGGAACAACGTCCGTGGCTGGCGAGAACAGTCTTAGAGGTTGTAGAGAAAGACGGCCAGGGCGATGACGAGCATCGACGTAATCCCCCCGTATAGGAGCAGCAAATTGCGCGAACGCTGCCTGAAGCTGCGCGGCTTGGCTTCTACAGGCTTCCGCCCGATGAGAACCGTCCCGACCAACGCACAGAGGACAAGGATGATGACGGCAACAACAAAGGGAAAAATAGTCATGACGACCCAATCGTCCTTTCTGTCTCACACAGTCATCCTGCGCGGTCCACACAGGATGCAGATGGTTGTAGGCTTTCTGCTACGATCATATACCGATCGCTGCAAAAAGTAGCCATCCACTTTGCGGTTTTTTTGCTCATCCACTTGCGGTAAAAGCTTCCGCAAACCGTTCGACTGCAACAGGAATTTGTTCGAGAGAGGCTCTTCCGAACGTAAACCGCACATGGCCCGGCGCTGCTCCGAACAAATGGCCAGGCACGAAGACGACGCCCCGCTTCACGGCTTCTGTCAGAAGCTGCTCGTCGTTCCCTTTTCCCAAAAAGCGGCACCAGAGATGAATGCCGCCCTGTGCCTCTGTCATGTCGACCTGTTCGCCAAATGTTTCCCGCAGCGAAAAAAACAGCTGGTCATGGCGGATGGCAAGTTGGGTGCGCAACCGATCGACGTGCCGGGCAAACTCGGCGGATGCCAAAAAGCGCTCGGCCAGCCATTGCGGAAAAATGCTGTGCCCGAAGTCAAACTGCTGCTTCGCGTCGGCCAGCCGCTCGATGACGGTTGGCGGGCCGACGATCCAGCCGATGCGCAAGCCGGACGCGACGATTTTCGTCAGCGAGCTGATGTACAGAACCGTGCCGTGCTTGTCCAGTGACTTGAGCGTAGGAATCGGCTCCTTGGAAAAGGCAGTCAGGCTGTAAGGATCGTCCTCGATGATCGGAATGCCGTTTTCGGCGGAAAACGCGAGCAGTTGCTTGCGACGGGCAAGCGACAGGAGCGCGCCTGTCGGGTTTTGAAAATTCGGGTTGAGAAACACCATTTTGAGCCGATGCTTGCGATGCAGCTCGGCCAACTGGTCCGGATCAATGCCATGTCGCTCGACAGGAAGCGAAAAGGTGCGCACTCCAGCCGAATGGAACAGCGGCAAGGAATGGCAGTAAGAAGGCGTCTCGATCGCGACGGCGTCGCCTGGCTTGAGCAGGCACTGCACGACGAGGTGCAGGGCTTGCTGCGCCCCGGACGTAATCATGATGGAAGGGGCAGGCGCTTCGATGCCGCGCCATTCCTGCATATGGACACCCAGCGTCTCGCGCAGCGACCCGTTGCCTTGCGGATGCTCGTAGCCCAGGTGCGCGGGAAAGTCGTCCGGACCGATCAGTTGCCGCAGCGCGTGGCGGGGGACGAGATCAGGCGACAGCTCCCCGCTCGCCAAATCGATCAGCTCGCTATCCTGCGTTTCCCTGCGGATTTTGCGAATCAGCGGCAGATTGGGACGAAACGATCCGGTCTCGGTCAGATGCCGCCAATTCGGTACCCGCGTGCGCGCCAAGCCCCAAATGTCCTGGCTGACGAGCGTTCCGCTTCCCTGCCTGCGCTCCACGATCCCGGCTGCCTGCAACTCATCGTAGGCGGCGACGATCGTCGAACGGTTGACGCCCAGCTCTTTTGCCAGCGAGCGCTCCGAGGGCAGGCTGCTGCCCGGACCGAATTCGCCGCTTGTGATGCGCTGCTCGATCTGCTCGGCAATTTGCTTGTATAACGGCTTTCTTCTCGTCCTTGGCGTCTTGTCGTCCATGTTCATCCTGCTTTCTGTGCGTGCTCAAATTCCGTGACAGAAGTGAAAATCATCCCGCTCATTATAGCATGGATGGAATCTTGGCTTTCCATTTTGGCAGGGGTTGTTTAGTATAGAGGACGAAGGAGTTGATGGGGTTGAAACAATATTTGGACTTGTGCCGGCGCATTTTGGCGGAAGGCGTCACGAAAGAAGATCGGACAGGCACAGGCACGATAAGCATTTTCGGGCATCAGATGCGGTTTGATTTGAGCGAGGGCTTCCCCTTGGTTACGACGAAAAAGCTGCACATGAAATCAATCATCCACGAGCTGTTGTGGTTTTTGTCTGGAGACACCAACATTCGCTATCTCCAGGAAAAAGGGGTGCGAATCTGGAATGAGTGGGCAGACGAGAACGGCGATTTAGGCCCGGTGTACGGCAAGCAGTGGCGTTCCTTCGCCGGGCGCGACGGCAAAACCGTGGACCAGATCCAATGGGTGGTGGAGGAAATCAAAAAAAATCCGGACTCCCGCCGTCTGGTCGTGAGCGCGTGGAATCCGGCGGAGCTGGACGAGATGGCGCTGCCGCCGTGCCATTTGCTGTTCCAGTTTTACGTCGCGGACGGCAAGCTGTCATGCCAGCTGTACCAACGCAGTGCCGATACGTTTTTGGGCGTGCCGTTCAACATCGCTTCCTACGCGCTGTTGACGCACATGGTGGCGCACGTCACCGGGCTCAAGGTCGGCGATTTTGTCCACACGCTGGGCGACGCCCACCTGTATGTGAACCATATCGAGCAGGTGAAGCTCCAGCTCACCCGCGAGCCGAAGCCGCTGCCCAAGCTGAAGCTCAATCCGGCGGTCACGTCCATTTTTGACTTCACCTATGACGATATCGAGATTGTCGGTTACGAGGCCCACCCGCACATCAAGGGCGAGGTGGCGGTATGATTAGCCTGATCGTGGCTTACGCGAAAAATCAGGTGATCGGCAAAGACGGCGACATGCCGTGGAGCCTGCCAGCCGACTTGAAAAACGTCAAGGAGATCACGACGGGAAAAACGATTGTCATGGGCAGGAAGACGTTCGAGTCGATCGGCAGGCCGCTTCCGAACAGACGGAATGTCGTGCTGACCCGCAGCCGGGACTTTCATCCGGAGGGCGTTGAGGTCGTGCATACAAAAGAAGAGGTGCTCGCGCTGGGCGACGTCATCATTTTTGGCGGTGCCGAGATTTACCGCCAGTTTCTGGATGTCGTGGATCGGCTGTACATTACGGAAATTGATCTGGAGACGGAAGGCGACACGTTTTTTCCGGCTTGGGACCGCGACGCGTTTGTGTTGGTGGACAAGCGCGAGGGTGTAGTGGACGAGAAAAACGTGCATCCGCATACGTTTTACGTGTACGAGCGCAAAAAATAGAGGGTCGGCGATTCTAGGGAAGAGAGGGGGCTGTCCCTTAGTAGACAATCTACTGAGAGACAGCCCCTCTTTATACTTTTCCTTACGTTCGCCGCTCATGCTGCCCAATCGTTTCATTATGGGCTGGTAGAATCTAGTTAAACGCGACTGTGGATGCCAAAGTAGCGTGTGCAGGCGGGCTTGCTCGCTCGTAACGCAGACATATCACAGCGCCCTCTCGCATACAAACAGTAGAAAACAGGTGGACAAACCGCGGGAGGAATAGGATGAAAGTCGACTTTCACGTGCATCTGGAAGAAGGGCCGTACTCGCTGGACTGGCTGGTCGGGCAGGCTTGCGCGCTCCGGCCGTTTTTGGACGACAAGGAGGAGAGCGAAAGCCGAGGCTGGGCCAGCGAACTGGTCAAAGGGCTGGCCCAAAGGCTCCAGAGCGGCCCGTACTCCAGGGAGTGGCTGGACTTGTATCGCGTCCGGGCCAAGCAGGCAGGAATTGCGCAGGTGTGTGTCGTGGAGCATATGTACCGATTTGCGGAGTACCGCTCCTACTACGAGCGGCACATTCGCGTAGGTGACGACCGCTTGGGCAGGGCGCAACGGCGCTGGCTGGCGCAGATGGCGAACGACTCGCTTCCGGCCTACGTCGCGTTTCTGACCGAGGAGCGCGAGCGATGGGCGGAGGATGGCCTTGCGCTGCGCATCGGGATTGAGCTGGATTATTTTCCGGGCGGAGAAGACGTCCTGCGTGAAGTGATCGGGCAGTATCCGTGGGACGTGTGCATGGGCGCGGTTCATTTTCCCGGGGGATGGGGTCTTCCCGTTCGGGACGTCCAGGAGCATTGGGAAAGAGTGGCGCCAGCGGGCTTGTACAGCAGCTATTTCGATGTGCTGGAGCAGGCGATTGAAAGCGGCCTGTTTGATGTCATGGTGCATCTTGACGGGATCAAAGCATTCGGGCCGACGCCGGACGAAACGGCGCTTTTGCCTTACTACCAGCGGATCGCGCGGGCGCTTAGGCGAAAAGACATGGCCGCCGAGCTAAACGCCGGGGACGTGCGCGGCCAGTCGCTGCGCGAGTTTTCCCCGAGCTACCGCTTTTTGCACATTCTCGCGCAGCACGAGGTGCCGATCACGCTGTCTTCGCATGCGACGGCTCCCGATCAGGTGGGACAGCATCTGGCCGAGGCGCAGGCGCAGTTGAAGCGGGCAGGCTTTACGACAGTGGTCGTGTTTGCGGACAGAAAGCGGAGCGAACTGGAGATCGGGTAAGGAGCTTCTCCCGGATGGGCGCTTTTTTGCCATGTTTTTTGCTATGATGGTACAGAGAGGCAAAAAACGTACACCCGGGGAGAGGGGAGAAACCGATGTCCTTGCAGGAACAATTGAAATCGTTGCTAAAAGAAATCGAGCCGCAGATCATCTCGTGGCGCCGCCATCTGCATCAATATCCGGAGCTTTCCTTTCAGGAGGAAAAGACGCCCGCGATGATTGCAGAAATTTTGCGAGGACTGAATCTGGACGAAGTGCGGACAAAAGTAGGCGGACGCGGGGTGGTCGGAGTGCTCAAGGGCAGCCGTCCGGGCAAGGTCGTGGCGTTGCGCGCCGATTTTGACGCGCTGCCGATTCACGATCAAAAAGACGTGCCGTACAAATCAACCGTTCCCGGCGTCATGCACGCATGCGGTCACGACGCCCATACCTCCCAACTGCTGGGGCTGGCAAGCGTCCTCGCTTCGCATCGCGACCAGTTTGCCGGAGAAATCCGCTTTTTGTTTCAGCATGCGGAGGAAGAATCGCCGGGCGGCGCGATTCAAATGACCGAGGATGGGGCAGTCGATGGCGTCGATGCGGTGTTTGGCGTCCATCTCTGGTCCATGCTGCCAGTGGGCAAGGTGTTCATCAGCAGTGGCCCGATCATGGCGAACACGGACGATTTCGTGATCGAAATCAAAGGGCGGGGCGGCCACGGCGCCGTTCCCGAGGAAACGGTCGATTCCATCGTGATCGGCTCGCAAATCGTCGCGAATTTGCAGACGATTGCCAGCCGCAACGTCAGTCCGCTGGAAAGCGTCGTCGTGACAGTCGGTACGTTTCATGGCGGGGACAACAACAATATTATCGCGGACAGTTGTCGCCTGACAGGAACGGTGCGGACGTTTTTGCCCCACGTGCGGGATCGCGCGGAGCAGCGTCTCGGCGAAATCGCCATCGGCACGGCGAAGATGATGGGCGGCGAAGCGATCGTATCGTACGAGCGCGGCTACCCGGCTGTCATCAATCATGAGCGGGAAGCGCAAATCGCCCGTGAAGCGGCAGTGGCGGCGTTTGGCCCTGAGCGCGTGGAGCCGATGAAGCCGCTGATGGGCGGAGAAGATTTTTCGTACTACCTGGAGAAGGTCCCTGGCGCGTATTTGTTTGTCGGGGCGGGCAATCCGGACAAGCTGGCGAACTATCCGCACCACCATCCGCGCTTTGACATCGACGAGGATGCCATGCTCATTGCCGGAGAGCTGTTGGGACGAACCGCTCTTCATTACCTGGAAACGCACCAAGCGTAAACCGTTCCCTTTTCATGTGCAAAGATGCGCTTTTGCCTAGCGGTGGCAAAGGCGCTTTTTTTGTCTGCTGCCATAAACTGATGAAATGAGGCGTCGCGCATCGCACACGGCTACGGGTGAACAAAGGAGGGACGGCCTTTTGTGAGAAAACGGATCGGCATACTGACCTATCGGGGAGAAACCGGATTTGTCGAGCCAGGATTTTTGCGTCGCCTGGTCAAGGAAGGCAACGGCATGGGAGCGGAGGTTTTTGTCTTCGGGCTGCAGGATGTCCAACTGGCCGAACGCAGGATCAAAGGCTTCGTCCCCGCCGAAAAAGGCTGGAAGAGCGAATGGTTCGACTGGCCGGACATCGTCATCGACCGCTACCGGTATTATCCGCTGGCGAAGCATAGCCGCTACCCGCCGTTTCGCAAGCAAAACTGGTTCCGCTATGCCAACAACCGTTTCACCAATAAATTCAACCTCCATCAAATCTTGCAGGAAGACCCGCTGTTGACGAGATGGCTGCCGGAAACGCACGCCTACGCCAGAAGCACGCTCGTTTCCATGCTGGCGCGCCATCGCCAGGTGTATCTCAAGCCGACGAACGGCTCGGGCGGGAGGAGCATCCTGCGCGTGGAAAAAACCGCAGTGGGCTATTCGCTGCACGGGCGAACGAAGCAACAGGCGAAAAGCAGCGAAATGCTCTCGTCCATCGCCAAAGTATGCGAGCGGCTGGAGGCGTGGATGCAGCGAGAGAAAAACGGAAAGGAAGACTTTTTCCTCCAGCAAGGGCTGCAACTGTCCCTGGTGCCGGGGCGAACCGTAGATACCAGAGTGCTGGTGCAAAAGGACGGAGAAGGCACCTGGCGGCTGACCGGCATGGGAATCCGCATCGGTTCGACGCGATCCTCGACTTCGAATTTGCACGGGGGAGGCACGGCGATGCCGGCCATTCCTTTTTTGGTCCATCGCTTCGGGCCGGAGGAAGCAAGGCGAATCGTGCTGGAATGCAAAGAGCTCGTCCTGCAAACGGTGGCGCGCATCGAGCAGCATTTCGGCCAGATGATGGAGTTTGGCTTTGATCTGGGCGTGGATGTGCACGGCCGGGTATGGATCATCGAGATCAATCCGAAGCCGGGCCGGGAAATATTCAGGCAATTGGGCGAGTATCGACGCTACCTTCAGGCGGTGCGCAGACCGCTGGAATACGCATTATATCTGCTTGCCCAAGACGAAACGAGAAAAAACCGCTCACTCGGTTGACGGGACCCTTCATAGACTGGAGGGTCTTTCTCATTCCTTTTGCCCAAGGGTTGCGGCATAATAAAAGTGTCGGTCGCCCAGGGCGGACAGCGAGAAACGTGCGAGGCTGCCAAACAGGCGACCATCATGGAACGAGGGAGGAGAACGAGTATGGGACAGGAAGCGTTTTCCCTGGATCTGGGAGAAGGATTGACGCTGAGAGGAAATATACATACGGAGGAAGCGGCCGGGTCTGCGCAGCCCTTGCTGATCTTTTGTCACGGCTTCAAAGGCTTCAAGGACTGGGGCAGCTTTCCGTACGTCGCCGACGAGTTGGCGAAGCGAGGCATTGCGACGATTCGCTTCAATTTCAGTTGCAACGGGGTAGGAGAGAGCTTGACCGAATTCGATGAGCTGGAAAAGTTCGGGATCAACACGTATGCCCGCGAGCTTGCCGACCTGGATGCGCTGGTCGAGCGGATCGTGTCTGGCCAGCTTCCTTTGCCCGCCTATGTGGACAAAACGAAGCTGTACGTGCTGGGGCATAGCAAAGGCGGCGGAGTTGCTATCCTGTTTGGCGCAAAAAATCCGCATGTGACGGGTATCGTGACCTGGAACGGCATCGATGACGTCAACCTGTTCGACCCGGCGCTGCGTAAGCAGATCGCGGAGACAGGCATCGGGTACATAGCGAATGCGCGCACAGGCCAAAACATGCCGATTACGCGTGTCGTGATTGAGGATGTCGACCAGCATCGGGACGAGTATGACATTGTGGCAAAAGCAGCGGCCATGGAAAAGCCTTTGTGCATCATTAGCGGAGAAAAAGATTACGTCCGTCTGGTAGAGGCCGCCAAAAGAATCCACCAGGCTGCGAAAAACAGCGAGCTGCACTGGATAAAAGACGGCGATCATACCTTCAACACGCGCCATCCGTTTGCGGGTACTTCGGCTCCGCTGGAGGAAGCGATCAAGCAGACGGCTGCTTTTGTCCTTGCCTCGCGGACATAGAAAAAGCCGCGATTTTCCTGCGTTTTCAATCCATTTGGGCTATGGTATACTGGGTAACGTCAAAAGATTCGAATGATATGATTATTCAGAAAAATACCAGAGATAGGTGGAGAAGAAACATGAACAGCAAGGTGTATCTGTATGATACGACCCTGCGAGACGGGACGCAGGGAGAGGGGATCAGCCTGTCGGTGGAAGACAAGCTCAAGATCGCGCAGCGGCTGGATCAGTTCGGCATGGATTTTATCGAAGGCGGCTGGCCGGGGAGCAATCCGAAGGACATGGCGTTTTTTGAACGCATCCGTCACATTCCGCTCCGGCACGCCAAAGTGACCGCGTTTGGCAGCACCTGTCGCCCGAATGTGGCCGCAGCCGAGGACGACAACCTGCAAGCCCTGATCGCAAGTGGCGCACAGGCGGCGGCGATTTTCGGCAAGTCCTGGGATTTGCACGTCACAGACGCTTTGAAAACGACAGGGGAAGAAAACGTGCGCATGGTCGCCGATTCGGTGGCTTTTCTGAAACAGCATGGCTTGACGACGCTGTTTTTGGCGGAGCATTTTTTCGACGGCTACAAGGCGAATCCCCGCTATGCCCTGCGCGTGCTGGAAGCCGCCGAGGAGGCCGGAGCGGACTGGATCGTCCTCTGCGATACGAATGGCGGAAGCCTGCCGCATGAGGTGTACGAGATCGTCAAGGCGGCTGTCGGACATCTGCGCACGCCGCTCGGCATCCACCCGCACAACGACAGCGGTGTGGCCGTAGCGAATGCCTTGGCGGCGGTGCAAGCCGGAGCCAGGCAGGTACAAGGAACGATCAACGGCATCGGAGAGCGCTGCGGAAACGTCAACCTGATTTCTGTCGTGCCCAATCTGCAGCTCAAGCTCGGATACCAATGCGTGAGCAGCGAGCAGCTGCAAGAGTTGACGCAGCTGTCGCGCTACGTGGCGGAGATCGCCAACATGACGCTGCCCAACAACCAGCCGTTTGTCGGGCACAGCGCCTTCGCGCACAAGGGCGGCATTCACGTCAGCGCGGTCTTGCGCGATCCGAAGACGTACGAGCACATCGAGCCGGAGAATATCGGCAACAAGCGGCGCGTGCTCGTCTCCGAGCTGGCTGGCCAGAGCAATCTGCTCGCCAAACTGGAAGAGCTGGAGATTGATCTGTCGCTGGATCGGGAAAAGACCCGCGAGATCATTGCGCGCATTAAAGAGCGCGAGTTTCAGGGCTATCAGTACGAGGGCGCGGAAGCTTCGCTCACGCTCATGCTGCTTGCAGCGGCGGGCAAGCTGAAGCATTTGTTCACGCTCGACTCCTTCAAAATTTTGCTGGAAAAGGCATCCAGTCAGTCGATCACGTCCGAGGCGACGGTCAAGCTGCGCGTGAATGGCGAGACCGTCCATACGGCAGCGGACGGAAACGGTCCTGTCAACGCGCTGGATAACGCCATGCGCAAAGCGCTGGAGGGCTATTATCCTTGTATCGCCAACATGCACCTCACCGACTACAAGGTGCGTGTTCTGGACGAAAACGGAGCGACAGCAGCCAAAGTCCGCGTCCTGATCGAATCGGCGAGCAACGGCGAAAAGTGGAGCACGGTCGGCGTCTCTACCAATGTGATCGAGGCGAGCTGGGAGGCGCTTGCGGACAGTATCCGCTACCTTTTGTGGAAGGAAGGCTGCGAGGAAGCGGGCCACCTTGCTTCTTCGGAAGCGCGGGTGGGAATCGTCAATCATTGACCGGCAGGCGGGATAGGCAGGCTTGTTGACCGTGCGCAAGCGGTAGCGCGTTACGGGCGGGGCACGGATGGAACGCGTTCCCCCCGTTCCCTCGGTAAAAAAAGACCAGCAAAGCTCCAGGGAGCTGCTCTCCTTTTGTCAGTCGCATCCTGACAGGGGAGAGCGGCTCGGGTGAGAGCGCGCTGGTCTTTTTGTCGAGCGTGGCTCAGTGGGCCGTCTCGGAAGCAGGTCGGTCAATGAGCTGGCGCAGCTTCGCTTCCGTCGAGGACTGGGGGTCTGGCGTGTAGATGCTGCAACGCAAATCCGCGCTGCCCTGCACTTGCAGGGAGGTCAGGTGGAACTGCATCTTTCCGGCCTTGGCGTGGCGAAATTCAAGCAGCACCTCGGGCGCGGAGCTGACGTGGCTCTGCTCCCAAAGCGGCTGAAAATCGGGGTGGACCTGTTGCATCTCGTTCAAAAAATGCCCGTACCATTCGTCTTCGACGTACTGCCCGTAATACGCCCGGAAAATCGCGAGAAAGCCGCTGACGAAATGCTCCCAATTGACGGCGAGCCGCCGCAGCTCTTTTCGCGTGAACAACAGTCGGATCAGGTTGCGCTCCTCGTACGGAATCTGCTCAAAGTCGAGAAAGACGTGCGCCGCGGCGCTGTTCCAGCCGACGATGTGCAGCCGCCTGTCGGAGACAATCGTCGGACAGGAGCGCAGTTCGTGCAAAATTCTCTCCAGGGCGGGGCTGATCTGGGGCGGTTCCTCCTTTTGCAGGCCCGTGCCGACTCCCGGCCCGCTTTCCAGCGCCAGCGCGTACAAGTATTTGCGCTCGTCCACGGTCAGTTGCAGCGCTGTGGAGACGGCATCCAGCACGGAAGGAGAGACTTTGATGTCTCTGCCCTGCTCCAGCCACGTATACCAGGTGGAGCTGACACCCGCCAGTTGGGCGACTTCCTCGCGGCGCAATCCGGGTGTCCGGCGGCGGGTGCCAGGGGCGAGGCCGACGGACTGTGGGAGAATTTTGGCGCGGTGCGCTTTTAAAAACGACGAGAGAGCCTGTAGGCGTGTCTGCTTGTTCATGGCTGTTTCCTTTCCTGGCCTTTTAGCCCAAACGGTTACTTGTTATACTAGGATAAATAATAACTTGTAATAGGATAACACATGTGACAAGATGGTTTCCAGAAGGACTCGAAAAGGAGGATAACCATGGAAAAAGTCGTGGTGACTGGACTGGGCGTCATTTCGCCTGTAGGTTGCAACGTCCAGCAGTTTTGGAGCAGCTTGACCCAAGGAAAATCAGGTATATCGCCAATAGATACATTCGATACCTCCCGTCTGAAAACGACAATCGCCGGAATCGTCCGCGACTTTGATCCGGAGGCTCGCTTCGGGCGCAAAGAGGCGAGAAGAATGGACCGCTTCTGCCAGTTCGCTGTCGCGGCAGCGGATGAAGCCTTGGAAGACGCGGGTATCCGGCTGGAGGAATGCGACCGCGAGCGCGTGGGCGTCTACGTCGGTTCGGGCATCGGTGGCGTTCAGACGCTTCTGGAGCAGCACGACATGCTGCGCAACAGAGGACCGGAGCGGATTAGCCCGACGCTCGTGCCGATGATCATTCCCAACATCGCGCCAGCCATGATCAGCATCAAGCACGGTATCTACGGCCCGACCATGTCGCCTGTCACAGCCTGCTCGATCGGCAACACGGCAATTGGTGAAGCATTTCGCCTCATTCGCTCCGGCCGGGCAGATGTCGTCATCGCCGGAGGGACCGAGGCCGCGATCAACGAGGTGTCGCTGGCAAGCTTCAGCAATGCAATGGCCTTGTCCACGCGAAACGACGATCCGACAGCCGCAAGCCGCCCGTTCGATGCGAAGCGGGATGGATTTGTCATGGCAGAAGGCGCAGGCATCCTGATTCTGGAATCGCTTTCCCATGCCAGGAAGCGCGATGCTCGCATCTACGCCGAGGTCATCGGCTACGGCGCCAGCTCGGACGCGTACCACATGGTCGCGCCCCATCCGGAAGGAGTCGGGCCGTACCGAGCGATGAAATGGGCGCTGGAGGAGGCAGGCATTCAGCCTGGCGAGGTAGATGTCATCAGCGCCCACGCCACCAGCACCGAGATCGGGGACCGCTCGGAAACAGTGGCGATCAAGCGATTGTTCGGCGAGCACGCAACCCGTATCCCGATCACGGCAAACAAGTCGATGACGGGCCATATGCTGGGGGCGGCAGGCGGCGCGGAAGCCATTGCCCTGGCGAAAAGTCTCCAGGAGGGGATCGTTCCGCCGACAATCAACCAGGAGGAGCGCGACCCTGCCTGCGACCTCGACTACGTACCGAATACAGCCCGCCAGCTGCCGCTGAACATCGGAATGTCCAATTCCTTCGGCTTTGGCGGCCATAATGCGGTGATCGTCATGCGGAAGTACGAGGGATGAGTCTGTAGCGGATCGTTTGTGTGGAAGGAACCTTTCAAACGGGTTTTGAGAGGTTCTTTTTTTATGGGGGTTTCTGTGGGGACCGGGGAGTCCTGCGATTTTGCTTTGCTCCACCCAGAATGTCATCTGGAAAAAGTCTGCATACTAACGAAGCAATCCAATCCACGCAAATGCAGCCGATAAACCAGAACCAAAAAAGGGGAATTGTGCATGGCAAGCGAGCAGGGAGTCAAAGAAGCAAACATCCGTCCGGGACCCATACTCGGCGTCATCATCGCAGGTGCGATTGCGGCTCTGCTGAACCAGACGCTCTTAAACGTCGCCCTGCCCAAGTTGATGGAGCAGTTCCAGATCACCACCTCGACCGCGCAATGGGTGATTACCATCTACATGCTCGTCAACGGTGTCCTGATCCCGACCACCGCCTTTCTGATGGAAAAATATACAACCCGGCAACTGTTTATTGCCGCGATGAGCCTTTTTGCCACCGGAACGCTCACCTGCGGCATCGCCCCCAGCTTTGTCATCATGCTGCTCGGGCGAGTCGTGCAGGCAGCGGGGGCAGGCATCCTCATGCCGCTCATGACCAACGTCATTTTCAACCTGTTTCCCGCAGAGCGGCGCGGCTCCGCCATGGGGATCGTCGGCATTGCCATGGTATTTGCGCCGGCGATTGGTCCGACCTTGTCCGGTTGGATCGTCGAACATTACTCCTGGCGCCTGCTGTTTTTCGTCGTTTTGCCGATTGCCTTGATCGTTTTGCTCACATCGTTTTTCGTCCTGAAAAACGTGACCGAGACCGCCAATCCGAAGCTGGATTTCCGGGGAGTCGTTCTGTCGACGATCGGCTTCGGCGGACTGCTGTACGGCTTCAGCACGGCAGGCGGAGCGGGCTGGGGAAGCGCCGAGGTCATCCTCATGCTGCTCGTCGGCTGTATCAGCCTGGCCGCCTTTGTCTGGCGCCAGCTTTCCATCGACCATGCGATGCTGGAGTTTCGCATCTTCCAGACTCCGGCGTACACGCTGGCGGTACTCATCAGCCTGCTGGTCAACATGTCGCTCTACTCGGGCATGATCCTGCTTCCAGTCTACGTGCAAAACATCTTGCACTTCACTCCTGTGCAGTCAGGGTTGCTGCTTTTGCCGGGGAGCATCCTCATGGGCATCATGTCTCCGGTTACTGGGAGGCTGTTTGACAAGTTTGGCCCGAAATGGCTGGTCTGGATCGGACTCGTCATCACGATCGTCACGACCTACGGCTTTACGAAGCTGAGCCTTTCTACGAGCTACAGCTATCTGGTCACGCTGTATACAGTGCGCATGTTCGGGTTGTCCATGCTGATGATGCCGGTGATGACATCCGGGCTGAATGCGCTGCCGCTGCGGCTGAATCCCCACGGGACGGCCATGTCCAACACGGTCAACGCCATCGGGGGAGCGCTCGGGACAGCGTTGTTTGTCACGATCATGACGACGAAAAGCGCAGCCCACACGGCGGAGATCGTCAGAAGCCAGCACCTCCATCCGGCTGATCGGGCCCAGATGGAGCTGGCCGCGAAGCAAGGAATCGCCATGGGGACGAATGACGCCTTCTGGATCGCCACGCTGTTCACCGTCATCGCCCTGGTTTTGGCGCTTTTTTTGCGCAACCACACACCGCGCCCGGAAAAGCTGGCCTCGAACAAGCGAGTGCCCCAGCCCTCGTAACCCGACAACCCAAACGTCAAAAAGCGTCGCTTCCGGCTGGGGAAGCGACGCTTTTTTGTCTTCCGATCTTCCTTCTTAGGGCTGCTTTCGCATTGCGCCCAATTCTTCGACGATCGCCGTCATCTCGTTGATGCCGAACGCCGTTTTTTTCTGCACCATGTTGTACAGGTACAAAAGATCCTCGTAATGAGCGAGGTCAAAATCTTCCGCGCGCATGACGGCGGTGTTCGCCATGTTCAGCTTGGTCTTGATGCCCTCGATCAGCACGGCTAAATTTTCCTGGGTTGCCTCTTTCAAATCTGCCATGGTTGGCCTCCTCTCCAAAAACGCCGCTAGTTATTTGGTCAGCTGTCCACGCGTGACGCCAAGCTGGTTGGTTGCTTTCAGCGTGCGCCAGACGTGTGTGCCGCTCACTTCCCCGCGCAGGGCCTGACGGTACAGGCGGATGACTTCGCGCACGCGCTCCGGTTCTTCCTCCAAAAACTCGATGCGGTAGCTGCCGACATGAAGGGAGCGGAATTCGTTCAAATACTCCGCGCCTGACTGGTCGATGGCGTTGTACACCGTGTTGCGGCAGCCGGTATCGACCCGCACCGGGTGGGAGAAGCCGACGCGATCCTTGAGCGAGATGCGAGAGGTCTCGCAAGGGGTTCCGCAGTTGGTATGATCGGTCCCCTCACTCAGGAAGGTGCAGTAGACGCAATGCTCGGTGTGGAACATCGGCATATGCTGATGGATGACCAGCTCCATTTTGGCCGCGTTTGCGTGCCGGAGCAGGTCGACCATCTGCTGGATGTTCAAATCGTACGAAGGCGTGACCCGCGTCAGGCCCGCTTCGAGAAACAGCTCGACAGCTTTGTGGTTGGCCACGTTCAGGGAAAAATCGCCGATCAGCGGGATGTCGATCTCATCCTTGCGGGACAGGTAATAGTAGAGTGCCCCGGTGTTGCGCACGAGAATCGCGTCCGGCTTGCTTTTGGCGATCAGGGCAAGCACGCCGTTTTCGTCCGGCATGTGGATGCGCATCGTTGCAATCCCGATTTTTTTCCCGTACTTGTGTGCCAGTTTGACGCCCTCCGGATACTGCTTGACAAACTCGAAGTCTGCGTAAAGGAAATCGACGTCCGTCTGCGCTGCCGCCTCCAACTGCTCAAGCGAGCGGCACAGCGCGGTCAGCATCGGCTTTTCCACCGGCTGTGTGCGAGGCACGTCCGCGTACACGTTCACGTCGCGATGGAGGTAGACAGGCGGCTTGGAGCGCAAGTAGACGAGCTGCTCCACGGCTTCCCGCCGCATCCGGTTCAGCTCGCTGACCGGCACGATCAAGTCACCGTCCAGGTTGACGGTCAGATCGCGCGCATCCAGATGGAAAATCGTTCCGCCCAGACGGCTCAATTGGTCGTGCAGCAACTCATGCGTCAACGGTCGCTTCATGGCAGCCTCCAGCGGCTTTTCCGAAGGGACGGTCACGGCGTGGTTCGCTTGTTTGTCTACCCAGGTGATGCTGAGCTTATCACCCAGCTTGCCGCTGACGTGCACGGCCAGCGGGAAGGTGCGGTACGGCTTTTCCGTTTCAAACGTTTTGCGCAGGCGGCGATCCAACTCCGGGTCGCTCGTTTTCCAGACGCGGTCGCCCACATGGAGCCGCTTCAGGTTGACGTCGTTTCGGCCCATGACGATCTCGTACAAGCCTTTTTCGACCTCGCCCTCCACCTTTTTGCCGCGGGAGAGAATATCGTAGACGCGTCCGCCTTCTTCTTTTTGCGTCGGATCGCCCGCGTCGAACACGATGCCGTCACCGCGTTTGACGGGAGCGACAATCTCGACGAGCACGCTGGATGCCAGCAGCTTTTTCACGGTGCCCAAAAAGACGCCGCGGCTTTTCGGGAACGATCCGTCCACGAGCTGCTTGTTGTTCGTTCCTTCCAAAAATCCATGGGTAAAGCCGCGAGAAAAGCTTTGCTGCAGCTCGCGAATCTCGGTCTCGGTCGGACCCGTGTCCTCTCCGGCAAAGTAGCGCTCGATGGCTGCGTTGTACTTGCTCACCACGTTCGCTACGTACTCCGGCGTTTTCAGGCGGCCTTCGATTTTGAACGAAGTCACGCCCGCCTCGATCAGCTCAGGAACGAGGTCGATGGCAGCCAGGTCTTTGGGCGAGAGGAGGTACGCGATGTTGCCCATGTCCTTTTGCACGCCGTCCACCATCAGATCGTACGGCAGTCGGCAAGCCTGGGCGCATTCGCCGCGGTTGGCCGAGCGTCCGCCCCACATCTCCGAAGTCAGGCATTGGCCGGAGTAGGAGACGCACAGCGCGCCGTGGACGAACACCTCCATAGGCAGCTTCGCTTTTTCCCCGATCTTCTTGATTTCCTTGAGCGAATTTTCCCGGCCCAGCACGACCCGTTCGATGTTGAAGGGCTTCGTGAATTCGACCGCTTCCGGCGAAGTGATCGTCATCTGCGTGGAGCCGTGGATGGGGAAGTCGGGGGAGATTTCGCGAATCAGCTTCACGAGACCGAGGTCCTGGACGATCACCGCGTCGACCCCGGCGTGAATACAGGCGTCGATCAGCTCGCGCGCATCCTCCAGCTCGTTTTCGAACACGAGAATATTAAAGGTCAGAAAGCCTTTGACGCCGTACATATGCAAATACGCCATAATCTCAGGCAGCTCAGCCATGCGGAAGTTCTCCGCGCGTGCGCGTGCGTTGAACTTTTCTACCCCGAAAAAGACGGCGTTGGCCCCATTCGCGACAGCGGCCTTCAAACAGTCCCAGTTGCCGGCAGGAGCCAACAGCTCTATATCTTCTCGCTTTAATCCATTTCGCATGTGAATGTCATTACCTCCAAGGTCAATAAAAAAGCTCTTCTTCATCATAGGGAAATGTCCTTGCTCCCGCAACAAAAACCTCCCGTACAACTCGAAGGGCCGATCGCTTGGATTAATCCACGACCAGCCCTTCGAATACGATCGAAACCTTCTCTTCCATAATTTCTTCCAGTGCCCATGCTCCTTCGCTGCGCACCCAGTCGTACAGAGCGTTGTAGTAAATATTTTCCAGCATGTTTGCCGCCACCAGCGGGTTGAACTTGGCCTTCAACTGCTGTTTTTCCTGTGCTTCCTCAATCAGGTCGGCAAACAGCTGCCGCAGCTCGAAGTACATGTTCTTTTCGTTCTCCAGCACTTTGCGATGCTTCATCGACGATTCCACGACCACTTTGATGAAGTCAAAATTCGTGATCGTCACCTCGTTCATGATCTTGTAAATCCGCAAAACCTTGGCCTTGCAATCGTCGCCGTAATCCCATTCCTGACGGCGCTCCTCAATTTCATGGAGCCGCTCGTATCCCCAGTTCGCAAGGATCGCTTCCTTTGAGGTGAAATGCAGAAAAATGGTGCCGCGCGCGACGTCTGCTTCTTCCGAGATCATGTCGATGGTCGTGGCTTCAAAGCCGTGCAGCTTGAACAGCTTGATCGCGGCATTGAATATTTTTTCGCGGGTTTCCCGCTTTTTTCTCTCCCGTCTTGTCGTCAAAAAGATAATACCTCCTCTGCTTCGTTTGCTTGGTCGTTTGCTTGATTATACCATAACCCTTACTTACAAAAGAATTTTCCGCACATCCCCCGTGAAAAAGCGCAAAAAAGGGATAGACTTCTGGAAGAGTCGAATGTATATTTATATACAATAATGAATAATTATTTAATCATACCGAGCCGTATGAGCGTGGGGTGGAGGAGTGTACAATGAGCGTTGCAAAAGCGCTGACGGTACGTCAGGCCAGGATGGTGGACGTCGATGCCATGCTGGAAATCATTAATGAATATGCACAACAAGGATTGATGCTGCCGCGTACGAAACTGTCTGTCTGTGAAAATTTGCAGTCATTTATCGTCGCTCATGATGGAGATACAGTAGTGGGAGTAGCCGGTTTGCATATTTTGTGGGAGGATTTGGCCGAAATTCGCTCGCTGGCAATTGCTGAAAAAGCAAAGGGCATGGGCGTGGGCAAGCACCTCGTTCTGCATTTGGTCGAACAGTGCCGCCAGTTGGGAATCAAGCGGGTGCTTGCCTTGACGTATCAAAAAACGTTTTTTGAAAAATGCGGGTTCTGGATCGTGGCGAAGGAAACATTGCCGCAGAAGGTGTGGAAAGACTGCATCAACTGTTCCAAACTGCCGATGTGCGACGAAATCGCCATGATTTTCGAGACCGCCTGATACTTTGGTATAGCCTTCCTTTTTTCTTTTCTGGTACTATATTCGTAATAATAATAAAAATATAGAGAATATTGAATCAGAGATGAATGTTCGAAAATGGGGGGCTTTTCCATGAAGCTGGGCGCGCGCGTACTGATTGTGCTCTTAGTCGCAAGTATTATACCGTTAACGGCGGCAGGTGTGTTTGCTTATCAGGAGACCAAACGGGAATTGCTGGATAGCAGTGCGGCCAAGCTGGAAGCATTGCGGCTCAGCAACAAGGAGCAGGTGGAGAATTACTTTCGGGAGCGCACCAAAAATGTCGATACGCTGGCTGCTTCGGGAACCGTGATCTCTGCGCTTTCTTCCTTTCAGGAATTGTGGCAGGGGGGCAGGGAATCCGCTGCCTATCAGGAAGCAGAGCTTGCCTACGCCAAGGAACTGAAGATGGAGGTCGCGCGCTACGGCTTTTCCAACGCCTATTTGCTCAACGAGACGGGCGAGATCGTCTACGAGACGAAGCCGCAGTCCGACTTCGGCACGAATTTGTTGACGGGACCGCACGCCAACTCTGTGCTGGGGCAAACCGTCCAGCAAGTCGCGAAGGGCCAGAGTGCGGAAGTATCTGACCTGGGCAGGTACGAACCGTCGGGAAACGTGCCAGGCGTCTACATTGCCGCTCCGATTTATGAAAAAGGCTACATGATGGGGCAGCTCGTCGTAGAAGTGCCGCTCGATTATATTTCCCGCCTTCTGAACCAGCGCGAGGGGCTGGGGGAGACGGGGAAAATTTATCTCGTCGGGCCGGACAAGCTGATGCGATCCCAGCTCGGCAGCGGCCAGGAGACGATTTTGCAGCAGACCGTCGATACGCCGATCGTTGAGCGAGTCTTCCAGGCGGAAGGGTATGCGGGGACAGAACAGAGCGTCGATTTTCGCGGGCAGCCTGTTTTGGTTTCGTTCGACCAGGTAAAAGTAGCCAAGCACACGTGGGCCATTCTGGCCGAGATCGACATGACGGAAATTTTGGCAGGGCCTACTCGTATTCAAACCGCGATGATCGTTTTTAACGGCGTCGTCCTGCTGGTCATCGTGGCGATCTCGCTCTATACGGCGCGATGGCTGCGTCGCTCCTTCAGCGGGATGCTGCGCGTGGCGGAGCGGATTGGCCAGGGTGACTTCACTACGGTTGTTCCCGACAAGCTGTTGAAGCGCAAAGACGAGCTGGGCGAGCTGGCCCGCTCGCTGTTCACGATGCAACAGCAGCTGCACGGCATTCTTTTGCAGGTCGGGCAAGCCGCCGCTTCCGTGGCGAATGCGGTCAGGGAAATTCACGGCAACACCAATGAGATCGCCCAATCCAGCGAGCAAATTGTCCAGGTCGTCGAGCAGGTGGCGGCGACGAGCGAAAGCCAGATGGAAAAAATGGGTCAGACGCTCCATCTGGCGGTTGATCTGACGAATGATGTAGCGGGCGTCACCGAGAATGTGCGGCAAGTCAACCTGTCCTCCACCGAGATGAAGCAGCACGCCGAAGAAGGCAGGGAGGCCGTGACGGCAGTCATTCTCAGCATGGAGGAAATCAATCGCTCCGTGGAGGCCGCCACGAAAGTCATTCGCGTGCTGGAGCAGCGCTCGCAGGATATTTCCCGGATTATTTCGGTCATTACGGAGATTGCCAGACAGACGAACTTGCTCGCGCTGAATGCGGCTATCGAGGCGGCGCGCGCCGGGGAGCACGGGAAAGGCTTCGCGGTCGTTGCCGGGGAGGTCCGCAAGCTGTCGGAAGGGACCAATGAAGCCGCGCAGCAAATCGTGCGGATGATTAACGACGTGCAAAACGACACGATGATCGTCGTGGCGAAAATGGCAGAGGGGGCAGAGACGACCGCTCACGGGATGAAAACGGCTCGCCAATCGGGGGAAATGTTCCAGCGGATCGAGCAAAATATTTTGCGCGTCTCTGCGGAGATCAATCGGGTCAGCGACGCTTTCGCGCGGATGGCGCCGGATGCCCAGCAGGTCGTCGTGGTCGCCAAGGAAGTATCGGCTGCGTCCGTTCAGGCAACGGCTGGCGTGCAGAGCATCTCTGCCGCGGTGGAAGAGCAGAGCGCAGCGATGGAACTGATCGCCCAATCGGCCGACCAACTGGCGAAGCTCGCGGACGAACTGCGCGGGTCGCTGGCTGCCTTTGTGCTCAAGTAATCGGAGGCGACATATCGAGTAAAGAGAAAGAGCCGGGATATGCTCGTTTTCCCGGCTCTTTTTGTATGGGGGAAGGATATCTCACACAAAATGTTGAATGATAAGGACGATGGAGAGTTTCGGGCCGGAGGGACGTAAGCGTGCACAAACTAGATTGGGAACTTTATTTGCTGCCGTTCGAGCAAGCTGTAGAAGAAATCAAAGTCAAAATTAAAAATATACGCAACGAGTTGCGCAAGCGCAAGGAGCATTCGCCTATCGAGTTTGCCGTCGGACGAGTGAAATCAATCCCGAGCATTTACAACAAGGCGAACCGCCTGCAATTTCCGATTGACGAAAACATCTGCTGGGAGATCAGGGACATCGCGGGCATTCGTGTCATTTGCCAGTTTATCGACGATATTCCCGCCGTGGTCGAGATGATCCGCAAGCGGGGAGACATGCGCGTCTATTTGGAAAAAGACTATGTCTCCACGCCAAAAGAAAGCGGTTACCGCGGCTATCATCTGGCGGTCGAATATCCGATCATGATGGCGGGCGGTCAGGTGACGATTCCGGTGGAAATCCAAATTCGTACACTCGGCATGAACTTTTGGGCGACGATTGAACACTCGCTGAATTACAAATACGAGGGAATCATTCCGTCGAACATTCGCCAGCGCCTGTTTGAGGCGGCCAAGGCATCGTACAAGCTGGACAGCGAAATGAACAACATCCGCGACGAGATCAAGGAAGCACAGGCCGAGTTTACGAAAAAGGAAGTGCCGATGGAATCGCTTCTCTCCCTGGTCGAGCTGGATCTGGACATCGAAGCAGGACTGATGGACGGCAGTCCAAACGAAAGGAACGAAAACGAAGATGACGACCATCAATTGGCTAGAGGAAACAAACAAGCGCAAGGATGAGCTGATTGCCGCCACCCAAGAGTTTTTGCGGATCAAAAGCGTGCTCGATCCAGCTTCCGCTCGCGAGGGAGCGCCGTTTGGCGAAGGCATCCGCGCCGCGCTGGACTTTGCCCTGGACGTATGCGAAAAGGCCGGGATGAAGACAAAGGATGTGCGCGGCTATGCCGCTCATGCCGAATTCGGGCAAGGAGAAGAGCTGGTGGGCATTTTGAGCCACGTCGATGTCGTGCCGGAGGGAGACGGCTGGAGCAGCCCGCCGTATGCGGCCGAGATCGTGGACGGCAAGCTCGTGGCGCGCGGAGCGATTGACGACAAGGGACCGACGATGGCGGCGATTTTTGCGGCCAAAGTGGTGTTGGACCTGGGACTTCCGCTCTCGAAGCGCGTGCGCCTTATTTTCGGAACGGATGAAGAGTCCAGCTGGCAATGCGTCAAAACGTACTTTGAAACCGAGGAAATGCCGACGATGGGCTTTACGCCTGACGCGGATTTTCCCCTGATTTACGCGGAAAAAGGTCTGACCGACCTGACCTTGCGCCAGACGTACGCGGCGTTCCAACAGCTCGGCAAGCCTGTAGCGGAGCAGGCGGAAGCCAGGCTTGTGTCTTTGCAGGCGGGCTTGCGGATGAACATGGTGCCGGACAAGGCGGTGGCGACACTCGCGCCGCTGACCCTCGACAGCCAGACGATTATCGACCGCTACCGCACGTACCTGGAACAGACCGGACGAACAGGGCAGGCACAGGCAAAAGGCGATTGGGTCGTTCTGCACATGGAGGGCGTCTCCGTACACGGAATGGACCCGAAAAAAGGCGTCAACGCGGGCACGGAGCTGATTCACTTCCTGCGGACGCTCGCTTTCGACGCGCGCGCAGCCGTGTACATAGAGATGGCGGACCGCTACCTGCACAAGCAGCACGGCGGGGAAGCGCTGGGAATCGCGCATGACGACGAAGAGATGGGCGCGCTCACCGTAAATACGGGCGTGCTGGAATACGAAGCGGAAGGGGACGCGCTGTTCCGTCTGAACATTCGTTACCCGCATTCGATCTCGTTTGCGCATTGGTCGTCGATTCTCGCGGAGCGCTTTGGCGAGGCCGGGTTCGAGCTGGAGGTCGTGGAGCATCTGACGCCGCACCGCGTCGATCCGAACCATCCGCTGGTGACGACGCTGCAACGGGTGTACACCGAGCAGACAGGCGAAGAGGCAGGCATCATCGCCATCGGCGGCGCCACCTACGGCCGTTCGCTGGACGTGGGCGTGGCGTTCGGGCCGCTGTTCCCCGGTCGTCCGGACAGTGCCCATCAGCGGGACGAGTACATGTTGGTCGACGACCTTATCAAGGCGACCGCGATTTACGCGCAGGCGATTTACGAGCTGGCCAAATAAAAACCAGACAGAGAGGCAGGGGGTGTGGCGCAGGCTGCATCCCCTGCTTGATTTTTGAGCGCGGGACAAGTCTGTGCCCTTTTGCCAGCGAGAGGCGTACCGCCCGCTTCTTCCCCCGGTGACGCGCGTTGTCAGCGATCCGGTCCGGGGAAAAAGCGAGGGGGATCGAACGGGCCGGTTGTATTTTTGGTTCGAGTCCTTTAGTATAGATAGGATAGGATTTCGCAAGGGCTGCAACCGGAACGGGTTGATACCGCAAGGGACGGTACCCGCTTTTCGTTCATCCGCTGTCCATGCAGGCCAGGGTGCGCGAAAACGGAAGACCGCGTGTGAAAGGAAGTGGATTCGATGGCAAAATCGTTTGCGTCTTTTGGCTTTCGACCGGAGCTGATGCAAGGGATTCAAGACCTGTACTATAAAGAACCAACCCCGATTCAGGAGGAAGCGATTCCGCTGATTCTGGAAGGGAAAGACGTGATTGGACAAGCGCAGACCGGAACAGGGAAAACAGCGGCGTTCATGCTGCCGATCCTGAACCGTCTGGAGGCGGGCAAGCGCGACATTCAAGCGCTGATTCTCACCCCGACGCGCGAGCTGTCCATTCAGATCGCCAAAGAAGTGGAAAAGCTGGGCAAGCACCTCGATGTGAACGTGCTGTCCCTGCACGGCGGAACGGATATCGACAGACAGCTGAGCAAGCTGAAATCGACGGTACACATCGTCGTGGGAACGCCGGGACGCGTGCTGGATCACATGAAGCGCGGCTCGCTGCACTTCGGGCGGATTTCCACGCTCGTGCTGGATGAAGCTGACAAAATGATGGAGATGGGCTTTTTGGAGGATGTGGAGCAAGTCATTGTCCATACGCCTTCCCAGCGCCAGGTGCTGCTGTTTTCTGCGACCATGCCGGATGTGGTGAAGCGGCTGGCGCATCGCTTCATGAAGCAACCGCCGCACGTCAAGATCGAAGGCAAGCAAAAGACCGTGGAAAAAATCGAGCAGTTTTACTACGTGGTCAACCAAAGCGACAAGACGGATGCGCTCGTGGACGTCCTGGAGCAGGAGCAGCCGTTTTTAACCATCGTCTTCGCCAATACGCAAGTGCGCGTGCAGCAGCTCACCGCCCGCTTGCAGGAAAACGGATTTACGGCGCAAGCGCTGTACGGGGATTTGTCGCAAACCAAGCGCGAGCAGCTGATGCGGCAGTTCCGCGAGATGCGCTTCCAGTACCTGGTGGCGACAGATATTGCCGCGCGCGGGCTGGATGTCGAGGGCGTCTCGCACGTCATCAACTACGATTTGCCGAATGACGTGGAGAGCTACATTCACCGCGTGGGCCGGACAGGCCGCGCCGGACAGAGCGGAAAAGCGATCTCGCTGATTTCCCCGCGCCAGAAAAGCTTGGTGAGCCGCTTCGCCAAAGCGACAAAGGCGGCGATTGAAGAGCGCATTTTGGAGCCTGGACGCCACCTGGATGCAGGCCGTCGCCAGCGTGCGCTGGAGCGCGAAGCCCACTTCATCGAGCTGCGCGCCCAACAGGCCAAAGAGCAGCAAAAGGAAAAAGACAAGCAGTTTGCTCCTGTTCGCGAAGCTTTGCAGAAAAAGGCCAAGGTGAAGCCGGGCTACAAAAAGAAGCTGGCGCGCGAACTGGAAGAACTCCAGGCACATTATGAGAAAAACCGCAGAAAGGCAGAGGCGATCGCAGCGCGCAAAGCAGGCAAAACGGCGAAGCCCGCCGATGCCAAAAAAGCGGGAAGAGGCGGAGCAAGCCGCTCTGCCAAAGGCGCGAGACCGTTCCGTCACGATTCGGGCAAGCCGCGCGGGTAATCCATACGAGCGAAAAACGCCAAAAGGCCCAGCCTCGCTTCACGCGGTCTGGGCCTTTTGGCGTTGTGGCAACGGGAGGGAGCAGCAATTCATGACGATGTGGTGAAATCGTGTTTTCGTCCCGGAAGAATGCGGGTAATATAGGGAAGAGACAACTCTATGCGAGAACGCATAGGGGAGAGGACAGGGTGCGAGGAGAACGAGCGATGATCGATACGTGCTTCAAATGCGGAAGCAAAATGAATCCGAACGAATACAGCTGCCACGTTTGCGGACAAAACGAAATGGAAGACTACCGGATGATTCGCAATTACGTGCGGAGCTATCCGAATTCGAACGCGATGCAGATTGCCAACGCCACAGGTATCTCCGTGTCAAAAATAGTGCGCTACATCAAAAACGGTTCCTTGACGGTGGTAGACAACCCGTCCCGCAGAGGACGTCGTTTGGAATGAAAGGGAAACAACCATAGCCCGCTAGCCGAGCATGCACGGTTTTGTGCATGAGAGCTGGCGGGCTTTTTTTGCGGTTGCAGAGGGGCAGGCCAGCCGTCTGCACGGGCGAACTACACCCAGCGCAGCCCTTTCGGATAATGGTTTTTCAACTGGCCCTCCGCTTGCTTGCCCCAGCCGATGGAAAAGCCGTCGACGGCGACGAGTGTCCAGCCGTTGGCCCCGTCCCGGACGAGCGCTTCGCCTTTTACATAGCGGAGGATGTCAGGATCGTCCCCGCTGTAGGAGGCGACGCGAGCCGCTTCGGCGGGCGTGATGGCGAGCGCGAGCGCATGGGCAGGCTCCAGCCGGTTTTTTTTCACCGTACCGAGATGCAGGCCGACGCGCGCGACCTTGAGCTTGTCCCAGTCCATCTCGGGAATGGGCGAGTAATACAGCTGCTCGCCAAACAGGACAAAGGCGGATTCGTCGGCAAACGCGTCTGCGAGCTGGGGAATCGCTTCCTTGGCAAAAGCGCGCCAGGCGGCCAGCGCTTCCTTGCGTCCGGCGGGAGTGGCTTTGACGGTTCGTTTGTCCTTGCGCTTTTTCGGCGTTTCCAGGGGGGCGGCATCGGTGTCGGCGCTTTTTTGCAGCTTGGCGAGATAATGCCCTTCGCCTTGCAGGCGGTGAGGCCACAGCCGCGCGGTCTCGCTAAGCTGTTCGCAGGCTGGATGTGCCCAGTCTGGCTGACCGGGAGCGAACCATTCCGGCTGCGGCAGCGGGACGATGGAAAATTCCGGGTGCCGGGCCAGAAAATCGACGAGAGATTGCTCGTTTTCCAGCGGCGCGAACGTACAAGTGGAGTAGACGAGCGTTCCGCCCGGCTTGAGCATGGCGCTGGCGGCGTCGAGAATATCTTGCTGCATGCGGTGGCATTCCGTCACCTTGTCCGGCGACCAGTCTTCCACGGCTTCCGGCAGCTTGCGGAACATTCCTTCGCCGGAGCAGGGAGCATCGACGAGAATTTTGTCGAAAAACTGCGGAAAACGCTCCTGTAGCCGCTCGGGAGTCTCGTTGGTCACGACGGCGTTTTTGACGCCGCAGCGCTCCAGGTTTTCCACCAGCGCTTTCACGCGAACCGGGTGAATTTCGTTGGCCACGAGCAAGCCCTCGCCGTTCAGTCCGGCAGCGAGCTGGGTAGACTTGCCGCCGGGAGCCGCACACAAGTCGAGGATGCGTTCCCCCGGCTTGGCGTCGAGCGCCTCGGCTGCGGACATCGCGCTCGGCTCCTGTAGGTAGTACAAGCCCGCGGCGTGAAACGGATGCTTGCCGGGACGGTCCTGCTCCCGGTAGCGAAATCCGTTTGCGCACCAGGCGACCGGCTCCAGCGCAAACGGCGAGAGCGAGAGGAAATGCTCGCGCGCCACTTTGAGCGGGTTGACCCGCAAGCCGTGTGTGACGGGCTGATCGTAGGAAGCGATGAACGCTTCGTATTCCTGTCCAAGCAGGCTTTTCATACGTGAGATGAAGAGTCCGGGTAGATTTTGTGTCATAGACGCCTCCGTTGTCAGATTTTGGCCGCATGGAAAAGGAAAAGCTAGAATCGTGGCGAATCATAGAACAATGAGGTGAGAGCTTGTTATGAAGGGATCCCGTGCAGAACGCTACCGCTCCCGGCGGAGGAACGACTCGGAAGTCAGCCGGTTTTGGATCATGGGGTTGCTGTTCTCACTGCTGGTGCTCGCTTTTGAATTCTTCATCGAAATTCCCGCCGACGCAGATTGGCTTGTCGATATGGAGATGGCTTTGTTCTCGGCCAGCTTTACGTTGCTCGCCTTTTACCTGCTCGGGCTTACCTTTGCCTTTTCCCGCCACCAAAAGGCAGGGAAGATCAATCACCAGATCATTATCTATGTATGGTTGGGAGCGATCTTGTTTCACCTTTTCCTGCTCATCAGCAATTTGTCCAATCAGCATGTGTACAAAGCAGGGATTATTTTATTTTTAGGACCTCTGTTTTTAACTGTCTACCATTTTATCACGTACTTGTCCGCTTTGCGCGAGGAGCGCGAAGAGCAGGAGGCGGCCACGGCTGCTTCGCTGGAACGGACGGCCTACCAGATGATTTTGGAGGGCGGCAAAGTGTACGGCGAAATCCAACGGTTAAAAGCAGAGTATCCGGAAGTGGATCAGATGCTTCGCGCCAACGACTTTCACGATAGATTGGAGCGCTACGCCCTGGAAATGCAGCAGTATTTGCAGGTGAAGCGCTTTGAGCGCAAGGATGTGGAGCTGTTGGAGGGACACTACTATTTCTTGGAAAATTTGCTGAGTCTCGCGAAGCAACACCCTGGGATCATCGAATCCCGCGCGTATTCGCGCCGAGGAGACAAGTAAAGCAAAAGGAGAGGGAAGCGGATGTTTTGGAAAAAGGACAAAGGACTCGCGGAAAAAGAGACAGCAGCGGCAGCAGTGACAACCTTGGAAAAAGAGAACGCAGCACAACAGCAGGAAGCGTGGAAAGACGAACTGCGCGGACTGTACGAGCAGATGGGGGCGATCATTGCCAAGCACCATGAGGTCAATGCTCAGCATGACGAGCTTGCTCGCCTGGCCACCCAAATGAAAGACGTCGTAGAGAAGATCCAGGCCATCAACGAAAAAGACGATGAGTCCGCCAACCAGCTCTCTGTTCGCGGAGAGCGGCTGACGGTCATCTGCAAGGAATCTGTCGAGCGCTCGGAGGCAGGCAAAAAGGCGATGACGGAAGTGGTCGAAGTCATGAGCCAGCTGGAGAAAGAATCGACCAACACGTCCCGGTCGATGAGCCGCCTGGAAGAGCGATCTTCGGAGATTACGAGCATCGTCAAGGTCATCAGCGATATTGCCAACCAGACGAATTTGCTCGCGCTGAATGCGGCGATTGAGGCAGCGCGTGCCGGTGAGCAGGGACGAGGCTTCGCTGTCGTGGCCGACGAAGTGCGCAAGCTGGCGGAAATGACGGCGAACTCGACTAAAACGATTGCCGAGCTGATCGGCAAAATCCAGGAGGAAACCAAGGAAGCGCTGGCCAACAGCGAGAAGAGCGGCAATGCGATCAAAAACGGCCTGTCGATCAGCAAGGAAGCCTCCGAGAAAATGGATGGAATCGTGCGCGCGTTTCACGAAGTCAACGGAGAAGTGGCAGCCGTCATGCAAATTATCCAGCAGCAAAAGCGTTTTGCCGATGAGGTTTCCAGCCAGGTCAATGAAGCGCGCGGCCTTTTGGACGAGTTGAACGACGATTTGACGGAACACGTCAAAGAAGCGGGCGTCGTGGACCAGCTTTTGCAAAGCAGCCTGACAGAAGTCAAAAAAGTATGGTCGAAATAATAGGATTGCTCATTGAGTGAAACGAAAAGTCCCTCCCCGCAGTCTACATGGGTGAGGGACTTTTTTGCGCCAGCGAAGGCCAGGTCAAGCGGCTGGACCGCCCGTTCTAGGACGGGTCCACGACTGGCAAAGGCTGCTCCAGCATGTAACGGTACACAGGGACTACATCCCCGGCTTCGACCGGAATGAAGTTGAAGGTGACATAGCTGTCGACCGATTCCGGCTCCAGGGCCAGGGCGATGAAGTTGGCGTTTGGCTGGGCCATGCTGAATACATAGCTGCCAGCCGGGAAGGTCTTGGTCGTCTGGGTCACATTAGTCGTCACTTCGTTGGTAAAATGACCGTTTTCGTACGTCGTGTTTACGTTGTTTTCGCTGACGGTGTAGCTTTCGACAGGCACGGTTGTCTCTTCGGCCAGTTTGCTTACGTGAACCCCGAGCTTCTGTAGCTTGGCGGCCACCTCGTGATAGGCCGGGGGCATGAGGTAGGCTGTAGGGCGTTCGCGCTCCAGCACGGGATAAGCGTCTGTCGAGCTGACCCAGTCGACGGGGACAGACACTTTTTTGGCCTGCGCCACATCGACGACGACGAGCGACTGATTGGGAATTAGCTTGTTGACGCTCGTGATGACGAGCTTGTCGCTGTCGTTGGCTTTTCTGCCTTTTTCCGTGACTTCCTCGCGGGCGCGGGCGACTGCTGTCTTGATCGTATCGGCATGATCCGCGGTGGACCGGATGATGGCGGCATGCGTGACGGCCTGACTGTAGACACGCCGCTCAAAATCGGCCCGTCCGATGCCGATGCCGCGCGTTTCCACCAGGAAGGTCAGCGTGTTTTTCAAGCCGAGTGCATTGCGCCCGATGCGCGTCTCCGTGCTGCCCTCGGTGGCGGTCACTTTGCCGTCCTTGCCCTTGGCGAGCGTGAAATAGGCGTGGTGGGAAAGCTGTTCCTTGTCCAGCGCTTTTTGCGCATCGACCAACAAGAGCGAATCGGACAGTTCGCGCAGCGACTGGGGAATATTCAGGTTTTTCGCGGAAGAGATCAGGACGTCGTAAGCGGAAATCGCGCCTTTTTCTCCGACGTGGGCAAACTGGCTGTAGGAGACGCCGTATTCGTGCGCGTCGAGGATGACCTCCGGCTGAAACTCGTTAATCGCCTGGTGGACGGCCTGCACCTCGGGAGATTCGACCTTCATATAGTCGCGGTTGGCATCCAGTTCGGTCGCGATGTAGCGCTTGAACGCATAGGAGCCGTCCGGGTTGAGCCGGGGGACGATGGCGACGTTCACCTTGTCGAGCAAGTCTTCGCCGAGCGCGTCTTCCGCCAGCCATTTGGCGATGACGAGCGCGGATTCTCCGGCGGCAGGCTCGTTGCCGTGAATTTGCGCCTGGAGCCAGACAAGCGGCTTTGTCTGGTTTTGCTTGACGGTCGTCGTATCTTTGCTGAACAAAAGGAGCGGGATGTCCCGGCCCTCCAGCGAGGTTCCGATCGAGACCAGCTTGGCGTGCTGGCTGGTTTTCGCCAGCTTGCTTATGTATGCCAGCATTTCTTCCTGGGTAGTGAAGTCGGTCTTTCCTGGGGCAAAGCCAGGGGTGCCGAAATCGAGCGGCGGATCGGGAAACAGCTTTTTGACCTCGGCAGGCTGTACATAGCTGGGGCCAGTTCCATAGTACGGAACAGGCGCATCCGTCTGGGCGGCGTAGGCGGCCCTTGGCGACCAGGGGAGTGCGGAACCGCTTGAAAAAAGCGACAGGGCAAGGGCGGCAGATGCGATGGAACGGACTTTTTTGTTCATGAGTTCCCTCCACGGATCAACAAAGAATCGTTGCACAGGTTAAAAATATCAGATAATTTTAAAAATAATAATCGCTCTCTGTATTCATTTTCCCAAGCGCGAATCCGGGACTTCCGTGTGAGTCGTGAGGAATGATATGGTATCATTTTCATATAAATACAAAAGTTTACTGTATTCGAACAAGGATAATGGAGGAATTTTTCTTCAGGACAGGGGGATGACATGGTCAGAAAAATCAGCGTTTTGCTCCTTTTGCTGACGGCCATCGCCGTATGCACCTTTTTACCCGACCCGGCTTCTGTCTTCGCTTCCGCTGCGGCGCCGCCTTGGCAAAAGCCCGTCGAGAAAGAAACCACCGGCAAAGGAAACGGCGCCACGTACAAAAAGCGAGAGTTTGCATTTGGCGACGGAGACGTGTACTGGAGCCAGCAGATTATCGGCACGAAAACGGCAAAGCCGTACGTGATTACCGTCCCGGTTCAGGGCAACAGCCAGCACATGGTGTTTCGCTACCGGGCGTACAACGAGGCGAAGCAGCCAGTTTGGCAAGCCGTGACGCTGGATCAGGTCAAGACGCTGCCGCTTGCTTCCGGGTTTCTGGAAACAGAGGGACGATCCATTTGGCTCGGGAAGCCTATCGTCTATGTCGCAAAAGGCAGGGGCACCATAGAGGAGCATGCAGAGCTGGCGCTGCCGATCCAGGTCAAACAACGGACAAACGGCATCGTGCTGGAAATCAGACTGCCGATCAAGGCGGGCTATCGGAGCGAGATGTGGGCGCTGGAATCGAGAGAACCGCTCGTGCCATGGGGCGAGCAATCGATTGACCAGATTTGGCTGGCGCTCGATGTCACGCAAAACGCCAAATGGCTGTATGACGGCTACTATTACAAAAGTCCCTCGACCTACGAGCCGACTTCCGCGAACGCGTATTGGCGAATTCCCGAAAATTACGTGTTGCGCTCCTTTTTGTACACGGGAGGCAGCAGGGCAGCACGCAACATGGGCTATGTGATGCTGAAAACAAGCCTGCTCCAGCAAGAGCCGGAGGGGTACTGGAAGACGCTTCCCCGCTCGCTGTGGCTGAGCGAGGACTACGGGATACCCGACGGCTTTTACGATACCCGCTTCAATACGGGAGCCGCCGACTTGATGCTGCGTGGCTGCGTGCAGTACGCGGAGGAAGCCTTTTGCCAGTCGGCACAAACATACGCCGATTACTTTCATCGGCACGCCGCGAGCCACCATTACGTCGTGAACGGAACGCAGCCAGGCTGGCTCGTTGCCGATTACGCTTCTGCGAAATATCCTGCCAAAAAGACGCACGTTTCGCTCAACCACCAGCTGGCGGAAATCAATTTTTTGTACAGCAGCTACCTGCAATTTGGCGATCCGGCAGACAAAACGTTGGCCGATTTAATGCTCGCGGGCGTAGTCAATCTGGGCACCCGCTGGCTGTTGCCCAACGGCGACTTGCACTATGCTTATTTCCCCAATGGAACGTTCGGGAGAGCGGACTATCCGTATCTGACCTACAACGATTTGCTCGAAACCCAGCGTCTGTACAGACTGCTCCACGGAACAGAGGAGCCGACGATTGCCCGGCTGACTGCAAGCAAGCTGGCCTGGATGCAAAAAAGCAACGTCGCCTACCGCTGAACAGACAAAAGGCCGCCGGATCGCCCGTTTTGGGTTCCAGCGGCCTTTTGTCGATGGCATCAGTCGGTTTGCTTTTGCAGGGCGAACAAGGTCAAAAAGCTGACTGCCTCCCGCAACTCCACGCTCAAGCGCCCCGCGATATCCGGTGTCACGCCTTCCTTGTACACCGGCTCCTCCGCAAGCAGCACGAAGCCGTTTTCTGTGGCAAGCTGCTTGGCTTCCCACGGCATCATCGTGTTTTGAATCGTCTGCTCCTCGTACAGCCGCCGATAGCTGTGGGCGCGAGGTCCCGCTGTCGGACCCAAAATGCCGAGGACGAGAATCCCTCCCGGCGCAAGTACGCGGCGCAGCTCCCGCAAAGCTTTCAACGGAGCAGGGGTGAATTCCACGACATTGATGGACAGCCCGGCTGCAAATGTGTCATCGGCAAACGGCAACTTGCTGACATCGGCTGTCTGAAAATGAACACGTTCCGGGAAAGGGGTTCTCCGTTCCTGTGCAAGGCGAATCATTTCCCCGGCAATGTCGATCCCTTCCACTGTATAGCCGAGTTCGGCCAGCTTGCAGCTCGCATAGCCATCTCCGCAGCCAGCGTCGAGAATCGGTCCCTGCCCGGGGGAGACGTGCCGCAGCAAAAACGGGAGGATCGTCCGGCGGCTGCCTTTTTCCCACATCTGCTCGCTTCTTCTGCGCCAGTCGGCGGCAAACGAATCCCACTGCCTGGCTGCTTCCTGACTCCATGAACCTGCCAACTTTCCCACCTCCTGATCGGATTGCGCTGGCTCTATTGTACCAGGCGGGCGCTCGATTGCGTACGTAAATCACGCATGCTTTCACCGTTGAAAGCGTTTGCGCGTTTTCGCGTTATTTCGTGTTCTTGCATGCGGAAGCGCTTTCCATGTAATCTCAAGGTAACGAAAAATCACCGCAATTCACAAAAAACTGACAATAATCAAAGAGAGAAGAAAGCGGAGGGGTAGGCAAATGAGCAACACCGATTTTTTCCCGATTCAGGACTGGGACTATCTGGAGTTTTACGTGGGGAATGCCAAACAGGCGATGCATTATTTCACCAAGGCGTTCGGCTTTGAACCGGTCGCGTATGCCGGACTGGAAACAGGCTCGCGCGAAAAGGTGTCCTACGTGTTGAAGCAAAAGCACATGACCTTTGTCATCAGCGGCGCTTTGACGCCTGACAGCCCGATCGCGGAATTCGTGAAGAAGCACGGAGACGGCGTGAAAGACGTGGCCCTGCGCGTGGACGACTGTGAGCAGGCGTACCGCGAGGCGGTTTCGCGCGGTGCGATCCCGATTATGGAACCGACCGAATACACCGATGAATTCGGCACCGTGAAAAAAGCAGTGATCGGAACATACGGCGAGAACGTGCACTCCTTTATCGAACGGAAACAGTACAACGGTCCTTTCCTGCCCGGCTATTCCGCCTACGAGTCTCCGGTAAAAGGCGAGAGCACCGGACTGATCGGAATCGACCACATCGTTGGAAACGTGGAAGTCATGGATGAATGGGTGGGCTATTATCAGCGGGTCATGGGCTTTACGGCTGTGCAAAACTTCAGCGAGGACGACATTTCCACCGAATATTCGGCGCTGATGTCCAAAGTGATGCAGAACGGTACAGGCCGCATCAAGTTCCCGATCAACGAGCCGGCAGAAGGCCGCCGCAAATCGCAAATCCAGGAGTTTCTGGAGTTTTACAAGGGGCCTGGCGTGCAGCATATCGCGATTTTGACCAACGATATCATCCACACCGTCTCGAAACTGCGTGAAAACGGCGTAGACTTCCTCACGGTGCCCGACACCTACTACGAGGACTTGAAGGAGCGCGTAGGCGAAATCGACGAGGATATCGAAGCGCTGAAAAAGCTGGGTGTCCTGGTCGACCGCGACGATGAAGGCTACCTGCTGCAACTGTTCAGCAAGCCGATCGTAGACCGCCCGACGCTGTTCATCGAAATCATCCAGCGCAAAGGAGCCCGCGGCTTTGGCAACGGCAACTTCAAGGCGCTGTTCGAAGCGCTGGAGCGCGAGCAGGAGCGTCGAGGCAACCTGTAACGCGCACATCTCATCAGGAAAAGCCGTCTGTTGTACGTTAGGCGTACAGCAGGCGGCTTTTGTTGCTGTCCCGGACCCTGTTCTGCCTACTCTGACAATTGGCTTGACCACCGCTTTGCCCGCTGGAGATAATGGAGCAAAGGGCAGCTGCTGACCGAGCGGGCCCGGAAGTGTGCGAAGAGGGTGAGCCGATGAACATGTCTTTGATGATATCCCTGGCGGAGCGGACGGCTGTCCTGATTGTAGCCGCCTTGCTGTTTACGCGGGTGCGGGCGTTCCGCAGCATCCTGAACCAGCAGGCAACCTGGCGGGAAAAGGCCGTCATGGTCCTGATCTTTTCCGCGATTTCGATTCTCGGGACCTACAACGGCATCTGGTATCAGGACGCGATCGCCAATTCCCGCGTCATTGGCACGGTCGTAGCCGGGTTGCTGGCAGGCCCCTGGGTCGGGCTGATGACGGGCCTTGTCGCCGGCATTCACCGCTATTCGCTGGGCGGCTTCACCGACCTGGCCTGCACGATCTCCACGATCAGCGAAGGCGTGATCGCCGGACTGATCTACCGGTTTCGCCGCAACCGCAACCAGGAAATCGGCTGGACTACCGCGCTGGTCGTAGGTTTTTTGGCGGAATGGATGCAGATGAGCATTATTTTGCTCGTGGCTCGACCTTACGCGGACGCGCTTGCTCTCGTGCAATCGATCAGCGTTCCGATGTCTGTCGTCAATTCGCTTGGTATCGCCATCCTGATTATCATTATTGACCTGGTGAAAAAGGAAGAAGATCGGATCGGTGCGCTTCAGGCGCAGCGGACCATGCAGGTAGCGGACAAGACGCTCTCCTATTTGCGCGAAGGATTGACCTACGAATCCGCGCAAAAGGTGGCGGAGGAAATTTTGCGCACGACACGGGTCGCTGCTGTGGCGATTACCGATACGCGCTGCGTGCTGGCTCATGTTGGCGCAGGCGCATCGCACCATGTGGTGGGAGAAGGCATCTCCACCAAGGCGACCAAGGAAGTGCTGGAGAATAAGAAGCTGATGATCGCCCGGACCAAAGAGGAGATCGGCTGCACAGAGACGAATTGCCCCTTGCGTTATGCGATTATCATTCCGCTGATGCGCAGGCGGGAGGTCGCGGGCGTGCTCAAGCTGTATCAGGATCGTTCGCGCATGCTCTCGGCCGTCGATCTGGAGCTGGTGCGCGGCTTGGGGAATCTGATTTCCACCCAACTGGAGCTGGCCGAGCTGGAAAAGCAGTCGCGGCTGCTCGCAGACGCGGAGATCAAAGCGCTACATGCGCAGATCAACCCGCATTTTTTGTTCAATGCGCTCAATACGATTGTGTCGTTTATCCGCTTTCGTCCCGAGCAGGCGCGTGAGCTGCTGATCCATCTCAGCGAATATTTTCGCCGCAACCTGCACGATTCCGGCGGCTATGTCAGCCTGGCCGGAGAGCTGGAGCATATCGAGGCGTATTTGGCCATCGAACGGGCGCGTTTTGGCGATAAGCTGCATGTGGAATACGACATCGAGCCTGGCGTGGAACGGTATACGGTACCCGGCCTGATTCTGCAACCGCTTGTGGAAAATGCTGTCAAGCATGGGCTGTTGCCCAAGCGGGAAGGAGGCACGGTCAAGATTCGCGCACGAAGGGTTCAGCAGGATACGCTCGAACTGACGGTGGCGGACGACGGGGTAGGCATGGACACCGACCCGTTTTTGCTCGCCCAGACGCAAACAGGCGATCGGCGGCGTCTGTCCGGAATCGGCCTGTCCAATGTGAGAAGCCGACTCGCTTCGATTTACGGCGAGCCGTATGGAATCGTCATCCGAAGCAGCGCGGGGAAAGGGACAACCTGTACGATACAATTGCCAATAGGAGTGAGTGCTAGTGCTAAAAGTGTTCATCGTGGATGATGAGGCACCGGCACGGGAAGAGCTGCGTTATTTGCTGGAGCAGTTTCCCGAGGTGTCGGTGATCGGGGAGGCGGCCAGCGGAGAAGAAGCGATTGAGGCTGTCATGCAACGGGAACCGGATGCGGTCTTCCTGGACATCCACTTGCAGGACCGGGACGGCGTCGAGGTGGGGCAGGAGCTGCTGGAGTCGATGGTCCGGCCGCCCGTCATCATTTTTGCAAGCGCCTATGAGATCCATGCCGTTCGCGCCTTTGAAACAGAGGCGGTCGATTACATCGTCAAGCCGTTTAGCGAGGCGAGATTGGAAAAAACGATGAACCGCGTCCGGAAAATGCTGCGCCAGCTGGAAGCGCCAGCCGAGCCGGCGCGCTTTTCCGAAGAACAGCTGCAGAGCCTGCTGCAAGCCGTCCTGGCCGACCAGCAGCCCCGCCGCATCCCTGTTGAAAAGAACGGCAAAATCATGCTGATCGATCCGAACGAAATTGTTTTTGCCACCTTGGAAGGACGGTACGCGAGCATTTATACGCACAGCGAGCAGTACGCCACCGGCTTTACCCTGCAAGAGCTGGAGAGCCGCCTGTCGCGCCAGCAGTTTTTCCGCACGCACCGGGCGTTTATCGTCAATCTGGCGAAAACGTCTGAGCTTGTCCCCTGGTTCAAAGGCTCGATTCATCTGGTGATGCAGGACAGCCGCAAGACAGAGGTGCCCGTCAGCCGCAACGTCGTGAAGGAGCTGAAAAAGCGGCTGGGCTTTTAAGCGGAATCGGACGACGAAAAAGCCGCCTCCCTTCACGAAAAGCGAAGAGAGGCGGCAGGCTTACCCGCTATTGTATGCGTTTTCGCTCAAACGGATATGCTGCATTTTATGCTTGTTTTTGTGCGATTCAGCCATTTTTTGTTTAGGCCAGGCTCTCCTTCATGATACCTTTTTCTAAGATTAAAAAGAATTAACTGAAAATTTAGTATTGATAATTGATAGAAGGGGGCGAATGAAATGAAAAAATGGCTTCTCTCTCTCCTGATTTGGGGCGGGATTGCCGCTTTGGGTGCGGTTGGTTTCGGGATCGTCGCGCTCAATCGAGGAGAGTCAGTCAACTCGTTCTGGTTGCTGACGGCTGCATTTTGTACGTATGCGGTTGCCTACCGTTTTTACAGTCGTTTTATTGCGAAAAAAATCATGGGGCTGGATGACAACCGCGCCACACCCGCAGAAGTCAACAACGATGGCAAAGACTTCGTGCCGACGAACAAATGGATTTTGTTCGGGCATCACTTCGCCGCGATTGCCGGAGCAGGGCCGCTGGTAGGTCCGACCCTGGCTGCCCAGATGGGGTATTTGCCGGGGACGATCTGGATTATCGTCGGGGTCGTGATCGGCGGAGCGGTACAGGACTTTATCATTTTGTTCGGTTCGATGCGCCGCAACGGGAAGACGTTGGGGCAGATTGCCAAGGAAGAGATCGGGCCGGTTGGCGGCGTGCTCGCCTTGGTCGGAATTATTGCGATTATGGTCATTTTGATTGCCGTTTTGGCGATGGTAGTAGTGAATGCGCTTGCGGAATCCCCGTGGGCTACCTTTACGATTTTCATGACGCTGCCGATTGCGGTATTGATGGGGCTGTACATGCGCTACATTCGTCCGGGACGGGTAATGGAAGGCTCGCTGATCGGTCTGGCGCTGCTGTTCTTCTCCCTCTGGCTGGGGCAGCTGGTAGCAGATTCGCCGACGTGGGGCCCGGCCTTTACCTTCAGCAAGGTGCAACTCGCCTGGATGATTATCATTTACGGCTTCATCGCGTCTGTCTTGCCTGTCTGGCTGCTCTTGGCACCGCGCGATTACCTCAGCTCGTTTTTGAAGGTCGGGACGATCGCCGTACTGGCCGTAGGGATCGTGCTGACGCTGCCTCCGCTGCACATGCCTGCGCTGACCAAGTTTATTGACGGGACAGGCCCTGTGTTTGCCGGTAATTTGTTCCCGTTCTTGTTCATTACGATTGCCTGCGGGGCGGTATCAGGCTTCCACGCGCTCGTCTCGTCCGGTACGACACCGAAGATGATCGCAAAAGAATCGCATGCGCCGCTGATCGGCTACGGCGGGATGCTGATGGAGTCCGGTGTGGCGATCATGGCGTTGATTGCAGCATGTGTGTTGACGCCAGGCGTTTATTTTGCCATCAACTCTCCGGCAGCCGTCATCGGCGTGGACGCAGCAACGGCCGCCGCGACGATAAACGGCTGGGGCTTTACGGTTACTCCTGACCAGTTGACGACACTCGCCAATGACATCCAGGAGAAGACGGTTCTCTCCCGGACAGGCGGAGCTCCGTCGCTGGCCATCGGGATGGCGACGATCTTCTCCGGCATTTTGGGCGGAAAAGCGCTGATGGCATTCTGGTACCACTTTGCTATCCTGTTCGAAGCCGTTTTCATTTTAACCACGATTGACGCGGGAACACGCGTAGGCCGATTCATGGTGCAAGACATGCTCGGCAACGTCATTCCGAAAATGAAGCAGGTCAACTGGCTGCCGGGGAACTTGATCGGCTCGGCCATCATTACGTTCGGGTGGGGCTACTTCCTGCTGCAAGGCGTCATGGACCCGCTCGGCGGTATTTACACCCTGTGGCCGCTGTTCGGCATCGCCAACCAGATGCTCGCCGCCATCGCCTTTACCGTCGGCACGACCTTGATTTTCAAAATGGGCAAGGCGGCCTATTCGTGGGTCACTCTCGTCCCGATGGCCTGGCTGACAGCGGCTACGCTGACGGCAGGATGGCAAAAGCTGTTCCATGCTGATCCGAAAATCGGATTCCTCGCCCATGCGGACGCCTTCCAAAAGGCGCTGGACGCCGGAACGCTGCCGCAAGGGGTAAAGACGGTCGAGGCCGCGCAAAAAATGATCCTGAACGACCAGATCGACGCAGCGGTTTGCGCCATCTTCATGGTCATCATGGTCGGCATCATTCTCGACGGAGCGCGGGTGTGGATCAACATTTTGCGCGGCAAGCAGTACCCGCTGTACGAGTCGCCGTACGTCCAGTCCAAAGGGCCTGTCATTGACGAAAAAGGACATCATGTCGCATGAAGAGAAAGTGGAGAGAGCTGCGCAAGGCGATGCGGCGAGTCAGTTCGGCGATCAAAACGGTTTTCGGCATGCCCGACTACGATCGTTACCTCCAGCATTGGTACGAAACGCACGGCGCTCCAGGCATTTTCCCGATGACGGAGCGCGAGTATTACATGTACGCTCTGCGCGAACGGTTTGAAAAAGGCGGGGTGACGCGCTGCTGCTAGTCTGCCCCTCCCTAAAACAGGGTGCCTCGCTCGTCAGTTGCTGACGGGTGGGGACTTTTTTTGTTCCGGGACGACCCTGGGGAATTCAGAACAACCCCGCTTGCTTGACGTGTGGTGTAACCGCAGGTAAAGTATGGTACACTAAAGAGAAAAGTCAAGGTTTAGGTGGCGATATGCGTGCAAGCATCAACTCTGGCGGCGCTAAAAGAGCTGGCTCTGCAATGCGCCCGTTCAGCGGGTGAGCTGAGTCTGAAACGAATGAAGGAGCCTTTTACCGTCGAATATAAGACGTCTGCCTCCGATCTTGTCACGGCCGTAGATAAAGAAGTGGAGAAGCATGTCGTCAGCATGATTTTGCAGCGTTTTCCGGATCACGGGATTTTGGGGGAAGAGAGCACCTTTACGAAAGACCCTGCCCAGTACGAGACGTTGTGGGTCATTGACCCGATCGATGGTACGACCAACTTTGTGCATCAGCAGATCAACTTTTCCGTTTCCATTGCCGTTTATCATAAGGGAGAGGGTCTCGTCGGCGTGGTCTACGATCCTTCGCGCGATGAACTGTTTTACGCCGTGAAAGGCGAGGGGGCGTATTTGAATGACCGCCCGCTTCATCTGGACCGCACAGTCAGTCTGGAAGAAGCGCTTTTGTGTACGAGTGTTTTTTGGAACAAGCGCGCCGAGCAAATGGGCATTGACCTGATCGTAAAAAAGCTCGCGGGAAAAGTGCGCGGCATGCGTCTTCTGGGCAGTGCCGCACTGGAGATGGCCTATGTTGCGGCAGGAAGACTGGATGGGTACGTGAGCCTTTCGCTCAATGCGTGGGATTTCGGGGCTGGACGAATCATTGTGGAAGAAGCAGGCGGCCGGGTGACGACCATGATGGGCACTCCGCTTCCCTACAACCAAAAAAGCAGCGTGATGGCTTGCAACCCGACTTTTTACGAAGAGTTGCAGCATTACCTTACGCTGGCGGACAATGCGTAAAACAGCTGCCTGCGCGACACAGGCAAACAAAACCCACTGGACAAAAGTTGCCGGTGGGTTTTTGTCTGGGTGCCTCCTCCCGGCTTGTTGCATATGCTATAAGAAAGAAAGAGAGAACAAGGGGAAACAGACCGATCAGACAAAACCGGCTTTCCATGGAGAAGGCTTGTCTCAATAAAGGGGGAAAGAGTGTGGCTGCCAACACCTTGATCTTGGAGAGCATACGGTTGATTTTGCAGCATCAGACGGCGAGCGGAGCGTATCTCGCGTCTCCTGCCTTTCTCCACTATCAGTATGCCTGGCTGCGTGACGGAACCTTTACGGCCTATGCCATGAACCGCGTCGGGCAGCATGACAGCGCTCACCAGTTTTATGCGTGGTGCGCAAGCGTCATCACTGCGCATGAACAGAAGGCGAGGACAGCGATCCGTGCGGTACAGGCAGGAGAGTGCGGCAGCAAATCGGGCAATGAGCTGTTTTTGCACACGCGTTACACGGTGGACGGAAAGGAAGTAGCAGGCGACTGGGGCAGCTTCCAGCTGGACGGCTACGGAACATGGCTGTGGGGGCTTGCCGAGCATGTGCGACTGAGCGGGGACGAAGCGATCATCGACAAGCTGGCATCCGCCATTGACCTGACGCTGGACTATTTGGCTGCGTGCTGGCGCCTGCCCAACTTCGATTGTTGGGAGGAATGGGGCGAACGGATTCACCCGGTGACGCTCGCGGCTATTTACGCCGGAGTCAAAGCGATGGAGCCGTATCGGCCCATGCGTGCTGCCGAGCTTTCGCAGCTGGCAGCCACCATTCGCCAGTTCGTGCTGGATCACGGCACGGCAGATGGTCGATTCGTCAAGTCGTTGGGCAATCGTGCGGTAGACGCCAGCCTATTGTGGCTGACAGTGCCGTACGGATTGGTCGATGCAGCGGATCCGCTCATGGCTCGCACAGTAGCGGAAATCGAGCGGGAGCTGCTTTGGGGCTGTGGCGTCCACCGTTATGCAGCGGATACGTATTACGGCGGGGGGCAGTGGCTGCTTTTGTCGGCGTGGCTGGGGTGGTATGACGTCCAGGTAGGGAACAGCCAGCGGGCAAAAGAGATCGCGGACTGGATCGTCTCCAAGCAAGAGGCGGCAGGGCTGCCTGAACAGGTACAGGATCATTTGCTGGCACCCGAGCAGTATGCCGATTGGATCAAACGGGCGGGCCAGCCTGCCGTCCCGTTGCTGTGGTCGCATGCAATGTTTCTCATACTCGCCGATGAGCTTGGCTTGATCGGATCGGAAACCAAAAACGCGGCACTCCCGTAAAGGGGGCCGCGTTTCAAACTGCTGATGCGGCCATATTTTGCTTGATTTTACGGCTGGCAAACGCTAACATATGATACTGATAACCATTATCAGGACATGACGATGTCCGGCCAAGAAGGTGAACGATGTGTCCATTGCCAAAATCATTCGCGAGCGCCGCTCGATTAAAAAGGGGTATAAACCGGATCCCGTGCCGGAAGAACTCGTACTGGAGCTGCTGAACGATGCCGTGTACGCACCGAACCACGGCTTGCGCGAGCCATGGCGCTTTTTGTTCGTGCCGTCCGAGAGAAAGGAAGCGTTTGTGGAGAAGCTGATTACAGTCTATCCGCCCGAATCGCACCCGGCGCGCAGAGAAATGTACAACGAGCCAGCCGCTTACCTGATCGTCATCATGAAGGAAGACCCGCGGCAAAAGCAATGGGAGGAAGATTTCAGCGCCGTTTGTGCCCTGATTCAAAACTTCCAATTGCTGGCCTGGGAGCGCAATCTCGGTGTCGTCTGGAAAACAAACCAGCACAACTGGGACCCAAAAGCGCATCAGCTCCTGGGCGTGGCGCCAGGCGAGAAGATCGTCGGCTTTTTGCACCTCGGCTTTTTCGATCCGCAGGCTGTGCCGGAAGCCCGGCCGCGGACGCGGGCAGAGGAGAAGTTTACGCGTTTTGAATAAGGGCCGACATGAAACCTCCCTGATTGTCAGGGAGGTTTTTGATAGGGCAGAGGTCTACCTCAGCTCGCTGCTCAAATGCTCATGAATCAGCTTCCACTCGCCTGCCTCCGTTTGGACAAACACATTTGTGGCTCGTCCGCTCCCGGAGACGAACTCGCCGTTGCAATAGCCTTCGTACCGATACGTGTACAGACAGGTCGCGGAGTGCCGATCTGTGCTGATCCACTGCACGTCCGTTGCGGCGTACACTTCTTCTTTAATGACGTTCCAGGCGTTTTCGAAGTAGCTGCGGATTTCAGGCAGCGACGTGCAGGTCTTGTCCGAAAACCAGTAGACGGCCTGCGGATGCAGCAGCTTTTCCACGTTGGAAAAGTCGTGCGTGTTCGTAGCGGCGATGTATTGCTCGAATGCTTGCTGATAACCCATGGCGAACATGACCTCCCAGACCAAATCCAGAAAATACGGCTTCTGTTTGGTATTGTAAAGGATTTCCTTCCCACGCACCAGTCCACGAAAAAAAGCCCGCCCGATCTAGAAGGGGGCTATTCGGGCGGGAATGGAGGACGTCATGTCCATCGTAGGGTCTGACAATTCCATCATAGAGCGGACATGTTAAGGGAGAGTAGAGGCAGCGTGAAGCCTTTGTGAAGGTTAGGCAGCGTACAGGTGAGGAGGGCAAGCACCTGTTTTTTTTATTTTGCCGAGCCACTAGACAGGCATCCACGCGGACAGCCGTCGGTTTTCATAAGCTGAAAGGAAGCGCTGGCCTCTTTTGCAAGGTCAGCTCTGCTCTACGACGTGAGAAGAGAGGAGAGGAAAGCCATGGGATGCAGGCGCGGCGGTTTCGGCTTCGGCTTTGGCGGTGGCGGGTTTTTTTGGATCATCCTCATTATTCTTCTGGTCACTTCCTTCTGGGATGACTAAGGTCTGAATGGCAGCACAACAAAAAAGACTCTGCGCAAAGCTTGAATCTGCGTAGAGTCTTTTTTGGATAGCAGCTTGGCGCCGCCGCGCGTTGTTTCGCCTGTGCGGACACGGCTGCCCGCTTTACGCCTTCAAATGCTGCAAAAACTGACGGGTGCGCTCCTCGCGCGGCGCCGAGAACAGCTTGGCCGGGGTATCGCGCTCGACGATGACGCCCTGGTCCATAAAAATGACTTCGTCGGCCACCTCGCGGGCAAAGCCCATTTCGTGCGTGACGACGACCATCGTCATCCCTTCCTGGGCCAGCTCCTTCATGACTTTCAGCACTTCGCCGACCAGCTCGGGATCGAGTGCAGAGGTCGGCTCGTCAAACAGCATGACTTGCGGGTCCATCGCCAGCGCGCGGGCAATCCCGACCCGCTGCTGCTGGCCGCCGGAGAGCTGGGCCGGATAATGGTCGAGCTTGTCGCCCAGCCCTACCTTCGACAACAGCTTGGCGGCTTTGGCCCGCGCGCTCTCTTTGCTTTCCTTTTTGACGGTGACAGGGCCTTCCATGACGTTTTCCAGGGCGGTCATGTGCGGAAACAGGTTGTAGCTCTGAAACACCATGCCCGTCTGTTTGCGCAGCCGCGCGATGCTTGCGCGCTCAACCTTTTGCGAAAAGTCCAGCTTGACCTCGCCGATCTGCACGCTGCCGCTGGTCGGCACCTCCAGCGCGTTCAGACAGCGCAGCAGCGTCGTTTTCCCGGAGCCGGAAGGGCCGATGATGACGACGACCTTTCCTTTTTCCACGGTCAGGGAAATGCCTTTCAGCACCTGCACGTTGTGAAACTGTTTATGCAAATCCGTGATGGTAATCATCTGGGTTCACCTGCTTTTTAGACGTAGCGGTCCAGCTTGTTTTCAATCCGATCCTGGGCGAAGGAGAGGACGAAGCAAATCATCCAGTAAATGAGCGCCGCTTCCGAATAGACGAGCAACGGCTCATAGGTCGAGGCGACGATCTCCTGTGCCTTGCGAAACATCTCGGGAACGAGAATCGCCGCAGCCAGCGACGTATCCTTGACCAGGCTGATGAACGAGTTGGACAGGGGAGGAACAGAGACACGGGCTGCCTGTGGAAGCACGACCCGACGCAGGGCTTGCCAGTAGGTCATCCCGAGAGAGTAGGCCGCTTCCCATTGCCCTTTGTGAATCGAGAGAATGGCTGCCCGCACAATTTCGGAGGAATAGGCGCCGACGTTGAGCGAAAAGCCGATAATGGCAGAAGGGAACGGATCGATCATGATGCCGACGCTAGGCAAGCCGTAGAAAATGATGAACAGCTGCACTAAAAGCGGCGTCCCGCGAATGAGCGATACATAAAAACGGGCGATGCCCACCAGCGGCTTGATGCCGGACAGGCGGGCCAAAGCGGTTAAGACAGCGATAATCAGGCCGAAGAAAAAAGAAACGATGGCGAGCGTCAACGAATAGAGCAAGGCTCCTTTCAGGAGAGGCAGAAAGGAGCTTTGCGCGATATCGATCCATCGGTTCAGGCGTTCCGGGTTGTCAAACAGGTTACTTAGAAACATCTTCACCAAACCATTTCTCGGAAATTTTTGCGAGGGTTCCGTCCTGCGTCATGTCATCCAGCGCTTTGTTGAACGCGTCCACCAGTTCGGTGCTGCCTTTGCGGAAGAGGAACCCGTTTTTCGCTACGTTCGGATCTTTTGCCACTATTTTAATTGGCGTATCCGGTTTTTGCTTGAGTAAGTCCAAAAGGGACAGACCGTCGTTGATCGTGATGTCGACACGCTTGGAGGCGAGCAGGTCGATCGCCTGGTTGAAGCCTTCTACCCCGACGATTTCCGCGCCGTGTTTCTTCGCGATGTCGGTGAGATTGCTCGTCAGCGTTTGCGCGGCCTTCAAGCCTTTGATATCTTCAAAGCCCTGTACGGTCGTGTTGTCCTTGTGGGTCACAAGCACGGCTGTCGAGACGGTGTACGGCTTGGAAAAATCGTATTTTTCCTGACGGTCGGGGCGGATTCCCACCTGGTTGGCCACGACATCAAAGCGCTTGGAATCCAGTCCGGCGAACATCGCGTCCCACTGGGTTTCCTGGAACACAGGCTCGACGCCGATGCGCTTGGCGACTTCCGTCACAACCTCGATGTCATACCCGGTCAGCTTGCCAGACGCATCGTGAAAGGTGAACGGAGCGTATGTGCCCTCGGTCCCGATCAAGATTTTTCCCTCCGCTTTGACTTTTTCCAGCAGGTTTTGCTCTTGTTTCTCTTCGCTCGCTGCTGGAGCAGGTGCTGCGCTATTTTGCGGCGCTTGGGAAGAAGAGGAGCCGCAGCCGCTCAAAGCGACCAGCAAAGCAGATGCGAGAACGGAAAGCCATATTTTTTTCATAAAGGAACCCCCACGAAACCGATATGTTTGTAGATTAGGATAGGAACAGTGACGTAGCCTATTGCCAACGAACCATTACTTGGTGATGTCTTCGCCGAACCATTTTTGAGAAATAGAGGAAAGTGTACCGTCCTTCTGCATCTCATCGAGTACCTTGTTGATCTCGTTCACCAGCTCGGTGCTGCCTTTGCGGAACATGAAAGCGGTAGGCTGGCCTTCTTCATTTTTGGTCACGATTTGAATCGGCGTGTCCGGCTTCTGCTTCAAGAAGTCGAGTACGGACAGGTTGTCGTTGATGACGACGTCGACGCGTTTTTGCGCGATCAGGTCAATCGCCTGGTTGAAGTTTTCCACGGCGACGATCTCTGCTCCGTTTGAACGGGCGATGTCCGCGTAGTTGCTGGTCAAGGATTGTCCCGCTTTCAATCCTTTGATGTCAGCGAAGCTCTTGACGGTCGTATTATCCTTGTGCGTGACGAGAACCGCGCGCGAGATCGTGTACGGCTTGGAAAAATCGTATTTTTCCTGGCGGTCTGGACGAATCCCTACCTGGTTGGCAATCACGTCAAAGCGCTTGGAATCCAGTCCGGCGAACATGGCGTCCCATTGGGTTTCCTGAAACACAGGCTCAACCCCGAGGCGCTTGGCGACTTCGGTTGCGACTTCGACATCGTATCCGGTCAGCTTGCCGGACTGGTCATGGAACGTAAACGGCGAGTAGGTTCCTTCCGTTCCGATGACGAGCTTTTTCTCTGCTTTGACTTTTTCCAGCAGGTTTTGCGAAGCGGCTGGTGGCGTTGCCTGATCGGATGGGGAAGGCGCGCCGGAGCTGCTGCAGCCAACGATTCCCACCAAAAGGCAAGAAAGCAGTGTAGAGAAAATGACTTTTTTCATGATGAAAATCCCCTTTATGCTGATCGAATTTCATGGATTCATAGTAGTAGGCTCGTCGGACTTTGTCAATCACCAAAATCGCAAATCCGATTTGATTACTATGAATTCATTTTTGTGCGCATGGTTCCTTTTTCAGGATTCACCAATGGCGTTCAAGCTATGTGCGAACAGAGGAGCCGTTGGGCAAGTAGTGGTTGAGGTTGTGGGCGCAGATAGCGTACAATGAGTACGACCTTGGGCATTTGCCTGCTTTTTAATGGAAAAAAAGCAGTGAAATAGATGGGCCATAACGAACCGATAAAAGGAGTCAATCAGCATGCTAAACGACTGGCGTATGTACACGGATGCAAGCGGAACCGAACAAAAGCACGTAGCCTGGCATGAGGTGTTGCGGGAAATCGCGCAGCTTGACGGCGTAACCCGGACGCTCGTGCATGCGGCGTACGGCGACCATGTGGATTTGGTGGTGGCTGGCGGAAACAAAGGCAGGGTGCTGGTTCAATGGAAGGAACACGAGCCGGGCGAACGGCATTTTGTTTTGACTACGGGCGAACCGAGCGCGGTGATGGCGTCGCTCGTCATTGAAGGCAGCGAGGGGGTGTTCCCGCTCTCCTGGTGCATTCCGCTGGAGAAGGCCGTTCCGTTGTGCGGTGATGTGCTTCGAACATGCGACAAAGGCGAGCCGGCAGAGCTGCAATGGCTGCCTGTAGACATGTAGGCGGGGGAAGCGGGCGATGGAATTTCAAACCTTGCAGCAATCCGTTCTCATCATGGCCGTCATTATCGGCATCGGCAGCCTGATCGGTTACCGACAGCCGTTGACGGCCGATTCCCGTCAGCTGGTCATTACGATCATTGTCAATGTGGCGATGCCGTGCATCATTCTGGACGGAATCTTTCAGACGCCGATCGACGATTCGCTGTTGGTACAGATTTTTTCAATTTTCATCCTTTCGCTCGTTCTGAATTGTTTTGGCATTTTTCTGGGATGGGCAGGGGCCAGGACGCTGCCGCTGCCTGCGAAAAAGCGGCGTGAAATCGCCATTTTGTCCGGACTGGGCAACACGGGCTTCATCGGACTTCCGCTGTGCGCCGCGTTGTTCGGGCCAAAAGGCGCTTTGCTGGCGGCGATCTTTGACGCGGGCATGGATGTCGTGCTGTGGACGGTCGGCGTCATGATGCTGCAGGAAAAAGGCTCGTTCTCCCTGAAGGGAATGAAGACGCTGGTCAATATTCCGATGATGGCGATTGTGTTCGGACTCGGTTCCGCTCTGGTCGGCTTTGCCCCGCCGGAGCCGGTCAAGCACCTGTTCGGCACGCTCGCCAAGCTGGCTTCGCCGCTTGCCATGATGTACATCGGGATGCTTTTACCGCTGTTTTTGCGCAAAAAGCCGCAAGTATCCCTGCCGCTGCTCGGCTTGCCGCTCGCCTTCAAGCTGTTCGTCTTTCCGCTGCTGACTGCCCTGCTGTTGTCGACGTTTTCGCTGGACGGCGAGCTTGCCAGCGTCACGCTGGTGCAGGTAGCCATGCCTACCTTGACGCTCGCCTCGATTCTGTTCGGGCGGTATCAGGCAGACGAGGAAATGGGCGCGATGACGACGGTTTGTTCCACGTTGCTGGCGCTGTTGACGATTCCAGCCGTGGTCTTGATGGGAAACTGGCTGTTGCATTGAGCGCGCCTGCCCTGCGAAGCCGGAGGCTGGCGCAGATGGCAGGCGGATTTTTTTTAGGCAACGGCACTGAAACGAATAAGAACGAAGGGAAGTCTAACAAGATAGAAACAAACCGACAGCAATGGAATGGAGGAACAAGGATGAGAGGAAAGACATGGATGATCGCTGCGCTGAGCCTCCAACTGCTGGCCGTAGCCCCTGCTCTCGCGGCGACGGGCGGGACGCAAACGGCCACGGTGCTGGTCGATGGAAAGACGGCAGCCTTGCAAAAGCAGGCGATTCTTCAGCAACAGAAAACGTACGTATACGCCGAGGATGCGGCCAGCTTGCTGCAAGGGGTCTGGACGCTCCAGGGACAAAACGGGCAGTTGAAGCTGGGCGAGCGGACGATTGTTTTCCAACTGGATTCGGGGGCAGTCACGGTGGACGGGAAACCGCTGCAAGGCGGCGCGGCTGCGCTCGTCCGGGGCAAAGAGGTGTACGTGCCGCTGCGGTGGCTGGTAGAGCAGGCAGGGCATGAGATTGCCTGGAATGCCGAGAAAAGGGCGGTGGAAATCGTGACGATAGCGCCAAACGATTCGTTTGTTCTCGTGGATGAAACGCAGTTGACCAAAGAAGAGCAGGACTTCATCGAGTCTGTCAAAGGAAAGCAGGGCATCCATCAACGGGGCGATTTGTACGTCATTGCCCGCGGGCAGGCTCCCCATCCCGGATACGGCCTGCAAGTCACGAAGGTCGAGCAAAAATGGGAGCAGCTGTTTGTTTACGTCAAACAGACAGAGCCTGTACCAGGGATGATGTATCCGCAAGTGATTGCCTATCCTTATCTGACGGCAAAGGTGAAGCTTGCGCCTTACACGACGATCTCGTTTCTGGATGCGGATACGGGCAAGCCTTTGTTTGAGGGGCAGCCGCAAGGACAGTAGGCGCTTGTTTTTGGTATGAAGCTGGTATAAAATGGTGGTTAAGAGTAAGAAATCCTGGGAAATGGAGGTGTATGTACGTGTTCGGAGCCGTTCAAGCATGGTTTGTGGTCGAAACATCCAGTATGACGCATGATTTTTCGTTCAACGGGACCAGTCTGCCCATTTTTGCGCATACAACAGAACGGAGTTTCCAGAGGCGTACCATGCATCGACCAGGAACGGTTTGTTCTTGCTGAGAATGGGGGACCGATTCGCACGGCGTTTTCGCTGGCGAGTGGCTCCCCCCTTGCGATGCCGCAGGTAATGGCCTGCGGCTTTTTTGCGTCCATTTTTGCCTGTTCGCGTGTTCGCGGGCAAGCGCGGGACAAAAGTCGGCCGGGGCCAGCTGAGGAACTCCATGGTTTTGAACCGTTACCACAAACCAGGGAGGAAATGAACGCATGATAATCGTCGCGACTACACACTTGCAAAAATCGTACGGAGCCGATCCGGTTCTCAAAGACGTGACACTGGAAATAAAAGCGGGCGAGCGGGTAGGAATCGTCGGGCCGAACGGAGCGGGGAAAACGACCTTGTTCAAGCTATTGGCCGGAATCGAAACCCCGGATGCGGGAGAGCTGTACCGCGCCAAAGGAACGGTTTGGGCCTACCTGCCGCAATCTCCGCAGTACCCGGCGGACTGGACAGGCGCAGATGTGGTGGCAAGCGCGTTTGCCGATGTGCGCCACATTCAGGGGCAGATGCGCGAGCTGGCAGAGCAGATGGCGCTATGCTACGAAAACGAGGGCGAGTTGAATCGGCTGATGCAGCGCTATCAGAAGCTGCAGGACGAGTTCGAGCAGCTGGACGGCTACCAGTGGGAGACGCACATGGCGCAGGTGACGCAAGGGTTGGGCATTAGCGCGGAGCTTTTGGCGACGCCCTTTGCCAAGCTCAGCGGGGGCGAAAAGACGAAGGCGGGTCTGGCCAAGCTGTTGTGCCAAAAAAGCGACGTCCTGCTGCTGGATGAGCCGACCAACCACCTCGATGTGGAATCGATGGAGTGGCTGGAGCAATTTTTGCAGAGCTATCCGGGAACGGTACTGATTATTTCCCATGACCGCTACTTCCTGGATGCTGTCGTGACGTCGATCTACCATGTCGACGGCGGGGAGGCGGAGTTCTACATCGGCAACTACAGCGCGTTTGCCGCCGAGCGGGAGGAGCGCTTGCTGCGTCAGTTTGCCGCCTACCAGGAGCAGCAAAAAAAAATCAAAAAGATGAAGGAGACGATCAAACGGCTCAAAGAGTGGGGCAATCGCTCCAATCCGCCGAACGAAGCGTTTCACCGCCGGGCGAAGAGCATGGAAAAGGCGCTGGCGCGCATCGAGCGGATCGAGCGGCCGAAAATGGAAGCCGACCGGATGGGCTTGCAGTTCAAAAAGACCGACCGGAGCGGCCAGGATGTGCTGATCGTAAAAGGCGTACACAAAGCGTACGGGGGCAAACCGTTGTTTTCCGACGCCAGCCTGCTGCTCCGCTTCGGGGAGCGAAAAGCGCTGCTCGGGCCGAACGGCTGCGGAAAGTCGACGCTCATTCGCATGCTCCTGGGCGAAATCGAGCCGGACGCGGGCACGCTCACCATGGGCAGCAGCGTCAAGGTCGGATATCTTTCGCAGCAAGCGCTGGAAGGGGACCAAAACCAGCGGCTGATCGACGCGTTCCGCGACGTGGCGAAGGTGACGGAGGCAGAAGCGAGACATTTGCTGGCGCGGTTTCTGTTCTACGGCGAGCACGTCTTCAAGCGGATCGGCCAGCTGAGCGGCGGCGAGCGCATGCGGCTGCGCCTGGCCCAGCTCATGCATCAGGACATCAACCTGCTCATCCTGGACGAACCGACCAACCATCTCGATATCGAAGCGCGGGAAACGCTGGAGGAAGCGCTCGCTGAGTTTCACGGTTCTTTGTTCATCGTCTCCCACGACCGTTATTTTCTGCAAAAAATGGTCGACGGCGTCTTTTGGGTGGAGGATCGACAGCTCGTGCATGATGTCGGCAGCTACGAGGAGGCGCGGGAAAAGCAGAAGCGGCGTAGCGCAGCGCGGGCTGACAGGCGCGGGGAGGAAGAAACAAGCAAAGCGAGCCAGCCAGCGCCGCAAGCGGCAGCGAAAAGCAAGTCGTCTCACGGAACCGTGAGCCCCGGCGCCCCATCCAAACGTCCCAACGCCTTCAAGCTGGCAGAACTGGAGGAGCGAATTGCCAGGCTGGAGGAGCAAAAAGAACGTCTGAACAGACGGCTGGCGGAGGGGACGGCGGACTATCGGCAACTGGCGGAGTGGCAAGCGGAAAGCGAGCAGGTGCAACAAGAAATCGATGCGGCGTACTTCGCCTGGATGCAGTTGCAGGAGGCGTAAGCGAAGCGGCCTGCGGGCAAGCAAAAGAAAGGCAGCGAAGAAGCGCGGACACAAAGTCCGGGGCTTCCGCTGCCTTTGGCGTTTGACGGACAAACGGGCTGTCGGCTACGAATTCGAGGTTTGCACAGTCGGCTCCGGGTCGGGCAGCCGTCGATAGCTGCCGAAAAACCAGAGCAGAATCAGCACCATCAGGACGCCCCCGAGGAAAAACGGGGCGCTGTGGGAGAACGGGTAGACCGCGCCGCCTGCCAGCGGACCCAGGATGCGTCCGAGGCTGTCCATCGAGCTGATCGTCCCGCTGGTGACGCCTTGTCCTTGCGTAGTACGCTGCGTAATCATCGCGGTGGCGGTTGCCCGGATCATGCCTTGTCCGGCCCCGAACAAGGACAAAATCAACGCCAGCGCCCAAAAGTTGCCGGACAGCGGAATGGCGAAAAAGCCGATGCCGTAAAAAATCATTCCCAGGGCAAGCACGGCGGCTTCTCCGAACTGTTTGACCAGCCTGCCGATCAGGCCGCCTTGCACACAGGCTGCAATCAGGCCCATGACGAGAAACATGTAGCCAAGGTCTTTGGACGTAAAGCCGTACAGATCGCTGATGAACAGCGCAAAGGTCGTCTCCAGTCCGGAAAAGGCGAACGAGACCACAAACAGGATCGCATACAAAAGCGACAGGGAGCCGAATAGAGAAGGGAGCGGGTTTTTTCGCGCTTCTTTGGGCAGGCTCGTCCGCTTTTCTTTGGGCAGGCTTTCCGGCAAAGCGACGAGAATGAACAGAAACGTGACGAACGCGACGATCCCCGCCGCGTAAAAGGGAACCGCAAACCCGTACCCGCTGAGCAGACCGCCCATGACGGGGCCGAAGACAAAGCTGAGGCCAATCCCGGCACCGACGACCCCCATTCCTTTTGCCCGCTCTTCAGACGGGAACAGGTCTGCGACCATGGCTGTCACCGTGGGCAGTGCCGCTGCGGAGACGATGCCGCCCAGGATGCGGTAGACGAGCATTTCCGTATAGCTGCTTGCCATTCCAAACAGGATAAAGGTGACGGCGAAGCCGAAAAGGCCAAAAGAGACGAGCGGCTTTCGCCCGATCCGGTCGGAGAGGCTTCCCCATACAGGTGCGAACAAAAGCTGCATGATGTTGTAGCTGGCGAACAAAACGCCGATTTGAAAGGAAGACGCCCCTCGTTTTTCTGCTAGGAAAGGGAGAATAGGAATGATGATGCCAAATCCGAGCATGGTCAAAAAGGCAATGAAGAACAAGAGAGCCAGGTACTTCTTCTTCACGAACAGTTCCCTCGTTTCACGCGAAAATCAGCTGCTTTTTGCTTGCATGTACCACCTTACGTGAACGAAGTGTCGAAGTCAAGCGAGCGGCGTGGGCAGCAACGCTCCTGGCATGGTATAATGGAAAAGAAACAAGAATCGTTTCGCAAGTCGTCTAGTATATATCCATGAGGTGTTGGTTCCATGTCTACTGCAATGCTGTACTACCTGGCCTGGCATGAAGATGATTGGCTGGATGAAGTTCTCGACCGCTTTCCCGAGGTGAATGCCATGGTGCCTACAGCGAAAACGTTTGAGCTGATCGCGGGGCAGCGGGAATCGAATGAGGTAACGCGCGCGGTCCTCGTCTTGAATGCGGCCGAGGAACAGGACAGATGCCGCGAATTTTTGCGTCTGCGCCAGGAGCATCCCCTGCTTTCCAAAGATCCGCTCTACCTTGTCGGATTGAAGCCTGAGGAAGAGGAGGCGTGGCAGGAAGCGTATCCGGATGCGAAGATCATCGTCATTACCGGCTTTGCTGTCGAGTTTGATTACGATGCCGTCCTCGCGAGGATGGAAATCGATCTGGAGGGAGCCCATTGAAAGCGAACCCGAATGAGTTCGATTTAAAGGCGTTTCTGCACCGCTTTGGCTTGTTCATCTACACAGGAGACCCGGAGGGGGATCTGTTGTTGATCGAGGACGAGATTCGCGAGCTGTACGAATTGAATGTGATCGAAAAGGAAGAGTTTATGGAGGCCATGTCCGCTGTGCGCAGCAAGCGCCAGGCGTTGGACAGCCGCTAACAAAAAAAGCGAAAAACCGGAACCAGGCGTGTTTATCTGCTGCTCTCAGGGTGCGGCGGTGATAAGCGCGTTTTTTTGTGCTTCTGGTACCCAGCCAGCCCGCCCCGCTTTCTTCAACCATTTGTCATAAATCCTTTCCCAAAATGTAAGGCATTCGTTTCCTTTTCGAAAGGTTTCCCCTGTAGCATAGAGAGCAGGCTGGAGAGAAGGAGCGGAGAATGGGATGACAGACGTTGCAGCGTTTTGGAGCGAACTGGGGAAAGAACTTCTCCGGCAACTCGTTCCCGATGAAATTTCGGTGATGGGTGCGGGCGCAAGAATGACACAGGTGGATGCAGAATTTTTCGCTGGGTACGCAGTCGTTTTGGCGGCGGCACTCATCGGGATAGGGGCAAGCTACATCGCGGGCGCGAGGATGGGGGCGCCTGTTCTTGCACGGCTGATCGGCCGATCCCGGGCTGCCCGACTGAGACGCGGGCAAAAGCAGCAGGAATACGCGGGCTGGCTTCTGTCCATCAGCGTATGGATTCCGGTGGCGCGCCAACTGGTGCCGTTTGTTGCCGGGGGATGCCGGATGCCGCTGCGACGGTTTTGGCTGTTTTTTCTGCCCAGCACGTTCGTCTGGACGCTTCATTCTTTTCTCATGGGCTACTGGTTTTCGGACGAGCTGGACGCGCTGCTGGCAGGCGTGTACGCGTACAGGAACATTGCGTTGGGGACAGCAGTTGTCGCCGCCGTCTGCTACATCGCGATTCGCCAGTACATGCGAATGAAGCTTTGGAGGGGAGCCAGAAGCGCGAAGCACAGGGGAGAATTGCAAAAGGAGCCGACTGCCTGAGAGGGAAAACGCCCAGGACAGCCGGCTTTTTTTCTCACACTTCCTCGGGACGGTGATTTTCCGCCGCCTGTCTGCGCAGCTTTTCCCTGTTCTTTTTCAGGACGGGCGAGCTGCTCATGGCGGCAAACAGCATGCCGAACCCGGCGAGTGCCAGCACGATGCCAATGATGAGGTAGAGGGTAGAAGACATTCGAAAAAGACCTCCTTCTTCTATGAAAGCAAGCATGAACTTGAACTTGAACTATGCTATAATGGCACAGTGTGTTTTACTCGATACTACGTATTGACTTATAGAAAAGCACAGGGAGGATTTCGCGAGATGACTCAGCATACGTCTGTCGATCAGCTATCCATCAACACCATCCGCACGTTGGCGATTGATGCCATTGAAAAAGCCAATTCCGGCCACCCGGGAATGCCAATGGGCGCTGCCCCTATGGCTCATGTCCTGTGGAGCCGTTTCATGAAGGTCAACCCTAGCAATCCGCAGTGGATCGACCGCGATCGCTTTGTCCTGTCTGCCGGACATGGCTCTATGCTATTATACTCGATGTTGCACTTGATGAAATACGATGTTTCGCTGGAAGACCTGCATAACTTCCGCCAATGGGGCAGCAAAACGCCAGGCCACCCGGAGTTTGGGCATACGGCTGGCGTGGATGCGACGACCGGACCGCTGGGACAAGGGATCGCGATGGCGGTCGGGATGGCCATGGCGGAAAAGCATATGGCAGCTGTTTACAACCGCGACAGCTTTGATATCGTCAACCACTACACCTACGTCATTTGCGGCGACGGCGACCTGATGGAAGGCGTGTCCAGCGAAGCGTCTTCCCTGGCGGCACACCTGAAGCTGGGCAAACTGATCGTGCTCTACGATTCGAACGATATTTCCCTGGACGGCGAGCTGTCCCGCTCCTTCTCGGAAAACGTGGCGGCGCGCTACCAGGCATACGGCTGGCAATACTTGCGCGTAGAAGACGGAAACGACCTGGCCGCGATTGAAGCGGCGATTGCGGAAGCGAAAAAAGACCTGGATCGTCCTACCCTGATCGAAGTCAAAACGATTATCGGTTACGGCAGCCCGAACAAAGGCGGCTCCAGCGCTTCCCATGGCGCTCCGCTCGGCAAGGAAGAAGTGAAGTTGACCAAGGCGAACTACGCGTGGACGCACGAAAATGAATTCCACGTTCCGCAGGAAGTAGCAGACTTCTACGCCAGCCTGGCAGAAGCGGGCGAAAAAGCGGAAGCGGCATGGCGCGACAAGTTTGCGGCCTACGCCAAGGCGTACCCGGATCTGGCGGCGCAATTCACGACCGCACAGGAAGGGCACCTGCCAGCAGGCTGGGATGCGAACATGCCTGTGTACGAGGCAGGAGCCAAACTGGCGACGCGCGTAGCGTCCGGAAACGCGATCAACGCGCTGGCGAAAACCGTTCCGTTCTTCCTCGGCGGTTCCGCTGACCTGGCTCATTCCAACAACACCGTCATCAAAGAAGCGGGCAACTTCCTGCCAGGCTCCTACGAGGGCCGCAACATCTGGTTCGGCGTTCGCGAGTTCGCCATGGGGGCAGCCCTCAACGGGATGGCTTTGCACGGCGGCGTGAAAGTGTACGGCGGTACGTTCTTCGTCTTCTCCGACTACCTGCGTCCGGCGATCCGCCTCTCTGCGCTGATGAAGCAGCCAGTGGTGTACGTGTTCACGCACGACTCCATCGCAGTCGGCGAAGACGGTCCGACGCACGAGCCGATTGAACAGCTCGCTTCCTTGCGCGCGATGCCAGGACTGACCATTATGCGTCCGGCAGATGCAGTGGAGACGAACGAAGCGTGGAAATACGCGATATCCCGCACGGACGAGCCAGTCGTACTGGTGCTCACTCGCCAAAACCTGCCCGTTCTGCCTGAGACGATCGAAAAAGCGGCAGAAGGCGTGACCAAAGGGGCATACGTACTGGCAGATGCGCCAAGCGGCAATCCGCAGCTCATCCTGCTGGCTACCGGCTCCGAGGTATCTCTGGTGATGCAAGCCCGCGAAGAACTGCTCTCCCGCGGCATCGAAGCGCGCGTCGTGTCCATGCCAAGCTGGAACCTGTTCGAGCGTCAGCCGCAAGAATACCGCGATGCAGTCATTCCTCCGACGGTCAAAGCACGGGTAGCCGTAGAAATGGGCTCGCCGCTGGGCTGGGAGCGTTACACCGGAGATAGCGGCAAAATCATCGCAATCAACCAGTTCGGCGCATCCGCACCAGGCGAACGCATCATGCGCGAATACGGCTTTACGGTAGAAAATGTGGTGGCAACTGCCGAAGAGCTGCTGAAATAAATCGTTTTGATCGGTCAAAAAAAGCCTATCTCCGAAGAGATAGGCTTTTCCAGTGACAAATGGAAAGCAGTATGGAATGATAGACACGTGCCAAAACCAAACGGAGAAACTTTTTTCGAAAGCATCCGTCTATATAAGATGCGGGGGAGAGAGAAAACCAGGAGGTAAGAAATGGCAACAAAGGCCAAGAAGAAAGTCAGGAAGAAAAAGAACAACTTGCTGATGATTGCCGTAGGATTCGCAGTCTTTCTCATCTTGAGCGTCATTGGGGGATACTTCTCCCTGCTGTATGCGGGAGATCGGATGATTGCGGAAAACGAACAGAAGCTGAAAGATTTGAAAACAGAACCAACCGTCATATACGACAAAAACGGCGAAGAGATGACGAGCCTGATTCGTCAAAAAAACCGTGAATACAAGCCGATCAGCGAAATGCCCAAAATTTTGATTAACGCGTTCCTCGCCGTCGAGGACAAACGCTTCTTCGAGCACAAGGGCGTCGACATGATCCGGATCGGCGGTGCCATTATCAATGACATTAAAAAAGGTTCACTGGCTGAAGGGGGAAGCACGATCACCCAACAGCTGGCCCGCAACGTATTTCTCACCCTGGACCAAACGTTTTGGCGCAAGACGAAAGAAATGAGTATCGCGATCGGACTGGAACGCCGATACTCGAAGGATCAGATATTGGAAATGTACTTGAACCGCGTCTATTTGGGCGAAGGGGAGTTCGGCGTCGAGGACGCGTCCAACTATTACTTCGGACATTCTGTCAGTGATGAGCGGTTTACGATCGCCAAAGCGGCGATGCTGGCGGCAATTCCGAAAGCACCGACGACCTACTCGCCGTTCAACAACCCGGAAAAGGCGAAGCTGCGCCGGGATACCGTTATTCGCCTGATGTATGAGCAGGGCATCATTACCGAATCGCAAAAAAATGAAGCGCAGGCAGAGCCGCTGCCAACCGAACCGACGGAAGTCGCCGGAGCCAGCCTGAAAAAAGGCTACCGCGCCTTTTTCGACCACATGGTAGAAGAAGCGGAAGTCAAGTACGGCGTGACAGAGGAAGAGCTGTACCGCGGCGGCTGGCAGGTGTACACGACGTTTGATCCGAAAGTGCAGGATGCCATGATCGAGGAGTACGCCAACGCGAAAAACTTCCCGAAAGACGGGCCGAAGCGCGGCGTGGAGTCGGCCATGATCGTCGTGGATGCGAAAAACGGCGGCATCGCCGGGATGATGGGCGGTCGCAACTACGCGGCAAAAGGCTTCAACTACGCGTCGGACATGAAGCGTCAGCCGGGCTCCAGCTTAAAGCCGCTGGCTGTGTACGCGCCTGCGATTGACTCGGACAGCAAATGGGGGCCGAATTCTTCCCTCAGCAACAAGCGACAGAGCTTTAACGGCTATGAGCCTCGCAACTACAACAACAAATACAGCGATTCCGTAAGCATGAACCGTGCCTTGATTGATTCGCTCAACGTGCCCGCGGTTTGGCTGTTGAATGAGATCGGCGTGCAAACGGGGATTGATTACTTGCAAAAATTCGGCATCGAGCTGGCGCCGGAAGACCGGAACCTGGCGATTGCGCTCGGAGGTCTCAGCAAAGGAACGTCCCCGCTGAAAATGGCGCAGGCCTATACGGCCTTTGCCAATGGCGGGATCATGTCCGAGGCGCACACGATTACGAAAATCGAGAACAAGAGTGAAGGCGTCGTCCGCGAGTATGAAGGAAAACAGACCGAGGTGCTGAAGCCGCGAGCGGCATGGGCCGTTCACACCATGCTGGAGAGAGCGGTTCAGGAAGGAACAGGGAAGGCAGCCCGTATCTCCGGACGCCGCGTTGCCGGAAAAACGGGTACGACCCAGTCGATTGCCGGGGACAGCAGCGTGAACAAGGATGCCTGGTTCGTCGGTTATACGCCGGAATACGTCGGCGCCGTCTGGATGGGCTTCGACCCCGAGGACAAACAGCACTTGATGCGTCAGGGCAGCAGCCTGACCGCGCAAATGTTTTCCAAGGTGCTCGCGGCCGGTTTGAAGGGCGTGAAGGCTTCAGACTTCGTGCGACCGGATGGCGTTGCGGACCAGCAGCAAGAGGAAGAAACCGCACAGCCGCTGCAACTGGCGGCAGACCTGACACTGGACAACAACCAGTTGAAGGTCGTCTTGAGCTGGATTGGCGGGGCGCCCGATTACACCTATGACGTGTACCGCATCAAGCCAAACGGCGAGCGCGAGCTGATTGTGGCGGGATGGAAGGATACGACATTCATCGATACGCTGGATCAACCGAACGAGTATCGCTATGTCGTGGTTCCGCGCAACGCCCGGGGCGAGGAACAGACGCCTTCGCCGATCACCCCCATTAACTCGCAAAGCCTGGAGAACCTGATTCGTGCCGGGGAAGAGCAGCACGAGGACGGCAACACCCAGGAGCCGAATCCGGATGGAACAGGTAGCGACAACGGTGACGGCACGCCCCAGTTCCCGCCGAACTTTGGCGGCGGAAACGGCAACCAGGGCACTAATGGCGGACAGCCGGGCGGCCAAAATCCGAATGGCGGCCAGGGCAATCCGGGCAACCAAGGAACTCCGGGGAATGCTGGCGAAGTGCCGCCCGATATCGCCAACCCAGGCAATGGGCCATCAGGCTCCTCTAACGGCAATCAGCAACCGACACCGCCTGCGGATGGCGGGCAGCAGCCGGGAAATTCCACAGGAACGAATGGCGGCTGATTCGCATATAGATAGACAACTCGACCGATTCAACTATTTGCACATCTTCTTTCGCGTGGTACAATACCAGTAAATCGGTAGACAGGGGGGAACAACCATGTCTGACTTCACACAAAGAGATTTGTCCACTTTTTTCAAGGATCAATTACGCCGAGCCAAAGTGAATTTTGAGCGAGCTCTCGACTGTAAACATACCGATTTTGACGACCTTTACCCATATATGAACGAGCAGCCACAGTTTTTCTGGTACAAACGTTACGTCGCCTGGTCAGAGCTATTGACTGTCGTGCGGCTGGCTGAGGAATTGGACGTCGAATGGACAGAGGATTTTAGCGAGCAGCAAGTGGAGTTTATCAAAGGCAAGGTTCTGCAAGGAAAAGTGCTCGATTACTGGAAACCGGAAGAAGAACAGGAAGAAACGATCAGTCAGTTGGAAGAAGAAAAATAAGCCATGACAAATAGAGCGCGTTCCCGATGGGGGCGCGCTTTTTTCAGTTGCCCATCCATTCTTCTGCGCTGGTGTCGCAGAGAACAAAGAAGATGACCGCTTGGCTGACAGCAAGCGGTCTTTCCTGTTTTTGTCGCAAGGCATCGTCCCGTAACCAGCGGTACCGCTGGTTCGTCTTTTCATAGCGAGAACTAGTGCAACCAGCTGTAAGTGACGCCGGGTGTCTCTTCCTCGGGTCCCGCCGGAAGGATGAAGGGGGCCGGATTGCTCCACGGCTGGGCGGGCGCCGGAGCGTCCGAGATGATGAATTCTGTGCCCAGCGAGACAAAGGTGTACAGTTCCTCCACAGCGGCGTTGAACAGTCGGACGCAGCCGAGCGAGACGGATGTTCCGATGCTCGCGGGGTGGTTGGTTCCGTGGACGGCATAGCCGTTTCCTTGAAAAACCAGCCCGCGTGTTCCGTAAATGTTGTCATGGCCGCGCGGTTTGTTGATCTTTTGCAAAATCGTGTAGTAGCCCTCTGGTGTCGAACCGTTTTTGCCAATCGCGGCCGGGTAGCTGCGGACGAGATGCGTCCCGCTGACCAATTGCAGCGTATGCGACTTTTGCGACAGCCGGATCTGAAGCGGCGCAAGCGGCGACAGCGGCTCCGGATAGCCTGGCAGCGGCAGCACGTCACGCAGGCTGTCCCAGGCTGCCCCGCTCTGAAAAGCGTAGGGATGATACGAATAGCTTTCCAGCAGCAGCCGTTTGGGCGGAAATGGAACTTGCGGCAAGGAGTTGCCGGGATAGCTGCCTGCCAACTCCGCCAGACGGGCAGGAAGAGTCCCTTTTTGTTGATAGTAGCGATAGAGGGCATTGCGGAGCGTCAGCACATGCTGCAACGTTTGCTGCTCGACGGCCAGGTCGCCTCTCACGGCTGCGAGCGTGGCTTCCCCATCCAGGCTGACGGGGGTGTCGAACCAGCGCTGACTGATGATCGTCCGGCTGCCCGGATGGTACTGGAGAATGCCCAGCACCTGTTTAGGCTGATAAAACAGGAGGGGCGCAAAGAGCGGCGAGCCGGGAACCTCCGGCACGACGAGTACGGTATAAGGCTGCGTGAGCGCCGGACGCCGCGCCTCTGCATAACGCCGTACCTGACTTTGCCGTTCTTGGGGACGGAGCGTCGCAGGAACGGCAATCACCTCTACGTGCGGCTGCGCCGGAGCCGACATGCTGGCGGGCGCTGCTGGCGTCTCTGTGCCGGCAGCCGGCGTGCCATCCGGCAAAGGACCGGGGGAAAAAACAAATTGGGCGTACAAAAAAGCGAGCGAAGCGAGAAGCAGGCGCGCCCGGTTGCGCCAGCCTTGACGCTGTTGCTCGCGCAGCAATGTTTGATAGGCGTCTCGCGCCTCGTCGCAGTAAGGACCTGGCTTGGCAAAAAGCCCTTGTCTGTAAGCGGCAAGCGCCTGCCGAATGTCTCCCTGTGCCTCGCGGGCCTGGCCGAGATGATACCAGCCGATCGCTTCATCCGGGTGCTGCTGTGTATACCACCGATAAAAGGAGAGATCGCTCTGTTCCGGATATTTCATATGAAAAGCGCTTTTTTCCTGAAGAAAGGAAACCTTGTCCACCGATACCCCCCCTATATGGTTGTATCGGCGTGACTTGGCCCAATTGTGAGTAGGGAGGGGAAACATTTGGTTTATTTGCGGACGATCAAGCTGCTGCGCGAGCAGTTTCCCGATGCCGGGCGCTACCCGTTTGACGAGTCTCCCATACAGCCGATTCGTTATCGGGATACGGAGCATTATCAACTGACCCGGCGGTTTTTGGAAAAGCCGGATGCTTTTTTTCGCGAATAATGGTTCCTGCTGTCACAAAAAAGGCTCCGGCGGTTTCTATCAGATGTAGAACGCAAGAGGGAGCGTCAGGACAGTGGCATTGCAGGAAGGAGGAGGATCGATGGAGATGCAGGCCAAGCTGGCGATGAATCAGATGCGAGCCAGGGCGGAAACGGACTCGTTTCAGGAGCTGTTTACGGCCTACTACCCGTTCGTTGTTCGACAGATCATGCGGATTGTGCGTGAACAGCAGACAGCCGAGGATATCGCCCAGGAAGTGTTTCTCTCCTTGTACCGTACAGATCGCTCCGCCATCGAACATATTCCGGCATGGCTGGCCAAAGCGGCTCTCTATGCGGCCTACAACCATTTGCGTGCGGAAAAGCGCAGGCAGGACAGACAGGAGCGCGGGACAGCCGACCAGGCAGGCGTCATGCCTTCGTCCGAGGAAGTCTGGCTGGAACAGGAAACGATCAGTCATGTCCGCAAAGTGCTGGAAGAGCTGGATGAGCGGGAACGCACCTTGCTTGTGATGAAATACTCCGGCTTTCCCTATGCCGAGCTGGCCAAAGCGACGGGTATGCAGGCCAGCTCTGTCGGGACGATTCTGGCGCGAGCGAAGAGCAAGTTTCGCAAGCTATATGAGCGGTTCAGGGGGGAAGAAGGATGAAATGTGCGGACACAGGCTTTCTTCAGACGTTTTTGGACGGGGAGTGCGACGCGCAGCAAAGCGAACGGTTTCGCGTTCATCTGGCGGAATGCGGGCAGTGTCAGGCTCGCCTGGAAGAGCTGATGGCTCTGGATGTCTGGACGCGGGAAGCAATCGAAGCGCACGTTTTCGCCCAGGCGGACCAGGCGAAGGTCGATACCGCCGCAGCGTGGCAGCGCTTCTTGCAAACGATGGAGAAAACGAACAGGAGCGATGGGCGCGAGTGGCAAAGCCACGAGCAGCGCAGCGCGAAAAGGAGCTGGAAACAGATGAACAAAACGACAAAACGATGGGTGACGGCAGCTTCCGCAGCAGCCGTCGTGGCGGTGTCCCTTTCCTTTCCGCAAGTGCAGGCGGCCGCCAGTGATTTTCTATCTATTTTTCGCATGAGCAAGGTCGAATTCGTCAAAGTGACACCCGAGGATTTGCAGCAAGTGGAAAGCTGGATTGCCAATGGGAATGTCGGCGAGATGGATTTGCAAGGAATCGGGAAAATCTGGATTGAAGGCGTGGAAGAAGGCAAGCTGGAAAATCGAAGCCAAACCTACAACAGCAGAGAGGCGGCGGAAAAAGCGGGAATCAAGCTGCCACAGCTGCCAGAGGAGCTGGCGGTGGACAGCGTAGAGGTGACTTCCCCGTATCGCGTGCACCTGGAAATCAACACCGAACGGGCAAACAAGCTGCTGGCCCAACTGCAAGTAGCGGCGAAGTTCGATGAAAAGCTGAACGGCCAGCGCATCTCGCTGGAGATTCCGAAGATGCAAAAGCTGTGGATCACGGCTGGCAAGGACAGCTACTCCTATTCCGTGGTGAATGCGCCAGAGCTGAAAGCGCCAGAAGGCGTCGATTTGGCACAGCTGCGCGAGACAATGCTGGCGCTGCCGTTCATCCCGGATCAGGTGAAAAAGCAAATTCTCGACATCAAGGACTGGAAGCATACCATTCCGGTGCCGTACATGGCTGACGGTAAAAGCGACATGAAGGAAGTCAAGGTAAACGGCGCGGACGGCATGCTCGTCACAGGCGAGTACGCTGCGCATCTTGTCTGGCAGCAGGACGGATCCATTCACATGCTGGAAGGCAGTGAAAAGAGCGGGGAAGCGCTGCTGGCTTTGGCGAAGCAGTTGAAGTAGAGAGGCAAGTCGAATGGAGGGGAGAGTAGCAGAGCTTTCCTATGAAAAAGGCTCTGCTTTCTCCCGTTTCTTGCAAGAAAGAGGAGGAAACCGATGACGGATTACGTAATCGAGACCTGGGAGCTATCCAAGCAGTACAACGGCAAGGCAGGGTGCAAAAACATTACGCTGCAAGTGCCGCGCGGGTCGGTGTTTGGCTTTCTCGGGCAAAACGGCGCCGGAAAAAGCACCTTTGTCCGAACGATGCTGGGGCTGTTGCACCCGACAAAGGGCAGGGCGGTCATGCTCGGCCACCCGATCGGCAGCGTAGCGTCGCGGCAAAAAGTAGGCTATTTGCCCGAGCTGTTTCGTTATCCGGATTGGCTGACCGGCCAGCAGCTCCTGGAGCACCATGCCGAGCTGTGCGGTCTGTCCCGGACAGAGAGCAGGACGGTCATCCGCGATGTTTTGGAGCTGGTGGGCATGGCTGGACGCGAGCGCGAGCGGATTCGCGGCTACTCGAAAGGCATGCAGCAGCGCATCGGAATTGCCTGCGCCTTGTTGTCCGATCCCGAGCTGATTTTTTTGGACGAGCCGACTTCTGCGCTTGATCCGATTGGGCGCAAAGAAGTGCGCGAGCTGATTGTTCGACTGCGCGAGCAAGGAAAAACCATTTTTCTCAACAGCCATCTGCTCAGCGAGATGGAGAACGTCTGCAACTACGTAGGCATCATCCATCGCAGCGAGCTGGTCGTGCATGGGGAATGGCGCAAGCTGAGAAGCGTCGCTCCCCAGATCGAACTGACCGTAGAGGCGGAGAGTTTTGCCGCGAGCGACGAGCTGCCTGCCTTCGTCACCGGGGTGCGGCTGCACAGACAAGAGGCGGAGCGTTCTACGTGGCTGTTGACGCTGGATGAGGACCATCGGGTGCCGGAGCTGTTGCAGGCGTTGATCGCCAGGGGAGTGGCGGTGCACGAGGTTGTGCGCAAGCAGCAGTCGCTGGAGGACGTATTTTTGTACTGGGTGCAAAAGAAGGAGGGGGAAGCGCATGTGGCCGATCATGAAAATCACGTATAGGGAAATGCTCTCCAAACGGATTTTTACGATTACGCTTTTGATGTCGCTTGCCTTCCTGCTGCTGTTTGGCGTCGCGACCTGGTTTGCCGCGCGGGAGCTGGGGCGTGAGTTGGGAGGCAGCGCGAGCGATGTGCTGCTGGAAAAACACTTTTTCTCCACCCAACTGCTCGGCATGGGCCTGTACTTCGGTTCCTTCATCACCGCACTGCTCGCGATTTTAAGCAGCGTCGGCAGCATCGCTTCGGAAGTGGAGAGCCATCAGATCGACACGTGGCTCGCCCGGGCATTGCCGCGGCACAAATACGTACTGGGCAAATTCGGCGGACTGGCGAGCATGCTCAGCCTCTACGCCCTTCTGTTGTTTTTGGGCATTCTGGGGATCAATCAATGGGTGGGCGGGGGCGTAATAGCCGCAGACGTGGGGGCGCAGCAAATTTTGTCTTCGCTCGGCTATTTTGTCCTGATGCCCGTCATTCTGGTCTGTGTCGCTCTCTTGCTGAGCAGCGTCACGACGACGGTGACAGGCGGAATCGTCCTCATCATTTTGTACGGGATCAGTTTTATCGGCGGGGTCATCGAGCAGATCGGGTCTCTGATCGGGGAAGGGGCGCTGGTCAACATCGGCATTGTATCCAGCCTGCTGTTTCCGGTGGATTCGCTGTTCAGGCTAGCGACAGTCAGGCTGTTCGATGCGGCGGACGACCCGCTGTCCTTTGCGGCGCAGGGGATATTCGGCACGACTTCTCCACCGAGTGACGCGATGCTTTTCTACATTTTACTGTACGGGACGACGACGCTGTGGCTGGCTGTCCGCTCGTTCGGAAAGCGGGATGTGTAACACCCGAGTTGCTCGCCGCGTCCTTTTCTCTGCAAAAAAGCTGGATCAAGCGGTCCAGCTTTTTTGGCGTGGTCTTGGCGCAGACGCTGCGGTAGCGAGCAGGAGTTCCGGCAGCGAAGGAAGGACAAAAAGCTCCACGCAAGCACGCACGATATCGGCAGCGTGTTCACCTGGAGCCATGCGCGTTCGTCCAAAACGTCCGCGTTTCTTCTATTTAAAATGACAGCTTGCCTCTACCCGATAAATGCGCTGGCCGCGGGAAGAAAAGCGCTCTTCGTACTCCGTCATGACATTCTCTTCCGCGAGCTTCGACTGATGCAGGTCAAAGGTGATGTTGCGCATCTGGAAGCGCTCGGCAGCGAACTGGTTCAGGGAAAACTCAAAAAGCTTTTCGTTGTCGGTCTTGAGGTGAATGTCTCCGTCTTCCGCAAGCACCTGACGATAGTTTTTCAAAAAGCTTGTGTGCGTGAGACGGCGCTTGGCGTGGCGGGTCTTTGGCCACGGATCGCTGAAGTTCAGATAGATGCGGGCAATCTCGTGATCGGCAAACAGCTCGGTCAACTTGGAAGCGTCAAACTGGACAAACGCCAGATTGGGAATGGCCCGGTGCTCTGTCCGCTGCAAGGCGCGCAGCACGACCTCCGCTTTCAGCTCGACCGCAATGAAATTAATGTCCGGGTGACGCTGTGCCAATGTGTTAATGAAGCGTCCCTTTCCACATCCGATCTCTACGTGGATCGGATGGTCATTTCCAAAGCGCTCCTTCCAGCATCCTCTATAGGAAAGGGGATTGTCTACAAACGTCGGATATTCTCGCAGGGCCGCTTCGGCACCTGGAATGTTACGCAGTCGCATATGTGCCTCCTTCAAAACGAACTCTTATCTACTTTACGCTGACTCCTTGCAGGTTGCAAGCATAGAGAAGGAAGAGGAGAGAGAATCCATTTTTTGCCCCCGGAAATTGCCCATAGAAAGGAAGTTTATGTAAAGGGAACTAGGCCATAAGTCGCATGTGATGCGGGAAAACGGCATAGGACGCTGGATAGAATTGGTCAACACGAGAAGAACATTTTGGCAAAAAAAATAAACTGAAAATTTGAGGAATGCCCGTGATACCGGGCTTGAGCGCGTCAAGCGGTAATTGTATCCATTTGCTTGAGAGGCTATTGGCAAGTTTTTGGTAATTTCACCGGGCGGCAGCTTTGGTAAAGTAGAGGACAAGTGAGCGGTCAGCCAAACTTTGCATAAGGAAAGCTTCTACTGAAGCGGTTTCGTAGAAGCGGGTTCTGTCGAAAGGGAGGATGAACAACATGAAACTGCGAAAAACCCTTTTCGGAATGGCAATGGGGTTGATAGTGAGCGTGACGGCGATTGCCCTGCCAATGCCGGGAGAACAAAATGTGGCGCATGCTGCTTGGACGCAAGCCAAAGCGGACAAGGTCATTGCCACTGGGAAAAAATATTTGGGCACCCCTTATAAATTCGGCGCCAGCACAAAGACGACAGCTGTCTTTGACTGCTCTTCTTTTACGCAGCGCGTTTTTCGCGTGGCAGTAGGCAAGAGTCTGCCGCGAACGTCGCGCGACCAGGCGAAAAAAGGCATCAGTGTGTCCAAAGCCAACCTGAAAAAAGGGGATCTGGTCTTCTTCAAGGCGAGCACAACGACCACGTCCAAGCGCATTACCCATGTGGCGATTTATGCCGGCAACAACAAGCTACTACATACCTACGGGAAACCGGGTGTGACCTTTACTTCCTTTAGAGGCACGTCCTGGGAGAAGCGCTTTGTGTCAGCGCGTCGCGTCCTGTAGCGGTGTCTCGCATCTCTACTTATTCATACGTCTCACGGCGAGCTTTGTTGCGAGACAGGAGCAAGCAAATCTTGTCAGAAGCGAAGAAGGCCCGTCAGGAGGGCGGTTCCGAACGGATCGGCTTTCGGGAGCCGTCACAGGCGGCTAGTGCCTAACACCCCCCTGCCTATGCGGACAAGGCAGGGGGGTGTTTTCAAAGAAACGGCTAGATTTTCAGAACGCCGCCCATGCTTGCATTGGTCACCAGCTTGGAGTAACGGGCCAGATAGCCTGTTTTGACTTTCGGCTGGAATTCCTGCCAGCCTTCGCGACGGCGGGCCAGTTCAGCCTCGTCTACGTGCAGGTGGATCGTGCGCTCTTCGAGGTCGATGGAGATGATGTCACCGTCCTGGACGAAAGCGATCGGGCCGCCTTCCGCTGCTTCCGGGGAGACGTGGCCGATACTGATGCCTCGGGAGGCCCCGGAGAAGCGTCCGTCTGTGACGAGCGCAACGTCCTTGCCCAGTCCCATTCCGACGATTTGCGAGGTAGGGGCCAGCATTTCCGGCATGCCAGGACCGCCTTTTGGTCCTTCGTAGCGAATGATGACGACGTGACCGGGTTGGATTTTGCCGGCGGCGATGCCCGCCAGCGCTTCCTCCTGCGAGTCGAAGCAGATCGCCGGACCTTCGTGTCTGGTAATGGAAGGATCGACACCGCCGGTTTTGATGATCGAGCCTTGCTCGGCCAGGTTGCCGAACAGGACGGCCAGACCGCCGGAGGCACTGTACGGATTTTCCAGACGACGGATGACCTGGTCGTTTTTGATTTCGGCGTCGGCGATGTTTTCTGCCAGCGTCTTGCCTGTGACGGTGATGCGGTTCGGGTGAATCGCGCCTTCTTTTCGCGCGATTTCCTTGAGCACAGCGGAGACGCCGCCCGCTTCATGGCAATCCTCGATGTGGTAGTCGGAGGAAGGGGCGAGCTTGCAGATGTGCGGGATGCGCTTCGCGACTTCGTTGATGCGCTCGATCGGGTACTCGATCCCCGCTTCCTGGGCGATCGCCAGCGTGTGCAGAACGGTGTTGGTAGACCCGCCCATTGCCATGTCGAGCGCGAAGGCGTCGTCGATGGCTTCCAGGGTGACGATGTAGCGCGGCTTGATGTCCTGCTCGATCAGGTGCTTGAGCTTTTCGGCGGAGGCTTGTACCAGCTCGCGGCGTTCCGGGGAAACGGCGAGGATGGTACCGTTGCCGGGCAGCGCCAGACCGATCGCTTCGAGCAGACAGTTCATCGAGTTGGCCGTGAACATACCCGAACAGGAGCCGCAGGTCGGACATCCGTATTGCTCCAGCTCTTCCAACTGCTTGTTGTCGATCAGACCGGCCTGGTAAGCCCCCACGCCTTCGAAGACGGAGGAGAGCGAGATGGAGCGGCCGTCGCTTGTCTTGCCTGCTTTCATCGGACCGCCTGTCACGAATACGGTCGGGATGTTGACGCGCAGGGCGCCCATAATCATTCCAGGGGTAATCTTGTCACAGTTCGGGATGCAGATCATGCCGTCGAACCAGTGGGCGGCTACGACCGTTTCCAGGCTGTCTGCGATAATCTCGCGGCTCGGGAGAGAGTAGCGCATGCCGATGTGTCCCATGGCGATGCCGTCGTCCACCCCGATGGTATTGAATTCAAACGGGACCATGCCCGCTGCACGAACCGCTTCCTTGACCAGCTTGCCAAACTCCTGCAAGTGCACGTGGCCCGGAATAATGTCAATGTAAGAGTTGCAAATCGCGATAAACGGTTTGTCGAAATCCTCGTCCTTCACTCCAGCCGCCCGCAACAAGCTGCGGTGCGGAGCGCGGTCAAATCCTTTTTTAATCATGTCACTGCGCTGTCTAGCCAATGTGAAACTCTCCCTTCCTCCACGGAAACATTATCTGTCTGATGTTTTGCATTATCTTATCAATTTTCATTCGCAGAAACAACCGAAAAAGTCTGAACATTCGCTCGGAACGTTGCCTGCGAGCGGCTCTGACCCGCTTTTGGGGACATGGCAGAAACGAGTTTGATGGGCTACAATAAAAGATGGCGTCTATTTTTTGGTTGGAGTGAACAAAGTGAGAGAAGAGCTGGAAAAGGTGTGGGCGGAAGGGACGGACGAGGAACGGAAAATACTGGAGCTGGCTCTGCAGGCCATCCGCCAGAAGCGCGAGCGCAAAAGCGCCTATTTATCGGGCTTTCTTGGCTTGAAGGGAGAGTTCATCGACGAAACGAAGCAGTCGTATCGCTTCGAGCTGCCACTGACCGTGTTCATGCACAATGCAGGGGGAGCGGTGCACGGGGGAATTCTCGCCACGCTGATCGACTCGGCCATGGGCTCGCTCGTGAACCGTTCGCTGCCGCCGGAGCAGTACGCCGTCACCACGGAGCTGAAGATCAACTATCTGCGGCCGGGAGTTGGAGAGAGGCTTCGCGCCGAAGCGACGTTTTTGCACCGCGGGCAGACGCTGGTCGTCATGGAGGGCACGGTCTACGACGAGCGGAACAAGCGGGTCGCCCACGGTACCGGGTCGTTTATCGTCCTGACCAGAAAATAGCCAAAAAGGTGTGCCGACAAGCGCACACCGCCATCTTTTTTTAACCTGGGCTTTACCGGATCACAACAAGTCCGCTGTATTGTGTAATGTAAGCGAGCATTTTGGCGGAGAGAGGGACGATGAACTCCATGTTTTCCCTCTCCACGATGCCGGAGCGGGAGACGACCCGGGCCCATTTGACGCCAATCTTGTAATAGTGGGAGCCAAATGTGGTCTGGACGGTCTCGCGGTTCAGGCGAAAGGCCACCGGGGAGCTGTCAAGGTTGTGCGGCACCATGCTGACGATGTCGTGCAGAAACAGGTGGTAGGTCAGGTGCGGCTTGAAAAAGACCAGCTCCTTCGTGGTGACTGAAAAGCCGTAGCTATTGTTCATTTGGGTGAATTTGAGCTCACCCTCCATATTTTTCAGGCGAATAAAATCGCTGTTCATGTTTTCCCCTCCTAAAAGCGTCGGATGCCGATGGCAAAAGGCAAGCTTTTGGGGCCTGACTCCGCGCTGCGTCTTTCGTCTGTCGAGAGATGGGTGTCATTCTATCATAGAGAGGTCGGGATGCGGAATGCAAGGGAAAAACAATGACAGACTGTAGGAAGGGGCGAAAGGCCGATGCTGGAAGTGGCCAAGGAAGCGGCGACGGTAGCAGGTGAATTTTTGAAGGAGCGCTTTCTCGAACAGCTCACGCCGGACGAGGAATTGCCGAACGACGTGAAGCTGCCGGAGGACAAAGGCAGCGAGCAGCGCATCATCGAGGTGCTGCACCGTCATTTCCCGACGCATACGATTTTTTCCGAAGAGGTGGGCCTGGTCAGCCGCGACCAGGAGTATGTGTGGATTGTCGACCCGCTGGACGGAACGAACAACTACTTTATCGGCCATCCGTACTTCAGTATCTCCATTGCCTTGCAGCACAAGTGCGAGCTTGTTCTCGGCGTCGTCTACAACCCGGTGGCGGGGCAAATGTTCTGGGCGGAAAAAGGGCAGGGCGCATTTTTGAACGGCAAACGCATGGCGATCAACAACCGGACAGACCTGACGTGCGCCGTCGGGACCTATATCCGCGGGCGCAATACCGTGACCAAGCCGGAGGAGCTGGCCTTTACGGAGCCGTTCGTGCTGAACACGAAGCGCCTGCTGCGCAACGTCGCTCCGGCGCTCGACTGGTGTCTGCTCGCCAACGGCTGGCTGGACTACATCGTCATGCAGCGCTCGGGCATCATGGATGTGGCGGCGGGGATCGTCATTGCAAGCGAAGCGGGAGCGACCATCACCGACTGGCAAGGGAAACCGTATCAGCATGAGCCGTTTGCCCAAGAGCAGGCGCCCTCGCTTTTGGCGACAAACGGACACTTGCACGAGGCGATTCGCGGCCTGATTGCGGAGCCTGTCATGGCCGACTCCACAAGGTCGGTTTTTTCAGCCTCGCGGTAACGTGACTTTTTTCACAGGAACCACCACAGCTGGGGCTTGGCCGGGGGCTTGCACCAGCTTTTTTCTTTTTTTCTCGGTTTTTAAAATTTTTGGAAACGAATGGCGTTGTCGCGCGTATGAAATGGGGCAGGTCGTGAAAGCGAAGCAGCATTTTCAGAGAAATGAGGTGAAAAAGTGGCCAGATTGGAATATCGGCTGCTGGACGAGGCGAACGGGTACCCGGTTTTGTTTTCTTATGACCGGATCGACAAGGACGAGGTGTCCTTGCGTTTTGCCTGCGACTATCTGGTGAAGGGGCATGTCGTCTACGAGAAGACCTCTTGCGCGATTGAGCCGGGGACGTACGTGATCTACGTCCGGCATTCGGCGGAGGAGACGGCTGTGGACTACGCGGAGAGGCCGTCCGTGCGTTGGGGGAGCATTCAGATCGAGCTGCGGGAATATCGCGAGAATACGCGAGTGTACCCGCTTGTGCACACCTTTTCGTTCAAGGACGACGACGATGCTCTTTTGCATATGCAAAGCGACTATTTGTACCTGAACGGACGCGAGTGGGAAAAAACATCGGCGGAAGTGGATGAGGATCGCCAGGTGTACATTTACTACGCACGGCCGGCAGGGTAGGAGGGAAGAGGATGGCACTGACAAAATCGGCCAAGGTCGTCGGCTTGTTTGTGGCAGCAACGGTGGCCATCAGCGGCTGCTCGTCAGACGATGGAGGCGATTGCTACGACAGAGACAAGGACGGCTATTGCGACGACGGAGGAAGCAGCTCGCGCGGCGGGTCGTCCACCTACTACGGAGGCGGTTCGTCGAAAAGCAAGTCGCAAGGCGTATCAAGCGGCATCAGTCCGAGCAGCTACAAGGGCGGAATCGGCAGCTCAGGCGTGTCCAGTTCGGGGTGAGGCCAGTGACGGTACGGGAGCGAAGAGAAGCGCTGTACGGCCCTTTGCGTGAGGAAGGCATTTTTACATGGGACTGGATGTACGGGGAAGAGTATGCGCTGGCCGATCTGCACCTCATCCCGGCCTCGTTTCGGGAGGAGCTGGCGACGGCGACGGCTGCGCTGGGCCGGATTTTTGCCAAAGTAACGCCCGTGCTGCAACAGGCAGACGACGCGCTCCTGCTCGAATTGGGCGTCCCGCAGCAAGCGCTGCAAACGGTCAGAACGGCAGTCCTGCCCAAGCTGCCGACGGCGATCGGGCGCTTCGACTTTGCCGAGACACCGGCGGGGCTGAAGATGCTGGAGTGCAACAGCGACACGCCGACAGGGATCGTCGAAGCGTTTTACGTCAACGAACATGCCTGCCGCTTCTTCGGGGTGACCAACCCGAATGCCGGCATGGACGGCCAGCTGCGCCAGGCTTTTGCCACGCTATTGCAAGCCTACAGGGACATGGGTTATCCGGTAGAGCACATCTGGTTTAGCGCGCTGGATTGGCACGAGGAAGACAAGGGCACCACGCTTTATTTACTGGAAAAATCGGGGATGGCCGCGCGGTTTGCGCCGCTGGAAAAGCTGCGCGTCTGGGAGGACGGACTGTACGTGCAGGACGGCGACAGCCTGCTTCCCGTCGAGGTACTGTACCGCTTGCACGCGCTGGAAAAGCTCGCCGACGAGCAAGACGAAGACGGCTACCCGACAGGCGAGCATGTTTTATCGCTGATTGCGGACAGAAAGCTGGCGATTATCAATCCGCCGTCCGCGTTTTTGATTCAGACAAAGGCGCTCCAGGCGCTTATCTGGAATGTGCACGAGGCGGGCGAGTTTTTTACTGAAGAGGAGCATGCGACAATCGGCGCTTACATGCTTCCGACCTATTTCGAAAACCATTTTGCCGGAACGACCGACTACGTAACCAAGCCTATTTTCGGCAGGGAAGGGGGCGGGGTCGCCCTGTTTGCGGCAGACGGCACCTTGGTGGAGAAGGATCAGGAGGCGTTGTACTGGGAGCAGCCGATGATCTATCAACAGCGGGTGGAGCTGCCTGAGATCACGGTACAGACCATGGCCGGACCTTACGCGGGACGATTGCTGTGGGGTTCCTTCTGGATTGGCGGGGAAGCCTCTGCGATTGTGGCCCGGGTGGGAGGGCCGATTACCAACAACCTGTCGTATTATTTGCCAGTCGGTATCAAAGGATAGCGAAAAGGAGAGGGGCGCGGCATGATTTCGCAATGGAGCTACATACTCAATTTTTTGGCCTATTTGGCTGTGACAATTCCGATATTGGCAGTGGGGATTCTGGTGTTTGCTTTTACGACTCCCTATAAGGAATTCGCGTTAATCCGAGACGGGGCGCAGACAGACGACACGAAAAAAATGGCGGCGGCCAAGGCAGCTGCCCACGATCTGGGCGGCAAAATGATCGGGCTGGCGATCGTCCTCGCATCGGCTGTCTACCATTCCGTCAACCTGTGGGATTTGGTCGTCTGGGGACTGGTCGGCACGGTGTTTCAAGTCCTCGTTTTTTACTTGTTCGAGTGGGTGACGCCGTTCAAGGTCGTGTCTGAAATCCCGAAAGGGAACGTAGCCGTGGGCATTTTCGCCTCCAGGCTGAGCATTGCGGCAGGCTTGCTGATGGCTGCGCTCATCAGCTATTAACTACTAGCCAAAAAAAGAAGAACGAAGCAAGAAGCTGTCGGTGCTGCCGGCAGCTTTTTTGCGTAGACAAACCGATCCAGCAAGAACGGCCTTTTCGCTCAGGCGGGGCTGCTCATCTTTGAGAAGGATTCGATCGAGGTTTTCTTATCCAGCAAAACGAAAAGATGTGCAAAATATCTTTTCATCAGGATTATTTTCAAGAAATTAGGAATTGATTATTGACGGAGAAAAACAACCCCTTTATAATTCCGAGTAAACATATATGATTTACAAATTAGGTTTGGATAAGGGGTTTATCCGATGGCAAAAACAGCGGCTTTGGTAATCGCTCATGGTTCACCCGATCCCGACTGGCTGCGTCTCGTCGAGTCGGCAGTCAGGCAGTGCCAGAGCGAGCTGCCGACTCGGGTAGCGTATTTGGGGGGAGTAGAGGGGCGAAGCATCCGTGACGAATGGCAGCGTCTGGAGGCATCCGGGGCGAAGCGGATTGTCGTCGTTCCGCTGTTTGCCTCGGCGGGGAGCAACCATGTGACAGAAATCCGCGCGATGCTCGGGCTGGAGCCGTGGCCCGCCTGGGAGACGGAGCAGGAGCGCATTCCTGTTCGCGCGAAGCTGCTCTGGTGTCCGCCGCTGGAAGATCATCCGCTGGTGGAGCAAATCGTTGGACAGCGCATTCTGGAGCTGTCGAGCGATCCACGCAAGGAAGCGCTGTTGCTCGTCGGCCACGGCAGCGACCTGCCGGGAGGCCAGAGGCGGTGGGAAAAGCTTCTGCGCCGCATGACCTTTCGCCTGCAAAACCGCTACGCCTTTCCCGCAGCCGGGTATGCGACACTGCGGCCGGACACGTTGCGGGAACAAGCGCTTTTGCTGGCGGAAAAAGGGGATGTCCTCGTGCTTCCTTTGTTCGTCAGTCAGGGGTACTTCACCCGCAAGGCGATTCCGGCAAGGCTGGCGGAGCTGTCGTACCGCTACAACGGCAGCGCCTATTTGCCTCACCCGCTGATCGCAGACTGGATTGCCCAATCCATTCGCACGGCACTTGCAACCGACCTCTTCACAAAAAGGAGCGTGTATGAGCATGGCAGAGAGAAAACAGTGGAAATGGGCAGATGATCCGTCCCTGAACAAAATGGAGCTGACCAAGCTGGAAAAAGACGGACTGGACGTCATCGAGACCATCATCAACACCTACTCCAAAGAAGGTTTCGAATCGATTGAACCTTCTGATATGGATCGCTTCAAGTGGGCGGGAGTCTATCAGCAACGTCCCAAAGATGGCCACTTCATGATGCGGGTGCGCATCCCCGGCGGAATCATGACAAGCGAGCAGGCGAGAGTGTTGGCAAAAATCGCCCAGGACTACGGCCGCGACCTCGTGGACGTGACGACGCGCCAGGCTGTCCAGTTTCACTGGCTGACGGTGGAGACGCTGGCAGATATTTTTGATCGGCTTGCTGCCGTGGGTCTTTCTTCGTTCGAAGCATGCGGCGACTGTCCGCGGCAGATCATGGGCAATCCGCTCGCCGGAATCGATCCGCACGAAGTGCTGGATACGCGCCCGATCGTAGCCGAGCTGGAAACGTTTTTCCTGCTCAATCGCGACTTTTCCAACCTGCCGCGCAAGTACAAAATGTCCATCTCCGCCAACATCTACAACGCTGCCCACGCGCAAATCAACGACCTCGCCTTTACTCCGGCCAAAAAGCTCATCGCGGGCGAGGACGTGATCGGGTTCCACGTCTGGGTGGGCGGGGGCCTGTCCGCGAAGCCGTACCTGGCAAAGCGGCTTGACGTGTTCGTCCGCCCGGAAGAGGTCGTCAAGGTGGCGGCGGGCGTCACAACCTTGTTCCGCGACTTCGGCTACCGACAGAAGCGGACACATGCCCGCCTGAAGTTTCTCGTGGCGGACTGGGGACCGGAGAAGTTCAAGGAAGAGCTGGTCAAGCTGGTCGGCGAGCTGGAAACGAGCGGAGAGGATTTGACGAAGGGCTGGAATGGCGGCTATTTTTACGGGCTGCACGAGCAACGTCAGCCCGGCTACTACTACGCGGGCCTGTCCGTTCCCGTGGGTCGGATGAACGCTGCGGAGCTGATCGAGCTGGCTCGCCTGGCCGATGAGTACGGGGATGGCACAATCGGCGCCTGCAACACGCAAAACGTCCTCATTCGCAACATCGCCAAGGAGAAAGTGGCGGCCTTCCGCCAGGAACCGCTGATTGTAAACCGCTTCAAACTCAAGCCGAATACCTTTGTCGGATACGCCGTTTCCTGCACGGGGATAGAGTATTGCAACCTGGCGCTCGTGGAGACCAAAGAACGGATGCGTTCGCTGGCCCAATATTTGGACGATACGGTTGAACTGGATACGCCGCTGCGCATTCACATGATCGGCTGCCCGAACTCGTGCGGACAGCGGCAGATTGCCGACATTGGCCTGCAAGGGGCAAAAGTCAAGACCCCGGCCGGAATGGTCGAGGCATTTGACATCCACGTGGGCGGGACGCTCGAAGAACCGCAATTCAACCGCAAGCTGAACGCGCGAGTGACCGTCGACAGGCTGGGAGCTTTTTTGGCGCAGCTGATTACGTTTTACAAGGAAGAGCGGCTGGAGGGAGAGGAGTACTGGCGATACGTTGAACGGGTCGGACTGGCACGCATTCAGGAACAGGTCGACAGCATTTTGCAAACGGCGTAAAGAAGCCAAAAGCCGGACAATATCGGATCACACCCGATCCAAGGAAAGGAGGGACTCCCATGGCAGAGGAACAAACCGAGAGCTACTTGTACAAACTGGAGGCCGTACTCGAAGAAGGGCGGCTCTTGACCGTGGTCGTGATTGCCAAAACAGATGAACGCGCCTTTTCGTCCGCGGAAAACAATCTGCTGCGGCACACCATCGCCCCGCCGAAAATCAAGGAGCTGAGCCTGGTGGAAAAAAAGCCGCTCGGGCGGCAGGGAGTCGGCTACGTAGTGGAAACCTCCCATTTCAGCCAGTGAGACGAGACAGCTTTTCGCCTGAGGGAAGGCAGCAAGGAGGATGAATCGACGATGAACGCTGGCAGAGTCTTGTTTGTAGGGGCTGGCCCTGGGGATCCGAAGCTGATTACCATTCGCGGGAGGGAGGCGCTCCAGCAGGCCGATGTCGTCGTGTACGACCGTCTGGCTAGCCCGCTGCTGCTCGCCCATGTCAAAAGGGGCGCCCGGCTGATTTACTGCGGCAAGGAAAGGGATCGCCATACACTGCCACAGGAAGAGATCAACCTCCTGTTGATCCAAGAAGCCCGGCGAGGAAAAATCGTGGTTCGCTTAAAAGGCGGGGACCCGAGCATGTTCGGGCGGGTAGGCGAGGAAGCACAGCTGTGCGCGGAGCATGGCGTGCCGTACGAAATCGTGCCGGGGATTACGTCGGGCATGGCGGCGCCGCTGTATGCGGGAATACCGCTGACGCACCGCGACTACAACTCCTCCGTTGCCTTTGTCACCGGGCATCTGTGCGACAAAAACGCCGGCAAAGAGCCGGATTGGGCAGCGCTGGCCCGAATGGAGACGCTTGTCATTTACATGGGCGTGAAAAATTTGCCGCACATCAAGGCGCAGCTTTTAGCCTGCGGAAAAAGCGAGGATACCCCGGTCGCACTCGTCAGATGGGGCACCGTGGGAGAGCAGCAGACATTGGTCGGGTCGCTTGGTACGATTGATCGCGATGTCGTGCAAGCGGGCTTTTCCGCCCCTGCCATCATCATCGTGGGCGAAGTGGTTCGGCTTCGCGGAGAGCTGAACTGGTTCGAATCGCGGCCGCTGTTTGGACAGCGGGTGGCAGTTGCTGCAAAGCCCGCAGCAGGCGCAAGCGACGCACTGGCGAGCAAGCTGGAACTGCTGGGCGCAGAAGTCGTTACGCTTCCGCTCGTGGAGCGTCCCTTGCTGGCGAGGGAGGCTTCTGCCTTTCCGGAAGATTTTGCGGCGTATGGCTGGGTCGTGCTCGACGATGAGCAGCAGGCGGCGGCTTTTCTCGCCGAACTGGGCAGACGGCGGTTTGATTTGCGGAGACTGACGTGCAAGCTCGCTGTGCGCGGGAAGCAGGCAGCTTTGTACCTGGAGAGCAGAGGGCTGTACCCGGAGCGCGTGTTCGATCATGCCACCTCTTCTGCCGCTTTGCATAGAGAGCTGGGGCGAAACGGGGAGCGGATTTTGTACGTATGCGCCCCAGCGGTGAATGTTCCTGCCCAGGCAGCAGTAGAGCTTTTGCATCTGCCGACGGGAGGCGTCCTGGAATGGGAGGAGGCGCATCCGGTCGCTCCCTGGATAAAAAAGCGAACCTTTGACTGGTTTGCTGCCGAGGGGGGAGAAGTCTTGCCTGCCCTGGCCGATTTTGCTGGAGCTGGCTGGGAACATGTGCCGCTTTTTTGCGCCGACGAAAGGACGCGCGAGGTGGCGAGGCAAATGGGGTGGCGCGTCGTTATCGCCGAAGATCTGGAAGGCTTTGTCCGAGGAATCCGGCCGCGAGAGCAACTCGCCAGCGCAACCTGAATCCGATAGTGGCGCGCTTCTTCCTTGCTTGTCGCGACAGATGGGCGACAGGAAGGCGGCGAGCGCGTCTTGCCGATCAGCGCAGGGAGAACCGTTCAACCTACGATCAAGGAGGGGGCATATGAGCCGGCTACATTACGATACGGCAACAGACGAGCAGCTTGCTGCCATCAACAAAAGTCTCGCCAAGGGAGATACCATGGACGTCATCAAGTGGGCCTACGAGACGTTTGCCGACGATTTGGTGTATTCGTGCAGCTTTGGGGCCGAAGCGATGGTGCTGCTCGACATGATAAGCGATGTGAAAAAAGACGCCCGCGTCACGTTTCTGGACACCCATCTGCATTTTCCCGAGACGTACGCATTGATCGAGAAAGTGCGTGCGCGCTACCCCGACTTGCAATTGACGATCAAGGAGCCATCGCTTTCTCTCGCCGAGCAGGCAGCGGAATACGGCGACGAGCTGTGGGCGACCAAGCCCGACCTGTGTTGCCATCTGCGCAAGGTACAGCCGATGGAAAGCGTGCTGAAAGGGACGGTAGCCTGGATGTCCGGGCTGCGCAGGGAACAGTCGGCGACGAGGGCGAACGTCCAGTTTGTCAATCGCGACGAGAAGTTTCAGTCGCTGAAAATTTGCCCGCTGATTCACTGGAAGGCAGAAGAGGTGTGGCAGTACATCCGAATGTTTGAATTGCCGTACAACGCCTTGCACGATCAAAGCTATCCGAGCATCGGCTGTGCGCCGTGCACCCGTCCGGTCCAGGCGGGCGAAGATGAGCGGGCGGGCCGCTGGGCGCATCTGGGCAAGACCGAGTGCGGGCTGCATCTCGCCAAGTAAGCGCGGAAGAAGAGAACAACGGATATGGATGAGGAGGGCTTGAATGTGAGTGGGAGCATCCCGCATGGAAACGTACTGGTCAATCGTTTTGATCCGACTGCCGACCTGTCCCGCGCGACGGGCGAGGTCGAGCTGGACGCTTTTGCGCTGTCGGACCTGGAGTTGATCGCCATTGGAGGATACAGTCCGATTACCGGATTTTTGGATCGCCGCGATTACGCGTCCGTAGTGGAGCGGATGAGACTGGCGGACGGCACCGTCTGGAGTCTCCCGATCACGCTCCCTGTTCCGGAGACCGTGGCAGGTGCTCTTCAGGTAGGAGACATCGTGCGTCTGGTCTATCAGGGAGAGGTGTACGGTCTTCTGGAAATTGCTGATCGTTACTCCCCGGACAAACGACAGGAAGCCCGGCTCGTGTACGGCACGGAGGACGAAAATCATCCGGGCGTGAAAAAGCTGCTGGAACGTCCCGATGTTTACCTCGGCGGGCCGATTACGCTGGTGAAGCGCCCGGACAAAGGCCCGTTTGCCGCCTACCATTTCGACCCTGCGGAGACGAGAGCTGCGTTTGCGGAAAAAGGCTGGAAGACAATCGTCGGCTTCCAAACGCGTAATCCCGTGCATCGGGCGCATGAATACATCCAGAAAGCGGCGCTGGAGATCGTCGATGGCCTGTTTTTGAATCCGCTGGTGGGCGAGACGAAGGCAGATGACATCCCGGCCGATGTACGGATGAACAGCTATCAGGTGCTATTGGAAAAATACTATCCGGCCGATCGGGTTAAGCTCGCTGTCTTCCCTGCCGCCATGCGCTATGCCGGGCCGCGCGAAGCCATTTTCCACGCCTTGGTGCGCAAAAACTACGGCTGCACCCACTTTATTGTTGGCAGAGATCACGCGGGCGTCGGCAACTATTACGGCACATACGACGCCCAACACATTTTCCGCCAGTTCCAGCCCGAGGAGCTTGGGATTACGCCGCTGTTTTTCGAGAACAGCTTTTATTGCTCGGTTTGCGGCAATATGGCATCGGCGAAAACGTGCCCGCACGGAGCCGAGCATCATGTCGCGCTGTCGGGAACGAAGGTGCGGGAAATGCTGGCGCGCGGAGAAGCGCCGCCTCCTGAATTCAGCCGTCCGGAAGTGGCGCGTGTGCTGATCGAAGGACTGCGGCCCCTCTCGGTGTAGCCGAGAAGCAGCGAATTTTCGGGAAAAAGAAGGGGGGACGCGCATGGCAAAGGAAGGAGCTGCCCACATCGTTTGGCACCCGACGACGGTGACCAAGGAAGATCGGCAGCGGCGAGCGGGACATCGAAGCTGCGTCCTATGGTTCACGGGACTGTCCGGTGCCGGAAAATCGACATTGGCCAATGCAGTCGAGCAGGAACTGAACCGGCGGGGCTTGGCCAGCTACGTGCTGGATGGGGACAACATCCGCCACGGCTTGAACAAAGGGCTTGGCTTCGGCGAAGAAGACCGCAAAGAAAACATCCGCCGCATCGGCGAGGTTGCCAAATTGTTCGTGGATGCAGGGGTGATTGTGCTGACGGCATTCATTTCGCCCTACCGCTCGGATCGCGAGCTGGCGCGCAGTCTGGTCGAGGCGGGGGAGTTTATCGAGGTGTATGTGAAATGCCCGCTGGAGGAGTGCGAGCGCCGGGATGTGAAGGGGTTGTACGAAAAAGCGCGGCGCGGGGAAATCGGGCAGTTTACCGGAATATCCGCCCCGTACGAGGAACCGATACAGCCGGAGCTTGTGATCGAGAGCAGCCGACAGACAATCGAGGATTCGGTTGCTGCCGTTCTGGCCTATCTGGAACAGGCGGGAATCCTCACCTATGAGAAAAAGCACGACGCGTAAAGGCGCCGTGCTTTTTTCTGTAGCCGGGAGTTAAGGAGTCGCTGCTTTTGCTTCCTCAGCCCGCTCGGCTTCCCATTCTTTTTGCCATTTCAGATTGTCCAGCAGGCTTTGTGCGAAGGGGCGCATGAAACCTTTGTCGCTGAAATGGTTGATCGCTTTTTCGTCCTTGTACAGGTCTTCTGGGGTCAGGCTCGCGTCTTTGGCCGGAACGTCGTACTTGGTCGCTTTTCCGAAGTTGTACGCGTATTGATCGGCGAACAGACCGATTGTCAACGGTTGTTTCATCTCGGGCGCCTGGAAGGTTACGCTCAGGTCGCTCTTTTGGTGGACAGGCATTTTGTCTTTGTCTACGTAGAAGTCGAGGTTCCAGGCGAGGTTGTGGAAGCCTTCTTTTTTCAGTTCTTCTACGATTTTTTCAGGCGTGTACACTTTGCCTGTTTCGTCCAGCCAAGCTTTTGCTTCTTTCAAGCCTTCGGTGATCGTTGCTTCGGCGTTGGCGCGTTTTTCTGCCTCGGTCGTTTTGCCCGTTTCCGGATACATTTCTTCGGTCAGGGAGTTGGTCAGAACCAGCATGTCGATCGCGAACGCTTTGACGTCCTGGCTCGCTACCGCGTCGTTGGCGGTGAAGAAGAACATTTTCACCAGTTCTTTGGTGTCGATCTTCACGGTTACGTGAGTCGCTTCTACTTTTTCGCCGTTTGGCAGCGTGACGGTTTCGATGCCGAGATTTTTCGCGTCAGCCAGCTTGTAGCCGTACTTGCCCACGTATTTTTTGATGAAGTCCAGCGTCAGCTGGTTCATTTTGTCCTGGTATTCCTTCAGCTTGGCAGGATTCACCTGATCGTCCCCGGTTGCGCCAGCGAAACCGCCGGGAGCGTTCGCATCGATCAGCAAGTACTTGCTGTCGAGCGGGGATTTGACGAGTACGTTGTCATCGCTGACGATCAGCTCGACAGACGCTTTTTTGTCGCCTGCCCAGAGCTTGTTGTCACGCAGTACCTTGTCATCGTTCACTTCCAGCTGAACTTTCGCATTTTTCAGATCGAGCTGGGAGCCTGTTACGGTCACGCCCGCCTTCAGGGCAGACAAAATGGCTTGTCCCTGTTTGTCCGGTGCGGTTTCGCCGAAAGCTTCCGGCAATTTGTCTACGTCGCCCGTCAGCTTCAAGGTTCCTTGGAAATCGTAGTTTGGTTTATCAATGGATGCCACAATAGAATCGCGCACCAGTGAAGCTTCACCGGCACATCCAGTGAGTACCAGCATCCCTGCAAGCAGCAGGGCGCTTCCTTTTTTCCACATGCTGTGTTCCTCCCCTATGTATTTGTTTTTGTTCCATGATCTAATAGTTATTACGTCGCAAGAGAACAAAAGGTTTCGCAAATACGGAAAAAAATCACAATCGGCCTAAATCGCTGCGCGTTTCGTGGTAAGATGAGAGGGAATAGATGGTGAGCAAAGAAAGGACGTTGCAGCATGTGGTTGTGGCTTCAAAATCTGTTGAAATTTTTTCAGGGCGAAGCGGAGCAGGAAGAGGTAATGGAAGGGCGTCCCGTGACGAGTCCGCCTGCAGGCCCCGCACCCCGTCAGCCCCAGGTGAAGACAAAAAGCATTTACCCGAGAGAGCGGGTAAATTCTCGCCATATAGACGATGTGCGTCCGCGCCGGGAGCGCCAGTTTCGCTTCCCTGTCGTGCCGGACGACTATTTGGAAAACAAGCGAAAAGAAAGAAGGAATCAGCAGGCAAGAGAGGAAGCGGAGGGGCGTGAGCGGGCAGCGGGTGCGCGGGAGACGCTTCGTCCGCGCGAGGAACGCGTGCCGGAAAAACAAGCGGAGCCATTCTTGGACAGAATGCCGACTGCTTCGGTCGAGTTCAAGCGGGACTATCGACGGCAGCCAGCCAGACAGGCGGAAAGCGTGCCCCGCAAGCCGCTGACACCGGAGGAAAAACAGGCGTACCGCCCGTCAGAGATCGTCTCGCCCGTTTACGGCAAAATCACCCCGGCGACGCGCGAAGCGGAACACCGTATCCACACGACAGGGGGAGTGGTGTATCCGCGGCTGGAGCAGGAAGAGCATTTGCAGCAGATCAAGCAGTGGGAGCAGGAAATCAGCGAAGGGTATTTCCCCGAGGACAAAGCGGCGGCACAAGATGAGGCCAGCGGCAAAGCGGCCCTGTCTACGGATGAAAAAGCGGGGAAAGACCACGAGCGGTTGGATCGCCCGATCCGGGCGTTTGGGCAGCAAGCGAACGTGCTGGCAGAAGCCGAAGCGCAGACGGCTGCTGCGACAACGGCGGAGGCAACGGCTATGACAACGGCGGAAGCAGCGCAGGAAGCGTTGGACGAGCCTGCGACGGAGCGCGTAGAGCCGGGGGACGCCGAGCAGGAGCGCGTCCGGCTGCGGCAGGAGGCAGAGGAAGCACAACCGGACGAAGCGCAACCGGATGAAGCCGTGCCAGTTCGCGGCGAGGAGCCAGCGTCTTCTGTTCAAGGCATGAGCGCGACAGCCGAAGCAGACGAAGGACGGGCAGCGACTGCTGTTGAAGCCGCGGAGGAGCCGCGTCGGGAAGAAGCGGTCGGCCCGGAGCAGGAAGCAGTGGAACCAGCAGACCTGACAGACACAACAGATCTAGCAGAAAACGAGCGAGCATCTGGCGAAACCGGCACCGATTTGCACGAAGCAAAGGCCGTCGAGGCGCGTCTTCCCTTCGCAGCAGCCGAGTCCTTGCCGGAAGCACGGCCAGAGACGGCGGCAATGGAGCAGCACGCCCAGCCAGTGGAGCAGCCGAATCAGCCAGGCCAACCAGAGAAAGAGCCAATGCTGGTCGCAGCGCTTGGCGAAATGGTCCGCACGGAGATCGAAGCAGGCATAACGGCTGCCTGCGAGCGCGTTCAGGACGGCGAGGCCGTCCAGCCAGCCGCTCCTTCCGGCAACGGCACAATCCGTCCGCTCGACGGCCCGAGCAACAGTGGCGATGTGTCCGTTTCCCCTGAGGCGGAAAAGGAACAGGAACAGGTGCCCGCCTCCCCAGACGACGTTCATCGTCTGCTGGCGCGCGCCATGCCAGAGGCCGCAAGCACGCCGAGCATTCTCGCCCCTCCTCGGCCAGAGCCAGCTCCCGAAGCGGACATCCAGGAGCCGCCGTATTGCCTGCCGACGCTCGCGCTGCTCAATCCCAGTCCGCCGGTAAGCGACGACGACGATGAACATACGCAGTTGCAAAAACTGCTTTTGGAAGAGACGTTATCTAACTTCAACGTCAGCGCGAGCGTCGTCGGCATCGTCAAAGGACCGTCTGTCACGCGCTTCGAGTTGCAGCCGGCCCCAGGGGTGAAGGTGAACAAGATTACCGGGCTGATCGACGATATCAAGCTGAATTTGGCGGCCAAGGACATTCGCATCGAGGCCCCGATTCCAGGCCGCAACGCGATCGGGATTGAGGTGCCGAACTTGACGAGCAGGCCCGTGCTGATCGAGAAAATCATCGGCTCGGAAAAATTCCAGCAGCATCCGTCGCCATTGGCTGTGGCGCTTGGCATGGACATCGGCGGCGAACCGATTATCGCCGATATCAAAAAAATGCCGCACGGCCTGATCGCAGGCTCGACCGGATCGGGGAAAAGCGTCTGCATCAACTCGATTATCGTCAGCCTGCTGTACAAGGCGACGCCGGAGCAAGTCCGCCTGCTGTTGATCGACCCGAAAATGGTCGAGCTGGCGCCATACAATCATTTGCCGCATCTCGTGACGCCGGTGGTGACGGAGGCCAAGCAGGCGACAGCGGCGCTGAAGTGGGCCGTCGAGGAAATGGAGAAGCGCTACGCTCTGTTCGTCGACGCGGGGGTACGGGATATCGACCGCTACAACCAGACGACAGACGACCAACTGCCGTATATCGTCATCGTCATCGACGAGTTGGCAGACCTGATGATGGTCTCTCCGCAGGACGTGGAGGACTGCATCATCCGCATCGCGCAAAAGGCACGCGCCTGCGGCATTCACTTGTTGCTCGCGACCCAGCGCCCGTCCGTGGACGTCATCACGGGCAATATCAAGGCAAACGTGCCGACGCGTCTGGCCTTTGCCGTCTTCTCCCAGGTCGACTCGCGCACGATTCTCGACCAGTCCGGGGCAGAGCGGTTGCTGGGCAGAGGGGACATGCTGTTTTTGGAGAGCGGCACGACGCCTGTGCGCTTGCAGGGGAACTTTGTGTCCGACGACGAGATCGAGAGAATCACGCAGACGATCAAGAAGCAGCGCAAGCCGGCGTATCTGTTCAGCAAGGAAGACCTGGAGCAGCAGGTCCAATCCTACGATGTGGGCGACGATCCGCTGTACATGGAGGCGCTCCTGTTTGTGGCCGAACAAGGTCAGGCTTCCGCATCCGGGTTGCAGCGCCGCTTCCGGGTCGGCTACAACCGCGCCGCGCGCCTGATCGAAATGATGGAGGCAGACGGCTATGTCGCCGGACAGAGCGGAGGCAAGGCGCGGGCGGTGCTGATTACCCGCGAGGACGCGCAAGCGTTAGTGGAAGGGACGACATTGCTGTAGCAAAAAAAACGAGAGAATCGCAGGAGCTTGCACAAAAGGGCAAGCTCCTGTTTGTTCTCATCCGGCCTGTGGCGAACAAATGGATTTATTTTTTGTTAATTCAACATTTTCTGTCGAATGAATTGCGTAACGATTCGCCAAGATAGTATGCTATAGGATAGAGGATGGCGATAGCTGGAAGGGGACCAAGACAATGAATCCGCTCGCAAAAAAGTATCAGCAAATCGATGACCAAATCGTGTTGTTCAATGAAGAGTATTACTTGAGCGTGGAGAAGCTCGATATTTCCTCCCTGACACAAGAAACGAGGGAAGCGCTGTTCAACCACCTCTACGATTTCGACAGCAACGATATGGAGCTGGAAATCGACGTGTCCGAGGAAGAGAAAGGGGTGTGGTACCTGCAATTGCTCGTGCCGCACGTGCTGACCTTGCCGGAAGCGGCGAAACGACGCATCGACCAAGGCGCGGCGCAGCTTGCCCAGCATCTGGCGGGACGGGTGGGAGCACTCGGTCAGGTACGTCTGCAAAACGACGAAATCTATGAATACGTGAAGCGGTACAATCCGGATTTGGAGCGGATCGCCTAACATCAGGCATCTCTTCTGCCCTGCGGGAAACCAGGGAGGAGGGATGTTTTTTTTCTTGGAGCAAGGCCGGGAAAGGCGGGTTCGCTTTTCGCGATCTTGGTTGTCGTGGCCAAAGCCATCGGCAAAGGGGGCTTTCGGCACGGGACCTCACCGCGCATCCCTGTCTGGGCAAGTCGTCCTGCGACCTCTTTCATCCTGCTGGCATATTTGTCCTAGAACCTCCGTATGAATAAGCAAAGAGGTGGGAGGTATGCCGATTTTAGTGACGGGCACGGCTGGATTCATCGGGTTTCACGTGGCGAAAAGACTTTTGGAAGGAGGAGAAGTCGTATGGGGGGTGGATAATTGCAACGGGTACTACGATCCCCGCTTGAAAGCCAAAAGGCTGGAAATGCTCCAGGCGTTCGACCAGTTCCGCTTCCATCAAGCGGATATAGCCGACGAGGAGACAATGGACGAGTTGTTTCGCAAAATTCAGCCGGAACGGGTCATCCATCTGGCGGCGCAGGCTGGCGTCCGCTACAGCCTGGAAAATCCTCATGCCTACACCTCCGCCAATATCACGGGCTTTTTGCACATCTTGGAAGGGTGTCGGCAGACGGGCGTCAAGCATTTGCTGTATGCTTCGTCAAGCTCTGTGTACGGGGGCAACAAGAAGCTGCCTTTTTGCGAGACGGATCGGGTCGATGAACCGAACAGCCTGTATGCCGCAACGAAAAAAGCCAACGAACTGATGGCGTACACGTACAGCCACCTGTACGGCATTCCTGCGACAGGACTGCGTTTTTTCACCGTGTACGGACCGTGGGGGCGCCCGGATATGGCGCTGTACACATTCACCAGGGCGATTTTGGCGGGGGAGCCTGTCCGCATCTACAACCACGGGAAAATGACGAGGGATTTTACGTACATTGACGATGTGGTGGAAGGAGTCTGCCGACTCATGGGACGGCTGCCACAGCCGCAGGACGGCAAAGCGCCCCACCAGGTGTTGAATATCGGCAATCATCAGCCTGTAGATCTGCTGCAATTCCTCTCGATTTTGGAACAAAAGCTGAACCGATCCGCCCATCGCCACTACATGCCCATTCAACCGGGGGACGTACCGGCTACGTTCGCCTCCGTCGATGCCTTGTATGCCGAAACAGGCTTTCGCCCCCAGACGCCGATCGAGGTAGGCATTGCCCGGTTTGTCGATTGGTATCTGGACTATTACGGTGACGCCCATGCGTAAAAAAGTGGGAGTCGTAGGACTTGGATATGTCGGATTGCCTGTTGCGGTTGCGTTTGGGCAAAAGGTACCTGTCATTGGGTACGATGTGGACCGGAAGCGAATCACCGCGCTGCAGGCAGGCTGGGACGAGACGGGAGAGCATACGGCGGAGGAGTTGGCGCGGACGAACGTCTCCTTCACGGATGATCCCGGCAAGCTGGCAGCGTGCGACTTCATTATCGTCACGGTGCCTACGCCTGTCGATAAGGCCAAGCGGCCCGATTTGAGGGCGCTGCTCTTCGCCTCGGAAACGGTCGGGACGTACATGCAGCCGGGGACAATTGTCGTCTATGAATCGACGGTGTATCCTGGCGCGACGGAAGAAGTGTGCGTGCCAGCGCTGGAGCGTTCGTCCGGAAAGCGTGCAGGCGAAGATTTTTTTGTCGGCTATTCTCCCGAGCGGATCAATCCGGGGGACAAGGAGCGCAAGCTCGCCCAGATTGTCAAGGTCGTCTCCGGCCAGAACCGTGCCATCTGCGACGAAATCGCAGAGATGTACGCGCTGGTAGTAGAGGCGGGGATTCATAAGGCGTCCTCCATCCAGGTCGCCGAAGCGGCCAAGGTGATCGAAAATACCCAACGCGACCTGAATATCGCCCTGATTAACGAGTTGGCGATCATTTTTGACCGATTGGGCATCGCGACTGCGGAAGTTCTGGAAGCGGCGGCAACCAAATGGAACTTCCTTCCGTTTGCGCCGGGGCTGGTCGGCGGCCATTGCATCGGCGTCGATCCGTACTATTTGACCTATAAAGCCGAGAGCGTGGGCTATCATCCGCAGGTCATCCTGGCGGGACGCCGCATCAACGATGGCATGGGAAAATTCGTCGCTACTTCCCTGGTCAAGCAGATGATCTGGCGTCATATCCCGATCCAGGGGTCGCGTGTGACGATTTTGGGGATGACCTTCAAGGAGAATGTTCCGGACATTCGCAATAGCCGGGTTATCGATATCGTCCACGAGCTGCGGGAATTCGGGGTCGAGGTGCAGGTAACGGACGATCTGGCAGATCCGGCGAAGGCATGGGCCGAGTACGGCATCAGGCTGATGGATTGGGAGGAGTTGCAGCCGGCCGACGCGTTGGTCCTGGCCGTTCCGCACGCGAGATACGTGCATCTGGGCTGGGGGGAGCTGACGTCTTTACTGCACGGGGGGCGCGGCGTGATTGCGGATGTAAAGAGCGTGCTGAATCAAAAAACATGCCCGTCTGACATCGTTGTCTGGCGCTTGTAAAGGCGCGACCAACGAATGCAGCGGCCTGGAGCGGATGAATATGAGCTACCGGAAGAGAAGATTCTGGTTAAGCTTATCGGACGCAGGGATTATCAGCATAGCGGTATGGCTGGCCTGCCTGGTTCGATTTGATTTTTCCCTTACCCAAGTAAGCGTTCATCAGCCGATCTATCTGATCTTCGGACATGTCCTGTTTGTTTTGGCGGGCATGCATCTGGCTGAGTTGTATCGTCCTGTCTACCGCTACGTCAGCGCAAACGAGCTTGTCTCGATCGTCAAGGCGACGAGCCTGTCCATCCTGGCGCTCAGCTTCTTTTTGAACAACCTGGGATCGTGGCTGTTTTTGCCCGCCCGCTTTCCGATCTCCCTGTTTTTGATTACGTGGACGTTCGTGCTGGCGGGGATCACCGGTTCTCGCTTCGTCTGGAAATGGTGGAAGGAGGAGCGGGAAAAAAGAAGCCAGGACCGCAGGCGGACGCTGATCGTCGGAGCGGGGAGCGCAGGCGTGCTGGTGGCGCGAGAGATGAGGCGGTCGCCTCTGTCGGAGCAGCGGCCGATCGCTTTCATTGATGACGAGCCGAGCAAGCAAAATTTGCGTGTGTACGGCTTGCCCGTCGTCGGCAAAAGAGAGGACATTCCCCGCGTCGTACAGCGGCAGGCCATCTCAGATATCGTCATCGCCATGCCGTCCGCTTCGCGGCAAACGATCCGGGACATTTTTGACCTATGCAAAACGACGAAAGCCAGCGTCAAAATTTTGCCGCACGTCTCGGATATTCTCAGCGGGAAAATCAGCATGAGCATGATTCGCAACATCAGGCTGGAGGATTTGCTGGGACGCGAGCCAGTGGAGATCAATCTGGAGGAAGTCACCGGCTACTTGCGGCAGCAGGTCGTTCTCGTCACAGGCGCAGGGGGATCGATCGGTTCGGAGCTATGCCGTCAGATCGCCCGCTTCGGCCCGGCGAAAATGCTTTTGCTCGGGAATGAGGAAAACGGCATTTTCGAAATCGGTCTGGAGGTCAAGCGGTTGTTTCCTGATTTGCAGACGATGAGCCTCATCGCGGATATTCGCGATCGGCAGCGAATAGCCGCGATCATGGGCGAGTACCGCCCGACCGTCATTTTTCATGCGGCTGCCCACAAGCATGTGCCGCTGATGGAGCAAAACCCGAGCGAGGCGTTGAAAAACAATGTGTTGGGAACGAAAAATGTCGCGGAGTGCGCACTGGAAATAGAAGCGAAGCATTTCATCCTGATTTCGACCGACAAGGCGGTGAACCCGACTTCCGTGATGGGCGCCACCAAGCGCATCGCCGAGCTGCTGATCCAGGGCTACAACCGCTTGGGACCTACCCGCTTTGCTGCCGTTCGCTTCGGCAACGTGCTGGGGAGCCGGGGGAGTGTCGTCCCGCTTTTTCTCGAGCAGATTCGGGCGGGCGGTCCGGTGACGATTACGCATCCGGACATGGAACGGTTTTTCATGACGATTCCGGAAGCGGCCCAGCTGGTGATTCAGGCGGGCGCGCTGGCCCGTGGCGGTGAGGTTTTCGTGCTCGACATGGGCAAACCCGTCAGGATCGTGGATATGGCGATGGATCTGATCCGGCTGGCAGGTCTGGAGCCGGAAAAGGATATTCCGGTCGTCTACACGGGGATTCGTTCCGGCGAAAAGCTGTCCGAAGAGCTGTTCACGGCGGAAGAAGGGTTGACTTCAACCTGCCACGACCGAATTTTCATCGGCAAGCCGCTCGACTTTTCCTGGAGCGAGCTGTTGACGGCCATATCCCGGCTGGAGCAGCTTGCGACAAAGGGCGGGATGCTTGAGGACGATGGTGTCATCATGAAAATGTTACAAGGAATCATTCCGAATTACCAGTCTTCTGCCCAGCCTCAGCCGGAAAATCAGCCAGTGCCGTACTCGATCGCGACAGGATGATGGAGATGACGAGGAAGGAGAGGGCAGCCAGGAAAAAGAAGCGGAGCCGTCTTTTGCTGATCGGAGGGCTGGCTTGTCTGCTCGGACTGGGGGGATACGCGGCTTCTATCTACGTGTCGCTGCAAGCGACGGCCAAAAGCATGTACGTCCCGATCCGCACGCAAAAGTCGCTGGCGTCCTCGGCGCTCCCGGCATCGTCCGGGCAGCCGCCGCTAAACAAGCAGGAACTGTCCTCGCTTCCGCAGCAGGAGCCAGTGCCAGCGGAAGCGCAGGAGCCGCTCACGGTGCTGCTGCTCGGAATTGATGAGCGGGAAAACGACAAAGGACGCTCGGATGTCATTCTCGTGCTGACGATCAATCCGCAGGCAAAGTCGGCGCTTCTGGTCAGCATCCCGCGGGATACGCGCACGCTGATCGCCGGGACGCAGAAGATGGATAAGATCAATCATGCGTACGCTTTCGGCGGGATCCAGCAGGCAGTGGACACGGTCGAGCAATTCATCGCGGCGCCCGTCGACTATGTGGTGGCAGCGAATATGGAAGGATTTGCCGGGATCGTGGATTCGGTGGGCGGAGTAGACGTCGAGAACCCGTTTGCCTTCACCTACGCAGACTACCACTTCCCGCTCGGCCCCATCCATTTGGACGGCAAGCAGGCGCTCGTCTATGCGCGCATGCGCTACGAGGACCCGCGCGGCGATCTCGGCCGAAACGAGCGGCAGCAGCTGATTTTGAAAGCGTTGATGCAAAAGAAGGCGGCTTTGGCGTCTCCCGCCACGTTGAACGGAGTGCTGGAAACGATGGCCAAATACGTGAAGACGAACATGACGTTTGCCGACATGCAAAGGCTGGTTCAAGGCTACAGTGCGGCCGTATCGAGCGTAGAGACGATCCGGCTGGAAGGAAAGGGTCAACTCGTCAACGGAATCTACTACTTTCTCGTCAGTCCGGAAGAGCGAACAAAGCTGATCGACCAGCTGTCCGCCTTTCGCCAGCTGACAAAAGCCCGCCCACCGTCTACAGCCGAATCAAGCGAGTGGCAGTCTGGAGGGGCGAAGGGGGGAACAAAATGAATGAAACCGTGAATCTGCGGGAAATCTTGCTGGTCTTGTCCAAACGCTGGGGCGTGATTCTGCTGGTTACCTCCCTGTTTACCGTCGGCACGGCACTCATCAGCTTCTTTCTGTTGACGCCGATGTATCAGGCCAAGACGGAAATTTTGGTGAATCGCTCCTTGCAGGCGGAGGGGGACGGGGGCTTGTCGGCAGCCGAGATTGATTCCAACCTGAAGCTGATCGAAACCTACCGGGTCATCATGGAAAGTCCGCGGGTGATGGAGCGGGTCGTAGAAGCAATCGGACCAGGGGCGAGCATGGAAGCGCTGCTGCTGCACACACAGGTAGAGGCGGTCAAGGATTCGCAGGTGATTTCCATTACGGTGGAAGACCCCGATCAAGCGAGAGCGGTGCGGATCGCCAATACGATTGCCGCGATCTTTCAGGAAGAAGTCGTCCAAATGCTTGGCATGAACAACGTGCATATTCTCGCAGAGGCGCGTCATAATCCGGCGGCCCTGCCTGTCAGTCCCAAGCCGCTGTTGAACGCGGTCATCGGCTTCGTGCTCGGGCTGGCTTCTTCCCTGGGAGTCGTGTTTTTCATGGAGCAGCTCGATACCCGGCTGCGTTCGGAAAAGGAAGTGGAGGCGTATTTGGGATTGCCTGTGCTGGCCACGATTGCCGTCATGGACAAAAAGACGAAAAAGCATTTTCGGCAAAAAAGAGGGAAGGAGGGGAGAGGCGAGTATGAGAAGGCAGAAGCGTGACGATCGTTATCAAAAGCTGATTGCGCATTGGGAGCCGTTCTCCCCGCTGGCTGAGGGCTACCGGACCTTGAAGCTCAACCTTGCCTTTTCCGCGCAAGGCCAGAAGCTGCAGACGATTTTGGTGAGCAGTCCAGGGGCGTCAGAAGGGAAGACGGTGACAGCGGCCAACCTGTCGCTGATGCTGGCAAAGGATCAGCGCAAGACGGTACTGATCGATTGTGACCTGCGCAATCCCCGGATCCACTTCACCTTTGAGCTGCCGAATTTGTACGGAGTCAGCTCGTATCTGAACGGCATGTGCCCGTTTTCCGCGATTGTCCAGGAATCCGGGGTGCCCTACCTGTCCATTGTGACAGCAGGACCGCTTCCGCAAAGTCCGGCTGAGCTATTAGGCACCCCGCGCCTGCCGGAATTGCTGGAACAGCTGCGCAACCATTTCGATGTAGTGGTCGTGGACAGTCCGCCGCTCATCGTGAGCGACGCGATGCTGCTGGCCGGAAAAACGGATGGGTGCGTGCTCGTGGTAGACGCCAGCAAGACGAAGCGGGACGCGGCCGTTCGCGCAGTCGACCAGCTGAAAACGGCTGGCGCCAACCTGCTCGGGGTCGTGCTCAACAACAAAAAGCTGGGGAAGCGGGAAAGTTATTACGGGTATGGGTATAGGGAATAGTCCAGCCGGAAACGGGAGCGATTGGTGCCTATGAATGCACGTAAATTCGTCTGGCACAAGCAACTGGTCAAGGTGCGCTACAACCGGGATGTACGTGAAGTGCTGCACGGTTCCGCGATTACGTTTTTGTTTCGTCTGTTCGGCTTCGTCCTGCTCTATACGCTACAGCTGTTGATTGCAAGGGAATACGGGCCGGGCAATCTGGGCGTCTATTCGCTTGCGATCACCTTGCTCAATATCGGGATGGTGCTGGCTTTGTTTGGCACCGACACGGCGATGCTTCGTCTCATGGCCGAGTATCGCGCGCAAGGAGCGCTTTCGCGAATGCGGCAACTGTTCAGCAAGGTGGCGCTTTGGACGTTTTTGCCCTCCCTTCTGTTGGCCGGGCTGGTTTATGTATGGGCGGACCCCATCTCCCGCTTCGTGTTTGCAAAAGAGCTGCCCGCCGAAACACTCCGGGTCATCGCCTGGATGCTGCCGTTTGTCTCGCTCGCCAGACTGTGCGCCTCGGCATTTCGCGCGCTGCACCGCGTGACCGCTTCCGTGATCGTCGACACCGTCGGCATGCGCTTTTTGCACCTCCTGTTTCTCCTTGTCGCTCTGCCCTTGTTCGCTCCGACCTCACAGCTTCTGATCGGCTCGCTCGCAGCAGCCGTCATGTTGAATACGTTGTTCGGCATGGGGAAGTGGTATGGTCTCTTCCGGGATAGGCGGACGGACTTACAGCCGCCTGAGCAGAGCGAAGGAGCGGCCATCAGCTTTCGCACGCTTTGCACGCTGGCATTCCCGATGTATTTAAGCGCTTCCATGGAGCTTTTGATGAGCTGGACAGACACGATTATGCTGGGAATTTTTACAGATGCAAAGACAGTCGGGGTCTACAGTGTCGTCCTTCGCCTCTCGATGGTGACGAGCTTCGCGCTTATTTCGATCAACACGATGCTTTCTCCGAAATTTTCCGAGATCTACGCGCGGGGCGATCTGGACGGGTTGAGAAAGATGATTGCCTTTGCCAATCGGCTCATTTTCTTCGCATCTGCGCCGCTCAATTTGCTCGTCGCCATTTTCGCCGAGCCGCTGCTCTCGTTGTTTGGCGAAGAGTTCGCCGCAAGCAGTCTGATCCTGGTCATCCTGTGTCTGGGACAGTTCATCAACGTAGCCTCGGGCAGCGTCATCCCCCTCTTGACCATGACCGGTCACCAGAAAACAGCGCGCAATATTCTCGTTTTTTCCGCTCTGTTGAATGTGGGCGGTAACAGCCTGCTGATTCCCTGGTTCGGCCTTGCGGGAGCAGCCATCGCCACCGCGATTAGCGTAAGCTGTCGGGATATTTGCGCTTCATATTGGGCTTACCGGTATTTCGGGTTTCGCACGTGGTATATTCCGTTCTTCTCTGAAAAACCAGTTCGTCTCGCTGCGAAGACGAGGTCATGAAGAAGGGGGCTTACGGTGAAAGAAGACTTGTATCCGAGCATGTTGTGGGACAGCGAGGAAGTTCGGAAGTCCCGGATTCAGGTGCAAAAGCCATGGGAGCGAGAGGAATTTTGGTCGTTTTATTTCTCCAGGCGGATTTCCATTTACGTGAGCCTGTTTCTGGCGAAAAAGCAGCGAATCTCGCCGAACGCCATTACGCTGGCAGGAATCGCTGCCGGTCTGATCGCTGCTGCGGCCTTCCTGTACGGATCGGCGACTTCCTTTGTCATCGGTTGTTTTTTCTACCAAATGTGCTATCTCGCCGATTGTGTGGACGGCGAAGTCGCCCGCATGAAAAAGCAAAGCAGCGCAGGCGGCGTCTGGTTGGATATCGGGCTGAACTACGCGCTGTATCTCGTCTCGTTTTGCGTGATCTACGGGGTTTCCAAGAGTCAGCCGACACTCGGTCCCTATCTGATCTATTTGATCCTGGTGACGATTTTTGCGGAAATTTTGGCGACGAACGGCTCGGATCTCGCATTCGGTCAGGGGAGAATCTCGCGCGAAACCGTCTCCATGCGCAAGCGCAGCAAGTGGGTCGATGCCGGCGTCTTTCTATTTTTCACCCAGACAGGTTTCCAAAGCGGAGTGCTGATTGCGGCCATGCTGTGGGCACTAAGCGGGCAGCACCAGGTTCTCGTTTGGTGGACCGACTATCACCTGCTGGTGGGACTCCTCAGGGCGCTTTACAAGCTGAAGCTGAACGTCAAATACGTCACGGCATCGAGGCAAGAGGGAGGGGAAGCCAATGAAAGCGTTGCTCATGGCGGCGGGACTCGGATCGCGGATCAGCGGGCACATCGACGGGAGTCCCAAGTGCACGATTGAGGTCGGGAACAAGGCGTTGATCGTCAATACGATTGAGGAGTTGCAGCGAAGCGGAATCGACGAGATCGCCATCGTGGTCGGGTATCGCGCTCCGGTCATTACCCGGTTGCTTTGCAGTAAGCCCATTCGCTTTTTCTACAATCCGTTTTACGACCGTACCAACAGCATCGCCTCGCTGTGGTTCGCTCGCGAGTTTCTTACGGGCAGCGACTGTCTTTTGCTCAACGCAGACGTGTATTTTGAACAAAAGGTGCTGGATGTGGTCATGCAGGAGCAAAGAAGTCCGGTGATGTTCGCGGACCCTTCGCGACGAAGAGAGGGCGATTACAAATTCGGCTATGAAAATGGCTTGCTGCGCAAGCATGGCAAAGAGCTGTCCCTGGAGGAAACGACAGGCGAGTACGTCGGAATCGCCCGGCTGCATCAGGAGTTTGTGCCGCTTTTTCAGGAGCGGCTGCAAAGTCTGATCGAGCAGCAACAGCACGATTTATGGTGGGAAAACGTGCTGTACTCGTTCCTGGGCGAACAAGAGGTGCATGTCGCGCCCATTCCGCCGGGGCTGTTTTGGGCAGAGGTCGATACATGGGAGGATTACCAGCGGATTCTTCAATTCACGAATGATCCAGCCCATACGTGAGGGGGGCTTGCGTGAAGCTCTCGCTGGATAAAGTCCTGCTGTTCCTGTACGTCCTCCTGAAGCCCTTCTACCTCTTTCCGAGCGGCAATCCGCAGATAGCGGACTTTGTCATGCTGCTGCTCATTGCCTACACCTTGTTGTTTCGCGTCAACCAGTTGCAGCGCAAGTATTGGTTTTTCGTGCTGCTTACGCTGGCGTTTCTGTACGATATTTTGCTCGTCAACGGACTGTGGGCGATCGTGCTGGGCGGCGCCATAGAAGTGTTCGAGTCGACCAAATGGTACGGCTACAACTGTGCCGTCCTGCTGACTGTCGTCGTGTTGTGCCAGCGCGAGCCGCGTGCATACGCGAAATGGCTGTTCTGGTCCGTCGCCTGCTCGCTCGCGGTGCAGACGCTGGCGCTTCTTCTCGGACTCGCGCCGGGAGACCAGGACTTCCGTCAGTCGCTGTTTTTCAACAATCCGAATCAGCTCGGGTATTTCGGCTTGCTCTGCCTGGGGATTTGCCTGTTCTGTGCGCGGTTCTTTCCCGTCCGAGCCATCTATTTGTTTCTGGTCATTAGCTGTTCGTTGAGCGTGATCGCCGCTTCCTTGTCCAAGGCGGCGATGGTGAGTGCGGTCTTGATGTACGCGGCCTTTCTGTTCGTCTCGTCGAAGGAGCGGACCGGGCTGTTCTGGAAAAACGTCGTCTGCGTGCTGGCCTGTTTTTTTCTGCTCTTTTGCATTTTTCTGTACACGAATGAAAACGTGCTGTACGAGGCGACGATGTACACGCAAGTCAAGGAGCGGCTGGAAACGTTGGGAGAGGACTCCGACGACAACCTGGCGTCCAGAGGCTACGACCGGATCGCGAACCATCCCGCGTACATGTTTTTCGGGGCAGGCGAAGGGCAGTACGAGCGGTTTGAAAGCAGCATCGCCCTCGAATTGCACTCCACGGTCGCCAATCTATTTTTCTCGTATGGCCTCGTGGGAACGCTGCTGTTTTTCCTGCTCTTGTACGCCGGGGTGCGCGGTCATCGGCTCTACGCCTGGTATCCGCTGTTTTTTCAAATCGTGTACGGTGTGACGCACAACGGAATCCGGGAGACGTTGTTCTGGATCTTGCTGGCGCTCTATTGTGCGACAGCCGGGATAAGCTCTGGCTCCATCAGAAAGGGCGGTGACCTGCATGGGGAAAATTTTGCAAATATGCGCCATTGACCAAACGGTGGAAAGCCTGCTCTTGCCGCTCATCCAGAAGCTGGCGGAGGAAGGCCATGAAGTGCATACGGCTTGCACAGACACCGGGCGTTTTCAGGCGCTGCGGGACAAGGGCCTCACACTCTGGCCGATCGCGATCAAGCGAAAAATCGAGCCGCTCTCCAACCTGCGTTCCATTTTGGCGCTATATCGGCTGATGAAACGGGAGCGCTACGATGCCGTACACGTCCATACCCCGGTTGCGGCCGTACTGGGCCGGGTGGCAGCGAAGCTCGCGGGAGTCAGCACGGTCGTCTACACGGCGCACGGCTTTTACTTTCACGACGGCATGAGCCGGGGGCAATACCGGCTGTACTACGCCGTGGAAAAGTGGTTCGCGAAGCATTTGACAGACTACTTGCTTGTGCAGAGTCGGGAGGACTACGAGCTGAGCGTGCAGGACGGCTTTTCGCCGCCGGAGCGAATCATGCATATCGGCAACGGGGTGGATGTCGAGCGGCGGTTTCATCCGCAGGCGGTGTCGCCGGAGGAAGCGAGGGAGGTGCGTTCGGCGCTTGGAATCGGCGCGGATGATCTCGTCATCGCCTACGTAGGGCGGATGGTTGGCGAAAAAGGGATTTTCGAGCTGCTGGACGCGTTTTCCAGGCTGGCGCGAGAGTCGGGCCGCGTGCGGCTGTTGCTCGTCGGGGACGTGTCGGACAGCGAACGGGACCAGCGCGGCAAGGCGCTACGGGAGCATTGCCGAAAGCATCCGCAAATCGTCCTGACCGGGTTTCGCCAGGACATCCCGCAGCTGCTCGCCGCAAGCGACATCTTCGTCCTGCCTTCGCATCGCGAAGGGTTGCCCCGCTCGATTATCGAAGCGATGGCGATGGGCAAGCCGATTGTCGCCACGAACATTCGCGGCTGCCGGGAAGAGGTGGCAGACGGCGTGAACGGGATTTTGGTAGAGCCTAAGCAGTCCGGGCATTTGTACACGGCGCTGAAAAAGCTCGCCTGCGACGCGCGGCTGAGGGAAGCGTACGGACAAAACAGCCGCTATTTGGCGGAGGAGCATTTTCATGAGCAGCACGTACTCGCGAGGCAGGCCGAGCTGTTTGCCATGCTTCTGGCGGCCAGGACAGAGCCGTCGCGCACGGAAAAGGAGGGGGAGGAACGGCTTGGGCAAAACAGGAGCATTGGTCATCTCCCTTGATTTTGAGCTGTATTGGGGCGTTCGCGACAAGCGGACGTTAGCCGACAGCGAAAGGAGCTTGCAGGGGACTCGTCAGGTGATTCCGGCGATTCTGGAGCTGTTTGGCAAGTACGAGATTCACGCCACCTGGGCGACCGTAGGCTTTTTGTTCTGCGAGACGCGCGAGGAGCTGACCAGTACGCTGCCAAAAGAGCTGCCGGACTATGCCGATCCGAACCTGTCGCCTTATCGCTACGTGCAGTCGGGAGCGCTTGGCGCGCGCGAGCAGCTAGACCCGTATCATTACGCCCCGTCCCTCATCCGGCTGATTGCCAGCTACCCGCACCAGTTCATCGGCAGCCATACGCATTCCCACTACTACTGCCTGGAGCCGGGACAGACCGCTCAAACATTTGCGGAAGATTTGGCAGCCTTCCAAAGAGCGGCGCGCAAGAAAGGGTACTTCCCGACCAGCATCGTCTTTCCGCGCAATCAGCTCCAGCCCGCCTACCTGGCTTCCTGCAAGCAGCACGGGTTCACCGCGTATCGCGGAAACGAGCGGTCGTGGATCTATCAGGCGGGTCCGGGAGCGCAGGATACCTTGCTCAAGCGGGCTTTGCGGCTCGCCGACGCCTATGTCAACCTGACCGGGCATCATGCGTACGAGAAGCTTGACAGTAGCCAGGACGGGCTTGTCGATGTCCCGGCGAGCCGCTTTTTGCGCCCGTATTCGCCCCGGCTGCGCTGGCTGGAAAGCATCCGATTGAACCGGATCAGGCGCGATCTGCTCTATGCGGCCCAAAATCGCAGGCTGTACCATCTGTGGTGGCACCCGGAAAACTTCGGCAGCCATCCCGAGGAAAATCTTCGCGTTCTGGAGCGGTTGCTTCACGATTACGCGGAATTGCGCAGCCAATACGGGATGCAGAGTCTGAGCATGGAGGAGGCTGCTGCGAGTTGGATCAGGCAAAGGGAGGGACAGCATGAAGTCTCTGTTTGATCGTGTGGTCGCTTTGTTCCTTCTCATCGTCTGCTTCCCGCTGCTGCTCCTGCTCTTCCTGTTGATTCGCTTCAAGCTGGGCGCCCCGGTCCTGTTCGTCCAGGAGCGGCCAGGCCGGTACGGAAAGCCCTTTTTGCTGTACAAATTTCGCACCATGACCAATCAGCGCGATGCGTCCGGACAATTGCTGCCGGATGCCCAAAGGCTGACGCCATTTGGCATGAGGCTTAGAGCCTACAGCCTGGATGAACTGCCGCAGCTATGGAATGTGTTGAGGGGCGAACTGAGCTTGGTCGGCCCGAGGCCGCTGCTCATGGAATACCTGCCGCTTTACACGCCTCGCCAGATGAAGCGGCACGAGGTGCTGCCAGGCATGACGGGCTGGGCGCAGGTCAACGGACGAAACGCAATTACGTGGGAGCAAAAATTCGAGCTGGATGTCTGGTACGTCGAAAACCGCAGCTTTTGGCTCGATCTGAAAATTTTGCTGCTGACGGTCAAGCGGGTTTTCCCAAAAACGGGGATTCGCTGCGAAGCGGGCAGCACGGTGGAGAAATTCACCGGAAGCACACAGGCGGAGCCGGTTAGGAGGGAAATGGGTGAGTTTGATCGTGCTTACGAGTCAGGATGACTGGACCGCTTATTTGCGCCATTTCGAACAGGCGGATGTTTCCTACGCAAAAGAATACGTGAGCCTGTACGCCGACAGGGAGGGGGGCGTGCCGGAAGCGGTGTTTTTTTCCGAGGGGGACTGCCGGATTTTTTATCCCTACCTGGTCCGCTCCCTTGACGCTCTCTTGCCGGGGTATGCGGATATCGTCTCCATCGGCTACGGCGGTCCTCATGTCGTTCCGAAGACAGCAGGAACGGAATCGTTTTCCGCCCAGTTTTCCGCCTATTGCCGCAGCCAGAACTACGTGACGGAAACGGTGCGGTTTCATCCGCTGGAGAAAAACGCCGAGCGGTTTCGCGAGCAGATGCGGCTCGATCTGGTACGGACGACCGTCGCCGTCGATGTCCGGCCGCCGCTTGCGCAGATTCGCGCCGACTACAGTCAAAACGTCAGGCGCAATCTGAAAAAAGCTGCTGCCAACCAGGTGAGCATCGTGGAAGCGAGCGACCGGGACGGCTTGCAGGCGTTCCTGCCGTTGTACCGGGAGACGATGGAGCGAAACTGCGCTGCTCCTTCCTATTCCTATGAAGCGGAATTTTTCACGGGGCTGCTGAAGGAAACCGCGTTGTGCAAGCCGCGCCTCCTGCTCGCGATGCACGAGGGCGCAGCTGTCGCAGGCGCAATCATGCTCAGCGGAGCCCGCTTTGCCCATTACCAGCTGGGAGCTTCGCGCAAGGCGGACATGCCGCTTGGGATCAACCATCTGCTCTTCGACGCGATGATTCAGCGGGCCAAGGAAGACGGGCAAGAGTATCTGCTGCTTGGCGGGGGGAACCGGGATGGAGACGGCTTGTTCCGCTTCAAAGCGTCGTTTTCCAAAACCGGCCATTATCCGTACTGGATGGGCAAACGCGTGCACGATCCGGCGGCTTATCGGCTGCTATGCGAAAAAAATCAGGCAAATCGCGCGGGGGACGGGGCTTTTTTTCCAGCCTACCGGGCGTAGGGGGATACGCGATGGGAGAACATTCGCGCATTTATTTGTCGCCGCCGCATATGGGGACAGAAGAACAGGAGCTGTTTGCCAGTGCGTTTGCGTCCAACTGGATTGCGCCGCTGGGGGAACACGTCGATGCATTTGAACAGGAGCTGGCCCGCTATGTCGGCGTGAAGGAGGCGCTTGCCGTCTCTTCCGGTACGGCCGCGCTCCATCTCGGGCTGAGGCTTGCGGGAGTGGGGCCGGGCGATACTGTTTTTTGCTCCAGCCTGACGTTTGTGGCGAGCGCCAACCCGATTTTGTACCTGGGGGCGACGCCGGTCTTCATCGATTCCGAGGCAGCGACCTGGAACATGTCGCCAGTCGCGCTGGAGCGGGCGCTACGGGAAGCGGCCCGGCAGGAGAAGCTGCCCAAAGCGGTCGTGATCGTCCATTTGTACGGGCAAAGCGCCGACATGGACCCGCTTGTCGCGCTGTGCGAAGCGTATAAGGTGACGGTCGTGGAGGATGCGGCAGAATCGCTCGGGGCCGATTACAAAGGGCGGATGAGCGGCTCGATCGGTCAGTTCGGTGTGTATTCGTTCAACGGCAATAAAATCATGACGACCTCCGGCGGGGGGATGCTCGTCTCGGACGATAGCGAGGCGCTGGAGCGGGCGCGGTTTTGGGCGACGCAGGCCCGCGAGCGGGTGCGTCACTACGAGCATGAGCAGATGGGCTACAACTATCGCTTGAGCAATTTGCTGGCGGCTGTCGGCAGAGGGCAGCTGCGCGTGCTGGAGGAACGCATCGCGGCACGGCGACGCGTCTATCAGCGCTATGAGGCAGAGCTGCGCCAGCTTCCCGGCATCGCGTTCATGCCGGAGGCTCCGACAGGGCGGGCGACGCGCTGGCTGACGGCGCTGACGGTTGATCCGCAGCAGGCAGAGGTCACGGCGGGGCAGGTGATCGACGCACTGGAGCGGGCAAACATCGAGGCGCGTCCGGTCTGGAAGCCGATGCACCGCCAGCCGCTGTTTGCCGGGTGCCGCTATTACCGGCATCTGCCGGAGCAGAGCGTCTCCGATGAGCTGTACGCGCGGGGGGTCTGCCTTCCCTCCGGCTCCAGTCTCACGGAATCGCAGCAGGAGCGGGTCATCTCCACCGTCAGACAGTGCCTGTCAGGACGAGGACGGGCAAAGGAGCCGGGCCATGTACACGTATGAACAGCTTGCGACTTGGCGAGAGCGTTGTCAGTCGTCGTTCTTTTTGCTCGATCCGGACAGACTCCGCGACAATTACGAGCGGTTTTCCCGTGCCTTTTCCAGCCGGTATGAACAGGTGAGCATCGGCTACTCGTACAAGACGAACTACTTGCCGTATGTGTGCCAATGCCTGCATCGGCTGGGCGCACTGGCGGAGGTCGTCTCCAGGCTGGAGTACGATCTTGCGCGGAAGCTTGGCGTCGAGCCGACCGCAATCATTTTCAACGGGCCGCTGAAGACGGCGGAAGACATCCGGCTCGCCCTGGAGCTGGGCAGTCTGGTCAATCTCGACTCGGTTGCGGAGATTGCCCCTGTGCTCGCCTACGCGAGACAGCATCCCGAACAGACGGTTCGCGTCGGCTTGCGCGTCAATTTCGATTTGTCGCGCGGCGGCGTCAGTCCGTTGCAAAACGGCTACGCCGTGAGCCGCTTCGGCTTTTGTGTGGAAAACGGCAGCTTTGCCCAAGCGCTCACGCTGCTGGCTGCCGTGCCGAATGTGCGGGTCGCGGGCTTGCACGGGCATTTTTCCACGAATCGCAGCGTAGGGGTATATCGACAGATTGCCCGCGAGCTGTGCCGACTGGGCAAAGCGCACCTCGGCGAGCAGCTTGCCTATATCGACATCGGGGGCGGATTTTACGGCGAGCTGCCTGCCACGTTCGGGATGGCCGGCGTTCCGAGCTTTGACGACTACGCTCTCGCCATCACGTCTGTCCTCAAAGACGAACTGGCAGAAACGGCTAGCCTGCCGCAGCTCATCCTGGAGCCGGGCATCTCGCTTGTGGCCGATGCAGTCGAATTCGTCTGCCAGGTCGTGGATGTCAAGGAGAACCGCGGCGAGCGCTTTGTGCTCGTCGACGGCAGTGTCCACAATATCAAGCCGACCATGCACGCGTACCAGCTACCTGTCAGCGTCGTGACACAGAACAGCGAGGCGAGGGAAGGGACGTACCACGTAGTAGGCTATACGTGCATGGAAAAAGACTACTTGCTGCAAAACTTTCGCGGCAACGTGCCAGAGCCGGGCGATTTTCTTGTGTTCGGGCACACAGGGGCGTACACGCTCGTGTTCAATCCGCCGTTTATTCGCGAGCGGCCGCCTGTCCTGGCCAAGGCAGGCCGCGATGTCGTCGTCGCGAGGCGCAAAGAGACGCTGGCGGAGTTTTTCCCGGAGTCGCTCTATGAATTTCCATTCCAGGCTGGCAAGCAGGAGGATACGCGTAGATGAACGTACTGCTGACGAGCGTAGGCCGCAGGGTCAAGCTGATCGAGTATTTCGTCCGGGAATGGGGCAGCGCGGGCAAAATCATCGCGGCGGACTGCGATCCGACCGCTCCCGCGCTGTTCGCCGCCCACCACAGGCAGATCGTCCCGCGCATCGACGACCCGGCGTATGTGCCGACGCTGGAGGAGATTTGCCTGCGCTATGACATCAAGGCAGTGCTCTCCCTGATCGATCCCGAGCTTGGCGTGCTTGCCGCCCATGCCGACCGCTTTTCGCGGCTGGGCGTGCAGGCCGTCGTCTCGGGGACGGATGTGGTGAATCTGTGTCTCGACAAAAAGGCGACCTGCGATTTTTTGCGCGCCCACGGGCTTTCGTGCGTGCCTACGTATACGCTGGAAGAGGCGAAAGCAGCGCTTGCCTCGGGAGCGCTGGCCTATCCGGTATTGGCGAAGCCGCGAATGGGCAGCGCCAGTCTGGGCCTTGCCCGGATCGAAAACGAGGCGGAGCTTGCCGCGCTTGCGCATAAGCAAGCGGAGCTGATCGTCCAGCCGTTTTTGCAGGCGGAGGAATACGGCGTGGACGGCTACGTCGATCTCGTCACGGGCGAGTTGACGGCGCTTTTTACACGCCGAAAAATCCGCATGCGGGCGGGCGAGACGGATCGCTCGCTGGCAATCCGGGACGAGCGGCTGACGTCGCTGGTGACGTCGCTCGTCTCTGTCCTGCCGCTTCGCGGACCGTTCGATATCGATTGCTTTTTGCTCGGGGAGCAGTACGTGATTTCCGAGATCAACCCGCGTTTTGGCGGCGGCTATCCGCATGCGCACGAAAGCGGCGTTAACGTGGTCGCCGCCTTGCTCCGCAACTTGCGAAACGAGGCGAGCGAGCCGAACCTCGGCGACTACGAAGCAGGGACGATCATGCTGAAATACGATCAGGTCATGCTCGTCCCCGGCAGTCGGCTGACAGGGGAGGGGATGGTAAAAAGCGCGCCAGCCTTGGGCAATCTGTTGTATAATGAAAGCGGCGGGGGACAAGTGCCCCCGTGAGTATGGTGACAGGAGCGTCGTTCACGATGACAATGAGCCCTCAATTCATGCGCTATCGGTAAGAAAAGGTACAGTCCCCCATGATCCCGCTCGTTTTTTTTAAAAGGAGAGCTGGGGTTTATTTGACTGTGCCTTTTTTCATTCACCGATACCGAATGAATGGGGTGTTTTTTTTATGCTTCCAACCAGAAAAGAGCGGCTGGCCCACCTGCTGGCCCGGCATAGCGGAATGTTCCGCTGCCCGGTCTGCCAGGCGGCGCTGACGCTCCATCATACAGCCAGCCTTGTCTGCGCCAATCGCCATTGCTTCGATTTGTCGAGGCACGGCTATGTGCACCTGGCGAATGCGGGCTACCGTTCGAAGTACGAGCAAGAAATGTTTTTGGCGAGAAGAACCATTTCCGAGAAAGGCTTTTTTTCTCCACTGCACGCCGTTGTCAGTCAAAAGCTCGTGGAATGCGCTGCGATAGGCGACGAGCCGTTTTGCGTGCTGGATGCCGGGTGTGGCGAAGGCTCGCACCTGGCGCGCATTCGCGAGGAGGTGAACAATCGCCGTCCAGTTGATTTCGTTGGCGCGGGGGTCGATCTGTCCAAAGCAGGCATCGCGCTCGCAGCCAAAGCGTATCCCGAATTCCTCTGGTGCGTCGGCGATTTGGCCCGTGCTCCGTTTGCCGACGGGAGCTTTGCGGTCATCCTCAATGTGCTGTCGCCCTCCAACACGCGAGAGTTTGCGCGTATGCTCAAAACTGACGGGCTTGTCATCAAGGTCGTTCCCGGCGAGCGATACTTGCAGGAACTGCGCGAGCGGCTTTCTATGCAGCCGGGCAAGCGGACGTATTCCCGTGCAGCGACCATCCAGCATTTTGCAGCCAGCTTTTCGCTGATCGACTGCGAGCGGGTGGCGTATTCATTCCGGCTGGATCAGCCGAGCGTGGCGGCGTTGATCCGGATGACGCCGCTAACATGGGGGGCCGAGCCGCAGCAGTTGGTAAAGGCGCACGAACTGGCGGGCAGAGAAATCTCCGTCGACTTTACGCTTCTCGTCGGAAAAAGATAGGCGGGGCGGCAGACCCGGCCGCGCCCAGTCGTCTCCCGGACGGATCCAGCCTTTTGGGATTGGCTGTCTGTTGTGGTATGATGAAGGGTAGAGAGTAGGGGGAATGAACAGGACGAGAGGAGTGACAACGCACAATGAAAGAGATCATGGGATGGATTCGCTCGATTGCTTTGGCAGTCGTGTTCGCCCTGGTCCTGGGAATCTTCGTGTTCCAGCCTTACAAGGTGGATGGTCATTCCATGGACCCTACCTTGCAGGACCAGCAGCGCATTTACGTGTCCAAGCTGTCGCATACGTTTTCGTACTTGCCGGACTACGGCGAGATCGTGGTGATCGACAGCCGGGTGGAGCGTGAACGGTCCTTCCTGGACGACATCGTCAGCCATCCCCTGGTGGCGCTGTTGACGGGCACGGCTGACGACCATTCGATGTACGTCAAGCGCGTCATTGGCAGACCGGGCGACGTGCTGGAGCTGAAAAACAACCAGGTGTACCGCAACGGCGAACCGCTGAGCGAGCCGTATATCAAGGAAGCGATGCGGGATGTGGCTGACGCCAAATGGACGGTGCCGGCAAACCACATTTTCGTCATGGGGGATAACCGCAACCACAGCACGGATTCCCGGGACATCGGCTTTATTCCGCTCGACCACGTCATGGGCACGATGATCGAAAATCCGTTCCAATCGGAGAAATAGAGCAAGAAGCAAAGGTTGTCCGCGAGAGGGCAACCTTTGTTTGCAGGAAGAAATGTCGGATTTTTTGGGCAAATGAAAGAAAGGAGTGCTGAGGATGCCCCGTTTGCTGATTGCGGACCGAGACCCGACAGAGCGGGCAGGGATCAGCTGGCTCGTCGCAAGCTGCGCCATCCCGTACGACAAGGTGCACAGCGCCGGGACGACGGCCGAGCTGTTTCAGGCGATGGAATCGCATACGCCAGAGGTCGTCTGCATCGAGCTGGACATGATCGACAAGGCGCACTGGGAGCGCTTGAAGCTGCTGGTCGCCCAGTACCGGCCGACGGTGCTCGTCACCACCTCGGAAGCGACGTTCGAGCGGGCAATGCAAGGCATCGAGCTGGCTGCGCGCGATCTGTGGCTGAAGCCGCAAACGCCGGAGTACATCCGCCGTGTTTTGACGCGCTGCTGTCAGGAACGAACGGGTGACGCACGCTTGGATGCGGGGGCGGGGAGCAACGAAGGACGGCGCGGGGAGATTTCGTATCACGACCTGTTTTTGCCGCAGCCATCGTCGCCAGGTGCGCACACCGTGATGCTCGCCCAGTTGGAAGACGCGAAACGACACCCGGAGCTGCTGCGTTTTTTCGCGGACTATCCGTTTCGGGACAAGCCGGTACTGCTGCCGACGAGTGAGGCGCTTGTCGCCGTGTTTCCGGGGGAGATGGGGCTTTCCTGGTTCCAGTGGCACCAGTTTGGCAAACGCTTGCTGATGGATTGGGAGGCGACGAGCGACGCTCCGCTATTTCTCGTCCTTTACAAGGCCGAGGACGCCGGACAGAGCTTGCAGCAAACATACGAGCAGGCCAGTCAGGCGTTGCAACTGCGTTTTTTCAAAGGCTATCGGCAGGTAAGCATGGTCGAAGGAAAGGTCAACTGGACGATGCTCGACCCGTTTTTGACGCCAGCCGAGCAGCGGACGTGGATCGACATGCTGCACAGCGGCAATCGCGAGCAGTTGAAGCAGTGGCTGTACACGCATTTTTTCTACAAGGACGAGCCGTATCCCGAGCCGGGACTGCTGCGCATTCGGTTGACGAGCATTTTGGCCCAGGTGAGGCGCTACATGAAGGCGCACGGGCTGGACAGCGCGGCTTTGGAGGAAGCGTACCACCGTGTGTTCGAGACGATCCTGTATGCGCCGATTTTGTATCGCATGGTGACGGAGCTGCTTCTGTTCATCAATCAGCTGCTCGACGCCGCAAACAGCCGTAGCGGGGAAAGCAGGGCTGACGTGGTCGAACGGGCGATGCGCTACATAGAAGGACGCTACACCGACCCGACTCTGCGGCTGGAGGATGTCGCCCGGCACGTCGATCGCAGTCCGGCGTATTTCAGCACGTTGTTTGCGCAAAAGCAGGGCAGCTCCTTCCGGCAGATTCTCACGGCAATGCGGGTGAAGGAAGCCCAGCGGCTGCTGATGGAAACCGCTCTGTCCGTGCAGGAGGTGGCGGAGCGCAGCGGGTTCGTCAACGCCCATTACTTTCGGAAAATTTTTAAGGAAAAGACGGGGACAACCCCACGTTTGTTACGAAATCAAAAGAAAAGATAGAAATCGAAAGAAAGGAGAGGTTTTGCGCCCATTCCCTCTGCTTGGGGCGTAGCAATCGAAAGAAGAGGCACCAAATCGAAAGCCGGGTGCCTTTTTTTGTATATCCCGCCGCTTTTACAATAAAGCCAAGAGATATCGATTCGATGGAAAGCAGGTGGAAATTCCGTGACGAGGACACAAACGATTACCCGGATGATACAGGCATATGCGGGCACCGAGCTGCATACAAAAGGCTGGGTGCAGGAAGCGGCGCTGCGCATGCTGTTGAACAACCTGAACCCTGACGTGGCCGAGCGCACAGAAGATTTGGTCGTGTACGGCGGAATCGGGAAAGCGGCCCGCAACTGGGACTGTTTCGATGCGATTGTCAAAACATTGCAAACATTGGAGGGCGACGAGACACTGCTGATCCAGTCGGGCAAACCGGTGGCGGTGTTCAAGTCGCACACCGATGCGCCGCGCGTGCTGTTGGCGAACTCCAACCTCGTGCCAGCCTGGGCCAACTGGGAGCACTTCCACGAGCTGGACAAAAAAGGCTTGATGATGTACGGGCAAATGACAGCCGGAAGCTGGATTTACATCGGCAGCCAGGGGATTGTGCAAGGCACGTATGAGACGTTTGCGGAGCTTGCCCGCCAACATTTTGCAGGCACGCTCGCGGGGACGATCACCGTCACGGCCGGGCTCGGCGGCATGGGCGGCGCGCAGCCTTTGGCCGTATCGCTCAACGGCGGCGTGAGCATCAACATCGAGGTTGACCGCACCCGCATCCAGCGCAGACTGGATACGCGCTATCTCGATGTGATGACAGAGAGCCTCGACGAAGCGATCCAGATGGCGGAGACGGCCAAGCGGGAGAAAAAAGGCATTTCGATCGGGCTGCTGGGCAATGCCCCGGAAGTGCTGAACGCGATGCTTGCCCAGGGCTTCATCCCGGACGTGTTGACCGACCAGACTTCTGCGCACGATCCGCTCAACGGCTACATCCCGGAAGGCATGAGTCTCGAAGCGGCGGCAGAGCTGCGCACGCGCGATCCCAAGGAGTATGAGAGACGCTCCAAGGCAAGCATCGCCCATCACGTTCGCGCCATGCTGGCTATGCAGGAAAAAGGAGCCGTCACTTTTGATTACGGCAACAACATCAGGCAGGTGGCGAAAAACGAAGGCGTCGAGGAGGCGTTCCGCTTCCCTGGCTTCGTGCCCGCCTATATCCGTCCGCAGTTTTGCGAGGGCAAAGGGCCGTTCCGCTGGGTCGCGCTGTCCGGCGATCCCGAGGACATTTACAAGACCGACGAAGTGATTCTCCGCGAGTTTTCCTACAATACGCATCTGTGCAACTGGATTCGCATGGCGCAGGAGCGCATTCAGTTCCAGGGACTGCCGTCCCGCATTTGCTGGCTGGGCTACGGCGAGCGCGCGCGATTTGGCCAGATCATCAACGACATGGTAGCGCGCGGCGAGCTGAAAGCGCCGATCGTCATCGGCCGCGACCACCTCGATTCCGGCTCCGTCGCCTCGCCCAACCGCGAGACGGAAGCGATGAAGGACGGCAGCGACGCGGTGTCCGACTGGCCGATCCTGAATGCGCTGATGAATGCGGTAGGCGGAGCGAGCTGGGTATCTGTCCATCACGGCGGCGGCGTTGGCATGGGCTATTCCTTGCATGCGGGAATGGTCATCGTGGCAGATGGTACGCCGGAAGCCGCCCGGCGCCTGGAGCGCGTCCTGACCACCGATCCGGGAATGGGCATCGTGCGCCATGCGGATGCCGGCTACGAGCTGGCGATTCGCACCGCGAAGGAAAAAGGCGTCAACATCCCGATGTTGGAGGGGTAAACAGCGATGAAAAAACCAGTATGGATTCGCCATGCCAGCCAGCTCGCCACGCTGGCTGGCGGGTCTTCTGCTCCGGTGACAGGGGCCGGAATGAACGAGCTGGCGATTATCGAGGACGGCAGCGTCTGGCTGGAAAACGGCGTGATCGAGCGGGTCGGCACCGACGACGAACTGGCGAGCGTCTACCGCGAGCGGGCGCATGAAGCAGACGTCATCGACGCCACGGGCAAGCTGGTCACGCCAGGCTTGATCGACCCGCATACGCACCTCGTGCATGCGGGTACGAGACAAAACGAGTTCAACATGCGCCTGAACGGCGCGACGTACATGGACATCATGAACAACGGCGGCGGCATCCACGCGACGACCGCGGCGACGAGACAGGCGACACACGAAGAGCTGTATGCCGAGAGCAAGCGGCGGCTCGACCAGTTTTTGCTGCACGGGGTGACGACGGTCGAGGCCAAGAGCGGCTACGGCCTCACCCTGGAGGACGAACTCAAGCAGTTGGAAGTAGCGAAAAAGCTGCATGAGGAGCATCCGGTCGATCTCGTTAGCACGTTCATGGGCGCGCATGCGGTTCCGCGCGCGTACAAGGAAACGCCGGATGCGTTTGTCGATTTGGTCGTCGAGCAAATGATTCCCGAGGTCGCGCGGCGCAAGCTGGCTGTTTTCAACGACGTGTTTTGCGAGCGCGGCGTCTTTACCCCCGAGCAGTCGCGGCGCATTCTAGAAGCCGGGATGCGCCACGGCCTGCTGCCGAAAATCCACGCGGATGAAATCGAGCCGTACGAAGGAGCGGAGCTGGCGGCTTCGCTCGGCGCCGTCTCTGCCGATCATTTGCTGCGCGCCTCCGATCGCGGGATCGAGCTGATGGCAAAGGCAGGCGTGATCGCGGTGCTGTTGCCGGGCACGGCCTTGTTCCTGATGGCCGAATCCGCGAACGGGCGCAAAATGATTGACCGCGGCGTGGCGGTCGCGCTCTCGACCGACTGCAACCCTGGCTCCTCGCCGACAGTCTCGCTGCCGCTGATGATGAATCTCGGCTGCCTGAAAATGGGGATGACTCCGGCGGAAGTGTTGACGGCTGCGACGATCAACGCGGCGCACGCCATCCGCCGCGCGCACGAGGTCGGCAGCATCGAGGTCGGAAAAAAAGCGGACATCACCATTTTTGACGTGCCTGACTTCATGACCTTGCAATATCGCTACGGCGTCAACCACGTAGACACGGTCATCAAGCAGGGCACGGTCATCGTCGCGGGAGGGAGACGCGTATGACAGCAGGGTACCCGTATCCGCTCCTGAAGCCGCCCAGCTTTTCCTGGGACCGGAGCGCAGCGCCTGCCGAGCCAAAAGTAAGCGAGTGGATTGCGACGCTCGATCCGGCAACGGCGGGCAGCACCGACTGGAGCGACTACGATGTGGCGCTGCTTGGGGTGCCGCTGTCGCGCTCGTCCATTTCGGCGTCAGCAGCGAGCGAGAATCCGGACGCGATGCGGCGGGCGTGGAAGTATTTTACGACCTACAATCTCGATCACGACGTAGACTTGCAGCCGCTGCGCGTCGTCGATCTCGGCGACGTCAGGCAGCATGTGACCGACATCGCCCAGTGCCACCGCAACATCCGGGAGGCGATGGCGCACATGCGCACGCACCATCCGCAGCTTTTGCCCGTGATGCTGGGCGGCGATCATTCGATCACGGCGATGCTCATCAAAGGCTACAAGGACGTCCATCCCGACGAGCGGGTAGGCATCCTGCAACTGGACACGCATTTTGACCTGCGCGACCTGGCGGATAACGGCCCCTCGAACGGCACGCCGATCCGCAATCTGATCGAGAGCGGCACGATTGGCGCGCGGGATGTGCACAACATCGGTTTGCACGGCTTTTTCAACGCCCGCTCGCTCAAAGCATACGCCGACGAAACAGGCGTGCGCTATACGACGCTTCGCCAGGCGCGGCAAAAAGGGGTGGCCCGGACGGTGCAGGAAGCGCTGGAGCAGCTCGCGGGCCAGGTGGACACGATCTATTTGACCGTGGACATGGATGTGCTCGATTGCAGCTACGGCCCTGGGGTTCCTGCTTCCACGCCCGGCGGCATGCACAGCGACGAGCTGTTCGAAGCTGTCTACGCGGCAGGGCTGCATCCGAAGGTCAAGGCGATGGACCTCGTCTGTCTCGACCCGTACAAGGACCGCGCTGAAGCGACGGTCAAGACGGCTGTTCACGTGCTGCTGTCGTTTTTGACCGGATTTCGCCTGCGTGGACAATAGGTGAACAGGGAGGCTTTGCAGCTCTGTCGCGGAAACAGCCTGGGCCATGTCGGAACCGTCTATTTAGGCATAAACGAACGGATGGGGATGTGAAGGCGAATACTCGCTGCATGGGGACGGAGAAAAAAGAAGACCGGATGCAAATTGGCTCTCGTATCTGGCCCTTGCTTTGTCGTCATACAGTATGACAGAATATTACTGCGATACCATTTCACGGGGTGATTCGATGCAGAAGTCTGTCCATGGTTCATCCGCCATTCCCGTCTTTGTTCAATTGAAGGAACAATTAAAAAATTTGATGGAGCAACGAATTTATCAGTCACCTGACAAATTGCCGACAATCCGGGAACTGTCCGGTTTTTTACGTTTGCGTCAACAGACGGTCGAAGATGCGTATGCGGCGCTGGAAGCAGAAGGCTATGTGGTGCTGGACGATACGGGGGCGGTGCTGATTGCCGACCAGCTCCCGACGAAAAAGAGCGGCCAGCCAGAACCCGCGAGCGCGGCAGCGCAACGGGAACAGAAGGGCTTGCCGCGTGTTCCGAAGGAGGCGAGACAGTCGCTTTTGCCAAAGACGCAGGACCGGGCGAAGCCGACCATCCTGTTTGCCGAGTGCAATGTGGTGCAGGTGCAGGAATACGCGGTCGAGCTGGAAAAGGCGACAGGCTACACGGTCAAGCCATGCCTGCTTAAAGACCTGGAGCGGTTTGCAAGCAGCATCCGCAACGGCTATTACGATCTCGTCGTCACGACATTTTTACACATAGAAGAGGTGCAAAAATGGTTGGACAGTCTCGGGGACTGCCATGTGCCGAAGGTGATCGGCTGTTTGCTGGAATCGAATCTCCAGTCGATCCGCGAGCTGCAACAGCTGCCGCCTGGCAGTCTGGTGGGCATCGGCGGCACGACATGGGAGGGCGCCTATAACTTCCGTCAATCCATCGTCAATGCGGGGATGACGCATCTGGAGCTACAGATCGGCTCGATGGAATACCCGTCCTCGTTGGATGAACTTCTTTCGGCCAAGCCCAGGCTGATCGTATGCACCAGCATCGTCGGCGACTATCTGAAAAGGCAGTCGCGCTTTTTGCCGCTTTTGATCGAGGACCGTTATTTGAACGCTCAATCCGTGCAGTACATTCAGCAGTGCGTCGAAGGCTGGCACTGAGCGAAGCCCCCTAATGGTTGAGGGAGATCGTTGGTTTCCAAAAGGGGATAGGTGAGTTCTCCGATCGCTCAACCTGTGATATACTTTCCTCATAATCCGTACATAAAAAGCGTGAATCGGGAGGAGATCGGATGACAGCACAAATCACAGATCGTTCCGTTTTGAACAACGGAGTGGAAATGCCCTGGCTGGGTCTGGGCGTCTGGAAAGTAAAAGGCGGCCAGGAAACCGTGGCCGTTCGCACGGCGATTGAGGCCGGCTACCGCAGTGTGGACACCGCTGCTGTCTACAGCAACGAGGAAGGCGTAGGCGAAGGAATCCGCCAGGCGGGAATCGACCGCGACCAGCTGTTCATCACGACAAAGGTGTGGAACGCCGACCAAGGCTACGAGTCGACCCTCAAGGCTTTCGACGCAAGCCTGAAAAAGCTGGGTCTGGACACGCTTGACCTGTATCTGATCCACTGGCCGGTCAAAGACAAGTTTGTGGAGACGTGGAGAGCGCTGGAGAAGCTGTACCGCGATGGATACGTCCGCGCGATCGGCGTGAGCAATTTTCACATTCACCATCTGGAGGAGCTGAAAAAGCACAGCGAGATTACGCCTGTGGTCAACCAGGTCGAGTACCATCCGCTGCTCACGCAAAAAGAGCTGCACGCGTATTGCAAGGAGAGAAGCATCCAGTTGGAGGCGTGGAGCCCGCTGATGCAAGGGAACCTCGATCATCCGCTGCTGGCGGAACTGGGACGAAAATACGGCAAGTCGCCCGCGCAAATCGTCATTCGCTGGGATTTGGAAAACAAGGTGGTCACCATTCCGAAGTCCGTTACGCCGGAGCGCATCGTGCAGAACGCGCAAGTCTTTGACTTTTCGCTGAGTGCCGAGGACGTGGAAAAAATCAATGCGCTGAATGAGAACAAGCGCTTTGGGCCCGATCCGGACAACTTCGCTTTCTGACAAACCTCGCGAAACAACCAACGCCAAAAACGCCAAATCAGTAGGGGGCTGTCCCGTATGTCTAGCGAGAGACAACGGGATGTGCCCCTTTTCCGGTGCCTTTGTCTGGACGGGGGAAGATTCGCTCTTTACTATGCTTTTAATTTTTGTATACTGAAAAGTAGATCTTTGTTTCATCAGATGAAACGAACGGAACCAAGTAGGAAGCAGGTGTAAGAACAAATGGATGAACAAAAAGCAAACGTTCGCTCCGTCGAGCGTGCTTTGGATATCCTGCTCTGTTTTACGGACGCCACAGACCTTGGGCTTAGTGAGATATCGAGCCGGCTTTCCTTGCACAAAAGCACGGTGCATCGTTTGCTGGCAACGCTGGAAAACAAGGGGTTTCTCATCCGTGATGTCCAGACGGAAAAATATCGGTTAGGCTTTCGCATTTGGGAGCTTTCCGCCAACTTGACGCATAATGATGATCCGGCCACGCTGCTGTTGCCCGAGATGGAGCGACTGCGGGATTTGGTTGAGGAAACGATCAGTCTGTACGTGCGGGATGGAAACGAGCGGATACGCATTCAGGCTGTCCAAAGTCGACAGCCGATTCGCAGGGTCGCGCCGATCGGGGCGCGCATGCCGCTGGCCGTCGGGGCGTCCAGCAAGGTGTTGGTCGCCTATGCCGAGCCGTATGTGCTGGAGCAAGTCCTGAACGATGCAAACTGGCCGGAATACGTGAATCGGGAAGCGTACGTCGAGCAGCTGGACCAGATCAGAAGACAAGGCTTTGCAACCAGCGTGGAAGAGCGGGAGCTGGGAACAGCGGCAGTCGCGGCGCCAGTCTTCAACCGCAATGGACAGCTGGTGGCATCCATCGCCGCGTCCGGCCCATCCAATCGCCTCACCCCGGAAAAAATGAGCGAGTACGCTCCTTACATCATGGAAGCTGCCTATCGCATGGGAAAAATGATGAAATAGCCAAAAAGCCAACACGCTGCAAGCAGCAAGCGTGTTGGCTTTTTTGTGCTGCCATTCGGGCAACGCAGGCGGCGCCAATGGCTTGAGTAACTTTACTGAGATAAATAACTTTACTCAGGTTAACTAATGTGCTATGATGCTGCTTGGATACAACTGGATAGGGAAAGAGAGGGAACTATGGCGGAAACCATTTCGTTGCGGGAAAAGAAAAAAGCAAAAACAAAGCTCGCCCTGCTGGAAGCAGCACTGGCCCTCATCGGCGACGGAACGTTTCGCAGCGTACTCGTCGACGATATATGCGAGCGGGCGGAAGTATCGAAGGTGACATTCTTTAAGTTTTTTCCACAAAAAGAGGAGCTGCTCATCTATTTCATGAGCGTCTGGCAGGCTCGCTGCTACTGCGAGCTGGTAGCCAACGGGAAGCGCGGCTTTGCTGCGGTGCGCCACGTCTTTTCCATGGTGGCGGAGGAAAGCGGGAAGTATCCCGGAATCATGCTCAGCCTGATTAGCTTTCTCGCCGAGCAAAAAATGCACCCGTCTGTTCCCCCGCTGTCAGAGGCGGAGCTGGCTTTGCTGTTCCCGGACGTGGAGGACAGGGCGGCTATGGGCAGTACGGACTTGCACCAGATTTTTGCCCGCTGTGTGCGGGAAGCGCGCGAGGACGGACAGCTGGCAGCCGATGTCAGCGAGGAGCAGGCTGTCGTGCTGTTGTTCTCCATGTTTTACGGGGCGTATTTGACTGCGCATTTGTTCCGGTCGGACGATTTTATGGCGTGCTATGAGCTTCATCTCAAATCTTTGACCAAGTAGGAGAGATCGCGATGGCAAAAGTAATGCCTGGACGGTACACAGCCACTTTGGAAGGGTCGTACGTGGTGTTCATCATCGGTATGCGGATCAACCAGCTTTGGGCCGTCCACAAATGGGTCCCGATGGCCCGGGCAATGGGTAACATGATGGAGGAGTTGTATCGGCATCCCGAGCTTGGCTTTTTGGGCAGCCGATCCAGCGTGAGCCTGCGCACGATTACCCAGATTCAATATTGGCGTTCGTTTGAGCATTTGGAAAAGTACGCGCATGGCCCCCTGCATCTGAAGGCGTGGAGAGCGTTCAATCAGGCAGTGGGCGCAAGCGGCTCGGTAGGGATTTACCATGAGACGTACCTGGTGGAAGCGGGCCATTACGAGTGTGTGTACGTCAACATGCCTGTTTTCGGTTTGGGAGAAGTGGGAGAGCTTGTTCCCGCAACAGGCAAACGGGAATCGGCCAGACAGCGGATCACCAAAGACTAGAGCGGCATCCGCCTAGTCTTTGGTGTTGACCAGGCGCAGCAGCCATTCCTTGAGGTCGACGATGCGCAGCGACTTCGGACGGGAATCGGTGCCGGTGACAAGCAGCGGGACGAGTGAATCCGCTTCATGCAGCGAGCCGTGAGCGCCGCCGCCGAGATGCATAGGAGAGCTTTCCGCCATCAGCTCGTAGCCGGGCTGCACAGTGGCGATGATGTATCTTCCGGGGTGGGAGTTCATGGCTCCGTACAGCCGGGCCAAAGCATCCGGGTACTTTCCGTACGTGAGCCGCTTTTTGCTCACGGTCATGTCCAGCACTTTCGGATCGCCTGTGACCGTCCATGTCTGTCCGTACTCGTCCTGGAGCGGACCGCCTGGCTTGTACGTCACCCGTTTGTTGCTGCCTCCTGCCGTGATGACAATCGACTGTCCGTCTTTTCGCGCGATCACATCCAGCCGCGGCTCACGCTGTAGCTGCGCGGCGACGGCAGAGAGGGGCAACTGCGGATCGAGCGCGTACACGTACGCCATCCGCTCATTGGCTGCGATGACAATCTGGTCGCTGGTCTGCGGCGGCCGGCTGATCGGGGCGATCCGGTACGGGGCGAGCAAGCCGGGCAAATCAATTGTCGCCGCTTGCCGCTCGTCCTGCACCGCGTTTTGGGCGCTGTCGCCCATGACGATCCAGCGCACCTGCTCCACGGCCTGGTCCCACGAGCCAAATGCATCGAGAATGGTTTGCAGCGCCTTGTCGGCATGTTCAATGCCTTCCATCGTCAGTGGTCCTTTGCCGTGTACCTCCATGTCATTTTCCGGCAAGTACGTGATCGTGAGCGGGGGCAGCCTGTCATGCGCGATGAGAAAAGCCGTCTCCTGGGCGGAAAATTCGTCGTTCATTCCGTATTTGCGCCAAATGCGGGTATGGCGCTTCTGGTTCGGATCGAGCTGGGCAAAAGCGGCGTAAGACAGTAGCTTCGGCCCGGTTACGCGCAATTCTTCCGGCAGCTGTGCGGCAATTTCGATCAGGTGCGGGATTTGCAAGGTATGCTCCGTTTTGCCCCGCCAGACGATCGCATTGATCGAAGCCGAGTCTTTTCCTTGCTCGGCAAGCGCTTCGTGGATCGTTTGTACTTGTGGATTCAGCTGGCTTTGGTTCAACTGCTGAATCGCATCCAAGAGCACCTGCGGCTGGTCGATTTTCATCGCTTCTTTTGGACCGTAGCCGTAATAAACCATCCGCTTTTCTTGTTCGCTGTACCAGGACAGACCCGGCACGTGATGCTGGTCAGCGTAGGTCCCCGTCAGCAAGGTGCTGTCGATCGTCACGGACATCGTGGGGAATGAGCTGACGACTCGGGGGAAGTAGTGCCCCTTTTCCCGCAAAAAGGCCAGGGCAGGAGCACGGCCCTGACGGATCGCCTCCTGCAACGGCTTGTCCATTAACGAGTCGATGAGGATGAGTACAACCGGCTTTTCCCCTGGCGTTGTTTCCGCTTGCTCGGTCAAGAGCGGAGCGGGAAGACTTTTCTCCTGAATGTGCAATTTTTCGCCAGGCTTGCAGCCGCTGAGTGGCAAGCTGAGCATAAGCAACGAAAGGATGGCGGATGTCCACTTCGACTTCATGCTCCCATTCCTTCCATGAATATCGTTGTTTTATTTTTTGCCGCCGCCGCTAAATTATTCCACGAATGCCCTCAGAAAAAATCTCCCCCTCGCGAACCGGCAGACGCCGGGCATGAGGGGGAGAGCGGATGTGGTTATCCTTTTGGCAGCAAATGGGTCATCTCCACGACCTTACCTTTTTCCAAAAACAGGCGAGGAATGCGGTGGCTCAAAGTAGCGACGACCTCATAGTTGATCGTTCCGAGCATTTCCGCAACTTCATCGACAGTAATCTCCGCGGTGTCCTGCTGGCCGTACAGCACGACCTCCTCTCCCTGCTTTGCTTCGCTCTCGCCAACGCCGAGGCTGACCATCAGCTGATCCATCGTCACGCGCCCGGCAATCTGCAGCCGTTTGCCGCAATACAGCACAGCGCCGCGGTTGGACAGTGCACGCGAGTAACCGTCCGCGTAGCCGATCGGAACCGTTCCGATGACTTCCCCTTGCTTCGCTATGTACGTCGCTCCATAACTGATCGTGTACGGCTCTGACTGCATCGTTTTCACGTTGGAAAAACGCGATTTCAAGGTGAGCGCAGGCACGAGCTTGACGCGGTTCAGTTCCTTGATATAGGCCGATGGATACAGACCGTACATGCCGATGCCCAGCCGGATCATATCGGCGCTGTACTCGGGAAAAGCGATGGCAGCGGCGGTGTTGCACATATGCACAGTGGGCAGCTTGAAGCCGTGCTCTTCCAGATAGCGCAGCGCGTTCACGAACAGCTCATGCTGCAGCTTGGTCAACGTGTGGTCCGGCTCATCTGCCGTGGAAAAGTGGGTGAAGATTCCTTTCCATTCCAGATCGGGACTTGCTTCCAGCGCTTTGACGACAGACAGCACGCCTTCTTTTGTCCGAACGCCCAGGCGGCCCATGCCGGTGTCCATGTTGATATGGATAGGTAGGCGGCTGGCAAACGGGGTCGATTTGACGATTTTTTGCGCTTCCTTGATCCATTCCACCTGGAAGGCCGACAACTCGATATTCCAGGCCCCAGCTTCCTTGACGCGGGAGAGCGGAGTAAAGCCCAGGACGAGGATGGGGGCAGTAATTCCCGCCTGCCGCAAGACGATGCCTTCCTCCAGCATGGCGACGGCGAGCGCACTCGCTCCGTACTCCAGAGCGTATCGGGCCACTCCCACGGAGCCGTGGCCATAGGCGTTCGCTTTGACGACGGCCATGATCTTCGTCTGCTTCGGAATATGGCGGCGAATGGCGCGGATGTTTCCTTTGATGGCATCCAGGTTGACCTCAATCCACGTTTCGCGAAACGGTTTCTTCATGACGGGTACCTCCCCAAAAACAAAATGGAAAGCCTTGTTTTCCCTTTGGAAAGAATGTCATGCATACTCTCTTCTCATAAGTATTCGTCTTCCGGGCTACTTAGGCGTGGCCGATTCCAAAGCACCCATAAAAAAACAGTTCGCTTAGCCAACCAGCCTGCCCCTGCAACGCCAAGCGGCGCTCGCCAGCCTGAGCGCTTTTTTTCTGTGGTCAAAAAATGGGCAACTGGTCCAGATTGTTTTCTTTAATACCGTCCGGCTCGCTGCGCAAAATATCCCGTCCGTATTTGTGAAACACGTCTACGTGCGCAAGTTGTCCCGCTTTTGCTTCCTGCAAGGCGGTGACGTAATCCAGCTCCCGCCCTTTGTTTGTGCGAAAGGCGATCAAGTCCCCGTCATCGTTTTTGCGCACGGCGACGATCTGCTCTTTGTCTGAATCAGGCGATAGGACTTTTTTCGCTCCTGCGCTTTCCTGCAACGTTTGCTGCTCGCCTGCCGCTTTGTAGTCGGCGTAAACTTGCTCAAAGCTTTTCTCGCTCATCACGGAATCCCTCCTTATGCATAAGGTGGCTCAAGGCGGGAGAGAACATGCATTCGTTTGAAACCAAGGCCCGACATTCGCCTCTTGACACTGGCTGGCAGGAGACTTATAGTTTGACTGACACGAAAGTCAATGAAAAAGGAGGGAGCAGCTCGTGCCTCGCTCAAAGGAGCAGAATGAAGAAATCCGCGTCCAGCGCAAAGAAGCGATCATGCAGGGCGCCCTTGCTGTTTACGTGGAAAAAGGATACGCGGCCGCAGACATCAAGGACGTCGCGCTGCGTGCCGGCGTGGCCAGAGGTCTGGTGTATTACTACTACAAAGACAAGCGCTCGCTGTTTCGCGATTTGTTTGCGCATATGTTCCAGCTCTCCAACAAGCACACCCGCCATCATTTTTCCCAGGCGGGAACGGCGGGAGAACTGTGTCGGCAATTCGCGCACGGCATGTTCCACAATCTGTTTGAAAGCTCCTTGCACGTCATGTTCTTTTTCCGCATGCGGCACGACTTGCGCGAGCTGTTCACGGACGAAGAGCTGAAGACGCTGATGTGGCACGACAACAATTTGCAGGTACTGGTGGAGACGTTGCGCCGGGGGATGGAGACAGGCGAGATTCGCCGGATGGAGCCGGAGCTGCTCGCGGAGCAATATTGGGGAGCCATGATGCACGCCATGGGTTTTTTGCAGCGGAAAAAAAGAAGCTTGCTCGCGGAAGGACACGACATGGAGCAGGTCAAGCAGCTGCTCGCGCCGGACATCGAGGCGGCGACAGAATCGTGCGTCGCGATGATGCGGGCGTGAGGGCAGCCGCCACCGCAGCCTATCAAGCAAGAGGAGGATTTGTTTGCTGAAATTATTGCGTTTTTTGCGGCCATACCGCTCGATGGTCGTCATGACGATGTTGTTTATGTTGCTGCAATCGCTGGCGAATTTATATTTGCCAAACCTGATGTCCCATATCGTCAACGAAGGGATCGTCAAGGAAGACACGGCCTATATCTGGAGAACCGGAGGCTGGATGCTGCTCGTATCCGCCGTTGCGGCCGCTTTGTCCATCGCCGCCAGCTACCTGGCTTCCCGCTCTGCTTCCGGCTTTGGCATGCGGCTGCGCAGCAGCGTATTCAGCCACATTGAACGGTTTTCGTTGCAGGAGTTCGACAAGCACGGGACGGCCTCGCTGATTACCCGGACGACGAATGACATTACGCAAGTCCAGCAAGTGCTGAACATGATGCTGCGGATGCTGGTGATGGCGCCGATGATGTGTTTTGGCGGAATTATCATGGCGCTGTCGAAGGACGCGGAGCTGTCTCTCGTCATCATCGTGGCGATTCCGATTTTGGCCTTGGCGATTTTTTGGATCGGCTCAAAAGGAATTCCCCACTTCCAGGCGATGCAGGGCAAAATCGACAGGCTGAACCTGGTGCTGCGCGAGTCGTTGACCGGAATCCGCGTCGTGCGGGCGTTCAACCGGATCGAACACGAGCGGGAGCGGTTTGACCGCGCCAATGAGGATTTGACGGCGACGGCGATCAAAGCCAACCAGATCATGGCGGGGATGATGCCTGCCATGATGCTGATGATGAACGTCACGTCGATTGCCATTATCTGGTTTGGCGGCTTGCGGATCAGCGCCGGACACATGCAGGTAGGCGACCTGATGGCCTTTTTGCAGTATGCGATGCAAATCTTGTTTTCGCTGATGATGGCGTCGATGATGTTCAGCATGGTGCCGAGAGCTTCGGCTGCGGCAGCGCGCATTCACGAGGTGCTCGCGACCGAGCCGATCATTGCCGACAGGGAGCAGCCTGATTCATCTGGCGCGGGAAAAGGCGGGCAAGTCGATTTCGAACAGGTGACGTTTCGCTATCCCGGCGCAGAGAAGCCTGCGCTGTCTGAGCTTTCTTTTACTGCCAGATCCGGTCAGGTGACGGCGATCATCGGAGGGACAGGTGTGGGGAAAACCACGCTCGTCAGTCTGATCCCGCGCTTCTATGACGTCGAGTCCGGCAGCGTGCGCGTCGGTGGCGTCGATGTGCGCGAGTGGCCGCAAAGCGAGCTGCGTTCCCGCATCGGCTTTGTTCCGCAAAAGGCGCTGCTGTTTACGGGGACGATCGCGGACAACATCCGCTACGGAAAAGAGGAGGCGACAGACGAGGAAGTCCGCCATGCCGCAAGCGTGGCGCAGGCGGCCGAGTTTATCGCGAACATGCCGGACGGGCTGGATACCGTCCTCGCCCAAGGCGGCCAGAACCTGTCAGGCGGGCAAAAGCAGCGCCTCTCCATCGCCCGTGCACTCGTCCGCAAGCCGGAGGTGTACATTTTTGACGACAGCTTTTCCGCCCTCGACTTCAAGACAGATGCCAACCTGCGGGCTGCCTTGAAGCAGGAGACAGGGGGCGCGACGGTCATCATCGTCGCGCAGCGGGTCAATACCGTGATGGACGCCGACCAGATCATCGTGCTGGAGGAAGGCAAAGTGGCAGGGATCGGTACACACCGCGAGCTGCTCGCCACCTGTAGCGTGTACCAGGAGATCGTTAAATCCCAGCTAACGGAGGAGGAAATCGCATGAGTGAAGGCCAACCACGTCCTCCCCAGGGAAGACCGGGAGCGGGGCCAGGGCCGGGAGGGCAGCGTCCGATGGGCTTTGGCGGGCCGGGGATGCTGACGATGCCCGGGCAAAAGGCCAAAGATTTCAAAGGCACGCTGCGCCGCCTGCTCGGCTATTTGAAGCCGCATCGCTTTCGGCTGTTCATCGTCTTTGTGACGGCAGCGGCAAGCACCGTCTTCGCCATTCTCAGTCCGAAGCTCTTAGGGGATGCGACGACGACGATTTTTGCCGGGTTCATGGGCAAGTTGAAGGGAGTGCCGGGCGCAACGTTTGACTTTGGCGCTATTTGGCAAATCATTTTGACCCTGATCGGGCTGTATTTGTTCTCCGCGCTGTTCGCTTATATCCAGCAGTATGTGATGGCGAAAGTCGCGCAAAAGACCGTCTATGCGCTGCGCAAGGAAGTCAACGAGAAGCTGGCGAGACTGCCGCTGAAATACTTCGACGAGCGAACGCACGGCGAAATCATGAGCCGGGTCGTCAATGACGTGGATACGATCAGCGGCACGCTGCAACAAAGTCTGACGCAGATGATAACCTCGATCATTACGCTGGTCGGCGTCATTGCGATGATGCTTTCGATCAGTCCGCTGATGACGGTCATCTTGCTTGTGACCTTGCCGCTCAGCGCCGTGGCGATCAAGCAGGTGGCGTCGCGTTCCATGCCGCACTTCAAAGGGCAGCAGCAGGCGCTCGGCGAACTGAACGGACACGTCGAAGAGATGTACACGGGCCACAGGATCGTCAAGGCGTTCGGCCGGGAGAAGAGCGCCATCGAAACGTTCGACGCGATCAACGAAAAGCTGTACCAGTCTGGCTGGAAGGCGCAGTTTATCGCCGGAATCATGATGCCGCTGATGATGTTCGTCGGCAATATCGGCTTCGTGCTCGTCTGCGTAGTGGGCGGCGTGCTCGTTACGCGCGGCAGCATCGCCATCGGGGATGTGCAGGCGTTTATCCAGTACGCCCAGCAGTTTTCCCAGCCGATCACGCAGACGGCAAACATTGCCAACATTATTCAGTCCACGTTCGTCTCGGCGGAGCGCATTTTTGAAGTGCTCGATGCGCCGGAGGAAGAAGCCGATGCCGCTTCCGCCGCTGTCTCAACCCGCATGCAAGGGCATGTGAGGTTTGAGCACGTCTCGTTTGGCTACAAGGAAGGCGAACCGCTCATCACGGATATGAATCTCGACGTGAAGCCAGGCATGACGGTCGCCATCGTCGGTCCCACTGGCGCTGGAAAGACGACGTTGGTCAACCTGCTGATGCGCTTTTACGAGATTGACGGCGGACGGATTACGATTGACGGCCGCGATATTCGCGACCTGCCGCGCGGCGAGCTGCGCAGCCAGTTCGGGATGGTGTTGCAGGATACGTGGCTGTTCAACGGCACGATCAAGGAAAACATCGCCTACGGCAGAGCGGGGGCGAGCGAAGCGGAGATCGTACGGGCGGCGAAGGCCGCACACGCAGACCATTTTGTGCGGACCTTGCCGGAAGGATACGAAACGGTGCTGAATGAAGAAGCGTCGAACATCTCCCAGGGACAAAAGCAACTGTTGACCATCGCGCGGGCGTTCCTCGCCGACCCGGCCATTTTGATTCTGGATGAGGCGACGAGCAGCGTCGACACCCGGACAGAGCTGTTGATTCAACAAGCGATGGCGGGACTGATGAAGGGGCGCACGAGCTTTGTAATCGCCCATCGCCTCTCGACGATTCGCGACGCCGATCTGATCCTCGTCATGAACAACGGAGCGGTGATCGAGCAGGGCACGCACGAAGAGCTGCTGGCGCAGGGCGGTTTCTACGCGGATTTGTACAACAGCCAGTTTGCGCGGGGCAGCGAGACACAGATCAGGTAGCGAGGATAAGGAAAAAGCCGGGCGGCCAAGGAAAGCGGGAAGCCCGGCAGCATGACAGAAAAAAAGGGCAGACTGCCGAGACACTCGGAGTCTGCCCTTTTGGGTGGGTGCTGTTTCGAACTTGTTTGGTTTTGTATGCTTACGCGTTTACTGGTTTGCCTTCGTCCAGCAGCTGGCGCAGAACGGTTTGCAGAATACCGCCGTTGCGGTAGTAGTCAACGTCTACCATGGAGTCGAGACGAACGATGACGTCGAACTCGAACTTGCTGCCGTCTTGGCGGGTTGCTTCTACTTTCACGCGCTGGCCTGGTTGCACATCGTCGGAGAGACCCAGAATGTTGAAGGTTTCTGTACCGTCGATGCCCAGGGACTTCCAGCTTTGGCCGTCGGCGAATTGCAGAGGCAGAACGCCCATACCTACGAGGTTCGCACGGTGGATACGCTCGAAGCTTTCTGCGATTACCGCTTTGATGCCGAGCAGGAACGTACCTTTTGCTGCCCAGTCGCGGGAAGAACCTGTACCGTACTCTTTACCGGCCAGTACCACGAGCGGAGTACCGTCTGCTTGATACTTCATGCAAGCATCGTAGATGGACATGACTTCGCCGGTTGGCAAGTATTTGGTTACACCGCCCTCTGTGCCAGGAGCCACTTGGTTGCGGATGCGGATGTTGGCAAATGTACCGCGCATCATCACGTCATGGCTACCACGGCGAGCGCCGTAGGAGTTGAAGTCTTTGCGCTCTACGCCGTTTGCTTGCAGATACAGACCCGCAGGGCTAGTAGGCGAGATGTTACCGGCTGGCGAGATGTGGTCCGTTGTCACGGAGTCGCCAAACAGAGCGATTGCTCTGGCAGCCACGATCTCATCGATGGAGCCGATGTCGCCAGTCAGGTTTTTGAAGAATGGCGGCTCCTGGATGTAGGTGGATTTTTCATCCCATTCATACAGGTCGCCAGTTGGAACGTCGATTTTGTTCCAGGCTTCGTTTTGCGTGAATACTTGACCGTACTCGGTACGGAACAGGTCTGGGTTCATCGCTTTCCCCATGGCTTCCGCGATTTCTTGCGGAGTTGGCCAGATGTCTTTCAGGTAGACAGGCTGACCGTCTTTGCCAGTACCGATTGGCTCGGTTGTCAGGTCGATGTCTACCGTACCCGCCAGTGCGTAAGCGATCACCAATGGAGGAGAAGCGAGGTAGTTCGCTTTTACCTGGGCATGGATACGGCCTTCGAAGTTGCGGTTACCGGACAGGACCGCTGCTACCGTCAGGTCTTGCTCTGCAATTGCTTTGCTGGTTTCCTCTGGCAATGGACCGGAGTTACCGATGCAAGTGGTGCAGCCGTAGCCGACTACGTTGAATCCGAGCGCATTCAGCGAATCAATCAGACCAGCGTCTGTCAGGTATTGCGTAACGACACGGGAACCTGGAGCCAGGGAGCTTTTCACGAAAGGAGGCTTTTTCAAACCTTTTTCCACTGCTTTTTTGGCCAGGATACCTGCACCCAGCATGACGCTAGGATTTGATGTATTGGTACAGGACGTAATCGCAGCGATGACGACAGAACCTGTTTTCAGCGTAGCGGTTTCCCCGTTCGCATACGTAACCGGTGCGCTTGCGGCGATTTTCTCTTCGGAGAGACCGAAGCCGCCTTTGTCGATCGGTGTGCGCAGGCTGTTGTTGAAGGATTCCTTCATCGCAGTCAGTTCTACGCGGTCTTGCGGGCGTTTTGGACCAGCCAGGCTCGGTACGACGGTGGACAGATCCAGTTCCAATGTCTCGGAGAAGATCGGGTCTGGCGTGTCGTCGGTACGGAACAGACCTTGTGCCTTTGTATATGTTTCTACGAGGGCGATCAGATCTTCGCTGCGGCCTGTTTGGCGCAAGTAGTTGAGCGTTTCAGCGTCTACCGGGAAGAAGCCCATGGTAGCACCGTACTCAGGAGCCATGTTGGCTACAGTAGCGCGGTCAGCAAGTGAGATGTTGGACAGGCCAGGACCGTAGAACTCCACGAATTTCCCGACTACGCCTTTTTTGCGCAGCATTTGCGTAACAGTCAGCGCGAGGTCGGTTGCAGTCGCACCGGCATTCAGCGTACCAGTCAATTTGAAACCAACGACTTCTGGCGTTACGAAATACAGCGGTTGGCCGAGCATGCCTGCTTCTGCCTCGATACCGCCAACACCCCAGCCGAGAACCCCAAGACCGTTAATCATGGTAGTGTGGGAGTCGGTACCTACGAGAGAGTCAGGGAAGGCAACCAGTTCGCCGTCTACTTCGCGGGTCGCGATGACAGTCGCCAGATACTCCAGGTTTACCTGGTGAACGATACCCGTAGCTGGAGGAACGGCACGGAAGTTGTCAAACGCTGTTTGCGCCCAGCGCAGGAAGCGGTAGCGCTCTTGGTTGCGTTCGAATTCGAGCTTCATGTTGTTGTTCAGGGCATTCGCGTTACCGAAGTCGTCAACCATGACGGAGTGGTCGATCACGAGGTCAACCGGTACGAGCGGGTTGATTCGTTTTGGATCTCCGCCAGCGCGCTTCATGGCGATACGCATTGCAGCCAGGTCAACGACAGCCGGTACACCGGTGAAGTCTTGCAGGACGATACGAGCCGGCATGAGCGGCACTTCTTGGTTTTCGTCGCGGCCTTTTGTCCAGTTCGCCAGTTGTTGTACGTGTTCTTTTGTGATCGCGCGGCCATCGAACTGACGTACGGCGGCCTCAAGCAGAACTTTAATCGAGAACGGCAGCTTGGAAACGTCGCCGATTCCTTGTTCTTCCAATCCTTGCAGGCGATAATAGGTGAAAGACTTGTCGCCTACTTGTAGGGAAGATTTCACTTTGTAAGCATCTTGTTTAGCCAATGTATACAACCTCCCTATTGTCACTTGGGGTTTCGTCTGGTGAAACGCGGTTTCGTTTCTCTTATTACGCATTTATTATACTCGATTTGTTGCTCGTCTTCTACCCCAAATTCATCATTTATATACAAAAATCATGGGAGAAAAAATAGACCTGCTTGTATGCCTCTGTATTTAATGAAGGAAAAAAATCCAGACTTCATGTATTATCCCGTTTATATTTCGTTTACATTCATTCGCTATGGTTCTCTTGTCAGCAAAAAAGGGGCAGAAGAAAGAAAACGCGCCTACGTATAGAAAGAAGGAGGAAAATAGATGAGAGCACAACCTGACGACAAGCGGGCAACACTGGGCAATTGGCGCCCGTTTTTTCAATTAATCAGGCAGACCAAGCCGTCCAAGCTGAAAATCGGGGTGGCGCTGTTCATGAGCGTGGCCACGACACTGGTCAGCCTGGCCGTTCCCCTGTTTACGAGAGACCTGGTGGACAGCTTCACGCTCTCCTCGATCAGTCAGGGTCAAATCGTGCTTCTGCTGGTCGCGTTCATCGCGCAGGCTATTGCCAGCGGACTGTCCATTTACTTGCTCAACCACGTCGGCCAGAGCATCGTCGCAGCTCTGCGGGACCGGTTGTGGAAAAAGCTGCTCGTCCTGCCTGTCTCCTATTACGACAACCATCGGACAGGAGAGACGATCAGCCGGATGACGAACGACACAGGCGTCGTCAAAGGACTCATCAGCGACCATCTCGCCAACTTTTTTACCGGCATCATCGCGATTATCGGCTCCGTGGCCACTCTGCTTTACCTGGACTGGCAGATGACGCTCGTGATGCTCATCGCCGTTCCGCTCTCGGCGGCCATTCTCATGCCACTGGGCAGACAGATGTACAAGATTTCCAAGGGGCTACAGGATGAGACGGCGCGTTTTACGACGATCATGAATCAGGTATTGTCGGAAGTGCGGCTCGTCAAGGCGTCGAATGCGGAGCCGCACGAGTACGAGGCAGGGAAAAAAGGGATTGCCAACCTGCTTCGCTTCGGCTTGAAGGAAGGCCAGGTACAGGCGATGATCGCGCCATTGATTTCGTTTGTGCTGATGGTGTTACTCGTCGTCATTATGGGCTACGGCGGAATGCGCGTGGCGTCGGGAGCTCTCTCCGCTGGTGAGCTTGTGGCCTTTATTTTGTACCTGGTGCAAATCATCATGCCGATGGGGCAATTCACCCAATTTTTCACCCAGCTGCAAAAAGCGATGGGCGCGACAGAGCGAATCATTGCGACACTGGAGGAGCCGGAGGAGGATCATCAGAGCGGACGGACGGTGCAAAATGCCGCCTTGCCGCTTGTGGTGGAGAACGTGAGCTTTGCCTATGAAAACGGGGAACCCATTCTCGAAGACGTCAGCTTCACGATCCCGGCCGGGAAGGTAAGTGCGATCGTCGGGCCTAGCGGCAGCGGCAAAACGACCTTGTTTGCCCTGATCGAGCGCTTTTACAAGCCGCAAAGCGGCGTCATCAGGCTGGGCAGCGACCCGATCGACACGTTTTCCCTGGCGTCCTGGCGCAGCCAAATCGGCTATGTTTCACAAGAAAGCCCGCTGATCGCCGGCACGATCCGGGAAAACATCTGCTACGGCATCTCCCGCGAGGTGACGGAGGCAGAAGTAAAGCGGGCTGCTGCCATGGCGTACGCAGATCCGTTCATCGCCGAACTGCCGGACGGCTACGAGACGCAGGTGGGCGAGCGGGGCGTCAAGCTCTCCGGCGGACAGCGCCAGCGCATCGGCATCGCCCGCGCCCTGCTGCGCGATCCGCACATTTTGATGCTCGACGAGGCGACGGCCAGCCTCGACAGCAAATCGGAAATCATCGTGCAAAAAGCGCTGCAAAACCTCATGAAGGGACGCACGACGATCGTCATTGCGCATCGGCTGTCGACTGTGGTGGACGCGGACCAGATCATCTTTTTGGAAAAAGGAAAAGTTACGGGCATAGGGACGCACGAGCAGCTGTTTGAATCGCACGACATGTACCGGGAGCTGGCCAGCCAGCAATTGCTGAGAACAGAAGGGACAGAAAGGATGCTGAGGACATGACCAGAATCATGATCGTGGATGACGACCCGCACATTCGCGAACTGGTGCGCGTCTTTTTGCATAACGACGGGTTCGAAACCGTCGAGGCGGAGAACGGGGTCGAGGCGCTGGAAAAAATGGAGTCGTCCGGTGCGGACCTGGTCGTGCTCGACATCATGATGCCGCAGATGGATGGCTGGGAGCTGTGTCGGCAGCTGCGCGCGCATTACGATATCCCGCTGCTCATGCTGACGGCCAAGGGCGAGACGGCGCAAAAAATCAAAGGGTTCGAACTGGGGACGGACGACTACCTCGTCAAGCCGTTTGAGCCTGCGGAGCTGGTGGTGCGGGTAAAGGCGCTGCTCAAACGCTACAAGATCGCAGCGTCGCACAAAGTACAGGCGGGACGGTTGCAGCTCGATCGCAAAACGTTTGAGATCGTGCAGGACAACCGTTCGTGGACGATTCCGTTAAAAGAGTTCGAGCTATTGTTCAAACTCGCAAGCTACCCGGGCCAAACGATCCCGCGAGAGCAGCTGATCGAGCAAATCTGGGGCTTCGACTTTGAAGGCAACGAGCGGACGGTTGACGTGCATATCAACCGCTTGCGGGAGCGCTTTCCGGAAGGGGAGTACGGCTTTCGGATTCGCACCGTGCGCGGACTCGGCTACCGCCTGGAGGTAGACAAATGAGCAGAACGCCAGATCAACAGCCAAGGCACAAACAAAGGCGAGAGCTGCCGTTGCACAAGCACATCGGGTGGAAGCTTTTTGCGACGGTCGGGATCGTTGCTCTGCTGATCGCCTGCGGGGCAGCGGCTTACTGGAGCGCAGTCGTCTTTTACCGCTTTACGGGGCTTGCGCCGGGCGATTTTGTGCAGGCGCTGGTCCACACTGTCGCGAGCTTTTTCTTTTTTATTCTCGCCGGCTTCACGTTCTCCCACTTTATCCGCCCGCGGCATGTCGAATTGTTTCAGATGCTCATGGACGCCTTGAGGCGCATCGCCAAGGGCGACTTCAACGTCAACCTGGATGTGAAAATGGAGCGTCAATGGGGGCAGCTGGTGGAGGGCATCAACCATATGGCCGAGCAGTTGCAGGCGATGGAGCAGATGCGCCAGGAGTTCATCTCCAACGTTTCCCACGAAATCCAGTCGCCGCTGACCTCGATCAGCGGATTTGCCCGCGCCCTGCAAAACGAGAGCCTGAGCCTGGCGGAGCGTCGGCACTATCTGGAGATCATTGAGACGGAGAGCAAGCGTCTGTCCAAAATCAGCGACAATCTGCTGAAGCTCACGGCGCTGGAAGGCAGGCACCATCCGGTCGAGCGCAAGCGCTATCGGCTGGACCACCAGCTGCGCAACATCATTTTGGCCTGTGAGCCGCTCTGGCTGGAAAAAGAGATCGAAATGGAGATCGAGCTGGAAAAAGCGGAAATCGTCGCAGACGAAGACATGATGAGCCAGGTGTGGAACAACCTGCTCAGCAACAGCATCAAGTTCACGGAGCCGGGCGGCACAATCAGCGTCAAGCTGCGCGCGCTTGCCGGGGGCGTGCAGGTGCAAATTTCCGATACGGGCATCGGGATCGCAAAGGAAAATCTGGAGCGGATTTTTGAACGCTTTTTCAAGGAAGACAAGTCGCGCAACCGCGCCAAGGGCGGCAGCGGTCTCGGGCTGTCGATCGTGAAAAAAATTCTCGATCTGCATCAGGCGACGATCTCCGTGCAAAGCGAGCAGGGGCGGGGGACGACGTTTACGGTTACGTGGATGGGGGGCTATCATGAGACAAGACCTTGAGGACCGACAACCCTCAAGGTCTTGTTCGCATGGGCAATGGTTGGTTTGCGCGGTTTTCGTCTACGCCCCAATGTACTTCGCATGCAGCGAACGGGCCACGCTGAGCTCATCCGTTCCCTGGACGAGCACGCGTCCGTCCGGGAAGGCGACGAGCGTGTACGAATCGACATGAAAGCGGAGCAAAAATTTGTTTTGCTCCAGCTCCCCGAGCGGAGCAAGTCGCTCTGCCAGGGCGTCCAGATCGAGAGTGGCAGAAGCGCCCGGCGAGATTTGCACCGTGTTTCGCCCGCAGAGCGAAACCGCTTGTCCCTCCAGTGTCTCCGGCTGCAAAAACGCATACTCATGCTTGCCGCATGTCGGACAATCGCTGCGCCGGGCATTTGCCACCTTGATTTGCTGATGGCGATTTTGCCAGATTTCAAAATGCTCCAGGTTCGGATTGAGCGCATCCGTTGCCCCGACCAGCAGCTTGAACGCTTCCGTCGCCTGATAGGAAGCGACGATATGGATGATCGGACCGATGACCCCCGCGGTATCGCAGGTCGGCATTTCCCCCGGATTCGGCGCCTCGGGGAACAGGCAGCGCAAACATGGCGTGACGCCGGGGCGGATGGTCGTAAACGTGCCCGTCGCGCTCACCGCGCCGCCGTACACCCAGGGAATTCCGTGCTTCACGCACACGTCGTTGACCAGATAGCGCACCTGAAAGTTGTCGGTGGCATCCAGCACGAGATCGACGTCGCGCAAAAGCTCCTCGGCGTTGTAGGCAGACAGATCGGCGACGATCGGTTCAATCGTGACCTCCGAGTTGATTTTCGTCAGCTTGGCATGCGCCGCGATGGCTTTTGGCAAATGCTGGGCGGCGTCTGACTCGTCGTAGAGCATTTGCCGCTGCAGGTTGCTCGGCTCGACGAAATCGCGGTCAATGAGGCGAACAAAGCCTACTCCGGCGCGAACCATATGATTGGACAGCACCGTGCCGAGCGCCCCCATCCCGACGATGGCGACGCGGCTTTGCAACAGTTTTTCCTGTCCGCTCCGCCCGATCGGATGAAACAGAATCTGGCGGGAATAACGTGTATCCAAAGCGGTTACTCCTCCTTTCCTTCGTACGCCGCAAGCGGATTCCAAGGGCCCTGCTGATGGCCCTTCCATTCGCTGCCGTCCTCCCAGATCTCTTTTTTCCAGATGGGGACGATTTGCTTTAGCCTTTCGATGGCGTAACGGCCGGCTTCAAAAGACTCGTTGCGGTGCGCCGTTGCCACTGCGACGACGACGGCGATCTCCTCTGCGGCCAGGTCGCCGATGCGGTGGTGCATGGCGACCTGGGCGCCGGGCCAGCGCTGCTCGATCTCGGCAGCCACCTGCTTCATTTTTTCTACAGCCATCGGTTCGTACGCTTCATAGGACAGGTAGACCGTGCGCTGTCCGTGCGTAAATTCGCGAACGGTTCCGACAAACGTCAGGATCGCGCCCGCATGCGGGTTGCTCACCAGCCTGACAAGCTTGTCCGCAGACAGCGGCTCCCGGGTAATCGCAAAGCGAGGTACTTCTTCGCCGCCGCTGACAGGAGGCAGGAGGGCGATTTCGTCTTCCGGGCTGATAACGCGATCAGGAGCAGCGTACTCGTGATTCAGGGAGACAAAACAGCTGTCGACAAGCGGCGCGAGAGCCGGATACTGCGCTTTCACTGCTTGCAGCAGGTCGCGAACGGTTGCTGGCTCCGGCAAAGTCAGCCGGATCTCGCGAGTATGTGCCCGCTCGGCCAGTCCGGCAAACAACAAGATGGTAATGGTCAATGCAATTCCTCACTTCTGATTGGAATGACAGTTGTCTATGGCTTGACGATATCACAATCCGCCACAGATGCCAATGCGCGGAGGGGTTCTGTGCGGGCCTAGGGTGCGAAGCCTTTTTGGCTTATGAACAGCTCGTCTTCTGCGAACACGCGCAGCAGGCGATCGTAGACAAGCCGATAGGCGTCCGGCTCCGCCCATTGCTCCAATCCCAGCTCGGCAAAAAGCGAGGGGATTCCGTTTCTCTTCGTCCGCTTGCCGCCGCTGCCGTCGCCCATGTAAAAGTCATCGAGGCAAACCCGCTTGACCAGTGGCCGCAACAGGGCGGGAAAAGCCTCGCTGCTCGGCAAGACAGGCGCGATCGCCACCTGCGTCGGGACTCCTGCGGCTGCCAGCTCCCGGAGTGCCCGGAGCCGTGCGGGAATGGGAGGGGCCTGCGGGGAGAAATGTCTGCGAATTTCCTCCAGGTCGGTTTCCACCGTCATGCTGACGCGTACCCGCTGTCCGAGGCGCAGCAGCAAGTCCAGATCGCGGGTGACGAGCGGGCTGCGGGTCTGGACAAGCAAAAAATCGGGCGGATGCTCTACCATGACCGCAAGCAGGGAGCGCGTCACTTTTTCCCGATATTCAATGGGCTGGTAAGGGTCTGTGCTCGACGACATGAAGATGGAGACGGTTCCTTTCGCTTTAGCCCGCTGCAGCTCTTTGGCGAGCAGAGCGGCAGCATCCGTTTTGATATCGACCCACGTCCCCCAGTCTTGCCCGCGAAACAGCGACACGGGCATTTGCCGCACGTAACAGTACGAGCAGGCGAATGAGCAGCCGATGTACGGATTGAGCGAATGCGTGTAATCGGTCAAAAATCCGCTTCCTTTATGGAGCAGCGTTTTTGGCTGCCTGGAAAAGAAAGTGACGTTCACGTTGATCCCTTCTTCGTTTTTTCGTTGGGGAAACATTCTTTTTCCAGCGCGAGCAGTTCCGACTTCATGTCCAGGCCGCCGCGATACCCGGTCAGGCTGCCGTTTTTGCCGACGACCCGGTGACAGGGGACGGCCAAAAGCAGCGGATTGGCTCCGATCGCAGCACCTACCGCTCTGACGGCGGCGGGCTTTGCGATTTGAGCGGCAAACGCGGAATAGGAAGTCGTCTGCCCGTATGGAATTTGGCGCAACGCCTCCCAGACCGCGAGCTGAAACGGCGTGCCTTCCAGATCGAGCGGGAACGAAAAGCGCTGGCGCATCCCTTGCCAATACTCGCGAATTTCCGCCGCATAAGGGGCGAGCAGCTCGTGATCCTGCACGGCCACATAGCGGGGCCTGCGCCGGGCGAGCCAATCGGTCAGCTCCTGCAACGAGCCGTTCCGGGAGCCGACGAAGCAGAGTCCCTTGGCTGTCGCGGCGAGATACAAGCTCCCCTTTCTCACGGTTACTCTCGACCAGTGTACATATGGTTTCTCCCTCATTTGCGCAAACGCCTCCCAAACCTAAGCTTTTCCAGCACTTGCTGGCTGTGGTACGCCCAGTATACCGTCGTCACCGTATTTCCGTACGGATTTGCCAGTAGGAGAGCAAGATTGTGAAAGAAGAGCCGCGAGCCGCAGCCATGGGTAGAAGCGATGTTTCCATTGCTTTTCCCAGGCCGCGGGAGTAAGGTAGGAGTAGACAAAAGACCGATTTCAGCCGGGTTTTTTGACCGGTTGCAGGTCGCGCGAGAGGGAGGACGGATAGTCGCATGAACGATCAACTGACGCATTTTAATGAACAAAACCGCGCGCGGATGGTGGATATCTCGGAAAAGGACAACACAAAGCGGGAGGCTGTGGCAGAGAGCAAAATCGTCATGAAGCCGGAAACGCTCGCCCGCATTCGCGAAGGGCGGATCGAAAAGGGAGATGTGCTGGCAGTCGCACAGGTAGCAGGTGTCCTGGCAGCGAAAAAAACGTGGGAGATCATCCCGATGTGCCATCCGCTGCCTTTGACCGGAATCGACATTCGCTTCGCTTTTGAAAACGAGACGACGCTGGCCGTTGAGGCCTGTGTGCGAACGACCGGGAAGACGGGCGTCGAGATGGAAGCCTTGACCGCTGTCAGCGCCGCTGCTCTGACGGTGTACGATATGTGCAAGGCGATGGATAAAGGAATGGTCATCGGTCCGACTTGCCTGGTGAGCAAAACGGGCGGAAAAAGCGGCGATTTTCGCCGGGGAGAGAACTAGACCATGAGACAGAAATGGCAATCCTATCCGAGCAGCATTCGTCTGCTGGCGATGGCTGCGATCCTGTTTTCCACAGGAATGGCCTGTATTTGGCCGCTTGTCACCATCTATATCCACGACTATCTGGGGAAGCCGCTGACCGTAGCGGGTTTTTTGCTGTTAGGGAATCAGGGGGCTTTTCTGATCGGCAGCATCGCAGGCGGCATGCTGTTCGACCGTTGGGGGAAAATGCGTACGATCGTCTTTGCCTCCCTCGGCATCATTCTGGTCTCGGTCGGGCTTGGCGTCACGCATGACTTTCTGGTCTATACGGTCTTGCTGCTGATGAACGGGCTGTTTTACGGCGCGCTGTCTCCGGTCATGAATGCACTCGCTGTCGTCCTGTGGCCGGAGGGCGGGCGCAAAGGAATCAACATGATCTACGTCGCGCTCAATGCCGGGGTGGCGGCTGGCTCTGCCCTCGGCGGCATGCTGGCGAGTATTTCGTTTGCCTGGACGTTCTTTGGCAACGCCATCGCGCAAGTGATCGTGCTTACCATGTTCGCGCTCGTCCTGCCTCGGCAACTCAAGGCGGTCACAGAGCGGGGCCATCAGGCGGAGCAAGCCAAGACAGCAGGCGCTCCCGCCGCTGCCGTTCAAACCCCGGCAGCCCATCGGAAACCGGTTGAGGCCCTTTCGCCGCTACAGCAACTGCCGACGAAAAAAGTGGCGTGGGGCGCCTTGCTACTCTTGTGCAGCGGGCTGTTCATCAGCTGGATGGTCTACGTCCAGTGGACGACGGTGCTGTCGACCTACATGCAATCGCTGGGCATTTCCTTGCGCCAGTACAGCTTGCTGTGGACGATCAACGGCGGACTGATTTTGTTCGGCCAGCCGCTGATCGCCTGGGTCATCCGCCGCTTCGCCCGCACGCTCCGGGCGCAAATGCTGCTCGGCTCGTACGTGTTCGTGCTGTCGATGCTGATTTTGGCGCAGACGACCTCCTACGCTGGTTTCGTCGCCGGAATGTTCATTATGACGCTGGGAGAGATGCTCGTCTGGCCGGCCGTACCTGCCGTGGCGGCGGAGTTTACCCCACAGGGGCGCGAAGGCTTCATTCAAGGGCTGATCTCGGGTACGGGATCTGCGGGACGCATGCTCGGACCGTTGCTCGGGGCCGTCATTTTCCAGCACCTCCAGGCGCAAGGGCTTTTGTACATCATGGCGGGGCTGGCTCTTTTGTCTGTGCTGTTCTTCGCCCTGCACAGCGCTTTTCAAGGCCGCGTCCAAAAAGTGCCTGCGACGGCCGCGGAAAAGCTGTAGCCAGGAAAAATTCGTTGGCCGTGCGAAGCATCTTGACACGTTTGGAGCAGGCAAGGTAGTATGAAGAAGATTAAAACAGTATATTCCGTGTGATTTACTTATAAAGAGAGGCGGAGGGACTGGCCCTATGAAGCCCGGCAGCGGATCTGCACGCTTTTCGTGTTGCAGATGCTGTGCCAATTCCAGCAGGAGAATTCCTGACAGATAAGGACGTGACCAAGCTTGATCTCCCCCTTTTTCTGTACGGAAAGAGGGGGTTTTTGCTGTACATTGGCCAAAAAAGAAAGGAACTGAAGACAGATGCGCATCCAACCTTCCGACATGATGGATCGGCTCCCGACCCAGTTTTTTGCGACATTGGTGGCAAAAGTAAACAAAGTCATCGCTAGCGGGCATGACGTCATTAATCTGGGCCAAGGGAATCCGGACTTGCCTACCCCGCCGCATATTGTGGAAGAGCTGAAGGCACAGGCAGAAAATCCGCTGCACCACAAATATCCGCCATTCTCCGGTCGCTTGGAGCTGAAGCAGGCGGTCGCCCACTGGTACAAGCAAGAATTTGCTGTGGACCTCGATCCGGAGGAAGAAGTGGCGATTTTGTTCGGAAGCAAGACCGGACTCGTGGAAATTTGCCAGGTGCTGATGAACGCGGGCGATGTAGCGCTCGTGCCGGACCCTGGCTATCCGGATTACTGGTCCGGCGTCGCGGTCGTGAACGGCCGGATGTCCATGATGCCGCTGATGGCAGAAAACCGGTTTTTGCCCGACTACAGCAAAATCCCGCAAGCCGATTTGGACCGCGCCAAGCTGATGTTTTTGAACTATCCGAATAACCCGACAGCGGTGAATGCCCCGTTTGCCTTTTACGAGGAGACCGTCCGGTTTGCGCGCAAGCAAGAGATCGTTGTCTGTCACGACTTCGCGTACGGCGCGATCAGCTACGACGGCCAAAAGCCTGTCAGCTTCATGCAGGTGCCGGGGGCAAAAGAGGTCGGAGTAGAGTTCTACACGCTGTCCAAAACGTACAATATGGCCGGCTGGCGCGTGGGCGCGATGGTCGGCAACCGCGAGCTGGTGAGACTCATCAATCTGATTCAGGATCACTACTTCGTCAGTCTGTTTGGGGCCGTCCAAATGGCTGCGGCTAAGGCGATGACAGACTCGCAGCAGTGCGTGCGCGATCTGGTGGCCGTCTACGAGAGCCGCCGCAATACGCTGTTCTCCCATTTGCATCGCATCGGCTGGCAGGCTCCGCCGTCGCAAGGCTCGTTTTTTGCCTGGCTCCCCGTTCCGGCGGGCTTTACTTCGGTGGAGTTCTCCGATTTGCTGCTGGAAAAAGCGCACGTGGTCGTCGCGCCTGGCGTAGGCTTCGGCCCGAGCGGAGAAGGCTACGTGCGGGCCGCCCTGCTGTCGGACGAACAACGCCTGGCAGAAGCGGTACGGCGGATCGAGCAGCTGGGGATCTTTGCAAATACGAAATAAGAGAGCGAGTGACCACACCCCCTGAGGAAGGGAGTGTGGTTTTTTGTTGCGGCTCAGGCTTGTTCCATGGGCGAGCGGGTCTCTTCCCGCACGCCTGCGCGATACGCTGCCGCGCAGGAAGTCCCCCCGGAGCCAGGCTGCCCGCGCGATACTTGCTGCTGAGATCATGAGACGGGCACTAGGAATAAAAATCATTCTCATCGTTGACAGATAATGATTTTCATTATACGATGTTGTTAATGATAATTGATCTCATCAGGAGCAGGAGGGTACTATGCGCTATCAGATTAACGGTTACACGGACATGTACACGGTGATCGCCAACGAGCGGAAGATCGGTGGAGCCATTGAAGCAGCTCAGGTACGACTGCGCACAGGAGAGGTTTTCACCAATGCGGTTCTCACTCGTTTGGAAATGTCAGGTGCGCATTTTTGCTCGATCGGCTTCGTGACAGAGGACGGCAAGCGGCTGATTGTGCATGTGGACGACATCAGCATGATCGCGGATGCGCGCCACGTCAATGTATGTGAGCTTGCCAATGAATGCATGCGGAAAGAAAAGTGCGCAGAGCGCCTGAAACGCCTGAAGCGTCTCTGTGAGCTGAACGAAGGAAGCTGTACGCCGACCTTCCAGGAAGAGGCGTTGCTTCTGGCAGAAGACATCGGGCTGGAGGAAGCGCGCACCCATGTGGACCTGTCCTTCCTGCCTCATGCAGAAAAATCGCGGGTTGTCCGCATCGCGTAGAGTATTATTCCAGCGAGCTACATATTCGCCCCTTTCCCTTTTTTAGCGGAGAGGGGCTTTTTGCGTGTGGTGGAGCGCTTTCGAAAAGGCGTACCGCACTCGCTCCACATAGTCAAAACCTATTTGCTCCATAGCTAGCGGGGATTGGACTTTGCCTGGTGTCGGTGATAAAACAAGGATAAGCGAAATCAAGGGGGAACGGGAGATGGAGTATTCCTTTTCAAAATCAGTAGACGCATTATCCTCCTCGGCTGTCCGGGAAATCTTGAAGCTGACGCAAGGCAATCAAGTGCTATCGCTTGCAGGTGGACTGCCAGCCGAGGATTCTTTTCCGATTGAGGCCATGCGTGAAGCTTTTCATCGCGCCTTCGATCGGGGGGCCAAATCCCTGCAATACGGTTTGACGGACGGATACATCCCGCTTCGGGAGTGGATTGCCTCGCGCATGAAGCAAAAACAGATGCATGTTGGCTTGGACAATATGCTGTTGACCACCGGCTCCCAGCAGGCCGTCGACTTGCTGTGTCGCGTCTATTTTGACGAAGGCGACGTCGTGCTGGTAGAAAATCCAACGTATCTGGCTGCCGTTCAATTGTTCCAATTCCGGGGAATTCGCCCCATTCCGGTACAAGGGGACGCAGAAGGGATGGACCTGGACGATCTCGCGAAAAAAATCGCCCAGTATCGACCGAAAATGGTCTATGTCATTCCGACTTTTGCCAATCCGACAGGGAAGGTGTGGAGCCTGGAGCGCCGCCTGGGCTTGCTGGCCCAGTGCAGAGCGAACAACATTCTCATACTGGAAGACGATCCGTACGGCGAAATCCAATTTGACGGGGAAGCTCCGTATCGTTCCCTGTTCTCTCTCGATGAGCATCCGACCGATTCCTGCGTCGTGTACACAAGCACGTTTTCCAAAATCGTTGCCCCGGGTCTGCGTACCGGCTGGGCCATCGGTGACAAGCGCGTCATCCAGATGATGGTGAAGGCGAAGCAAGCCGTCGACCTGCAATCCAGCACGATTGACCAGATGGCGCTCCATGAGCTGCTCTCTTGCTTCGATCTGGAGGGCCACATCGCAAACATTCGCGCTTCCTACAAGGAGCGAATGGAGTGGATGAACGAATTGCTGCTCGCCCAAAACTGGGACGGCGTGCAGTGGGAGAAACCAAGAGGAGGCATGTTCCTCTGGGTGAATTTGCCCGAGCATGTGGATGCGGAAAAACTATTGGCCCGCTCAGTGCAAGAAGGCGTGGCCTTCGTCCCTGGCAAGCCGTTTTACGCGGCTGAGCCGCAGAGCCATACGATGCGCTTGAATTACACCCTGCTCAATCGCGAAGATACCGAGCTGGCGATTGCCCGACTTGGCAAAGCATTCAACGCGTACAGCCAAAGCCTGGTGACACAGTAGCGTCTGCGTTCGCGGGGGAGAAAGTTGACTCAACGAAGAAATTTGCCGATGAGAACAAAACCCACAAAAAAACGTGCCCAAGGACAGCAAAGTCCAATGGGCACGTTTTTTCTATACCTAAAAATGGTCACAGCCGGCATTCTGCCTGACCCGCAAGCGGAGTCAAGCCAAGCCGTTCTTTATTCTTCGGTTTCCTCCAGCGTGCAAATCGCGCTCGGACGCTTGATGCGCAGCACCACGCACTCGTAGACGCGGAACAGGCTGTTCATTTGCTCGTCACCGAGGAAAGCTGTGTCGAAGTCTTCCGCAATCACCAGGTCCAGATTGTGGCGGCCCGTTGCGACCAGTACGCCGGAACGGCCCTTGATGGTTGGCGATTGGTAAACCCCGTCAGTGACGAGGTTGCGCACATGCTCGATCTCCAGCACGTTGGTGCCCTTGTGCACGCGGTGCAGCAGGGAGTACAGCTCAGGAGACACCACCAGAGCATACGGACCGCTGTGGCCCATTTTCAACAGCTTGTTGCGCGCCTCCACGATATCGGCGAATGCGTTGCCGGATTCCATCCAGTCGCTTTTCAGGTGAGTGAGGCGGCCTTTTACATTCATCAGGCCTGGCAGATCGAATTCAGCCGCACCGTTGAAAATCAGGTCGTCCTCCATCAGGGCACAGCCAGAAGCCGCGTTGGCCGCAGCGCTCATATCAAGCGGCATACCGAGTGTGCGCGCTTGCGCCACGTCGCGCCAGTAGAGCATGAAGTCTTTGTACAGGATCGGAATCGTCATGCTCACACGGCGGCTAGGCTGTGTCATTTCCAGCGATTCGCCGCGCAAGGAAAGACCGCCAAAGGAGGATTCATCGTACACGTCGTTGGTAATCGTCTGGATGCCTTCGCCAAGCGGGCCGTAAATATCCAGGAAGCGGCGCCCCACAAGCTGGCGGCGCGCCATCTCGATTACCGTAGCATCCATCTGGCCCCATTCATCGTTCGTCAAGGGAGAATCAGGGTATTTGCGAAGCTTGTCCATAGCATACCTCCAGGTCATAGTCGTATCATTTGTCCTTACAAGCCTTTCAGACTTCCTACCGTCAGTCCCTTTTTGCCGGAAACGGCTTTGGCGGGAGCGGGATGCTTGATGACGGAGGCAACACCGTGGGCAGCGGAAGCCGAAGCTTTCAGATGATCCACCTGGTGGATGTCATGCCCTTCGTCGTGGTCAGTAAGATCGGGTGAGGACCCGTCGGAGAACCGCTCGCTCAAAGCGGCCACGATTTCTTTCACCTGCAAGTAGTCGGCGTGGGTTTTTTCGCGCATGCTGTCCAGCGCCTGGCGAGTTTCTTCATCTTGAAACTCGTACAGGGAAAGCTCCAGGTGCTCGCGAAAATTATGCAGGCCAAAACGCTCCAGGTTCACATCCGACAGCATTCGTGAAAGCTCGCGATCGCTCAGCTCTGCAAGCGTTTCTTTTTCAGAAACTTTCTCCAGATAAGGAATCAGTTCCTGCAATCGTCCCATGCGCTGTTCTTCTTCTTCCAAAATGTGATGGTAGTACAAGCGTGTATGCTCGTCCTGGGCAGCATCAATAATCGGCTGGATGATCCCCATAAAGCGATTGATGTACCCTCTGGTTCGATCAAAAATGGCGTGCAGCTGTGTTATTTCTTGCACCCTCCGCCACCTCCTTCATTCGCGATCTATTTGTTCATTATACAGCTGGAAAAATGAACCGGGCAACACATATGTAGATTTTCCTCACTTTCTGTTCATTTTTGGCATTTTGTACCGGCACTAAACGCATGGGACGAGGGAAACGGCAAAGGCCCGGCTACTATTAGCATTTCTATTTTTACAAAAAAGTTATCATGGAGAGTATTGTCAAAGCTAAATGGGAATGATAATATTTATCAATAAGAGTGATATTCATTATCAATTAGAAAAGCAGAGAAACAGAACATACATGTCACATTCACTCAATTAAAGGAGGAAAACAATTATGTCATCCATTTTAGTCATTGGCGGAGATCGCCTCGGGAATATCGTCGATTTGTTGCGTGGGCAAGGGTTCAAGGACATTCACCATGTAACCGGGCGCAAAAGCTCCCAAACGGGCGTGAAAATCCCGGCAGGAATCCATATGATTTTGGTCCTGACTGACTTTGTCAATCACAACCTGGCCAAAACGGTGAAAAACCAAGCGAAGGATCGCGAACTGCCTATCGTATTCTGCAAGCGCTCGTGTTCTGCGATTGCCAAAGCTTTCGATTTGACCGCGTAAATACATACCCGTTCAGGTGGACAGACTAACGCTTGAGTCTGATACCAACGGAGGAATGGCGTATGGAACAACATCGTTTGGGCGAACTGCCGATCGCGCAGCTGACGGCCGTGCAGCTGCAACAGTTGAAAGAGGCAGAGGAACAAATCAATGCCGAAGGTCAAACGGTTTATTTGATCGCCTTTGAAAAGCAATCCCCGTCATCCTAGACGGGGTTTTTCTTTTCTTCCTTCTGTTCTCCAGGCAGTTGTTCTTTTCGTTTTATTTGAAGACATACTGCTCCAGTTGCGCCTTCAGGGCATCAATGCCAATGGCAAAGCCCAGACATTGGCTGGATTGAATGATAAAGGCATTGAGCCCCACGACCTCGCCATTCAGGTTGATGAGTGGCCCACCACTGTTGCCGGGGTTGATGGCGGCGTCGGTCTGGAAAATTTCTTCGTACATTCGCTTGGCAACCTGCAGGCGACGGTTTTTGGCGCTGATGATTCCGGCGGTTACAGAGTTTTCCAACCCAAGTGGAGAACCGCCTGTATGCAAAGAAACAAACGATTTTAATGAAAGACAAGGTGATGTAGGCAGATGGCGCGCTCATGACGCTGCCCGGTTTCCGGGGACGATACGGTTGCTTCTACGCGCCGGACGAGAATGGCGATGAGCTGGCGGCGTTCTTCCTCGCTGGCATGGGACCAGATGAGAGGCCATGCGGTCAACAGCGCGGGATCGGGGGCGGAGGCAGCAGGGAGGGAGGCAGCAGGCGGGGGATCCTGTCCAGTCGATTCCGGCTGCAAGGCCGCCAGTTTTTCGCGAAAAGCTTCGAGGGAGAGAAGCCCTTCCTCGTAAGCTGCCTCCCACCGACGGCGTTTGCGCGCCCGCTTTTGCTCCAGCTCCTCCGCCGTCACGCCATCGGGAGAGCGGAGCGATTCCCGTGCTTGGGCGAAGGCGGCGAGCGCTTCTTTGGCATAGGGCATCAGCTCGGATAAAATGGCCTGCTCCAGCCGATCTTCGCGGATGGCAGGGGCATCGCAGTGGCCGGATGGCTTGTTTTTACATACATAATAGCGATGCATATACAGCCTGGTGCCGCTTTTGCTTTTCGCTGTTTTTCCGCGCATAGGCGCGTGGCAGCGCGAGCAGTAGAGCAGGCCGGAAAACGAAAACGACGAGCCGAGGACGCGCGGGTGGAGCGAGCCGCGAGCCGCCATTTTTTGTTGCACGCGAGCAAAGCAGGCTTTGTCGATGATGGCAGGGTGCGTCGCTTCCTCGATCAACCACTCCTCAGGCGCGTTTTGGCGCTGGAGCGAATCGGTGTAGTTCCAGCGCAACGCTCCGTGATACACCGGATTTTTCAGCAGGCGAAGGACTGCGCTGGCACTCCAGCTGGCGCCGTTTTTCCCCCGCAGACCTTGGCGGTTGGCCCACTCGGCGATCTGCCGGGGAGACTCGCCTTTTTCGTAGCGGGCAAACATCTCGCGTACGCCGGCCGCCTCGACGGGCTGAATCATCAGTTTCCCTTCCAGAAGCTCGTAGCCAAAAGGCGGCGGGCCGCCTGGCCTTTTGCGTTCCTTGACCATTTGCTCCATGCCGAGCTTGACCCGCTCCGCCAAATTTTCCCGTTCCCATTGGGCGAGCGCCGCCACCAGCGTAATAAACAGTCGGCCAATCGCCGTTGTCGTATCGTAGACTTCCGTGCAGCTCTTGAAGCGGACATCGTATGCTTCAAATTCCTGTAGCAGCCGATACAAATCCAGCACAGAGCGGGTAAGCCGATCGAGGCGGTAGACGAGAACGACATCGATGCTTCCCTCCCGGATATCGCGCAGGAGCCGATGAAGTTCCGGGCGGTTCGTATCCTTGGCGCTGACCCCTTCGTCCGCGTAGATCGCGGCTACTTCCCACCCTTGAGAGTGAACGTACGCCAACAGCTTTTCTCGCTGGGCCGGGATCGAAAAGCCTTCCCGCGCCTGATCTTCGGTGCTGACGCGCATGTAGACAGCCGTTCGCATCGGGTTCCCTCCCATCGATTGAGGTTGCTAGAGTCTACAGCAAAATGTCGGTTTGTATGCCTGGCCCGCAAAAAGAAAAACGAGCGCTTTCCCCAGCGGGACGACCGCAAAGAGAGGCAACACGCACAAAAAAACCCCGCTCATCCGTTTCTGGACAAGTGGGGCGACGCTACATCCATTTTTGTCCCCATTCGTGAATGGATTCAATGACTGGACGCAGATCTCTTCCTTTTTCTGTTAATTCGTACTCGATGCGAACAGGGATTTCCGGATATACCTTGCGTTCCAAAATTTCCAGCTCCTCCAGTTCTTTCAGCCGTTCCGAGAGCATTTTGTCGCTCATGTGAGGAACCATCTCGCGAATATCCTTGAAGCGAACGGCGCCGCGCAGCAGAACGTGAATGATGAGACCTGTCCAGCGTTTGCCCAGAATGTTCATGGCGCATTCGTACTTGGGACACATGTGTTCGCCAGCAAACTCTTGACTCATGTCGGCGTCACCTCCATCTTGCATGGTTGTGTTACCGCTTATTGTACCAGATAAGCTTGAAAAAAGTAAGTAACGAAGTGTTTGGGACTGCTCTTCTATGTTGTTGCCGTTTCCGCACGGATGTATGCCCCGCAAATATTGCCGTCCGCCCGCAAGCGGGCTTTGCAGCGGGCCAAGCCCGTTTCGGCAAAGGAACGTCTCGTGAGCAGGCACACGCACATAAACTGTGGCGAACGATTCGAGAAGAAGAGGGTGTTAGGATGCTTCCCAAACGGGTGATCGGGATTTTGACCTGGCGCCAGGGGCAGCGCTTTGGCGAGCCGGACTATTTGCGCAAGCTGGTGCTGGCCGGGCAGAAGCTGGGAGCGGAAATCTACCTGTTTTCGCATCAGGACGTATACGGAAAGGAAAAAAAGATCAGAGGCTTCGTGCCGAAAGCAGGGGGCGGATGGACCAGTAGCTGGTTTCCCTGGCCGGAGGTTGTCATTGACCGCTACCGGCGGCGCGTGCCAGCGTACATCCGGTTGCGAAACAGCGACCTGTTTTTCTTTGCGAACAGCCCCTTTTCCAAAAAGTGGCGGGTGACGCAGCTGTTGGCCAAAGACAAACGGGTCCATCGCTGGATTCCCGAGACGCATGTGTACGAAAAACAGACCTTGACAAGCATGCTGGAGCGGTACCCGCTCGTGTATGTCAAACCGGGGAACGGATCAGGCGGCAAAAGCATTTTGCGCGTGGAGAAAGCCGGCAAGGAATTTACTCTGTCGGGGCGCGACAAGCAGCATCAGGTGCATACGGCCAGACTGGACGGGTTGCTGGCTGTGGAGAACTGGGTCAGTCGCTGGGTGGCGGAGCAACGAATTGCAGATGGCAACTTTCTGGTGCAGCAAGGAATCGATCTCGGCCTGATCCCCGAGCATGTGGCGGATGTGCGGGTGTTGATCCAAAAAGACGGGGAAGGCGAGTGGAGAGTGACCGGCAGCGCGGTACGCATCGGAGAGTCAGGCAGCTCCACCTCCAATCTGCATGGCGGCGGGCAAGCCGTTCCTTTTGCGCCGCTGCTCGTGAATCGGTTCGGGAGAAGGCAGGGGCAGCAGATCATGCGCGAATGCCACCTGCTTGCCCATGAGGTGGCGAGCACGCTGGAGGACTATTTTGGCCGGATGATGGAGTTTGGCCTGGACATCGGAGTGGATGGGAACGGGCGGGTATGGCTGATCGAGGTCAATCCCAAACCGGGACGCGAGGTTTTTCGCCAAATGGGAGAGACGGACACCTATGCCACGGCCGTCGAGCGACCTGTGGAGTTTGCGCTCTATCTGGCCCGCAACAGGCAAAACCGCGTTGTTCCAGAAGGGGCGCGTCGCGCTAGCGTGTGAAGCGAGAGCTTGGTTTTTGGCGCTATGGCAGCAAGCGGGGAACCGACGCTGATGACCCATTCGCCCACCTTGGTATGCGAGGAATTGCCGAGCGGCAAAGGGTAAAGCTTGCAGTCCGCATCAATTTTAATGACAGCATAATCTCTGACTCGATCGGCGACGATGCGCTTGGCTTCGAATACCTTGCCGTTGAACAGCTTGACAAAAATATTTTTCGATTTGCCAATGACATGCTCGCTGGTCAAAATATATCCTCTGGGATGGAAGATAAATCCCGAACCGAAGCTGCGCTCGGCAGGCGCCGTCGATTTGTCTTCGTGATCCATGAGGCTGCGAATCAGGGAATCGACGTCTTTTGCAAGGGGGGCGTCTTCCGTCACAATGGAGACGACTCCCTCCTGGACTCGCTCGACAATCGGAACAAAAAAATTGAACGGGTGCAGACTGCTGCTGCTCACAGGGTACTTTACGCGCGTATATTGGGACCATCGTTTACTTTTCACCAATCTCTCCCCCTACAGCAGTAGTTAGGTATGTATCATCTTATGGAGCGGCGAAAGGGAAGGGACGCCCAATTTGGATGGCCATGTGTGTTCTATCATTATTTTTGATTGATATAATAAAGAAATAGCATTGGTATAAAGATTAGAATCGAATTATAATACGTGTAGGTAGAGAATATTTTGAACATAAAGGCTAAGCAGATCTGTTCTCGTCTGAAAAGAGGGAATAATCTGCTTTGTCGCTAGAGAGAGAGAAAAAGAAATGATAATGGAGGATGCGAAGAGATGGATGTGAAAACGATCATCCTTGGCTTTTTAAGCTACGGAGAGATGAGCGGGTACGATATCAAACAGGCGTTTTCCAATAGCATCAGCTTTTTCTACGACGCCAGTTTTGGAGCGATTTACCCTGCGCTGCGCAAGCTGGAGGAAGAAGGACTGGTTACCAAACAAGAAGTCATTCAGTCTGGAAAGCCCAACAAAATTTTGTACCAGATCACCGCGCAAGGGAGAGAAGCGTTTCAGCAGGAAATCCAGACGCCGATCTTGCCTCCGGTACTGCGCTCCGACATGCTGGTGAAAATTTTCTTCGGCAAGAGCCGCACGCCAGAGGAGCAAAAAGCAATGCTGGAGAGCTGTTTGCATTTGCAACGGCAAATGCTACAAGAGAGCCGGGAGTCTTTTCAAAAGCTGGAGCAGCAATTTGATGAATATCAGCGTTTTTGCTGGGAATATACGATTCACCATCTGGAGACGACCATTTCCTTCTTGGAGCAAAAAATGCCGTCTTTGGTGAAGGAGCCTGCCTTTTCCGTCTCCGTATAGGGGCTCGGTCAGGAGCCAGTCGAAGTGGACAGACACCTTTTTCCCTGATCGCTATATAAACAAGACGGGCTTGGCCAGGAACAGCTGGCGAAGCCTTTCTTCTGTTGGTCGCGCGAGGCTCCCGGCGGCTGTTGTCCCGATCAAAAAAAGCTTCGCCGACAAAGCGGCGAAGCCAGGTCTTCTCCCGTTACTTCAAGTTTTCCGGGTTGAGGCATTCCAGCTCAGGCACGACGAAGCGGCCGTCCTTGCGGATCAGGCGGTCGTCAAACCAGATTTCGCCGCCGCCCCATTCCGGACGCTGGATCATTACCAGATCCCAGTGGATCGAGGACTTGTTGCCGTTGAAAGCATCGTCGTAGGCTTGCCCTGGTGTAAAGTGGAAGCTGCCGTCGATTTTTTCATCGAACAGGATGTCTTTCATCGGATTTTGGATGTACGGGTTGACCCCGATCGCGAATTCGCCGATATAGCGGGCGCCTTCATCCGTATCGAACACTTCGTTGATCCTTTTCGTGTCGTTCGCGGTGGCCTCGATGATTTTGCCATCCTTGAACGTCAGCTTGATGTTGTCGTATGTAAAGCCTTGGTACGGGGATGGCGTGTTGTAGGCGATTGTGCCGTTGACGGAATCGCGCACAGGTGCCGTGAAGACTTCCCCGTCCGGAATGTTGGCTTCGCCCGCGCATTTGATCGCCGGGATGCCTTTGATCGAGAAGGTCAGGTCTGTACCCGGACCTGTGATGCGCACCTTGTCGGTTTTTTCCATCAGTTCGACGAGGTTGTCCATCGCTTTGTCCATTTTGCCGTAGTTGAGCGTACACACCTTGAAGTAAAAATCTTCAAAGGCAGCGGTGCTCATGTTGGCCAACTGGGCCATCGAAGCGTTCGGGTAACGCAGCACGACCCATCTCGTCTCCGGCACGCGCACGTCCAGCACCGGGCGCAACAGCAGCTTGGAGTACAGCTGCATTTTGTCGCCAGGCACGTCGGCCAGCTCGCTGATGTTGTCTCCGCCGCGAATGCCGATGTAGCAGTCCATCTGTTTCATGAAGGAGACATCCGCCTCGCGCATGACGCCAAGCTGGGTCTCATTGGCGCCGAGCAGCAGTTCGCGCTGAATGCTCTGGTCAATCAGCTGAACGTACGGATTCCCTCCTGCTTCGTACACTTTGGCAATGACTGCCTTCGTCAAGTCCGCAACATTGCCGATGGAGTAGATTAAAACGTTTTCACCCTTTTGCACGCGGGTGGAGTAGTTGACGAGTACATCTGCCAATTGCTCAATACGCGGATCTTTCATAGGAAGGGGATCCCTCGCTTTCCATATCATATCAGTATGTATTGTACACAAATCGCATAGAAAAAAGCTACCCATGCAAGGGTAGCGTGCGGAGGAAACGCGTCTACAGGATTCGGTTCTTCATGTATATGCAGCGTCCCGCGCCAATATGGCGATGTCAATCGCAGCCGCAGGCGATGATAACCAACAGGATAAACAGAATCAACACTAAGGTAAAACCGTCGAGGTCTCCATTGAAAATGCTGCTCATAGGATGAACATCCTCCTTGTTGTGTGTTAAGCCTCTTGTGCTTACATCCATAACATATGGGTTTTTGCACAGCCCCGATACGGGCATTCGCCCATTTTTGGGAAGATTCTTTCCGGAAGGCCGCTCACTTGGCATGTTTATTATTCTGAAAAGCAGGAAAAGCTAGAGGATACGAAAAGACTTTTGCCAAAAACGAAAGGATGTTATGGCGATGCAACGATCATTATCGAATCTTGCACACGATCTCGTCCCCATCACCATCAATGTAGGCGAGGATTTTAAATCCATTGTGTGGAAAGCTCAGTACGACATGGATTTCAATACGGAATGCTTGTTTTGCTTTTCGGAGCGGATTACGGGATACCGGGTGGAAGACGAGGCAGGGCATTCCGGCAAGGTAGCGGTCTGCCCGCACTGTGAAAAGGTAAACGCGATTTACGCATAAAGAGGGCAGTAGCCGGCAGCCAAAAACGATGCTCACGAAAATCAGGTGGGCATCGTTTTTTGGCGTGCGTGAGCACCGAGCAGACCAAGGGGGCTGTGGTTGTACGATATCTGCCACTCTATCCACCATGTACCACCTGGCGCGCAGCAGGATTGAAGGAGGCGAGCACGAATAGAAGAAGAGGTATACATATGTAGATGGTGAGAGGTGAACGTTGTGCAAAAGAAATGCAGCCGCTGCGGGAGTGACATGGAGATCGTCCTGCGCAATGTCGTGTACAAAAAACGGGTGAAAATCATGAACGTCCCCGTACACGTTTGCGTAAACGATCGCTGCGCGGATTCCCAGGTGGTCGAGGTGATCAAGGATGATCTAAAAGCACTCATGGAGGAACTGGGCCAACATCCGCAGCCCCAGGCGATCGAGTTTGAAGAGTTGTCAGAGTTATCCAACTTATTGGTACTTATTGCTAATGAGAAGGCGGACTCTTCGGTGCGAGAAGTGCTGGGCGAGAGGGTCAACGAGCTTCTCGATCTGTATTTGTTGGCGCAGTCCCTAGGCGATCAAAAATGGATGCGGGAAGTGCGCGAGCGATTGACAAAAATTACGGTCTAAGCAAAGAAAGAGGAGGCGCTGGAGGGGCGGCTCCTTTTTTTTCGATCAGGGGAGAGCAACGCCTGTGTCTGTTGGGTACCCAAGCTTCGTCGTGGCTTGGCGCCCCCGAATGCTGGCGCATGCCCTGGCTGCTGCTTTTGCCCCTGCACCGCAGCCGTAGACTTTGCCAGCCGGATTTCGGTATACTGGAAGCCACATAGCGACTGAAAAGGAGAGATACATCGTGGCACAAAAACAGCTTCACTCGATCGAGGAACTGGATCGGTTCGTTGCGCAAAAAGGCAAAAAGCTTTTGTTCAAGCATAGCACGATCTGCCCGATCAGCACGTCTGCCTATGAGGAGTTTCAGGCCTATTTGCTGGAGCATGCGATGGAAGCGGCCGTGATTCTGGTGCGGGAGGATCGTCCGGTGTCCAATGCGGTCGCCGAACGTTTTGCGATCAAGCATGAATCGCCGCAAATTTTCCTGTTGGAGGACGACGAAGTCAAATGGCACACGTCGCACTGGAAAATTACCAAGGACGCTATCAGTCAGGCCGTAGGGGCGTAAGCTTGCCCGGCGACTGGCAAAAAGAAGCCGGCTCGTGACGCCCCCGGCGTTTGCAGCTGCGACGCCCGTACCCGTTTGGCGGCAGCTCGCCGTCACGGCCATGCTGCTGTCCATAGGCTGCCGAGCCGTCTTCCCAGCAAAAAGAGCTGCCGGGTCAAGGGACTGACCCCGCAGCTCTTTTTGGCATGGAGAGGGATGGATGAGCTTCATGATCGCGGATACGTGCGGCGAAGGCTACGCCAATCGCTTGGCGCAGCCAAGGTTCTCGCGGGTTTTACTCCCAATACAGCTCCAGCTTGTCTCCGCTCTTCAACTCGGTCTGGAAGCTGGCTTGCTCGCCGTTTACCAGCATGACAAAACCGGAGATGCTTTCCTTGTCCGGCTTCTCCAGCGAGAAGTTGACAAAGCGAAACACGTCGCTGAATACCGGCGGAGCGGCTGGCGCAGATTTTATGGTAATCACGGCACCGTCTGGCACCAGCTCGTCTGCTGTTGCCGCTCTTCCGTCTACGGTGATCGACACGTGCGCGACAGGCAAGACCACGCGCTCGCCGTTGAAGAAAACGGTCATCGTCTCCTGAACCCACTCTTCCAGCGGAATCACATCGCGAATGGCTGGCGGAGCGACCTCCTCCAGGCGATAGTGCAGCTCATCGCCCGAGCGGACGACATCGCCGTAAGCGGCGGACTTGCCGTTTAGCAGCAGGATGGGGCGGTGGGAAGGCAGCGTATAAGACTGGCCATTCACGCTGAAATGCAGCCCGGCCTGCGCAGGCTGTTCCCCCGAGGCGATCAGCCCGGCCGCCTCCAACACCTCGGATACGGTGCGGGGGAGGCGAATCTCTACCTCTGCGCGATCATCCACATGGTCATCCAGCCCGGCCGGCTGGCCGTTTACCCGCACCAAAGGCCCGAGCGAGAGCGGACGGCCGTTGCAGAGGACGTCGAGTGTGTCCAACTGGTCAAGCAGGTCGCGCACCAGTACGCTGGCGTCCGCGCCGTTTGTTCCGGCGACAACTGTAATGCTGTCCCCATCGGCAATGGGCGAGTCGAGACTGGCCGCCTCGCCGTTTTTTGTGAGGACCGGGGGCGTACCGTGACCGCCGGGAATCATCTTCATCCTGCCGTTGACGGTGACGCTCATCGCCAGTCCCGGTCTTCCGTAGAGACGGCGAATGTCCAGACCCGCGGCAATCAGGGTATCGCCCACGGACATTTTTCGCAGGTCGAAAATGCGCAGCGGTGCCTCGTTGACCGTAACCGTTACGTAGCGCAGCGGATGGCGGCGTGCCGCTACCGCGATCCCGACTGGCGTCACGAACTCGGGGCCGCTGAGAGCGGGATTGTCTCCCACGAACTGCTTGATCGCATCGCCGCCTCGGACAGCGACGCGCGCGGCTGGCATGTTCAAAAACTGGGCGACTTTTCCTGTCAAGCCAGGGGTGAGACTGCCGCCGCCAATCAGCATGACCGCTTGCGGCGCTTTGCCGTTCAGCTCCATGATTTTCGCCGCGATTTTCTCCGCGAGCTGCGAGATGTCGCTGTCGATTGCGCGAATGACCTCGGCCGCGCTCAGCGTGTGCTCCATGCCGAGAATGTCCGTGAACGTGACAGACTCATGCGTGGAGAGCAGGCGCTTGACTTCTTCCGCCATGGGGAAGTCGAGCAAAAAGGCGTTCATCAGCGCATCGGTGATCTCGTCTCCGGCTACAGGCACCATGCCGTAAGCCGTAATGGCGCCTTCCTCGGTCAAAGCGACGTCAGAAGTGCCCGCGCCGATATCGACGAGCGCAATGTTGAGCCTGCGCATGGTCACAGGGATCAGCACATTGATAGCCGCAATCGGCTCCAGCGTGAGCGCCTGCATCTCCAGATCGCACCGCTTCAGGGCGGCGATCAGCGAGTCGACGACGACTCGCGGGAGGAACGTCGCGATCACGTCTGCGCTGGCTGTATCCCCGCGCTGATCGATCAGGCTGCCGATCAGCTCTTCGTCGAGATAGTAGTTGACGACGCTGTAGCCGACGCAGTAGTAGCGCGTAGCGTCCAGCTCGCGCAGCTCCTTCGCTAGATCAGCCTGCGCTTCCTGCACGGCGGAAAACTCCAGCGCCACGACATCCTCTCGGGTAACAAAAGCGTGTCGGGACAGCGGCATGTCCACGCGCACGCGCCGGGTCCGAAGCGATCGGCCGGCTGCCGCCACGGCTACCTGCCGCAACGGTCCGTGTTTTTCTTCCAGCTCTTCTTTGATTTGCTGGATGACCTTCGCGACAGCGACGACGTCGTGAATCTGTCCATCCAGCATGGATCGTTCGTCATGCTCGCGAATCGCGCAGTCCAACACGCGAAACTGGTCTCCCGTCGTCTCCACGATCAGTCCGACCACGCTGCGCGTTCCGATATCTAGGGAAAAAATAAGCTCAGGGGAGCCTGGTTCTGAATAGGCTGACAAAGGCAAGTCACTCCCTCGTTTTCATGTACACCCACAGGAACAGATGAAGCAAGCTGCTAGAACATCTATCCATGTGATTCGACTAAAGCCGGAAAGAATCCTGTCGAATCAAGGAATCTTCCCGTTGCCGACAAAGAATTTGCAAAGATAAAAATTCAGAAACAATTTACTTTCGCGCTTTTTGGCGCTAAACTGCTGACAAGGGCGTGTTGATGGATTATAATAACCCTAATTTTATCGACAACCACCTGACTGACCCAGATAAAAAGAGGAGAGTGGAGAGACACATGGCACACGATCAAATTGAAACCATGCGCAAGCAGATAGACGAGATTAATCTGCAAATTTTGGAGCTCATCAACAAGCGGGCTACTTTGGTGCAAGAGCTTGGCAAAGAAAAAGAAAAGCTGGGCAGCAGCCGCTTTGATCCGGAACGCGAGCGTCAGATGCTCAACCTGATCGTGGAAAACAACAAAGGCCCGTTCAACGACAATACGGTCCGCCACCTGTTCAAGCAAATTTTCCAAGTGTCGTTGGATCTGCAAAACGAAGACAAGAAAAAAGTGCTGCTGGTCAGCCGCAAGAAGAAAGCGGAAGACACCGTGATTACGGTAAAAGGCGTCGAGTTCGGCGGAAAGAACCCGATCCTGATCGCTGGTCCTTGCTCCGTAGAAAGCTACGAGCAAGTGAGAGCCGTAGCGGAGAACCATGCGAAGCGCGGTCTGCGCACACTGCGCGGCGGCGCATACAAGCCTCGCACGTCGCCGTACGATTTCCAGGGACTTGGCGTAGAAGGGCTGAAAATCTTGAAGCGCATCGGAGACGAGTTCAACCTCGTGACCATCAGCGAAATCGTGACGCCTGCCGATCTGGAAATGGCGGCCGAGTACATTGACGTCATCCAAATCGGCGCGCGCAACATGCAAAACTTCGAGTTGCTGAAAGCAGCCGGCCGGGTAAACAAGCCGATCCTGCTCAAGCGCGGTTTGGCTGCAACCATCGAGGAATTCATCTACGCAGCCGAGTACATCGTCTCCGAAGGCAATGCGCAAGTGATGCTGTGTGAACGCGGTATCCGCACTTACGAAAAAGCGACGCGCAACACGCTCGACATCTCTGCTGTGCCGCTGCTCAAGCAGGAAACGCACTTGCCCGTATTCGTTGATGTGACCCACTCCACTGGCCGCCGCGACCTGCTGCTGCCTTGCGCAAAAGCAGGGTTCGCCATCGGCTCCGACGGTGTCATGGTCGAGGTTCACCCGGATCCGGATGTAGCGCTGTCCGATGCGAAGCAGCAGCTGAACATTCCTCAGTTCAACGAGTTCGTGGACGAATTGCTCGCTTCCGGCCTGTACAAAGGCGAAGTCGTAGCTGCAAGAAGATAACGAAACCGATTGAAGCGAGTTTGCCGGTCCTTCCCGCGTGCGGGGAGGGCCTTTCTCATTTGACGAACCTCGGGACGACCAAGTAAGCTAGGAAGGAAGTGCTGATATCGGCAAAGGAGGCCAGGCCAGGTGAATGATCGAGAACACGCCTGCTCGTCTGATCGCGCCACCGTGCGTCCGGATCAAATCAAATCCAATCTCGTCTCCCGGCTCAACCGGGTAGAGGGGCAGATTCGCGGGATACGCGGGATGGTGGAAAAGGACGTCTACTGCGACGATATTCTCAACCAGATCGCGGCTGTGCAGTCCGCCTTGAATGCCGTGGGCAAAATGCTGCTGGAGGGACACATGAAAAGCTGTGTGATCGAGCGCATCCAGCAGGGGGATAGAGAAGTGATTGACGAGCTGTTGAAAACGATGAACAAACTGATGAAATAACGGCGGAAAAAGGCCGCAAAACGATTGCATCGGGTATGCGGCTTGTCGTATCATAGGTGCATATCTTTATGAAAATAACTATGAAAACCAATATATAGGGAAAGGGAGGGTGTGTGATGCCGGTTACAATCTACGACGTGGCAAGAGAAGCGGGGGTTTCGATGGCAACCGTTTCCCGTGTCGTCAACGGGAATCCCAACGTAAAGCCTTTGACCCGAAAAAAGGTTTTGGCAGCGATTGAACGTCTGGGATATCGACCGAATGCCGTTGCCCGCGGCCTGGCCAGCAAAAAAACAACGACCGTCGGTGTCATCATCCCGGATATCTCCAGTTTGTTTTTTTCCGAATTGGCGCGTGGGATTGAAGACATCGCTACCATGTACAAGTACAACATCATCCTCTGTAACTCGGACCAGCGGATGGAGAAGGAGCTGCAACTCATCAATACGCTGCTCGAAAAGCAGGTGGACGGGCTGTTGTTCCTGGGAGCCGAGATCAAGGAGGAGCATTTGCAGGCATTGACCAGCACGTCGGTGCCGACTGTTCTCGCTGCGACCCGCGATGCGGATAACGTGCTGCCGTCGGTGAGCATCGACCACTTCCAGGCTGCCTACGACGCGACAGAAGCGCTGGTTTCACGCGGCCACAAGCGGATCGCGATGATTTCCAGTCCGCCCAACGACCCGCTCAGCGGCCTGATGCGTTACGAGGGGTACAAAAAGGCATTGAAGGACGGCGGCATCGAACCGGACGAGGAGCTGGTTGCGACGGGCAACTACTTCTACGAGTCAGGGTTGGCGACAACCAAGGCATTCCTTGCACTTTCTAACCCGCCTACGGCGATTTTCGCGGCCAATGACGAAATGGCGATTGGCGCGATTCACGCCATCCAGGATTCCGGCCTGAACGTGCCGGGCGATATTGAAGTCATCGGTCACGACAACATCCGTCTTGTGGAAATGGTGCGTCCGCGCCTGACCTCCGTGGTGCAGCCGATGTATGATATCGGGGCCGTAGCGATGCGTCTTTTGACGAAGTACATGAACAACGAACACGTGGAAGAGCACGTCGTGCTGCTGCCGCACCGGATCGAGTACCGGGAGAGCACGAAGCCGCAGCAGGCGTAATCGTTCTTGGGATGGACAGCATAGGAGGATGGATGATGCGGTACGGAATTATCGGCGCCATGGATGAAGAAATTGCGCTGTACCTGGAAGCGATGGAACAGACGGCTACGACTGTCAAAGCCGGAGTGACCTACTATACGGGCAAGATGGAAGGAAAAGAAGTCGTGCTGTGCAAATCGGGCGTCGGCAAGGTCAACGCTGCGGTCACGACGCAAATCTTGATCGACCAGTTCCAGGTAGAACGGGTCATTTTTACTGGGGTGGCCGGAGCGGTTCACCCGGAATTGAACATTGGCGATATCGTCGTCTCGACAGATTGTCTCCAGCATGACATCGACGTGACGCCGCTTGGCTTTGCCCCAGGGCAAATTCCTTTTACGGAGCAGTGGACATGGCAAGCCGATCAAGAGCTGAGGCAGCAGGCGATCGAAGCGGGCAAGGAGCTGGAAGCAGGCGTTCAGGTCGTGAGCGGCCGCATTTTGTCCGGCGACCAGTTCGTGGCCAGCCGGGAAAAGGTGCAATGGCTGTATGAACAGTTCGGCGCTCATTGCACGGAAATGGAAGGGGCCGCTGTCGGACAAGTATGTGCGATGAACGGGGTGCCGTTTGTCATCGTCCGGTCCATGTCCGACAAGGCAGACGGGTCTGCGCATGTCAACTTCGTCGAGTTTACCAAGCTCGCTTCGCAGCGGTCGTACGCGATTGTCCGCGCTATGCTGACAGCCGGTGCAGATGCGGCGCAGCCGGACGTGATCGTCTACTCGACGAAAAACTGCGTCGATTGCGACATGGTCAAGCAATGGCTGACGGCCAAAGGCATTCGCTACGAGGTGCGCGACGTCATGACCAGCCGCGCTTACCAGGAGGAAGTCGAGCGCTTTGGATTTATGGGCGTTCCGGTTACGGTTGTCGGCGACAAAGCGGTCAAAGGCTTCGCGCCGGCTGAGTTGGAAGCGCTGGTGCAAACATAGCGAAAAACGAAGAAGCGGGAAGAGCGGCATCGCAAAAGGATGCGCGGTCTGCCCGCTTTTTTTGTTCCCTCTTGCCGCACACGGGAGAGCAAAAAAAGAGCAAGCAAACTCATTTGCCTGCTCCGGTCGGGGCGTACAGCATCGCCCGCTCCAGGGTCATGCGGTTTTTTTCGGCAATCTCCGCCCGGCGGGGAATCGCCGGAAACGGTTCGTCAAACAGGCGCTGTGGCAGCGGCAAGTCAGTCAGCGGCTGCCAGCGCTGCAGCCAGCCGGGCGGCAAATCGCCGTCTTCCAGCGGCTGATCGCTCATCTCGCTCCATAAAAGTGTCCACGCCCGCGGTACGACCCGCCAAATATCGTAGCCGCCGCCTCCGACAGCGATCCAGCGGCCGCCGCAATGCTCATGGGCGAGCTGATGGGCCAGCCGTGGGATCGCCTGGTAAATGCTCATCGAGCAGGAGAGGTGCGTAAGCGGATCAAACGTATGGGCATCGCAGCCGTTTTGCGTCAAGATCACGTCCGGCTTGAAGCCGTTCGCAAGCCTGGACACCACCTCCCCGTACACCTCCAGAAACGAGTCGTCTTCGGTGAAGGCATCGAGCGGTACATTGACGGAAAAACCGTAACCGCTTCCATCCCCGCGTTCCGACAGACTCCCCGTTCCGGGAAACAGGTATTTGCCCGTCTCATGGATAGAAACGGTCAGCACGTTGGGATCATCGTAAAACGCCCATTGGACGCCATCGCCATGATGGGCGTCGGTGTCGATGTACATGACCCGGGCATTCCAATGCTTGCGCAAATAGGCGATGGCGACGGAGCAGTCGTTGTAGATGCAAAAGCCCGAGGCCCTCCCGCGAAACGCGTGATGCAGGCCGCCGGCAGGATTGAAGGCGTGTTCTGCCTGCCCCTGCATGACAGCATCGACGGCATTCAGCGTCCCTCCGACAATGAGGGCAGCCGATTCATGCATATTCCGAAAACAGGGGACGTCCTCCGTGCCAAGACCGTAGCTCATGGCCTGGGGAAGCTCTGCTTCGCTGTGTCCCTGTTCGCGGACGAATTCGATGTAACGCCTGTCGTGAACGAGGGCCAGCTCGTCGTCCGTTGCCATGCGCGGCGCCAGCAGGTCTGCTTCTGTGAGCAGGCCGTAGCTGCTCATCAGATCGTGCATGAGCAGCAGGCGGCGCTGGTTAAACGGGTGGTCATCGTGAAAGTAGTATTTCGCGTAGTCAGGGGAGTAGATCAGACGAGCATTCCGGCTCACAGAAGCACCTCCCCATCTGTCGGCCCGATGACGTCAAAGCCTCTTTGGAGCAGCAAGTGGGTCACGACACGCGGATCGATCGTCTGGACGCGGAAGACCAGATTCTTTTTCCCGGGGGTTTTCCCCGGAAACACAATGACACTGGTAACATTGACTTGGGCTTCGCGAAATACCTGGCTGACCTCAGCCAGCATGCCGACGCGATCGTCTACCTCTACTTCGATGTGGGAGCTGGGCTTGTTGACGCCGAACAGCTCAATCAGACTTGCGAACAGGTCGGATTCCGTAATCATCCCGACCAGACGACCCCCTTCCACAATCGGCAGGGAGCCGATCTTATGCTCGTAGATCTGGAGGGCGGCGTCTTCGATGAAATCTAGCGGGTGCGCGGTGATGACCTTTTTTTGCATAATGTCAGCGACAGGCTTGTGCAAGACGGTATCGTCATCATCGTGGGTAAGCAAACGGGAGGGGAGGGCATCTCGCAGATCGCGGTCCGAGACGATGCCGACCAGCCTGTCATTTTCAATAACGGGCAAATGTCTGATGCGATTGGCTCTAAGCAGCAGTAGGGATTCTCCGATGGTAGTCGCAGGCTCGATGGAAACGACGTTTTTTCGCATGATATCTTCTACGCGCATGAGTAAGGGCCTCCTTGCATCCTGTGGACATGACGTCCAGACTAATAAAGATAGCGATGTTGAAAGCGCATGGCATCAAAGGCGACGATGGTTTCAGCAGGTACCCGTTTTCCGATTCTGGCCATCAGACAGTTGGCAGGGTGCGAGCATATTTCCGGATCGTCTGTCGCCATCCAGGTCAGTCCGACGCTACCCATTACTTTTTCCATGACCTTTCTGTACTGCCACACATCGAGTCCCGTTCCTTTCAAGTCCCAATGCCAGTAATACTCGGTCGTAATAATGACGTAGTCTTCCATGGCATCGTCCATAAAGGCGACCTCAAGCAGCTTCTTGGCTACACCGCCAGCCCGTACCTTATGGCTGATCTCGATGGCGCCCAGCTCCAGCAGATCGGGCAGCTTGGCCATGGACCAGCGCTCCAGCGGATCGGGATAGAGGAAGGTGACGTAGCCGAGCACAAGATCACCTTCCCGCGCGATAATGATGCGTCCTTCCGGGAGATCCGCGATGTCAATCAGGGCCTCATGCTGCTGCTCTGGGATGCGAAATGCCTTGAGCCCTTCATCGAAGCGCAGGTCAGCCAGATGTCTTCCCGTGATGGGTCCTTCGATCAGCAGTTCTTTTCCGTTCACGACCATGCTCGCAGAGTGATAGCGTTTGACGTGTTCCATCGGGTTCCCCCCTATATGCTTGTAGAAAAAGAGAGATGGCACTTGCGACCATCTCTGCTGATGCTTCCTTACCTAGTCTATTCTCTGGTGGTTGCCGTTACGTTGTTGGAATGTGGCGATTCTCCGTAACTGTTGACGGCGGTGATGTAGTAGCTGCCATTCGGTACGTCTAACGCGTGCGTATAGCTCGTGGTCGTTACCGTATCGAGCAGCAAATAGCCGCTTGCCGCATCAGGGCTGAAGTACACGTTATAGGCGATGACCTGTTCCGCCTGGCTGTTGCCTTTCCACGACAGCTTCACGCTGTTGCCGCTTGTCTTGATCGACAGCGCTTTCGGAGCGGATGGAGGCGAGGCTGACGGAGCGGTGGAGTTCGCATTTCCGTTTCGTCCATCTCCGGACCTCGGCTCGCCAGGGGTGGTCTGGCCGTTGGCGTCAGGCGGTGTCGTGCTGCCGTCCGGTTGCGTACCCGAATTCGCGCCTGGAATCTCCCACGTCTGGGCAGAGCCGACAGAAGCGATGGCAGAAGGCGAGGATTCGTTTCCGGCGATATCTACCGCTGTGACGTAGTAGCCTGCGCCGCTGCTGCTTGCGGCAGTATCGGTGTAGGTCAGTCCAGCCGGCTCTTTTACCGTCGCGATTTTGACAAAGCCGTTTTGCCCATCGGCGCGGTAGATGCGGTATCCGACCAGGTCGGGTTCTTTGGCCGATTGCCAGGAGAGCACGACTTGTTTGCCGGAGCCGCTTGCGGTGACCCCGCTTGGAGCGGCTGGCGCTCCGCCGACCTCTGTGCGCGGGTCTTCCTTGTCCGGCAGACGCTGCTCCCAATCTGGCGGCTCGACCGCCACGCTTTTGTTTTTGGCCCGAATCTGCTCCTTGGACGGAAGCGGATCGGGGGAGCGGTAGAAGATGCCTTCGGTTACGAAATCATCCGGAGTGCTCTCTTTTGCCAGGTAGCGCTCGCCGTTGTACGTAACCAGGCGGGCTTTTTGGTGAGAGTCGTCCACCTTCGTCGGAACGAAGCGGCGATTGAACAGATCGGTAATCAAATGCCCCGCCTGCTTGGACAGCTCGCTCGGCAACAGGCCGGATTTGGAGTCGACTGTCGCCGTGACGATTCCCGCCGGTCTCTGGAAGGTTGCGTCAGGAGGAGACAGATTCGGATGCTTCTCGATAATTTCCTTCATGACCTTGCCCCAGACGACCATCGGCACGTATTTGTCCGCGTCCGGCATCGGGTACGGTTCGTCGAAGCCGACCCAGACGCCCATGGACAGCTCCGGCGTGTAGCCGATGAACCACAAGTCGTTGCTGTTGTTCGTCGTCCCGGTCTTGCCCGCTACATCGACCTTGCGCGGAACGAATTTGCGGATGTGCGTACCTGTTCCCTCATTGACGACGGAGCGCATCATGTCTGTAATCAGATAAGCCGTTTGCTCGCTGTAAACTTGCACAGGCTGGGCCTCGTGGCGGTAGATTACCTTGCCCTGGCTGTCCTCGATCCGGTCGATGAGATAGGCGTCCACGAAAGAGCCGTGGTTGGCAAACGTGGCGTAGGCATTGGTCATTTCCTCTGCCGTCGTTCCGTATGTAAGTCCCCCGATTACGCCTGTTGCAGCGTAATTGTCTGCATCGACCAGTGTAGTGATACCCATTTTTTTGACGTATTCCAGCGCGGTAGGGATACCGACCTTCAAATACGTCTTGATGGCCGGAATATTCCAGGACATCCGCAGCGCTTCCCGCGCGCTCATAATCCCTTGCCATTTGTTGTTCCAGTTTTTCGGCAGGTGCGAGCCGTTTTGACCGTCGGCGAGCAGGACTGGTGCGTCGTCGATAGGCGAAGCCGGCTGCAAAAGCCCCAGCTCAAAGGCGGGAGCGTACGCTGCCAGCGGCTTCATGGCCGAACCTGGCTGGCGAGGAACCGTCGCGTGGTTCGTCTGCTCCACCTGGAAGTCGCGTCCGCCGATCATTCCCAGGATCGCTCCCGTTTTGTTGTGGATCAGCATGGCGCCGACTTCTTCCAGCGCGTTCTCGATTTTTTCCGTCTTGCCGTTCGAGCGGCGGATCGTGTAGGTGCGGTTTTTCCCGAAGTTTTTCGGATCGGCCGCGACGGCCTGCATGATGTTGTACACGTTTTTGTCAATCGTGGTGTGGACCTTGTAGCCTTTGCGCAAAATATCCCGGCGCTTGTCCTCGACCAGCTGGCGGTATTCGTTGCGGCCGATGGTGGACTTGTCGCGCCCATTTTCCGCGAGATCGGCATCGACCAGCTGACGGGCGGCCCGCTCCTCGATCTCCATCATCAAAAACGGAACTTCGCGGTATGCCTGCTGGGTTGGCTTGGCCAGCTGCGCCTTCAGATCGGCTTTGAGAGCGTCATCGTACTGCGTCTGGGTGATGTAGCCATTCTCCAGCATGCGGTCGAGCACCATTTTCTGGCGTTCCTTGCCGCGCTGGTAGCTCTCGGCGCGAAACGGCGAGTAGGCGCCAGGGTTTTGAATCATGCCCGCGAGATAAGAGGCTTCGCTGAGATTCAATTCCTTTACATCCTTGCCAAAAATCCCTTTGGCCGCGGCCTGCACGCCGTACACGTTCGAGCCGTTGGCGTTTTTTCCGAAGTAGATTTCGTTCATGTAGGCTTCCAAAATCTGATCTTTGGAAAACATGCGCTCGATCCGGATGGCGCTGAAAATTTCCCGCGCTTTGCGGGTGTGGCTCACTTCAGCGGAAAGGATCGTATTTTTTACAAGCTGCTGCGTAATCGTACTACCGCCTGTCACGACAGGCTGGTTGGTGAATTCCTGAATCGCCCCGCGTAGCGTGGATTGAAAAGAAACGCCTGAATGGTGGTAGTAGTTTTTGTCTTCTGTGGCAATGATGGCGTTGATCAAATAAGGAGAAACGTCTGCTTTTCTCACCAAGCGCCGGTCGCCTTCCTCAGCCCGCAGTTGGCCGATGAGAGAGCCGTCGTTGTAGTAGGCGAATCCCGTCAGATAATTGGTGAAAATCTTGTCCTCCAACTCTTCCTTGCTGCGCACAGGCTCGTCTTTTACGAGCGCGGCAACATAACCTGTCACGATTCCTCCTGCGACAGCAGCACCCATAAGTCCGAGCAGAAGCACCATCTGGACGATGCCCCATATCAATCGGCTACGGCTACGGCGTCGCTTTTTTTTCGACGGTTCAGAGGAAGATGTGTGGCTGTTCGACATAGTCTACGACCCCCTAGCATACCTCCTGATTATACCATACGAGGAACCTTGAGGGTAGAAGCGAAGAGAGGGACACGAGAGAAGTTCCACGCCGGTCAATCTGTGTCAAAATGTGTGACCGGACGCATAAAAAAAAGAACAGCCCGACGAGCGGCGCTGTTCTTTTGATGTTTCAGACGATTAACGGCTGTAGAACTCAACGATCAGAACTTCGTTGATTTCGGCAGGCATTTCTTCACGGTCTGGCAGACGAGTGTAAGTACCTTCAGCAGTAGCATCGTTGAAAGAAATGTAGTTTGGCAGGAAATTGCGGTTTTCCAGAGAGTCCTTGATCAGTTGCAGGTTGCGGGACTTCTCACGGATGGAAATCACATCACCCGGTTGTACGCGGTAAGATGGGATGTTCACTTTTTTGCCGTTTACCAGGAAGTGACCGTGGTTTACCAGCTGACGAGCAGCAGGGCGAGTTGGAGCAAAGCCCATGCGGTATACCAGGTTGTCCAGGCGGGATTCCAGCAATTTCATGAAGTTTTCACCGACTACGCCAGCCATTTTGTTAGCTTGGTCGAAAGTGCGGCGGAATTGTTTTTCGCTAAGGCCGAACATGTGGCGCAGTTTTTGCTTTTCTTGCAGCTGAATTCCGTACTCGGACAGCTTGCGACGGTTGTTGTGGCCATGCTGGCCTGGAGGGAAGTTGCGCTTGATGTCTTTTCCTGTACCGTCGAGGGAGATACCCAGACGACGAGCCAGTTTGTGACGAGGTCCTGTGTAACGTGACATGTATTCAGTCTCCTTTGAATTGGATTCGTAGGTGTTTACTTCCGGAAGGCTAGTTCCTACTTTATCTACACGAACTTCGGACGGTAGCGTTTCCGCATCGTGCTCCTCACAGATATTCAGCCGCAGTCTGTAAAGGGACGGAACTAAGAGGGTTGCTCCTCCCGTTTTTACCTACAATCAATGCTACCCTGTACACATACAATCAATCATACTAGGCAAGGTATAGAGAAGTCAAGAGAAAAGCAGCACGCCATTTCCGGGAAAGAAATGGCGCGTTTTTTGTTTAGTCCCGGGTGAGGACGGATTCCGGCTCCGTGTTGCCGCGTTTTTCCAGGAAGCGTGTAAACGTAACGGCTGCATCTGCCCGCGACACTGTACTCTGCGGCTGGAACTTCGTCTTGTCGGTCGGGACGATGCCGAGCGTCGTCGCGATAATGATCGAGGCCCGGTGCTTGGTGCTGCCGATGTCGGTAAGCGGCGACTGGAACATGCCGGGATAGTCGGCGAGCTTGTTGTAGCCGAGCGCGCGCACGATCATGTCGGCCAATTCTTCGCGGTTGATCGGTTCATCCGGATTCAGCTTGGAAGAATTTTTGTCCAAAAGGCCGCGGTCCACAGCGCCTTCGACCGCCGAGAAGAAGCGCGAGCCGTTTGCCACGTCGCTGTAGGTCGCCTTGCGCTCCAGGGAGTACATCGGATAAGGGCGGCCCTGGTTCAGGCTAATCATCAGCATCTCGATCATTTCGCCGCGGGTGATCGGCTTTTGCGGCAGGATTTTGCCATCTTCCAGCGTGAGCGCCTCGTATTCGTACATCAAGAGCAGTTCCTTCTCGGCGGGATGGCCCTTGAGGTCGAGCGGTGCGGGGCGGTGCAGGCTGAGCACTTTTCCCGACGAAACCGAGCGCCACTCGCCTGTAGTCGCATCCAGGTAATAAGGCTGCTCGAACGGGGTGGAGGTGACGCGGTAGACAAGCTTCGCCGTCCTTTTCGGGATGTAGGAGGGCTGCTCCTGTACCTTTTTGCTGTCTTCGGCGCTGAGCGGCGCAAGGGCGTATATCGCTTCTGCCTCGGACTCTTTCCACCAGGCCTGGACGGCTTCTTCGCCAGACAGATGCTTGGGTACTTGCGTCGGATACGTTTCGCTGCCGAGATCAGCGCTGTAGGACAAAAGCTCTCCTGTCTGCGCGTCGTAGTGGAGGTAGGCCGAGCCGCTGGCAGCCGCGATGCCGTTGATGTACCGTTCCAGCGTGATGCGGTAACGATCGGCGTTCACCGGCTCTGTGCTTTCCTCGCTGCGATCGACCAGGTACAGCTGGTGAGCCGAGGTAGGCGTCCATTTGCGGATCGTTTCCATGGCCGCTGCTTGCAGCTTTTGCGGGTCTATCGTCTTGGCGGGATTTTCTCTTGTCTGGCGTAGCGGCCGATCTTTGCTGTACGAGTAAACGTCGCCGGTAACAGCGTCGAAGGTGACAAAGACGTAACCGTCGTTTTGCTTGCCCTTTTCCGTGTATTCGAGATTCCAGACGGAACGGTTGCCCTGGTAGTCCCTCTCGCTGTAGGTGGCGGAGCGCAGCTCGTAGTTCGCGAGGTCAAACGTCTTTTCCGCCCACTTGACGGCCTCCTCCTGGTTGAGTGCTGCTCCCGAGCGGCGCGGGGACAGCGGAGTGCGGCTGACGGCGACAGGCTCCTTGCTCTCGCTGCGGGGCGTAAGCGATTGGCTCAAGGCCTTTCCGCTTTGGGCGTCGAGATAGAACGAAAATGGCTGAAGATAGCCGAGAGCGACGGTGTTTTTCTCAGCGCCTGTCCGCTCCCACGGGAGCAGGTACGCGAGTCGCGGCTCTGCCTGCTCCTGGAACAGCTTTTCCGCTTCCTCCAACGAAATTTGCTTGTCTGGCTTCTCGAACTTCACGTCGTTCCACGACAGGGAAAAATCGCTGACGACGCCTGCGCCGTTCACCGTGATGGTCGCCCCGTTGTCCGGGAACAGCACGTCGTCCACGACGCGGACGAAGCGGAAGGTGTAGGAAACGTCGGCAGAAAGCGGCGTTTTCGGCTCGGGATACTCGCGCAGGTAGAGGCGGGTTTCTCTGGCTTTGCCCGGGTTGTGCTTCTGCAAAAACTGTTCGGCCGCCGTGCGGGCGTCTGCATAGGACACCCGTTTGGCGTAAGGCAGGCTGCTTTGGCTTTGGTCGTAACGGGAATAGGCGGTCAACTCCCCGGTGTTGGCATGGATGCTGACGTTGTAGGACAAGAGCACTTTCTCGTTGTTCGGGTCCTTCTTGGTCCAGCCGAACGACCATTCCGGGAACGAGCGCCAGCCGTCAGCGGAGCGGAACGACACGTTTGTCAGCGTGAACCCGCTGGTCGGCACAAGCTTGACGGCAAGCGTGAGCGCCGCTTCTTTCGACAGCTTGACTTTGCTTGTGGCTGCCAAGGCCGCGCTGTCCATTTGGGTGTTGGTGACGGCTTTTCCGGCTGCTGCTGCCGGTGTCTGGGCGTGAGCGGCCGCAGCCGGAAGCAGCAGGCTCGCCGTCAACAGAAAGGAACAGGATCGAATTATCCAAGGCTTCATGAAAATTCCCCCCGAGGTGTAATAGCATGTGCTTACAACCTCTGACGAGGGGAGGGGGGAAATCGTTTCATGGGGTCGCGAGAAAAAAGAGTGGCACCTTTTGCAAAAAAGGCAAGAAAGATAGGAATTTTGTACCAAATGTTCATGGATCAAACTAGAATTGTGAACAACCATCTTATATAATAAGTAGTACTTATTCATCTCAACATGAAAAAACAGCCTTGACTGTTTGAGGGACGCAGGTGGTCAGCCCGTTTCGGGAACTTTTTCGCTCTGCGTCGGACTTGCAGGCTGCCAAGGGCGGTTTTCACAGAAAAGGAGCATGGCGTTTTGGAAACCATCATGTACCTCGTTCGCCACGGAGAGACACAGTGGAATCAGATTCGACGCATTCAGGGACACAGCGATATCGCTCTGAACGAGCTTGGCATGCGACAGGCAGAACTGGTAGCCGGACGGTTCCGAGGCGAGACGATTCACGCCGTTTATTCCAGCGATTTGCGCCGTGCGCGTGAGACAGCCGCGAAAATTGCGGAAAATTTCTCCTTTTCCGTAGGGACGCATCCCGCCTTGCGCGAACGCTGCTACGGGCAGTGGGAGGGGCTTACTTACGAGGAGATTCGCGCGCGCTTTGCCGAGCAAGACGAGGCTTCCTGCGGGATCGAGACATTCGAGGACATGCAGCGGCGGGCGGTCACCGCTCTGACCGAGCTGGCAGCGAAGCATCAGAATGAGGCCATTGTAGTGGTATCGCATGGCGGGTTTATCAACAGCTTTTTGCATTATGTAACAGCAGGGGAGCAGGGAACGGGAATTACGCGCATCGACAACACGGGAATTACCGTTTTCCGCTATGCCGATCGCAGGTGGGAAGTGCTCCAGGTAAATGATACTGATCATTTGGAAGCTTGAGAAAATGCTGAGAGAGGGAGTTTCTCGTGTCAAGTAAAATGTTGGGGAAGTTAGAGACGGTCTTTTCCTACACGGCCCATTTTATTCTGCAATCTTGGCCGGAAAAGCGCCCAGGCATCCTTTTCTTGACAGATTCCGGGGGCCGTGTAATCAACTTCATGGACATGCATGATAGTCAATCTGGAAACTCTCTGTCTGTGGCTACGCGCCAGTATGTCGAGACCAAGGAAGTCTGCGATTGTATTGGGGAAGCGCTCGGCACGAAGGAGATCGTCGTCAAGGAGATCATCGTCAAGGCGAAGCAGGAAAACGAACTCGTCTGCGGAGCGTTTCCGCTGAAGGAGCTGGACGGCAGTGTCCGGGCTGTCATCGGCATGCTCGTCCCGCAAAAAGAGATTGATTTCGATTTGCGCGCGTACATGCGGGGGCTGGAGCCGCTTATCCGCATGGGGTACGATGCCTACATCCAGCATGCGACCAGCCAGATCGTGACGGATTTGACCCTGCATGACACCACGCGGGAGTTGCTGACCAGTTTGACGAGACAGATCAGCCACATCATTTCGAAAGGCTACTGCTCGGCAGTGAAGCTCTCCGAGGAGGGCGTGCTGATCCCGCAGGATTGCGTCACGACGCAAGAAGCGGAGCCGGGTCAGACCCATATCGCCCAATTGGTTAAGCGCATGGGAAATACGCCCGTCGCGCCGGCGGCTCTGGACGACCATCGGGTCATCGTGGTGCCGATCAGCCTGAACCAGGTTCCGCTGTATGCTTTGTTCTTGCACGTGCCGCCCGAGGAGAAGGACTGCTTCTACGATATACGCGACGTCGCTTTCCTGCAAGAAATCGCGGAAAAGGCGAGCTGTGCGCTCTGGCGCGCGATCATGTCGGACGATTTGCGCCGCGATGCGAACAAGAAGGATTTGCTCTACCAGCTGATGTCGAAGATTCAGGCATCCATTGATGTCAATGAAGTCCTTCACGAGATCGTCACCAGTATCCCCAGCCTGTATCCGTATTTCTCGGTCGAACTGTTTTTGACTGTGGAGCCGAATGCCACCACGCCCGTCAAGCAGCTGTCGTTCCAGGAGGTGGAGCCGTCCACCAGCACGAAAGCGTACCTGGAAGGCCGCTTGATCGCGGAGGAGGTAGGGGACGGCGAGCAGCGGCGGACCGTGATTGCCGCGCCGCTTTTGGGCAAGCAAGGCATCTACGGCGTTTTGCAGGTGACGTCGGATCGACCGGTTTCGTTGAGCCAGCATGAAAAGGACTACCTGTCCATTTTGGCCGATACGGCAGGCACCGCATTTGAAAATGCCCAGCTGTACCAGCAATCGCGCAATCTGATACGCGAGCTGCGCCTGATAAACGAAATGGCCAGACAGCTCAACAAAAGTCTTGATTTAAAGGAAATTCTCGATTTTGTGACGGAAATGATGCAAGCGACCTTCGACGCGGAGTTTTGCGCCATTTTGCGAAAACAGCCGGGAGAAGACAAGTTTGTTGTCCTCTCGTCGTCTCTTCCCGCCTTCAACGGCACCGTCGTCAACGCGCTCGACAAGCCGTTTCAGCAAATCACGCAAAGCAAGCAGACGCTGCTGCTCGCCCAGCCTGGCGCGGGTCCGCTTCCGTTTTCGCTCTATTCCTGCTGCTCGCTCATGGGCGTTCCGCTTGTGGTGGAGGGCGAAATTAGCGGCGTGCTTCTAGTTGCAGATTCCCGCTATCATTTTTTTAGTTTTGACGACTACAAGCTGCTCGAAATTTTCGGCCAGCACGCAAGCCTCGCCATGACCAATGCCGTTTTGCACAATGAAATGGAGCGAATGGTGATTACGGACAATTTGACCGGACTTTTCACCAGACGCTACTTGAATGAGCAAGTCAGGGCTTCGCTGAGCAAGGACAGCTACGGCTCGCTGATTTTGATCGATATCGATTACTTCAAGACGGTAAACGATACATTCGGCCACCAGGTAGGAGACGAGGTGCTGATTCAGGTAGCCAACCTCATCCGCCACAGCATCCGGGAGAGCGATATCGCTGCCCGCTGGGGCGGGGAGGAGCTTGCTGTCTACCTGCCGCGCGTAGACAAGGCGACCGCTCATACTGTCGCCGAAAGAATCAGGCAGTGCGTGGAGCAAAAGACGTCTCCGCGGGTGACGATCTCAGGCGGTCTCGCGAAATGGAACAGGGAGATGGACGTCAATTTGAGCGTCGAAGCGCTGTTCCACCAGGCGGATATCGCGTTGTACGAAGCAAAAAATTCCGGCAGAAACCAGGTTGTTCTCGCCTAGAGCCAAACCAATGGCTCTTTTCTCTTTTCGGTATGCCTTTTGGCGTGGCGACGGGATTTTTGTCATACGATAGATCGGCGATAGATCGGCAAAAGAGAGAACAACGGAAAAGGCAGATGGAGGAGTAGACCATGAACACACGTGAACCGCGCGTCAAGGTGACACCCGTCACACCGGATATTTCCTGTCTCGAAATCCCTACCCCGTTCAATGTAGGAGCGGTCAACGTCTATTTGGTAAAAGGCGAAAAGCTGACGCTGGTGGATGTGGGACCGAAGACAGAGGAGGCCTGGCAGGCGCTGACGGACGGATTGCAGGTAGCCGGAGTCCGCGTGGAGGAGATCGAACAGATCGTGCTGACGCACCATCACGTTGACCATTGCGGTCAGCTGGAAAGAGTGAGGCAGCTCTCAGGCGCTGTGACGCTGGCTCATCCGCTGGCAGCACCGTACGTGGAGCTGGATGATGACTTCATGAAGTTTCACGATCAGTTTTTTCTGGAGATGTATCAAAAAAGCGGTGTGCCCCGCGACATGCTGGTCATCGTCGCCAAGTTCCACAAGCTGATGAAGACCTTCTCCGAGCCGAGCCGCATTGACGTTTTGCTCAGGCATGGACAGCGAGTGCCGAACCTGGACGAATGGCAGGTGCTCTACACGCCCGGACACAGCCAAAGCCACTTGTCCCTGTACCGGGAGCGGGATCGCACGATGATCGGCGGGGATCACATCATCGGACATATCTCGTCCAATGCCTTTATCGAACCACCGCGGGATCGTTCGTGCGCACGGCCGCTTACGTTGGTTCAATACCGGACGGCGCTGCAAATGTGCGCAGACATGGAGATTGAGCGGGTGCTGTCCGGCCATGGCGAGATCGTTTTCAACCACCGTGAGCTGATTCTTACCCGGCTGCAAAAAAACTGGAGCAGGACAGACACGCTGCGTCGCCTGCTTGCGGATGGCGAGAAAACCGCCTACGAGCTGACGGCGCTGCTGTTCCCTGCGCTGTACGAAAAGGAGCTGCCGCTGACGCTTTCCGAGACGATCGGCCATATCGATCTGCTGACGATTTTGCACCAGATCGAAGGAACGGAGAAAGCCGGAGTGATGTACTATCGCCTGTAGCCAGCCCAGGCAGAATAAGCCTATTCCTCCCCGGAAACGATAAAAGGGACAATTCCCCTGAACCACCTGGAAGTGGCCGAAGGGTAGCCGAGGGAGGAAGCCTATGCGCAAGTATTGGACGATATGCCTGTTGACCGTGGCCTGCACGGCTTTGGGAGGCTGCAATCAAATGGGCGTCAAAGAAAGCCCCAGCTTTGCCTTTGAAAAGGTGCGCGATCAGTTTGCGGCCCAAAGCTCGTATGCGTTTTACGGCAGGACCAAGCTCTTGACAGCAAACAGCGCCAATGCCAACATGGTCAATTTTTCCGGACGAAAAGACGGAGAAGCCGAGTATATGAATGTGAAAATCTCCGTCCCCGAGGAAAAGCGGGTGGAAACCTTGTCGCTGTTGCGCGAGGGCAGCGAGCTGTATGCGAAGCAAGCGCAAGGGGAAAAATGGCAGCGGGTTCCAGGAGACGGCATGGCCCTGCGGCAGGAGATGGACAACTGGAGCCCCCGCTTTTGTTTTCAACAAATGGACGAGATGAAAAAGGGCATCCGTACGTTGCCGGATGAAAACCCCGAGGATGATCTGGAAGCGATCGGCGTTACGCTGGATTCTGCCAAGCTGAAGGCGTGGCTGGCCGCGCAGATGCAGGAGCAGACTGCCTCCGGCTCGCGGATTCAGTCCGTGGCCGGGCCATTTGCTAAGCACAAGCCGCAGTTGAAACTGGCGATGCAGCTGTCCGATGGAGGCTGGGCAGAGACGAGCGTGAGTCAGAAAGGCGCCTCGATCCAAGCGAAACAGCCCCAGGACGTGAAGACACTGGTCGATCAGATGGACGTCGAGGCCGAGTACACGATCTATTACAACAAAACCACGATGCTCCCGACCAACATGACCATGTCCATCCGCTCTGCCTACGACCTGCATGACCAGCGGGTCAAAGAGCATTCCCAGGTGGAGACCTACTTGCAAAATTACGGGCAGGCAAAGCCGGTCCCCACCCCGGCGGAGGACGGCAAATAAGCCGCAAGAAAAAACGACGCATCCCTTTCCCTGTCAACGGACAGGGAGCGTCTTTTTTTCCGGGGAAGGCTTTTTTCCTAGAAGGAATACTGGAAAACTTTGTCGAACTAACAACAGGTCTATCTTTTTGCGTCGAATCATCGGTACAATAGAAAAGATGCCCGAGGGAACCAAGCTTCTGCGGCGACCGCATCGGGCATGTTGCAGACGGAACCTTCTGCGCTTTTCGCGGTCGCTTCTCTTTTCGGCCATCGTCATTTCCGGCTTGGATGAAGCCGGCGCGTAAAAGGGGAGGGGGACCAGCGATGGATCAGACGAAAATGCGCATTTTGTCCGCAGCCGCGAAGCTGTTTGATACGTACGGCTACAAAGGAACATCCGTGAGACAAATCGCTGCTGAGGCACAAGTGAACTCCGCGCTGATTTCTTATCACTTCCAGGGCAAGCAGGGAGTGTTGGAGACCCTGATCGCCTCTTATTTTGAGACGCTGTTTCGGTTGCTGGAAGAACAGGAGGCCGAGCAGAAGCATGTCTCTGCCATTCAACGACTTGAACAGGTGATCCAGCTTTACGTGCGCTTCCAGATGGAGCATGCGCCGATCACCAGGCTGGTTCATCGGGAGCTGAGTGTCGAGTCGATGCTTGCCCGTGAAGTGATGACGCTGTACATGAGCCGATGGAAGCACGGCCTTTCGCACGTGTTGGAGGGCGGTGTGGCATCCGGCGATTTTTTGCCCGTATCCGTTGATCGCATCGTGCTGGCTGTAACCAGTCAGATGATATATCCGTTTTTACAACCGCAAATGGTTCGCCAGGTTTACGATCTCGAACCGTTTTCCGAGGAGTTTGCCCGATGGCTGCAAGATTCCATCATGCGCTTTTTGCGCGGGATTTTGCTGCCCGGCTAGGAGGCTCTCTCCCGTGACGTTGTTGTCTACAATCGAAGTGCAGTCAAGGCTTTCGCCAATGGGGAGGCGGAGCCAAGTTTTCTAAAGGGGATGTTCGACAAGTGAAACGAAAACTGATCCTGCTCTGTCTGGCAGGCATGTTCCTATATACGAATCCGGCTTACGCTACGCCTTTTCCGGACAAAACCGATGAGCTTGTGCAGGATGCCGACAACTATTTGAAAAAAGAAGAGAAGGCGAATTTTGCGAAAGCGGTGCAAGATGTGCCTGGCAGCTACAAGGTCGTCGTGGTGGAAAGCACGGCTCCGGAAGCGGAATCTCCGGACATGTACGCGCAGAAGCTGTTTGACAATTACAATTTGGCTGAGGATGCGATGATGATCGTGCTCGACTTCAATACGGAGCAGATCGGGGTGTACGCCGGGCCGACCTTGCAGGCAAAAGGCGCGACGATGGAGCTTTTGCACGACAAAATCACGGCGTACTACGAGCCTTTTCGCAACCAGAAGCAGTATTTGAGCGGAATTGAGACCTTGATTGGGGAAGTGAACCGGGAGCTGAACAGCCTTTCAAACAAGCAGGCTGCAGCGACCGGGGGAACGGCTGATGCGAAAGCGCAGGAGCAGGCGGGAGAAAAAGACGGCCTTGGCGGGATTCCGTGGTGGATTTACGCGATCGGAGCTGTGTTTGCGGGGCTGTCTGTCATGCTGATCTTTGCCATGATTCGCCGTCGTGCGATCTTTAAGCAGGTCGACGAAGTGGAGGAGTGGAAGGACGAGCTGGTAGAAAAAATCAACGTGATCGAGGTGGAGAAGCCGCTGCGCCGCTCCAGCGGAATGACAGAGGTGCGCTACCACTACCTGGCTGACAAAAAGGAGAACCTCTTGCGCATCCGTATTCCGGATGTGGAGATGATGATTCTGGATGCGGAGGAAGCGGGCGATCGGTTTCGTTTTTCTCTGGCTCTGGGCATGCTGGATGAGGCGAGAGAGATGCTGACCCAGATCGAGGAGGAACTGAATGAGCTGAAGGAAGACACGACCAAGGTGGCGGTTGCCAAGCAGGAGAACAAGGTCGTCATTCCGGAGATCGGCAAGCAGGTGGAGCAGATGGAGCGCCGTCTGTCCGATTTGCGGCTGGAATACGGCCTGGCTTTTCACGAGCTGAAAGCGTCGCTGGACGAGGTGGACACGCTGAGAAGCCTCGTGAAAACGTCGCGGGCGGCAGGCGACGATATTGCCGCCTACGATACGACGCTCAAGGCCCAGCAGCTGCTGGAGCGGGTCGGACAAGCGCTGGACCAGATTCCGGGGTTGGTGCAGCGCGTGAAAAAGGAAATGCCGGAGGAGTTCAGGCAGCTGGAAGACGGAATTAACCAGGCGACACGGGAAGGCTTTGACTTGAAGCAGGATTCGCTGGACAAGGCGCTGCTTCAGGCCAAGCAATTGCTTTCCTCCGCGAAAAGTGCGCTGGAAGAGGGCAATCTGGAGATGGTCATGACGCATTCCAAGGCGTTTGACGTGCTGCTCGACACAACCTACCAGAGCATGGAGGAAAGAGTGCTGGCTCAGCACGAGGCGGCAGCTGCTGCGGCGCAAGTGCAGGAGAAGCCGCACGGACTTGCAGAGGATTCAGCTGCGCACGAGACAGAGAGAGAGCAAATGAACGATGCGCTGGCGGAAACCGAACGCGAAGTCGGCGAAGCGGAGGTTTCCGCCATGATCGAGCAGGCAGCGGAAGTGTGGAACCTGGCTGGCAACAAGGAAGCGCAAGTCTCTGGCGTCGGCAAGCAGCCGGAGTTCGTGGGTGAGCCGCAAGAGCTGTCCGGGCATCTACCAAAGGAGCAAGCAGCCGAGCTGGCTGCTCCCCCGGCAGATGTGCCAGATACGGGCGACCAACTGAGCGAGGCAGAGCGGACCGTGCTGCTACAGGCAGTCAAGCGGCCGACGAAGGCGGAGAAGGGCGCGGCCCATGTATCTGCCCAGCAGGCAAGCCGCGATCACGAAGAAGAGCCGGAGTACGAGCTGGTCATTCCGAAGCGTCAGGTGGAGCCGGAGGAGCCGTATCAGCAGGAAGAACCGGATGTTTTGCTGATCGAGACCGAAGATGATGCCCTCGACGAGCTGGAGCGCATTTCCAGCACGCTGGTTCGCGTGCGCCAGCAGATCAAGCGAAGCTATTTGCCGGGCATTCCCGATCCGCTCAAGTATATGTTTGAAGAAGTCGTCCAGACGTTGGCCCGGATCAAGATGGCAATGGAGCAATACCGCTACGATTTGGAAGAAGTGGCGATTTTGATTCAGGATGCGCACGAGCTGGTCGTAGAAACAGAGCGGATGGCGGAGCAGACGATTTCCACCTGCAAGCTGGCGGAGGGAGCCATTCAGTACACCAACCGCTATCGCAGGCAAAACCGGAATGTCAATGAACTGCTGACCAAGGCGGAGCAGGCGTTCAGACAGCTGTCCTTTGCGGAAGCTTACCGGCTGGCGGAGGAGGCGCGTCTCGTGGTGGAAGGTGCGCCAGCCGAGGCGGATAGCCGCTGGCTGTTGCGCAGAAAGAAAAAGGGGTGAATGCAAATGCAATTCCTTCCCTTTTTTCTTCTGGCGGCGGGCGTCCTCGTCATGTTGCAACCGCGCACCAAACGATGGCAAACGCGGATGACCGCGTATTTCCGGGGCAATGAACAGCGAATCAAGCAGCGGGCCAACACGTTCTTTTTGCTCGGCTTGGCTTTTGTGCTGGCGGGTTTCGCTTACTTGTTCCGACTGGCCGGATAAAACGATAAGTCCGCACGCCAAAACACCTGATCGCCCAAGCATGAGGACACCGTGCTTGCAGGCGGCAGGTGTTTTTTTCCATCCAAAAAAGAAGCGCCGCTCACGAGGGCGGCGCTTCTTTAGGGAAGAGAAAGGGAGTATAGGTCTGATAATCGGCACCTTACAACTAGGGGGGAGTAAGCCGCCGATTGCTCTTTCGAAAAAAAGAGTACCTGTCTGCCATTTTCCCCGATTTGTTCCTGTTTAAACGTGGTTCCCGCCATTTAAAGTGCCAACGCTTCTTCCGCGCTGTGCGTGCCCGCCACATGCCCCGAGGAAAAGGCGATGGTAATGTTGTAGCCCCCGGTATGGGCGTGAACGTCCATGACTTCCCCTGCGAAATACAGGCCGTCCATCCGCTTCGAACGCATGGTGCGCGGGTCGATTTCCTTGACGTTGACACCGCCGCCTGTAATAAAGGCTTCCTGAAGCGACAGCGTACCCGTAATCGTCAGCGGAAATGCCTTGATGATGCCGGCAAGCTCCGCCCACTCCTGCTTTTTCATATGGCTGTACGTCGTGTCCTCCGCAATCTGGGCAAGCGAGAGGAGGAGCGGGATCATCCGTTCCGGCAAGTAGCCTTTGAGCACGTTTTTCACGGCCTTTTTCGGCTGTTCCTCCAACAGTTTCCAGCTTTCTGCGCTGATTTCCTCCCTGCTTTTGGACGGCATCAGATCGAGTGTGAGCGACAGCGGAACAGCGCCGTATTTGCGCTGACTGATGGAGACATAATGCCCCATGCGCAGGGAAGCCGGCCCGGACAGTCCGAAATGGGTGAAAATCATGTCGCCTTCCTGGGTGTTGATCTTTTTCCCGTTCGGGGCGTACAAGGTCATCGTGATATCGCGCAACGACAGCCCTTGCAGCGTCTTGTCGCGAATGAAGGAATCGTTGGCCGTGAGCGGCACTTCTGTCGGATACAGATCGGTGATCGTGTGGCCTGCGGCCTTGGCCCAGGCGTAGCCGTCGCCCGTGGAGCCTGTCTGCGGTACCGAGCAGCCGCCGACGGCGATAATGACGCAGCAGGCTGTCAGCTTTTCGCCGGACAGAAGCAAAATGCCTGACGCTCTGCCGTTTTCATAGAGGACCTCCTGCACGGGAGAGTTCAGCCGGATGTCGACCTGCTGCTGCTTCAATCGGTCGATCAACGCTTGGGCAACCGTCACCGCTTTATCCGTCACCGGAAACATCCGCCCGCGGTCCTCTTCCTTCAGGGCGACGCCCAGCTCTTCGAAAAACGAAATGATGTCGCGGTTGCCGAATTGCGCCAGCGCACTATACATAAAACGGCCGTTGCCGGGCATTTGCTTGATGAGCTCGTCTAACTCCTTGGCGTTGGTCACGTTGCAGCGACCGCCCCCGGATATGATGAGCTTGCGGCCCAGTTTGCCGCCTTTTTCCACCAGGCAAACGCGCGCTCCCCGGCTCGACGCCGCAACAGCGGACATCAGTCCGGCAGGACCGCCGCCGATAATGATAACATCGTAGTCGTACTGTGATCGATTCATGTATTCTCGTCCTTTTATGATGTAGGGTAGGGCACCCTTCATTGTACCACAACCCTCCACGCCGCGCCCAAGAGAGCCACGGACGGTTTAGGCGAGGATGTCGGACAGCGGCTTCTTCTCCAGCACGTAGCGGACAATCGCTTCGTCGCGGACGATGTCTGTGACGATGTAGCCGTTGGCGAAGCAGGCGGTGAACAGCTTTCCGGTATGCTCGCGCCAGGCGGAGGCAACCTGCATATCCACCTGCTTCACCTGCTGGAAAAAGGCAGGCACGGGAAGCAGAAGGACCGGCGCTTCATGCGTGACGGCGCCCGCGAGAGGAGTAGGAATGCCGTCGATGATTTCATAGCGCAAAATTTCCGGAGCATCGTCGTAGACGCGGCGTGGGGCGCCATTTGTTTGGCGGGCTTCCACGCGTCCGCTGTCAAGAAACCATTCGACGAGAAAGCGATCGGTCGGCAAGCCGCGGTTGAAGTCGTCATAGAGGCTGCCGTAGCAGTTGGGCAAATACGTGCGGACAATTCCACCGAGCTTGGCAATATTCAGGACGCCGTTCACCGTCTCCAGCGGGTCGTACGTCCAGGTGATTTTGGTGTGGCCCAGCGCTTTGGCTTCTTCCTTTTGCAGCCATTTCATCCGTACCCCAAGCCCCTGCTTGCGATATTCCGGCAAAAAGCCGAGCATGTGGGAACAGAGGTGCGTTTCGCCGTTCGTATAGCCGGGGAAGCTGTACAAAAAGCCGATCATGTCGTCCCCGTCAAACGCCCCGAGAAACAGTCCGCCGAATTTGTGCATCGTCAGCGTCATGTGATAGGGAATGACAGACGAAGGATCCCATATTTTTCCTTCCATCGTTTCCAACTGTTCGATTTCGCTTGTTTTGGTCAGTTTTCGCAAGGTGATTGCCATTGGTGTTATCCCCCTACCCCTTTTTGTTGTTCCTACATTCGAACAAAGGGCCGCACATTCCTGCCTGGGGAACGGTTGCATCCCTATGTAGGCTCACGGATAATAGGGGGAGACCAACATCCGTCCGGGATGACAGGAGGCTTGACCACGATGGAGAATGAATTTCAATGGGAGCTGTGGAATCGGCTGACACAGGCGCCGGGAGCGCCGGGATTCGAAGGTTCGGTCCGCGCCATCATGCGAGAATACATCAGTACCTATACCAATGAATTCGTCTACGACAACCTCGGCAGTATGTTCGGGGTGATGCGCGGCGATGAAACCGGTCCGAAAATCATGGTTGCCGGACACATGGATGAAGTGGGCTTTATGGTCACGCGTATTTCCGACCAAGGCTTTCTCTCGTTTCAGGCGCTCGGAGGCTGGTGGGGACAAGTTCTGCTTGCCCAGCGCGTTCAGATTATAACGGAAAAAGGTGCGGTCGAGGGCGTCATCAGTTCGATTCCACCGCACGTCCTCAGTGACGACCAGCGGAATCGCCCGATGGATATTCGCAACATGTTCATTGACATTGGCGTCGATTCGCGTGAGGCCGCCGAGCGGGCAGGCGTGCGTCCCGGACAGCAGATCGTTCCGGTATGTCCGTTGCAGGTTATGGCGAATCCGAACCGTCTCATGGCAAAAGCATGGGACAACCGCTATGGCTGTAGCCTGGCCGTAGAGCTGGCGAAAGAACTGCATGAGCGTCCCGGTCATCCGAACATGGTCTATGTGGGTGCTACAGTCCAGGAAGAGCTGTCCGGTACGCGCGGGGCCAAAACAGCAGCGGCTGCGATCCAGCCTGATTTGTTTCTCGCTTTGGATGCCAGCCCTGCCACGGACATTCCCGGCGTGAGAGAGGATGGCGGCAAATTGGGCGGCGGTCTTTTGATGCGCCTATACGATCCGCTGTACATCATGCCGCTGGGGCTGCGCGAACTGCTTGTTTCCATCTGTGAGCAGGAGAATATCCCGTACCAGTATTACGTGGCTAAAGGGTCTACGGATGCCAATGCCGTCCAGCACTACGGAAAAGGTGTGCCGTCGGCGGTTATCGGCATCCCTTCCCGCTATATTCACAGCCATGCGTCCATCATTGACCGCAACGATTACGAAGCGGCCAAACGACTTTTGTTCGCGCTCGTGCGCAAGCTGGATCGAGCGACATACGCGTCGATTTTACCGAGATAAGAGGGGAGGTGGCGCTTTTGAACGCGATTGTTTTGTACACGAAGCCTCAAGGCCAGGCGACGTCTTACGAATTTAACGTCTTCGACAACCAGTTCGCCACGGAAAATCTGGTTGTCCGCAAAGTGCTGATGTCCATGCTGGAGTCCGTGCGCGAACGGCTGACCGATCTGGAAGTTGAGTACAACGACAGCATGCTGGCGGAAAAATTGGGAGCGAGACGCGCTGCGGAGACATTGCGTTTTCTCGGGGCGACCAAAGAAAACAGCAAGGAAAACCGCAGCAACGGCATCGTCGTCAGCCGCTCGTTTCAAGCGCCGCTCACGCCGGAGCGATATGCGTATTTTTACGAGCTGACCGACATCGCCCAGCTCTCGCACTACCGCTTGAAGGAGGGCAGCGAGGACCGGATCGTGTTTTACTTCACGCGCTATTTGCAGTTGATTGCCCCCGACGAAAGCGCAAGCCGGGCGTTTTTGCAAAAGCTCGACGCGTTTTCCCTGCCGTACAAGCTCGTACCGATCAGTTGAACGGCCAAAAGGGAACAAGCGCAGGCCAACAAGGAAAAAGCCATTTCCCCAGATAGGCGGAAATGGCTTTTTCGTCTGGGCATCCAAGCGATCAGGAAGCACAGGCGATCCGTCAGGTTGCAGGGCGATTCGGCCCTTCCAGCTTTTTGTCCCCGTAGCCGGGGGAGTCGTTCTGCACAGACTTCGGCTGGCGGCTGCGGTCAGCTTCCCGCAGGGGTCTCGCTTGTTCCTGGTTGTGTGGCTTGTCCATGTTAGGTGGCTCCTTCCTTTTTTGACGTGTGGGGTTCGGGAGCCTGCTCCGGGTTTTTGTAGCGCGGTATGGCGTAAAGCGCGAACAAGCCGAGCAGCGCGGCGAGCAAAATCGTGGTGATCCCGTACCCGATCCATGGGCTGCGGCTCCCGACTCCCCCGAGCTTTTCCACCATGGCGCCGCCGATGCTTGTCCCGAGGGCCGTGCCGACGCCGGAAACAAAATTGGAGAAGCCGAAGTAAGCGCCGAGCCATTGTTCCTTGGCAAAATGACTGACGAGCGAATCCTGGACAGGCATGAACAGCATTTCGCCGACAATAAACACGACGGCAGCGGCAATGAGCGTGACGAATTGATTGGCCCAGCCCATCCAGGTCAGTCCTGCGCCGAGCAGGGCCGTCCCGACGGCGAGTGCCGCATACGGGTTGATCCGCGAGAGCACGAACCGCGAGACGAAGCCTTGCAGCAGAACGACGGCGAGCGAGTTGATCGTCCAGATGAGACCAATAAGCGTCGCCGAATGCAGGACGTGCTCGCCGCGCAAAGGCAGTATCAAGGCAAACTGCGCATACAACGCCCAGATCGCAAGCGTAATTCCGGAAAACAACAGGAAGCTGCGGTGCTGCAAAATATGCCGATATTCCGAGAGCGGCGTGTGGCGGCAGGTTGGGCCGACGCAACGATCGTCCGGCAAGGAAAAAAACGTGAGCGCGGCGAGCAGGCCGAAGACAACGGCTGCGATCACAAACGGCTGCTGACCGATGGACGTCATCCACGCGATGACAAGGCCCGCTACGATAATGCCGCTGTGAGCGAGAATCCCTCGCCACGAAAAGGCGGCCGTCCGCTGCGCTTCTGCCACCTCATCGGCAATCATCGCCTTGATCGTGGGCGCCAACAGGCCAAGCCCCAGGCCGTTCACGGAGGAAAACAGCAGAAACAGCCCGTACGATGTGCTGAAGTGATAACCGAGCATGGCCCCTCCTTGCAGCAGGGCGCCCAGGGTGATGATGGCGCGACGGCCCCAGCGATCCGACAGCGGTCCGCCGATCAGACTGCCGACCTGGTACGTCATGCTGCCAGCTCCCAAAACGAAGCCGACCTGGCCGAGAGGCAACAACCGCACCTTTTGCAGGAAGATCGGAAAGACCGGAATGACCAGGTACGAGGCCAGGTGCATGAAAAAAACGAGCGATAGCAGAATCAAGTAAGGCTTGTTGCGCCAGAGAGCTCCATGCGAGGCTGTCATAATCGCCTCCTTATTTGTTCGGGATTGTCTCTTCTAGTATGAGAGGAAGACGTTTGACTCTATGCAACAAAATTGGGCGAGCGTACAAATGTGTGTAACAAGCAGGCATCTGTCCAATCCAAACGTTTCCCCGATACATATACCTATAGAGAAAGGTACCATGGGCGGTATGCCAGGTGCGACGGTGCGAGCCAGCGTGAAGGGGGGATCTGTCATGAAAGGTTTCGGCTTTTTCAACCAGGATGGCTTTGAAACGGTGATCTGGATTATCGTGATCATCTTTCTCCTCTCCATATTCTTTGACGAAGGGATAGATTGAGATGAGCGCATATCGGCCGGTTCGCCGTTTAAACAATCACTATCGCTCGAACCATGGCTTTAAAGCCTGGATCAAGGCCAACGAGCAATGGTTCAAGGAAAATCCGGAAGTGTTCAAACAAGTGCTGAGCAATCCCACTATGGTCAATCTGTTTATGGATCTTATGGTGATGAACTCGCCGCGCATTCAGAAGCGCCTGCGCAAGTGGGGCAAGAACAAGCCGTAAGCGAATGTGGCATGCTGCCAACAGAAGCATGCCTTCTTTTTTTCGTGTCCAGGCAGCCGTTCCCGAGGACGAGCCTAGCCGCGGCTTTTCCATCATAAAAACCAGACAAGCGGCGTAGGGATAAGCATAGGCAGCGAGTCGAGAGGATGAGAAACAGCATGGCACAAGTCATTTTGACGTTCTTTGTGGCCTATGGCATTGTCGTGGGCGGAGCTTTGTGCGGAGGCTTGGGTGCCTTTTTGACGGAAAAGCCCCCGCTGTTTTCGATGGTCCAGCTGGCAGACCAGTTGAAAATCTGGGGCTTGGTCGGTGCTTTGGGCGGCACCTTCGATTCGTTTTTGCAGATTGAGAAAATCTTGATGGGCAACTTCTCGCCGGTGTTCAAGCAGCTTGTGATGATCGTCGTCGCGTTTTTGGGCGCTCACATCGGGACGATTTGCGTGCAGTGGCTCGTGCAGGTGCGCTCATGAAGGTCGTCCTGTGGAAACGCTATCTCGCTCTCTTGCTCATCGGGTGCCTGCTGGGCGGAACGGCGGTTTTGTTTGTGTACGGACGCGAGATGGAGCAAATGATGCTGGTTCGTAAAAGCCTGGAGCTGCAAAATAAAAAGCTGTACGAGGAAAATCAGGAGCTGAAACAAAATCAGCGGGTGTATCGCAAAAAGCAGGATCAGGTGATTGAAGAAGTCCGCGCGTTTGTCTTGACGGCGGAACAGAAGCAGCCGCTGCACGGGACGATCGTCGTGCAGGTGGTCGATTTGATCGAAAAAGATTTCGCTTCGCTCAAAGGCAAAAAAGCCGAGCAGGTCGCAGAGATTCACCAGGTGCTGCACGAGATGCTGCGCCGCCGGGAGTATGTCTTGGCTGACCGGACGATGGTAGAGGTGCGGATCAAGACCGTTTTTATCGCGCGGACGCTGCAAGTGTTTGTGACGGCAGAGGTCATATCGGACGATGTCTGGCAAAAGATTGCGCGAAACTTTCTTTTCCTTCCCCCGTATATCTCTACATAAACCTGAAGGCAGATCTGTTACAGGATCTGGGGGAACGTAAAGGAGAGGCGAGTACATGTCCATGTTCAAAAAGTTGCTGGCCAGTGTCGGAATCGGAGCGGCTGAAGTCGATGCGCGTTTGGAGCAAGAGTCTCTTGTTCCGGGAGACCTCGTAAAAGGCGAGGTACATATCACCGGGGGAGACGTCGCACAGGAAATCGACGAAATCTACATGTATGTGGTCACGCATTACGAGCGCGAAGCGAATGACAACAAGGTGAAGGAAGAGTGCATCCTGGTGAAGCACCGCCTGACCGAGCGCGTGTATTTGCAACCGAAAGAGAACAAGGTTCTGCCTTTTTCGTTCCGGCTTCCTTACGAGACTCCGCTGACCATGGGACGTCAGCCTGTTTACCTGCGGACGGGATTGGATATTAAAAACGCGATTGACCCCGGCGACTCTGACTTTATCGAGGTGCGTCCGCATCCTTTGATGGCAAAAGTGTTGGAGGCGGTCCAGTCGATCGGCTTCCAGCTGTACAAGGTGGACTGCGAGTACAACCGCCACCTGGGTCGCACGTATCCGTTTGTGCAGGAATTTGAATTCCGTCCGACAGGGGCATACCGCAGTCGGCTGGAAGAGCTGGAAGTTGTCTTTTACTTGCGCGAAGGCGAGCTGGAAGTGTTGCTGGAGCTGGACAAGCGCGCGAGAGGCTTCCTGGGTGCCTGGGAAGAAGCGTTCAACCTCGATGAACGCTATGTTCGCTTCCGGCTGTACGATGCCGACCTGCAAAAGCCGACACGCGTGATTGCTGATGCGATCGAGCAACTCATCAAGCAACAGCTGCGGTAGGCGGGTTCTGTCAGCGAAAAGGAAACAAGGCTGTCTGGGAAACGAACCAGACCAGCCTTGTTTGTTTGCGCAAAAAACGTCGAGACGTTTTTTTCGGAACGGGGATGGGGTCGCTGGCGGCCAACCAATCGCCCGTGACCGCTTAAAAGCATGGTGGGCAAGCCAGCAAGATTAGTCGTCTGCGCCCACGATCGTCAACAGGACGAACAAGACGAGAATCAGAGCAAATCCGTTAAATCCTCCGTTAAACAGTCCCATTTGAAACCCTCCCATAATCCGTGACGTGATGGTTGTTCCCTATATAACATAGTCGTCTGCTAGGGCAAATGTGTGCAGGCATTCACCCAAATTCAGACCGGAAGCTGCTTCCACGAGGTGTCTTTCTAATTTTTTGATTTGCATGTATAGGGCTGGATTTTTCTGACAACAATGTGAGCATGAAGAAATTCGAGGAGGATATGAGGATGAATTTGTTGGAAAAAACCAGAAAAATTAATCTGATGCTGCAAAAAACAATGGGAGGCAGCGGAGTAGGCTTCCAGGATCTCGCCAAGCTGCTGTCCGAGGTCATCTCGGCCAATGTATACATCATTACTGCGGACGGTACCATTTTGGGCAGCGGAGTGAACCAGGAAATTTCGTTGCACGAAGAAGGCCAGTCCCCGACGCAACTGCAAAACGGCGTACATCAAAAACTGCTGGAAGTGACACAGACACTGGCCAATGAATCGATCCAAAGCCCGTACAGCTTCGTGCCAAAAGAACTGGCCGGATTGTTCCCGCAAATGATGACGACAATCGTTCCGATTCATGCAGGGGGAAGCCGCTTGGGTACACTCATCCTGCTGCGGGCGTATGGGGAATTCGAAACCGAGGATTTGATCCTGGGAGAAATTGGCGCGACTGTCGTCGGGATGAAGATCGTTCGTCAGCGTACAGAACAGATTGAAAGTGAAGTTCGCGACAAAACGTTTGCCAAAATTGCGCTGTCCTCGCTGTCCTACAGTGAGCAGATTGCCATTGAAAAAATTATGGAGCAGCTGGATGCGCGCGAAGGCTTGCTCGTCGCCAGTCAGCTGGCAGACCAGGCGGGCCTGACTCGTTCGGTCATCGTCAACGCGCTGCGCAAGCTGGCCAGCGCAGGTGTGCTGGAATCCCGTTCGCTCGGGATGAAAGGTACCTATATCAAGGTGCTAAACGACAAGTTCCCCTCCGAATTGGCAAAATGGAAAACATCCTGATCGCGTGAATCGAAAGCGGTTAGGCCAAAAGGCTCTCCCTGAAAACGGGAGGGCCTTTGTTACTGAAGCGTTGCTTCGCAGGGAGATTGCCGATATAATTCGAAGCAGGGAAACTTCGGAAAATTGCAAATTTAAAAGGTCAACAAACTTTATCCCGGATGGCAGCATGAACGCGCACGTACTTGACACCCGGCCAGGCGCGCTTCCGTCCATGTTGGCGCATGCCATCGAAGGGAAACAGAAGGGATGACGAGCATTGAAAATCGAACGCATCGAGCTGCAGCAATTGCATATTCCACTTCGTTTTCGCTTTGAGACAAGCTTTGGTTGTACCGTCGTCAAGGAGCTGATTCTCGTCAGCGTCTACGGAGAAGGAGAGGTCGGCTACGCCGAGAGCGTGGCAATGCCGGACCCTTATTATAATGAAGAAACGACCGAAACCGTTTGGCACATGATGGAGCGTTTTCTCATTCCGAAGCTGTTTGCCAGCCCAATCGAGACGCCGGAGGACGTGGATCGGCTGTTTGCTCCCGTCCGCCGCAATCACATGGCGAAGGCGGCGTTGGAAGGGGCCATCTGGGATTTGTACAGCAAGCAAAAAGGGGTGTCGCTTGCCAAGGCGCTCGGCGGAAGCAAATCGGTGATCGACGTCGGCATCAGCATCGGGATTGAACCGACAGTCGATCAGGTGCTGGCAAAAGTGGAGCGTCACCTCGCAGAAGGCTACAAAAAAATCAAGGTGAAGATCAAACCGGGGTTTGACGTGGAGCTGATTAGCGCAATCCGCAAACAGTTTGGCGACGATGTGCCGCTGATGGCCGATGCGAACTCCGCCTACACGATGGAGCATATCGACGTGATGAAAGAGCTGGATCAATACGGGCTGATGATGATCGAGCAGCCGTTGGCCCATGACGACATCATCGACCATGCGAAGCTGCAGCGCGAGCTTTCCACGCCGATTTGCCTCGACGAGAGCATTCACAGCGTGGAGGACGCCAGAAAAGCGATCGAGCTGGGCAGTTGCGGCATCATCAATATCAAAGTAGGCCGCGTCGGCGGTCTGACTGAGTCCAAGCGGATTCACGATTTTTGCCAGGCGCATGACATTCCGGTCTGGTGCGGGGGCATGATCGAATCAGGGGTAGGCCGTGCGCACAATATCGCCATTACCAGCCTGCCAAACTTCACGATTCCGGGCGATACAGCGGCCTCCAGCCGTTATTGGGAGGAAGACATCGTGGAAGGCGGCGTCGAGCTGATCGCTCCAGGACAGTTGGCCGTGCCGGATGGTCCGGGAATCGGCTACGCGCTGAATGCGCGGGCGATTGGCAACTACGTGCTCCGCTCGACGAATTTCCGGCCGTAGCCAGCCCGGCTTGATTTTTATCGCGCTGGTAGCTTTGCTTCTGGTCGATCGTGTTCCGCTTTTGGTGATTGACGTGTTGATCGTCATTGCTGGCATGCTTTCTCCGCTCAGTACCGCAGGCGCCCAGACGCTTTTGCCAAGGCTTTTGGCCTTCGTAGTATTGCGGGACCTGGAGAGTCCGTCACTTGCGGTTGAGGAGCGGGGCGACTAGCTGTTTGATGCGCTGCGGCAAAAGCGCATAAAGCACCGACAGCATTTTCAGGCGATAGGGCATCGCCACTTCGGAGCGGTTGGCTTGTACCGCTTTGTAAATATGCCGGGCGGTTTCGTCTGCGGAGAGCAAATAGCGGGCGACCTTGCTGCGGTAGGTTCCTGTTCTGTCTGCCTTTTCCAAAAAAGGCGTGTCGATCGGCCCGGGCATGGCGCAGGTGACGCGAACGCCGCTTCCGGCAAGCTCGTGCTGCAAGCCTTCGCTAAAGCGGATCACCGCCGCTTTGCTCGCAGCGTAGACGGACGCCTTGGCAGTCGCGACTTGTCCGGCGAGCGAAGCGATGTTGACGATGTGTCCCGAGCCACGGTCGAGCATCATCGGCAAAAAGGCGCGCGTGGTGTACATCACGCCGGCGATGTTTGTGCGTAACGTTTCCTCCAACTCGTCGATGTTCATGCCGATGAGCGGCTCGAACACGGCAATGCCCGCATTGTTGTAGAGGATGTCGCACCTGCCGAAACGGACGTGCACCCAGGCGGCGAAGCGGCGGACGTCCTCGTTGCTTCCGACATGGACGGTGTAGGCAAACAATCGGGCGCGGTCAGCGGCCGGGACGAGGAGCGACTCATGGGTAACGGGCTTGCGCGTTGCGGCGATGACGAGGTCGCCTTTTGCCAGATGCAGCCGCGTCAACGCCTGGCCGAGGCCGCCGGAAGCCCCGGTAATGACGACCACACGGGGAGAACTCATGGCATCATCCTCTTTCCTGTCAAAGTGGTAGCTGTGTGTGTTTCACAAGTATAAGCCCCGGACAAATGGTGAAGGATAGCGTCTAGGGGGTGAAAGCATATGCCAAAAGTAAGATGCAGCGTGTCCAACTGTGAGTATTGGGCGCAAGGCAATCTGTGCAGCGCCGACGAAATCATGGTGGAGATCGATGCGCATGCTACCGCAAACGTGAAGGAAGAGTTTGCTGGCGAGTATGGGCAAAATACAGGCCATCAGGATCATGCGGCTACGTCGTCTGAGACCTGTTGTCTGACGTTCAAGCCGAAAAAGTCAGAGAAGAAGTAAAGGAAAGCCTCGCCGGAGGCCAATGGACCCGAAGTGTGACGGCGTGCAGACAAGGGAGGTTTTGCCTGTGTCTGACGCAGACACGACAAGGGCTTCTTCTCATGCGCTTCGGCGCTCAAAAAGACGTATCCCGCCAAGGAGATACGTCTTTTTGCTTGGGGCATAATCAGGGGGGGAGCAGCTACACAAGGGCCTGTCCAAGCGTAAGCGCTTTGACCTTGCTGTCGATTTCCTCCCAGGAGCTTACCCGGTGCACCAGTTCGGGGAGCCGGGCCTGATTGTACGGCGTATCGAATAAGAGAACGGGGATCTGCAAAGCTTCGGACAGCTGCAAGGCATTTTCCAGCCGATCTTCCAGAAACAGATCCACGCCCCATTTTTGGGCGGCGGCCAGCTTGTCGTGAGAGCCGACCAAATCCACTTCATGATAAGGGATTTGGTAACGGGCAAACCAGTTCAGCGTCACGTCGTGATGACGGGCTTCCCTGGCGCTGATGTAGATCAGCTTGTGCGAAGGATACCATTTGCGCAAAACCTGGTCGGCAATGCCGTTGACGGGCGCTTCGTTGTACAGGCGCTCCCCGTTCCGGTCAAGCCAAGCTTCGAATTCCTCGTCTGTAATCTGATATACGTTGGCCAAGTTGTACTCGTAACAGTCTTCATATCGTAAATCTCTTCCAAAGCTCTCATTCATCAATGGCACAATACTGCACGGTGACGTCACCGTACCGTCGATATCAATGCCAATGGTTAGGATTTTCTCTGGTTTCATCCTCTCGCCTCCAGTTTAAATTGTACACCTTGGGCAGACAATAAGGCTACTTCCTTCACTAACAAATCCTTTACCAAAAAAGGGGCTGAGCATGGTATGTTGGATCGACGTGAACGCATGAATGCGAAGCAGAAGGAAGATACCGGCTTTTCCGAGACGGTAGACCAGCACGACAGGGAGTTTGCGGTGGATACCTGGACCCAGGCTGCCTTCGACGAACATGAAGGACGTTCAAGGCGAAGGATTCACTACGACCCCCACTCGTTTACGGAGCGCTATGCGGGCGAACGAGACAGAGTGGACAACGACAGGGTGGAAAACGATTTTTCGGAGCGCTTGGATGGAGTGGTTCTGACGAGGGAGGAACCCGTGCCGGTCACTCCAGGACGAGGCGAAGACATCGAGGCAGCGGCGGAAATCGCCGAGCCGATTCCTGCACGTCGTTCTGTGCGTGAGGTCAACAACGATGACGAAGACAGTCGGGAAAACGGAGCCAGCGGCATCGGCATGACAGGTCTGGGACTATCGATCCTGTCCCTGTTCCTCCTGCCGTACCTCATGGCGCCGATCGGGATGGTGCTTGGCTACCTGGCGTATCGTCGAGACGCAAGAACGCTGGGAGCCTGGGCGATGATTGTCGGGGCGATCTCGATTTTGGGAGCGCTGATTATTTACCCGTACTACACGGCCCGATAAAAGCCGCATCAGACCGCAAAAAACCTCTCTGGGCATCCACAGCCTGGAGAGGTTTTTGCTTTTGCCTATGCTGGTTCAGTGGGGTACAAATGGGACAAAAACGGGGTTGTGGCAGCAATGACCGCTTCGCAAAAAACGTCCGCTCGGTTGACGCGTCCATCAGTCAAGAGGGCATACGCTCCGCCGCTGTGGTTGCTGCCGCTGGTTTGGCCCCATTCGTCGATGATGACATTCAGCTCGATGCCTTCCGCCATAATACGCTCCGCTGCTTGTCTGGGGATGGGAAAAGCCAGTCCTTTTCCCAGGTACAGCTCGCTTCCGTTCCAGGCCGCGCAGACAGAAATCAAATACCAGTGGCGGGTAAATTCCGGATCGTACATAAGACCGCCTTCCAGCCCAAGCCCGATGTGCGCCTCGGGAATGGCGGCCAAGGCTGCTTTGGCCCGGTTAATGGCTCCGGCAATCGTTTCCTTCTCGCTCATCGGCTGGGCTGACACGCCGGAAGGGACCGAGACGCAGATCGGGTCCGCTCCGGTTGCTTTTTGTACTGCCAGCCGCTTTGCTTCGTTTTGGGTACCCAGCGCATAGCGCAGTTGTGAGTCATTCATCGGACTTGATGTCACCTCTTCCGTCGGGGGGTTGCTCCATCGCTACTGGTAGTATACCACTTCCCCAAACAGGCAAGGGTTGTGTTAAGATAAGTCCAGAGAGAGAGCGAGTCAGACATGACAGAGAGAACGGGGAGTGGCAGATGAAATTTACCAAATTGCATGGCTTGGGCAACGACTATGTGTACGTCAACTGTTTTGAAGAACCATTGACGGGAGTGGATCTTCCCGAACTGGCCAGACGAGTCAGCGACCGCAACTTCGGTATCGGCGGGGATGGGCTGATTCTGATCCTGCCGTCTGATCGGGCTGATTTTCGCATGCGCGTGTTCAACCACGATGGGAGCGAGGCCAAAAACTGTGGCAACGGCTTGCGCTGCGTGAGCAAATACGTCTACGACCACGGCTTGACCCGGCAGACGACCTTTACCGTCGAGACGCTCGGCGGGATTATGAAACCGATTGTCTCGCTTGGAGCAGACGGAAAAGTCGAGCAGGTGACGATCGACATGGGCGAACCGCGATTTGAGCGGGCGGCGATTCCAATGACAGGCATCCCCGAGGAGCAGGCGCGCGAAGAAGTGCTGGAAGTGGACGGGGCCGTGTTTACGATGACGGCTGTCTCCATGGGCAACCCGCACGCTGTCATTTTTGTGGAGGAAGTCCGCGACGAGGACGTGCGCACGTACGGACCGAAGATCGAGTTTCACGAATGGTTTCCGGAGCGCACCAACGTTGAATTTATCCAAATCGTGAATCGGGAAGAAATTTTGTTCCGCGTCTGGGAGCGCGGATCGGGCGTGACGCTCGCATGCGGCACGGGAGCTTGCGCAGCGGCAGTCGCAGCAGCTCTCGCGGGCAAGGTCGACAGGACGGTTACGGTGCATCTGGCCGGGGGAGACCTTTTGATCGATTGGCGCGAGGAGGACAATCATGTCTACATGACCGGCCCCGCTACAGAAGTGTTTGAAGGGACGTACAGAGGGCCGATCCCGTATAAATAAATGTCTGTCCGTTGGGGCGAAAAGCTTGTGCAGAGACCGGAGACGAACCGTGTTTGACGACAGCGTTTCTCCCGAGCAGCCCCGGATGGTTTGGGGCGTCACTCGTGCCGAGGCTGGAAAAGGACGCCTGGGTTCGAGGGTTATCATGCTTTTTTGCCAACAAAAAAGCCGTTCCGATCGCTTTAGTTGGAACGGCTTTTTCAATGGAGATTCCTATTTTCCTGCTGCGATGCGAATGGCGGCCTGATGATCCGGATCGATCTGATTGTCTTTGTGGCGCAGGCTGCCAGGGAAGTGAATATCGAAATGCCCGTCAAAATCGTTATCGGTGATGTACTCGATGCTGTGCGGCATGGAAGACATCGACGCGGCAAGGCGTCTGCCATTCACCTCGACGATGACGGGACGGATGCTCCAGGAAAAGCTTCCTCCCCAAATGCTTTTGATCGCTGCGCTGTCAGCGGCGGTCAGCGGCTCTGTATCGGAATGGGAAGCGCCGATGGTTCTTTTGACCATGAAGCTTTTTCCCGTGGCAAAATCAGTCACTTTGGCGGTCGCGTTGATCGGGAACAGGTATTGGGCAGCTTCGAACCAGTCCAGATACTCTCCGTATTTTGCGCCGGCTGTCGCTGTTTGGGGGATGTGGTGCACGGGAATGGTGACGATTTGGCCGATTTGCAAATGGTCTGACTCGGACAAGTTGTTCACCTGCAAAAACTCGGTAAAAGGGATGCCGTGGGCAATCGAGATCGTCCAAGGCGTATCTCCCTTGACGACCTGGTAGCGAGTATACTCGACCCAGGGCTTGTCCCGCTCCGGTTTGGACGGGGGCGTGTCCGCTTGTGGCTCCTGCGTCGGAATCAGCAGCTTTTGCCCGATAAGAAGGAGGTCGGTTGTTGGGAGATGGTTTGTATTCGCAATCGTTTGAATGCTCACGCCGTGATTGTAGGCGATCTTCCACAGGACGTCGCCGGGTTTCACCGTGTAGACGGTAGAGCGGGGAGGTATGTACAGCTTCTGTCCGACCAGGATCCTATCGGACGTCAATTGATTGGCCAGCTTGAGCTGCTCAACCGTAATCTGGTGTTGGTAGGCAATGTTTCCGAGCGTGTCTCCCGGCACAACCTGGATCGTTTTCGCCCAGGCCGATGTGGCGGGAAGCAAGCCAGCAACCAGGGCAGTCTGCAAGGCAAGACGTTTCCAACGTGTTTTTTTGAACATGAAAGCCTCCTCGATGCCGTAGCGTGATGTGGTAGTGTTCACTTTGATTGTACGCAGTCGGCAGATCAGCTTTCATCCGGTAAATTCATCCTGCATCGGTTGGTTTTTCCACAGCGACGCGGCCCTTCTGTCTTTTGGCCTAGAGCGGGAAACCGCAACCGTGCATGTGGACACAAAAATAGCGTGGCTGCGGCAATCATGTCGTGCCAGCATCCACGCGTTCAAAGAGAAATGGAGCAAAAAGTCACCCGTTGTACACCTCATTCAAATAGGCGACGTCATTGCGGTCAAACGGAGGAGGGGTCTGGTTGATTTTGGCCAGTTCCGCCTGCAGTTTTTTTAACTCCGCTTCCATCCTACTGATTTTTTCTTGCATGGCTTGTGTTGTCATCGCTACTCTCCCCTTTTGCTGATGTTGTTTCCTTTTTTCTAAATTTATTGACAATTCTAACGAAAGGCATCGACGTTGTAAATAGCTGAGTTTTGGATGTAAGCGCTTTAGTCGTGAAAAGTGTGTGAACGTGTGCGGGGAAGGGGAGAACTGGCTGTTCGCGGGGCAAAAAGCGGGAAAAATAACAGGAGAAGCACACGCGACAGTATGTTCTTGACACGCAGTCGTGTTATGATGGAGGGTAGACTTAGGGTAGTTTGCCCTCAGGAAGGTGTGGACTGGTGATTTATTTAGATAACAGTGCGACAACCCGGCCTCATCCAGAGGTGATTGAGACCGTGAGACGGGCCATGGAGAGCTATTACGGAAATCCGTCCTCGCTGCATCAAAAAGGGGTAGAGGCCGAAAACGTGCTGAAGCAGGCGCGAAAGGTTGCCGCGCAGTACCTCGGCTGCAAAGAAGGGGAAATCATTTTTACCTCCGGAGGCACAGAAAGCAATAATACGGCAATTAAAGGCGTTGCCTTTCAATACCAGAACAGAGGAAAGCATATCATTACGACCCAGGTGGAGCATCCGGCTGTTTACGATGTATGCAAACAGCTCGAAGGCTTTGGATTTACCGTGACCTACCTGCCTGTCGATCGGGAAGGACGCGTGTCCGTGGAGGACGTCAAGCGTGCCCTTCGGCCGGATACGATTCTCGTTTCCGTCATGCACGTCAACAACGAACTCGGGACGATTCAGCCTGTTGTGGAAATCGGACAGTGGCTCAAGCAGTTTCCGAAAGTGCTGTTCCACGTGGATGCGGTGCAGGGCATCGGCAAAGTTCCGCTCCGTCTGCAAAACTCCGGCATTGATCTGTTGAGCGTCTCGGCGCACAAGTTTTACGGTCCGCGGGGAGTAGGCATTTTGTACAAGCGCGAGGGACTGATCGTTCACCCTTTGCTAATGGGCGGCGGTCAGGAAGGCGGCATTCGCTCGGGGACGGAAAATCTTCCGGCGATCGCTGGCATGGCCAAAGCGATTCGGATCGTGGAAGAACTCGGCCAGGCGGAGGTCAACAGGCTGCAAGGCTTGCACCAGCAGCTTCGCGCAGGCATCGCGCGAATCGAAGGATGCATCGTCAATACGCCCGAAGCTGGCGCAGCACCGCATATCCTGAACCTGTCTGTGCCAGGCGTGAAGGCGGAGGTGCTGCTGCACGCTTTGGAAGAGCGAGGCTTCCTCGTCTCCACCAAGTCGGCCTGTTCCTCCAAGGCGAACGAGCCAAGCCGGGTGCTCACCGCCGCAGGGATAGAGCGCGATTGCGCGCTGTCCTCGCTGCGCATCAGCCTCGGACGGGAAAATACACGAGAGGAAATCGCCCAGTTTTTGATGGCGCTGGAAGCGTGTGTGGGTAGCCTGCGATCGCTTCTGAAGCCGCAATCTGCCCCGGATCGCAGAAAATAGCGTAAAACGAGACGACCAAAGGAGAAAACGATGAACTACGATGTGATTTTGATTCGTTATGGCGAGCTTGCCCTCAAAGGCAAAAACCGCGATCAGTTCGAAGAGGCGCTGGTCAGAAGCGTAAAAAGCGTGCTGCGCTCCTTTTTCAAGGTAAAGGTGAGACGCAACTACGGACGGATGTACGTCGAGCTTAACGGCGAAGATGCCTATGCCGTCATGGAGCGACTCAAGCGCGTTTTCGGTATTTCTTCCATCAGTCCGACCATTCAGGTGGACCCGGATATTGATACGATCAAGGAAAAAGCGCTTGAGCTGATTCGCCAGCTGACCCCCGAACCGCGCACGTTTCGCGTCGTCACGCGCCGCGCGGACAAGCGTTATCCGATTCCGTCGATGGAAGTCAACCGGATTGTCGGCACGCACATTTTGCGGGCGCTTCCGGCGATCAAGGTGGATGTACACGAGCCGGAAGCGATTGTCAATCTGGAAATTCGCGCGGAAGGTACGTACATCAGCTGCGAAACCATCCCGGGTCCAGGCGGCTTGCCGGTAGGCGTGAGCGGAAAAGTGCTGCTGCTTTTGTCGGGCGGAATCGACAGTCCGGTCGCTGGCTGGATGATGCTGAAGCGCGGGGTTACGCTCGAAGCGATCCATTTCCACAGCTATCCGTTTACCAGTGAGCGCGCCCTGCAAAAAGTGCGGGATCTCGCGCAAAAGCTGACCAAATGGGGAGGGACGATCCGTCTTCACGTCGTACCCTTTACAGAGATTCAGACGGCGATCCGCGAAAAATGTCCGGAAGATTATTTGATTACGATCATGCGCCGCTTTATGATGCGCATCGCTGAGCGCGTGGCGGAAAACACAAAAGCAAAGGCGTTGGCGACAGGCGAAAGTCTGGGCCAGGTCGCTTCGCAAACATTGGAGAGCATGGATACGATCAACAAGGTGATTTCGATTCCGATTTTGCGTCCGCTGATCGGGATGGACAAAGTCGATATTACCGATCTGTCGCGCAAAATTGATACGTATGAGCTGTCCATTTTGCCGTACGAAGATTGCTGCACGGTGTTTACCCCGAAAAATCCTGTGACAAGACCAAAGCCGTACCTGGCTGCCAAATTTGAAGAAGCGCTGGATGTGGAGGCGCTTGTCGAGGATGCGGTAGCACGTACGGTTGTAGAAGAAATTACCACGAAACCGAAAGAGACGACAACGGATCTGTTTTAACGCTTGGGGTTTTGGCTAGAGAAAAACGCTTGACAGGGGAGAAGCGTCATGATGATCCGCTATGAGCGCAGCGGCAAGCTAAGACAGGGATGGTTGGTAGAAGAAGATCGCGAGGTGCGAGTAATCGAAGCGGATAGGGAGCCGGTCCAATCGGCGGAACCGATGAGGACGGGACGAAGGCTGTCTTTGGACGAGATCCGTCTGAAAGCGCCTTGCGAACCAAGCAAAGTCGTGTGCATTGGCTTGAACTATCGGGACCACGCGGCCGAGATGGGGATTGAACTGCCCAAAGAGCCGTTGATGTTTTTGAAGCCGTCGACTGCTGTTGTAGGTCCGGGCGAGCCGATTGTTTATCCCAGGCTGACCGGGAATCTGCACTACGAAGGCGAACTGGCGGTTGTCATCAAAAAGGAAGCGAAACAGGTAAAGGCTTCTGAAGCCCACGACTACATCCTTGGTTTTACTTGCGCGATTGACGTAACCGCCCGCGATTTGCAAATGAGCGATGGCCAATGGACGCGAGCAAAAGGCTTCGACACGTTCTGCCCGTTGGGACCAGCGATTGCGACGACGCTGGATTATGCGAATGCGCGCATTGTGACGCGCGTTAACGGAGAAGTGCGACAGGATGCCAGTACAGAGCAGCTGATTTTTCCCATTCCTCAATTGGTGGAAGCGGTATCCGCTGTCATGACGCTTCGGCCTGGCGATGTGATTTTGACCGGAACACCGTCTGGCGTGGGTGAGTTGAAGGTCGGGGACGAGATCTCCGTTACGATTGAAGGAATTGGAACGTTGACGACACATGTGGTTGGCGAGGAATAGGTTTTGGTCTTCGATCGACTGACTGACAGAAGCAGCCCCCTTCTTTTCGTTTTCGGGAAGGGGGGCTGCTTTCTTCTTCATTTTAGTATCCGTGCAACGAAGTCTGCGCCAGTGGCTTGGTGCGCAGCCAGTTTTATGAGCGAGCGTGCTTCTTATCTGTGCCCGAAGGCAGAAAAGGGCGCTGTTTTACTCGCTTTCGTTTGGATCATCGTGAATCGGATGAGCTGACGGGTCCTGACGAGGCAAGTCTTGATGCATGCGCCGTGTTTCATACGTAAAACGAGTTGTCGTGGAATGCTGTCCCGGCTCCCAGCCAGTCGCTTTTCCAAGACGGGCTTCATTGGTGGAAGCGCCGTAGGGGCCTTCCGGAAACTCTTCCTGGAGGATTTCGTTGCGCTGTGATTCTACTGTTGATAACTCGCTGTAGGATTCGTTTTCGTCGTAGGTTGGTTTTGGAGCCATCGTAGCACCGCCTTTTTAAAGTGAGGTCGTGCAAAGAGACAAGCAGGGGGCGTTTTACAGGGAGTTGCACGTATAGTGTGAAATAAAAAGGGAATCGCTATTCGTTTTTCATTGGCGTACGGCTACTAGGCAGGTATATTTAAATTCAGTTTAAAAAGATCACTTAAATTGAAAAATCACGTATAAAAAAGTGAAAGAAAGTATTGACTCTCTGTAGGTAATTTTGTTATATTAATTATTGTCGCTGCTGAGTGAAGTAAGTCTCTGAAAAAACTTCTTGCAAAGCAAAATGCGATGTGGTAAGATTGAAAAGTCGTTTTCGGACGATTGTAGAAAATGCTCTTTGAAAACTGAACAGCGAAAGCGTTGATGAGTCTATCATTTTTGATTGATTTGCCAGCTTGAACCAGCAACAAACTTTATTGGAGAGTTTGATCCTGGCTCAGGACGAACGCTGGCGGCGTGCCTAATACATGCAAGTCGAGCGAGGGTCTTCGGACCCTAGCGGCGGACGGGTGAGTAACACGTAGGCAACCTGCCTCTCAGACCGGGATAACATAGGGAAACTTATGCTAATACCGGATAGGTTTTCGGATCGCATGATTCGAAAAGGAAAGATGGCCTCTGGCTATCACTGGGAGATGGGCCTGCGGCGCATTAGCTAGTTGGTGGGGTAACGGCCTACCAAGGCGACGATGCGTAGCCGACCTGAGAGGG
>NZ_JBQCKK010000003.1:0-294738 GCF_051967035.1 Brevibacillus sp. SAFN-007a | reverse complement strand
CCTAGGGAATTCAGGGCTACAGCCGCCTAATAATACAGCCTCAATTAATATCTGTCTACTTGACAGGGGTCAGACCAAATTGTCGAGGCTCTTCTTTTTTTGTCGCTTTTTGGGGCTGAGATTGCGTTTTTTGGCAATTCATCTTCTTTAGTTTCAATTTTTTCATTTACATCAAAGGGATATATTCCCATATCTCTGGTTGTGTTATATTATAAAAAATATAAATGTTAAAAATTTTTTTAGGGGGTTTCCAATGTTCACTGAAGAAATTATTGGAGAATGGCTCCTTGCCTACCGACAGCGGGAAAATCTATCGTTAAATGAGCTTGCAGAACGAACGGGTATTAGCAAAACAGCGCTTTCCAGAATAGAGTCAGGAGCGACCAAGCGATTGGGTTTCGCTCAGTGGAAGAAGATCGCCCGTGCTCTGAACATTCCGGAAGTCGATGCTATCGCCGTTTATTTGAGCACAACAGAAAGACCCATGTCGATTCAAGTGCTGCTGAACGAAGCGATTGCGCTTAACAGCCAGACGCTCGTGCGCAAAGCGGCTCAGAAACTGCTCGACACACCGAAAATGGATACTTTTCTTGCGTTGGATTACCTTCATCAATTGGCAAAAGAAACAGAGAACCCCTCTATTAAATTAGCCTTGCACGAGGTAATGATAGATTTTACGAGAAAATGCGGCATCCCTTTCTATCTGGGGAAGAGTCTCTACGCGCGTTATTTGCTCGAACGGGATGATTTTTCCCGCTTTGAAGAAACGTTTCAGCGAGGAAAGGAATTGTTGCACTACATCGACCTGTTGCAGCCGTTGGAGCGCATAGATTACTACTACCGTATGGGCGTCCACGCTTATATTTTGGACAATTACGGGGAAAGCATTGAGCTGTGCAAAAAGGCGCTCATGGAAGACAGGACAAACGACAGCAGACAAAAAGCTTCCGCGCTGATCTCTGTCGTGAACGCGTATTTGCGCCTCGGTTACTTGATCTTGGCTGAACAATATTTGGAAATGTACGAAAAGAGCGAATATGCGGATTTTCGAAAGAAGCATTTGCGGGCGCTGCTGCATGCGAAAAAAGGAGAATATGAGCAAGCGATTGCGTTGTATAACGAGTGCTTGCGTGAAGCAAAGCCGTCTGAGCGGATTACGATTGCCAGCGACCTTTTGGACGTATACTTCAAAACGGAACAGAACGGTGCGATCCAGGAGTTGATCGCTACTGAAGACACCTTTTTGTCGGTGGACACCCACCCTAATCGAATTAAACATGCAGCCAGATACTTTAAACAAAAAGGCATCTGCTTGATCTCAATGGGGCAGGAGGAGGAAGGGATCCACAGTCTCATGCAAAGTATTGGATTTTATCGACAAATTGGAGCAGCGGCAAAGATGATTGAGGGGTTTGGTACGATTTTTACATATCATCTTGCGAGTAGAAAGAACATATCTGTCGAGACTGTGGAAAATCTCGTAAAAATTTGCCATAATAGTCTTGTAAAGGAATAGGGAGGTAGAGTGCCATGAAAAAATGGTTGCCCGGACTTGCTGCTTTCATTTTTCTTTTTACCATTACCCAAACACAATACATGCCGCAGCATGCTGATCCTGAATGGGTGAAAATGATCATCGCATTCGCGGACCCGGATTGGTGAAAATAAACGCTTGCCAAGCGCGGTAAAAGCCGCTTTTTTCAAAATAAACAAAGAAACAGCCGAAAAAACGAGCCATAGAATCGCTTCTATGACTCGTTTTTCATTTGGAGAAAGTCGTTTGGGTATCATGGAGGGCAAGTGACGACAGCTTGTACTTTACGGGCAAAGCCTTTCGCATAAATGCTGCCAAAAGTTTACATAGTAACAGAAGGAAATGCTTGGGGGCAGGAGGCGTTTGTCGTGGAACTGTTCAGTGAGAGCTTGATCGTAGTCGGGCGTGTCTGTACCATTCTGCCGCTGTTGCTGATCGTGACGTTGTTCATGGGAAAGCGCTCGATTGGCGAACTGCCTGTTTTTGACTTTATGATTATCATAACATTGGGGTCCGTGGCGGGGGCCGATATTGCCGAGCCGAACGTCCACCACATTCCCATCGCGGTCGCGATTGTGGCGCTCGGGGTGCTGCAACGCATCGTGTCCCAGTGGTCGATTATGTCCAGGCGTTTTGGAAAAATGGTCACGTTTGAACCGACGGTCGTGTTTTACAATGGCGAGTTTCTCGTCCATCAGCTGAAAAAGATACGCTATTCGCTCGACAATGTGCTGCAAATGCTGCGAGAAAAAGATATTTTCGATCTGGCGGAGATTGACCTGGCCATCATCGAGGCGAATGGTCGCTTGACGGTACTGAAAAAATCCGCGCAACAGCCAGCGACGCGACAAGACCTGCACATCCAGTCTGCTTCGACGGGCCTCTCCTTGCCGGTGATTGTCGAGGGGAAAATATGTGAGGAGGCGCTGAAGTACCGGGAACGGGACAAGAGCTGGCTGATGCAGGAGCTGAAAAAAAGCGGCGTGGCGATCGAGCATGTCTTTCTCGCCACGCTGAATCGGCAACACGACTTGTTGTTTTTCGAGAAACAACCGGACAGTTCCCAGCGGATTCCGCCCATTCAGCACTGACGTCAATCGACTGGGTGCTACTGCGGCTGATGGGACGGAAATGTAATCGTGAACTTGGTGCCGACCTTCGGCTTGCTCGACACGCTCACGGAACCGCCAAACGTGTGAATCACATGGTACGAATACGTCAGTCCAAGTCCGGTACCGCTCGATTTGGTAGAAAAGTAGATCGTGCCAAGGCGCTTGATCTGTCCCTCGTCCATCCCGATGCCGTTGTCCTTGATGACGAGGAGGGCGTTGTTTTTTTCCATGAACAGCGACAGGGAGACTTTTGCGTTCGAAACGTCCGCGCATGCCTCGATGGCATTTTTGATAAAGTTGACCAGCACCTGCTTGAACTCGTCGGGATTGGCCATGATGGTAACGAGCTTTTCCGAGGCTTGCAGCTCCAGCTCGACGTTGTGCATGTTGGCAAAAGGCAGCATCACTTCGCGGACGATGTGGAGCTGCTCGCATACGTCGATGAGTTCGTTTCGCTCCTTGAGCGGCTTGGACAGCGCGAGGTACTCCGTCAGAATCGCTTCCGTGCGCTGGATCTCGTCCATGCTGATGCGAATGTACTGATTGGTTTTCGCGACATTTTCCGGATTTTCCTGAATCAGCCGCAAAAACCCTTTGACGGCCGTGAGCGGGTTTCTCACCTCGTGCGCCAGCGAAGCGGCGACGTGGCTCATCGTCTCGATTTTTTCGTTTTGCGCATGGCGAATAAACAGCGCCTTGTCGGAGACGCATTTGCTAAATAACGACATCAACAGCCAGATGCCGACAAAATTTTGAACGGGGATCACGAACGCATGATAGGCAAGGTGATCGGATACATAGGTAGGAAAAATCAGATAGGTCAACCCCAAATCGATCAGGGAAATAAGCGCACCCGTCAAAAGAGTAAACAGTGTTTTCCGATAACTGGCTTTGTACCGTCGATCAATCAGGAGGGAGACGGCGAACGTGGCGGCCAGAACGAGCATGGCAACCCAGGTGCCTTCGCCGCCCAGATAGTAGCGGTACAGCGCCGATTCGCCCAGCACGGTCAAGGCGACTGGCACCCCGCCGTAAATCAGAGCGAAAAAGACAATGACATGCCGGATATCAAACAGGATTCCCTCCACGACGCTCGAAGCGAAGGTCATCGTCAGGAGCATGCAGACAGAGCTGGTTACCAGAATAAAGCAACGGCTATAGTTGCGCATCCGGTCGAGGTAATAGATGTGAAACAAGACAAATGGGATCAGGGCAAAGAACATCTGCAAGATGACTTCTTTTAATAGACTCATGGGACATCCTCATCGCAAATTTGCATGACTTTTGCTTCAATCTACGATATTTCGACAAGACTTTACCGAATCCCTCCAAAATTTGGAGAATGGAATGGAAGGATTTTGTAGTTCAAAAGTTTTAAAAACCTAGTTGACAGATGGGTAAAACAAGAATTATAGTCTGTATATATTCATCCAAACGTTGTGAAAATAAAAACTACTCTTATCCAGAGAAGGCTGAGGGAATGGCCCTATGATGCCCGGCAACCTAGCTGGCAAGATCCACTGTCTTGCGAGCCAAGGTGCTAACTCCAACAGGTAGCGATACCTGGCAGATAAGAGGCGCGAATCTTGTCGATCAAGCCTCTTTCATCTGTTGAAAGAGGCTTTTCCCATGGGAAGGTCGCCTCCTCAGCTTGAAGCTCAGCAGGAAAGAAAAAAGGGGGATTTTTCGATGAAAAAGAAGTTGGGTCTTGTCACATCCATCGTACTGGCTGCGTCGCTGGCTTTGACCGCTTGCGGCGGAGGAGCGGACACCTCACAGACAGGGGCGAACGGCGCTTCCGGCGGCGAGAAGGCGAAGCGCATTGCCTTGATTATGCGCCAAAACGTCGGGACGTTTTCTGCCCAGTACATTAACGGCGTGAAGCAGGAAGTCGAGAAAAACGGCGGCGAGCTGACCGTGTTCAACGCGGACACCGATTTGTCGAAAATGGCCTCCAACCTCGACGCTGCGGTGAACCAAAATTTTGACGGCATCCTGATCGACCACGGTACGGCGGAAGCGCTGCAACAAGGCACGCAAAAAGCGGTCGACAAAAAAATCCCGGTTGTGCTGTTCGACACCGATATCAAGCTGCCGGGCGTCCCGATTGTCGAGCAGGATGACCACAAGCTGGCCGAGCTGAGTCTGGAAAAGCTGGCTGCCGATACGGGCGGAAAAGGCAACATCGTGAAAATTTGGGTAGCGGGCTTTGCGCCGATGGAAAAGCGTCAGGTTACGTATGAAGCCTTCCTGAAAAAATACCCGGATATCAAGGAAATCGCCGCGTTTGGCTCTGCCACCAACAACACGGCGCTGGATACGCAGGCGCAGATGGAAGCGATCTTGAAAAAATATCCGAACAAAGGCGACATTACAGCCGTCTGGGCATCCTGGGATGAGTTTGCCAAAGGGGCTACCCGGGCGATCCAGCAAGCAGGACGCACCGAAATCAAGGTATATGGCATCGACCTGAGCGATGAAGACTTGCAGCTGATCCAGGAGCCGAACTCGCCTTGGGTCGCGACCGCAGCAGTGGATCCGGCGAATATCGGACGCATTCACGCGCAAACCGTTTTCCAAAAGATCAAAGGGGAGCAAGTGCCAGACAGCGTGAAGCTGAATCCGGTGCTGGTCAAACAGGAAGACTTGCCAACGGATAAAAAAGTGACAATGGGCGACCTGTCCCAATACGTGCCAGAGTGGGGCAAGTAAGCAAATAGAGTCAGTTGATTTGGCTATTCCCGTTGCTTTTGTCAACGGGAATCTTGTTTATTTAGGGGGGGCGAAACGTGTCCAGCTTGCAGATGAAAGGGATTGTGAAGCAGTTTTCCGGCGTGCCTGCGCTGCGCTCCGTCGATTTTGAAGTCAAGGCTGGCGAGGTGCACGCGCTGCTCGGAGCGAACGGGGCGGGGAAGAGCACCTTGATGAAAATTCTCACAGGCGCGTATCAGGCGGATGGCGGCAGCATCGCGATTGACGGCAAGGATGTCTCGATTCAATCGCCGCAGGATGCGAAAGCGTTGGGCATCCAGTGCGTCTACCAGGAAGTCGATACGGCGCTGGTTCCGTATTTGAGCGTGACCGAAAACATTTTGCTCGACCGGATCGTGGCCGATCGCAGCAAGGGCTTGATAAACTGGCAGGGGCTGCACAAGGAAGCGGAACGCATTTTGCAGGGCTTCGGCTTCTCCATCCCCGTGCGCATGCTTGTTGAGGAATGTACCCTGTCCGAAAAGCAGCTGATCCTGATTGCCCGCGCTACCGTGCAAAAGGCGAAATACGTCATTTTTGACGAGCCGACAGCTCCCTTGAGCACGAAGGAGAGCGAGCGGCTGTTCCTCATCATCGACCAGTTGAAAAAAGCCGGCGTCGGCATCATCTATATTTCCCATCGGTTGCCGGAAATCTTCGAAATCTGCGATCGGATCACGGTCATGCGCGACGGTCAGCGGATTGCGACGAGCGAGACCGCTGCTACGACGATGGATGAAGTCATCGGGAACATGCTCGGCAAAAGCTTCGAGGAAGAGTATCCGAAGGTGGAGGTACCGATTGGCGAAGTGATTCTGGAAGCGGCCGGAGTGGCGGGCGGCAAGGTTCGCGGTGCGGATGTGAGCGTGCGCGAGGGCGAGATCGTGGGTGTCGTCGGGCTGGTCGGCGCAGGGAAAACGGAACTGGCCAGGCTGCTGTTCGGGGCGGATGCGGCCGAGGCTGGCGAGATCAGGCTGAGAGGCAAAACGGTACGCCTGCGTTCGCCAAAGGACGCCGTCGATGCAGGGATCGTCCTCGTCCCGGAGGAGCGGCGAAAAGAAGGCATTTTTGTGGAGGAATCGGTGAAAAACAACCTGTCTGTCTCGACCTTGTGGAAATGGTCGCGTCTCGGGTTTGTCCGCAGCGGAGTCGAGGCGGGGCAAGCGCGCGAGTTGGTGCAGCGGCTGGGCGTGAAGACGGCGGACATCGGCCAGCAGGTCGGTTATCTCAGCGGGGGAAACCAGCAAAAGGTCGCCATCGGCAAATGGCTGGATGCGGATGCGCACGTTTTCCTGTTCGATGAACCGACCAAGGGCGTGGATATCGGCGCGAAAAGCGATATTTACCGCCTGATCGGAAAGCTGGCCGAGCAGCGCAAGGGCATTCTGTACTTTTCCTGCGAGTTCGCGGAGGTGCTGGGCATAGCGGACCGGATTCTGGTCATGTTCGAAGGCAAAGTCGTCCGCGAACTGAGCCGGGCGGAAGCGACCCAGGAGCGGATTTTGTATTACGCAAGCGGAGGTGAGTAAGGTGGAAGGTAAAAAATTCAGCCTGTTTGATTTTATTTACAAATACGGTACTGTCGCAGTTATTGTGATCGTCATGGGGTTATTCAGTCTGACCAATCCGTATTTTTTTACGTATGACAACATCACAGACATTTTGCGTTCGATTTCCATCGTGACGTTTGTTGCCATCGGCGTTACGTTTTCCTTGATTGTCGGAGGCTTTGACCTGTCTGTCGGTTCGACGGTGTCGCTAGCCACAGTCGTTTCCGCCTCGATGATGGTCTGGTACGAGCAGGGCGCGTTTGTCACACTGGTTGTTCCGATTGTACTCAGCCTGATCGTCGGGCTAATCAACGCGTTTCTGGTCGTCAAAATCCGGATTCCCGACCTGTTGGCGACGCTGGCGATGCTCTACATTGTCAACGGGCTGCACATGACGTATTCCAAAGGCTACTCGATCTATGCCAACATGCCGATGGAAGACGGCTCAATGGCTCCGGGGAAATTCCAGGAGTGGTTTTTGTGGCTCGGCCAAGGCAAACTATTCTCGCTGCCGGTTCCGGTCATCCTGACCTTTTTGCTGGTCGCGGTCACGCACGTGTATTTGTCCTACACCAGACAAGGGCGAATGTTGTACATGACGGGCGGCAATCTGGAAGCGGCACGGCTGTCAGGCATTCCGGTCAATCGCTATCGCACCCTCGCCTACGTGCTGTCCGCGCTGTTTGCCGGCCTCGGGGGAATGCTCTTGGCGGCGCGGATCGGGACAGGCCAGGTCAATAGCGGCGGCTCGCTGCTGATGGATGCAGTAGCGGCGGCGTTTGTCGGCTTCTCGGTATTCGGGGCAGGCAAGCCGAATGTGTTCGGAACGTTCGTCGGCGCGATCCTGATCGGGGTGCTGCTGAACGGCATGACCATGCTCAACCTGCCGTACTACGCCTACGATATTATCAAGGGAACGGTATTGGCGCTGGCGTTGGCTGTGACGTACTATCAACTGCGCCGGAAACGAAACGCATAGAGGTGCTTGCGGTTGCGTTCGCGTTCGCATGGTGCAAGACAGGTCGTCAGGTAGAACTGGCGGCCTTTTTTCAAGAAAATGGTAATGGTTTCACACAGAACATCCCTCCGCTATAATACCTCTGGGGGGATATAAGTGATTCATTATAAGACGTACATACGCGGTGAGGGTTATGAATGGGTGACCTTCGTCCACGGCGCGGGCGGCAGCTCATCCATCTGGTATAAACAGATCAAAGCTTACAAAGAGCATTTCAATATTCTCCTCGTCGATTTGCGCGGCCACGGCAGATCGAAGCAGCATCTGGGGAAGCGGCGGCCGAAATACACGTTCGAGGACGTGAGCCGCGACATTATCGAGGTGATGAAGCACGAGAACATCGCTTCCAGCCATTTTGTTGCGGTGTCGCTCGGGACGATCATCGTGCAGATCATAGCAGAGCTGGAGCCGCAAAAAATTCGCTCGATGGTTTTGGCGGGAGCCGTGACCCGGCTGAATGTGCGCTCGCAGGTGCTGATCGCGCTGGGCAATCTCGTCAAGCACATCGTGCCGTACATGTGGCTGTACAAGCTGTTTGCCTGGGTCATCATGCCGCGGGCGCGCCATCGCGAATCCCGGTCGCTATTTGTCAGAGAAGCGCAAAAGCTTTGTCAACAAGAGTTCAAGCGCTGGTTTTCGCTGACGCACGGCATCAATGCGTTTTTAGGCAGCCTGCTGGCGAAGGAGCCTCCGATTCCGGCCCTGTTTGTGATGGGCGACGAAGACTACATGTTTTTGCCCGCGGTTCAGGTGTGCGTGAGCGACAGAAAGTACGCCCGGCTCCGTTTGCTGGCAAATAGCGGGCATGTTGTCAATGTGGATCAGTCGGAAGAATTCAACCGCATCTCCATCGGATTTATCCGGCAACAGGCAGAGGGAGGACGATACGAGGTAAGCCCTGCCTAGCTCGTCTGGGTTGCGGTTCGGTTCAAGCCTATTTCATGGGAAGAAAAGGGGCAAGAACGGGCAAGAATAACTTGCAGAACAGCCAAAGATTGTTTATTCTCTATGTGAGAATATATGTTCGTATTTTGCTGGGAGGTCTTTTCTAATGAATCGATGCGGCTGGGTGAATGAGGACCCGTTGTATGTAGAGTATCACGACCGGGAGTGGGGAGTGCCTGTTTACGATGACAGGCTGCTCTTTGAATATTTGAATCTGGAGGGCGCACAGGCGGGGTTGAGCTGGTATACGATCCTGAAAAAGCGGGAGAACTACCGCCGGGCGTTTGACAACTTTGAGGCGGAAAAAATCGTGCAGTACGACGAGAAAAAGATCGAGCAGCTTTTGCAAGATGAAGGCATCGTGCGGAACAAGCTGAAAATCAGGGGCGTCGTCAAAAACGCGCACGCCTATCTCAAGGTCGTAGAGGAGTTCGGCTCCTTTTCCAGCTACATCTGGTCGTTCGTCGGCGGCAAGCCGATCCATAACCACTTTCAAGAGCTGAAAGATGTGCCCGCCTCAAGCGAAATCAGCGACAAGATGAGCAAGGATTTGAAAAAACGCGGCTTTACTTTTGTCGGTTCGACGATTTGTTATGCGTTCATGCAAGCAGTGGGCATGGTGAATGACCATGTGGCGACGTGTTTTCGTTATCAAAAAGACTAGAGCGTAGGTGTCAGACCGTCATTGATTTTTCGGGACGGATGAATCCGCGCGGCAATGGAAGAAAGAGCCAGTCCTTTGACCAGATGGGAGAGGGGCTGGCTCTTGCTGTTTCCTGGGAAGCCATCTGTCCGCTGGCTGGCAAATGCGGAGGGAAGCAAGTATGAGATCAATGTACTTTTCGGCGGGACAAGGACGATGGTACAGAAGGGGTCTGGTCGCTCAACAAGCGTGATTTTTGTTCAGATACCTATTCTTGCGCAGCATACGTACAGCACGGGTAAACCGGAAGGAATTTTGACTGCAAAAAAATGAATGGAAATAACTTGAACTTCTGCGATAAGTATGAGATACTTGTACTACAAAAAAGGGAACAACCGTTCTTGTTTATTCTGGTCCTGCTGGGAAACGAAGCAGTCCTGCCGTATACACGGAACCAGAGAGGGAGTGAGTATATGCAAAAGCAGCTTGCCTGGTTGACAGGCCGCGAATACGAAGGTGGCAACGCTCGGCAACAGGCGCCGCAAGGAAAGCGAGAAGCGACGGTCACGATCGGCGGTTTGGCGGTTCAGCATGGAGCGAGCGGCCGATGATGTCGATGGATGCCGTACAGGTGCTCGCTGCCGTTGTTTGTTTTCTCGTCTTGGTCGTCGCCTTCAAGCATGTCGATCTGCAAATTCGCATCAACAATATTTTGGATCTGCAACTGAAGGCGAACAAGGAAAAAGACAAGGAGGCAGAGTCGATCGAGAAACCAAGCGATTCGCCTGCCGCTGACGAAAAGCCGTGCGAATAAGAGAAAACATGGGGGAAGGGGATTTTCTCGCAAATGATAAACGCAGCATTGATTGGAGCTGCTGCCCTGTTGATTGGCGTTATCATCGGGCAGATCATTCTATCGGAAAAACTGCGCAAGTGGTGAGGCGACAAGGCCATGCCACAATACGGACTGTCATGTAACGGTTACTTTTACATCTGGTTGAGGTGTTTCGGTAATGGAAAAGAGCGAGAGCATGCTGTATCCATGTGTGCAACTGGTTAGAAGAATTGCGTGGCGCTTGCAGTACAAAGAAAAAAAGAAGCGGAAACAGGAAGGCTTGCTGTATGAGGACGTCGTGGGGAACGATCCCTTTTCCGCGATTATTTCCGATTTGCACGTGGAACAGCTGCTTCAGGAACTGCCTGCGCAGCCTGGATACATTATTCGCAAGGTGGTTATCGAAGGCAGGACCGAACAAGAGGTAGCCCAGCAGTTGAACATATCGCGACAGGGGGTGTCAAAATGCAAAAGAAAGTATCTCCGGATCATGGCAGCCAACATGAACCTTTCGATGTGATTTTTGAACGGGCGAGATCTGGGGACAATGGAGCCATGCTCCAGGTTCTGGACTTGCTTCAACCAGAGATGGAGCGGATGGCGTGCTTTATCCGCATGCCGCGCGAAGAATCGATTCAGGAAATCAAGTGCCAGCTGATCGAACTGATTCGAACCAACGCAGCGGTTTGCGATGGATGAAAAGGCGAAGGGAAGCTGCATCGCCATGCAAGAGGAAGGGAACAAGGGGGAGAGAAGATGACGGCAACGACGATGATGAAAAGAGATCTGCTGATGGAAGCGGTGTGCGAGGGCTGCCCGGCGACATGCTGGGGCAAGCGGACGCACTGCCAGGTTCACGATCAGCACATTGGCAAAGTCGAATCGTGCCCGGAGTGGGACAGATATTTGCTCCGGCAGGAAAATCTTCAGCCGCCAGCCCAAACAGAGCCGGGCAAAAAACGGGAAGGCATCCCCGAGTGGGAGGAGTTGGCGCCAGCCCTGTCGATTTTGCAAAAGACGGAGGAGGACATTCGCGATTACAGCTACATGCAAATCGAGATCGCGCGCATCCAGCGCTATTTGCGTGAAGCGGGCGAAGGCATGGTCAGTCAGTACGGACTGGACTCTGCCATGCCAAAAGGCCAAGGCTTCCACAGCGACAAAACACACGCAGAGGTTGTGCGCCGGGAACGGAAACAAAAGCGGCTCAAAAGCTTGCAGGACAAAATTGACCGCATCAACCGGGCGGTAGAGACGATCCGCAGCGAGCAGGAGCGGTTGATCGTCGAAGCGCTGCTGGATGGCGAGAAAAACAACGGGATTGCCAAAGCGCTCGGAGTGTCGCGGCAACGCTATTACGAGATCAAGCGGAGCGCCGTCATGAAAATGGCGTGGGCGATGTACGGAGATGAGATGCAGCAGACGGGGTGAGTTCATAACAAAAAGATCATGTGCACAAGGAAAAGACTCCGCTTTGGTGAGAAACAGTGCCAGGGGCGAGTCTTTTTTTGTTGTTGTGAAATCATGTTGTTGATCGTTGAAAACAAGAATGTTTGCTCTGTAATGAGGGGAGCATTCATCTCCTTTGGGAACAGGACCGATTTTTGGAGAGCAAGGATTATGAGAACGCAACGGAGAAGTGGATAACTATTCCGATAAATACCAAACTCAGAAAAACATCTATTTTCCTCTAGCGTATCCCTTCGAGTACTATTGTAAGGAGTTGTGTCTATGATTACTTGGGACCAAGTAATGGTGTCAACGAGTCGGGGGACTTTTGAAGTCTTTGTTGCTGGTGAAGGTATGCCTGTATGTGTAACCCATTACTACTCGGCGTTTACGAAACGCGGAAATTATTTTGCAGACCCGTTTGCAGAAATAGGCAAGGTCATATTGGTTAACTTGAAAGAATGCGGAAATTCTGAACGTATTGTTGAAGAATCAGAACTGAGCATGACTGATTCAGTTGAGGACCTTGAAGCCATAAGAGTGGCTCTTGGTTACAAGAAATGGTCATTTGCAGGACATTCAACAGGTGGAATGCTGGGGCTTGTGTATGGAATAAATCATTCAGATGCACTTGAGAATTTAATCGTAGCAGGTGCTGCTGCTTCAAACGAATACATGCGGTCGGCGGATTCGATTTATTGCATGGAAAACCGTAAAAATCATCGTCTGCGTGAAATTTTCTCCATTCTAAATTCCGCCGATGCAAGTAATGAACGAAAAGCACAGGCAGCACGCGAATGGACTGAAATGTCGTTACACCACCCTGAAAAATGGGATGAATACTTCCGTATACCCAGTAGCGGAAGAACCGTTCAGAAGCGTTTGGATTATTATAATCAGCAATTGTCCTTGTTCGACATTCGAAACCATTTGCATTTAGTGAAAACGCCAACTCTCGTCATGTGCGGTAGATACGATGCTCAGTGCCCTCTTGCATTTTCGATAGAGATACACCGTTTACTTGCAGGTTCAAAGCTTTGGATATTTGAAGAGAGCAATCATTGCCCTCATATTGAAGAACCAGAGAAATTTCGAGAAGCAATAGATCATTTTTTAAAGTGAGCGGGTGCGAAAGGTCCATTCACCGTTTGATTGCTTCGCCAAAAAGGGTGGCGAGGCTTTATTTTTTATTGGAGTGGATCGGGCGGAGGTGGGGGGCTAGAGGGAGCAGGCAGAACCGCTGGAACTAGCGGAGCTACAGGAACCAGCAGAGCTACCAGAACCAACGCAACTAGCACCCTCCGCCCCACCCATGACTGACACAAGCTGACACCCCCTGACACTTCCGTGAAAAATCCACTTCTCCACGCGCTTCGCGTTATAATCGACTCAAGCGAATCAAGCAAGAACCAAACGAGCCATCTGGTGACGAACCGGGTGGCTTTTTCCGTTCGCTAATCAGACAGAAGGGAGTTGACACGCGGCGAAGGACGAGAACAAAAGGGAGGTGGGAAGATGGAGGATCGCGAGCTCGCCATTTTGACCGAGCTGATCGAAGAAGCTTATCCGCAACTGGCAACAGTCTTGAATGTCGATGACTGGATGGCTCGGCGCTTTTCGCCGCCAGCGGCGTTTCTGATGACGCAAGGGATCGGCGAAACAGGCCGGAGCCACACTTCCTATCAGGTGGAGGCGGAGGCGCTCATCGTGCTCCATTATCCCCAAATAGAGGGCGTGTATCAGAGGCTGTCGGCCGAGCCGCTGCGCCAGCTGTTGCGCCAGTCGCAGTACAGCTACCGGGGCAGGGCGTCCGGGATGTCCATCGAGATCGACAGCTCCACGTTGCGCATCTGGCGGGATAGACGAGACCGCACGGAAATGGCTTTTCGGTTCACGTACATCGTGACGGTACCGAGAGAGGCCGAAGGAACAATCAACGAATTTGAGATCGAGGAGGGACAGTCCTAGTGGCAAAAAAAGAACAACAGCCTGAGGTTGTGAAAACCAAGCAGGAGTGGATCAGGAGCGCCGCTTACCTGGAAGCCGAAAGGTTCGAGGTAGCAGGCGCTCTTTTTCAGGCAGCCGATCACGAACGGTTGCCGGAGGGCCAAGTGAAAAATCGATTGACCAAATACAAAGGCGGGGTGTAATCATGACCATTCAACGTGAACGGCCGGGGGTAACGGTCGAACTGATCGCAAAAGCAAAAGAACGCGTCGTGCCAAAGAGCGGCGTCGTGCTGGTTCCGTACCAGGCGGAGTGGGGGGCGCCGGACGAACTGGTGAAGCTGGGCAGCTACGAGGAGCGCATGGCGCAAACATTCGGCAAGGCCGATACGGTTGAACTGGCGGGGGAGGGGGGCGCGACGATTTTGGCCTACCGCATGACGAACGGAAATGCAAGCAAAGCTGCTTACGAACAGGCGGACGCGATCCGGGTAGAGGCGCTTTATCCGGGCTTAATCGGCAACGATCTCAAGGTCGTCATCAGTGCGTCCACCTCTGAGCCAGGCAAAAAGGAGCTGCAAGTAAAAGGGCCGCTGCAAACCGAGAAGTTTTCGTTTGCCAACGCGGACGAGCTGGTGGGCAAAACCGGCCAATCGATTTACGTGCGTGTGAAAAAGCTGGGAGATGCGGCGATTGCAACAACTTCCGAGACGAATTTGGCAGGCGGGGCGAGCGGGACAGACACGCTTACTGCGGCTGATGCGACCAAACTGTTCATGGCTGTATCCGGCGCCGATTTTGACGCGATGTATCTGCCGTTCGATGATCCGGCTGTGCAGGCGGCAGCCAAGCAGTTTATGAGCGATCGCCGTACGCTCGGCAAAAAGCTGAGCACGCTGGTCATCGGTGGAAAAGCGGCGGAAGACGAGAGCATGGAGAAGCACGTGGAGCGTTCTGTCGCGCAAAACGCCCGCTTTGTCGTCAATTGCGCCATCGCAGGCCAGCACAACAACGGCAACGTGTACGGAAGCCTGGAGTGGGCTGCGTGGGTAGCGGGCATGATCGCGGCGACGCCTGCCCATGAGTCTTTGACGGCGGTCGTCGTGCCGCTGAAAAAGGCGCAGAAGGACTGGGGCCACAGCGATATTTTGCAAGCGCTCGGCTCCGGCACGCTGGTGGCGACGCGCGATGGCGATGTGTACATCATCGAGAGCGCCGTCAACACGCTGGCTGTGCTGGGCAACCATGAACGCGAAGACTACGGCAAAATCCGCGTCAGCATGACGCTCGATCAGATCGTCAACGACATTAATGCCGTGGGCAAAAAGTACAAAGGCAAGCTCGGCAACAACGACCTCGGCGGCGCGGTGTTCGTCTCGGCGGTCAACGCCTACATGACCGTTCGCGAGCAGCAGGGCGCGATTGAAGCAGGCTGGACGTTTACCGACAAAAAGAACGGCAACGGAGATCGCCGGGGCTTCCAACTGTCGGCCAAGCCGCTGGATGCCATCGAATACTTTGACATTGACTGGGAGGTGCTGTAAGTGGCTATTGCACGCGATATCAAACTGAAAAATTGCCAGGTGTACGATGAAAATGGAGATCCGATCTACGGGACATTGGAAGGCAAAATGGTCCTCAAGGTCGAGTACGGCGACACGAACCGTCTGCAAAAAGGGAAAATCCAGACGGTCAATGACTGGCATGTCGAGGTGACGCTGAAAATTACCGCCACCAACGCTGCCCTGAAATACTACGTGGTCGAGCAACTGACGCAGGGCAAGACGCCTGTTCTGCCGTTTTTGATCGGCGAGACGCTGGACAAGGAAGCGGGCCATTCCGAGCGCGTCCGCATTTCCAACATTGTGCTCAATCCGGACGAGATCACGCTGTGGGAAGCGAAGGCAGACGGCAACGATCACGCTACCTACGACCTGAAAGGGATGTCCATCGACAAGCCGGACTACCTGGATGAACTGCCAACCTACATCGAATAGGAGGAAGAAAGATGAGCAAGCTGCAAAAATATTTGGCAAAAGCGAATGAACAGGCCCCGCGCAAAGAGGTGACTGTCGTCATTGACGGCGACGAATGGAAAGTGCGCCAACTGAATCTGACAGAGCTGCGCGAATGCGAGCGGATGGCGGACAAAGGGGAGCAAACAGACTGGTTCCTGTACAACGATGCCCGGATTGTGAAGTCGACCGAGCACGATTTTCCGTGGAACCAGGAAGAACTGAAAAAGGCGTACAAGGCAGGAACGAAGTACGAGCTGGTGGAAAAGATTTTCCGCGACAACCCGGAAGGCTACAGCAAGCTGCTGCAAGCGGTGCGCGAAGTAAACGCGGGCCAATCGGAGGAAGCGGCCATTGAAGAAGCAAAAAACTGATCCGATCTGACGGAGAGGCCTGGCATATGTGCCGCGCTTTTTTAAAGGGCAGAGGCCGTCCGTCGGATCTCGTGGAGTACGAAGTGGATGCGTACAAGCAAAAGCTGTTCGTGATGGCTTGTCAGATGATCGAACTGGAGGATGAGGAGAAGGCTGGGTGATCGCACTCGGCCTTTTTCCTGTCGGCTCTCTCTTCGAGTCAATCAGATCGGACAGGAGGTGAAAAGATTGGCAACAGATGTTGCGAGACTGAAAGAAATGCGCAAGGAAATGAACAGGCTGGTGAAGGAAGCCGGCGGGCTGGCAAGGGAAGTAGACCGGTCCAGCCGGGGGGTGCAGCGCATGACCAGGCAATTTTCTGCGGGAATGGGGCAGATGAAAGCGGACATGCAAAACATCCGGAACAGCCTGAAAGAACTGAACCAGGTAAACGTAAAGCCGAAAGTGGAGTTCGGGGAGGTCACCGGCAAGCTCCACGACTTGAAAACGGAGTTGGCGGCTGCCGGAGGGATTTTGGCCGGACTTGCGATAGGCACGACGCTCGATGGAGCCAAGACCGAAGCGCAGGCAGCGGCACGGGAGCGGGCGCTGTATGCGGCCAGAGGGAAAACAGAGGAGGAAATGAAGCGTTTTGACGAGCTGACGAAAAAGCTGACAACGCTCAATCCTTACCTGAAAGCTTCCCAGGCCATGGCCCTGATCGCCAAAAGCGAGAACGACCACCCGAACTTCGCGCTGGAAGCGGCCAAGCTTGGCGTCACGACGCGGTTTGCTCCGGAAGACAGCGTGAAAATGATGGCGGCCATTGGCGGCACGACTGACACGGACAGCGCCGTGCGGCTGGCGAATGCGCTCCAGTACATGAACAACACGGGAGAAGGCAACCTCAGCGTCAAGCTGGTCGAATCCATCTCGCAATTCAACGCGCAAAACGGAAAATTGCTGAATACGCCGGAAAAACTGGCGGCTGTAGTGGGGGAAATCGGCAAGCTGTCCAATGAAGAGAAGTCGTTTGGCACCTTGCTGAAAAAGACACAGGAGCTTGGCGGAAGCGGAGAGCTTGCTCGCCTCCTGCAGTCCCAGTACGAGGCGCAAGGCCAAAGCGCCGCAGAGGCGAAGAAACGGGCGGAGGACGAGGCGAAGAAGATCAGCCAGGGATTGTCCTCAGGAGACAAAGACGAGCAGCGAATCGCGCTTGGAAAAACGATGCTGTCGATTGCGGCCATGACGGACAAGGCTGCCCAGCAAAAGGCGATGGCAAGCCTGGGAGGAAATGCGGGATCGGCTGTCGAGAAAACGGTTAAAATCGCCGGGGGCGAAATCAGCCCGCAAGTCGGCAACGAAGCCGACAAGTCTTACGCCGCAGCGACCAAGGCAGATCCGTTTTTTGCGTCCATGCAGGCGCAGGCAGCGGCGAAGAACGAGGCCATGGAAGCCATCGGCAAAATTTCCGGCGACCTGTCAGGCGTTTCGACGCTGATTTCCCGTACAGCGGAAGCATTGACCGGGTGGGTCAACGGTTGGTCGGACTCGGTCAGACAGTCTGCCGTGTACGTAATCGGGACTTTTGCCGTAGGAACAGCAATGGCGATCCAACTAACAAGCATGTGGGGAAAAGCGAAAGCCTTCGCTACCGCGACGCGGGACTGGTGGGACAGCAGAGGAAAAAAAGGAGCAGCTGCCAAGACAGCAGGCGGAAAAGGCGAGTGCTGCTGCTGCGACGGCTCCGGTGCAGGCATCAACATCGGCCATGAACGGAACGCTGCTGTCGGGCGGAAGAAAAAGCGGTCGAAAAAGGCAGTTCCGTCTGCCGGGAACAGACCTGTCCCGGATGCTGCTGGCAAAAACGCAGCCCCCCCTGTTGCTCCTGCCCCCAACAAGCTTGAGCCAGATAGCGGCGGCTTGGGTGGAGAGGGAAAAGCAGGCGGAAAAGGCGCTTGGAAAACGATGGCGAAAGCGGGACTGAGAAAGGTGCCTTTCGTTGGAGGGTTGCTCGGTCTGGCGACGATCGCCGGAGCCGAAAACAAGATGGAGACGGCAGCTCAAGTAGGTGCGGAAGCGCTTGGCGGGTGGGGTGGCGCTGCCGCCGGAGCCGCGATGGGCGCAACAGTCGGTTCGATTGTTCCGGGCATCGGTACGGCGATAGGTGGAGCGATCGGGGGCATCATCGGCGGCTTCGGTGGTTCTATGCTGGGCAGCATGGCCTTCGACAAGGCTGCGGAGTGGTGGCAGAGTCAATCATCCGCGAAAGCAAGTCGAGCAGGACAGGGAAGCGAACGCCCGCCAGCGGAAACAGGCGCCGGAAGCCGCCTGGCATCAGCGCCAGCCCCGACATCGGCCGCATGGCCGGGACAGCCTGCCCCTGGCTATTCTCCAGCGGCAAGCGCTGCTTCCCGACCACAGAGCGTCTCCTTGACCCTCCCGCAAGTGACGATTTCGTTGCAGGCGGCAGGCGTACTGCAAGATATCCCGACGATGCTGAAAATGCTCAACGATCCATCCGTCGGCCAGCGAATCCGGGCCATTATCGAGAAAGCGCTGCTGGATGCATTGGAGACGAGAGGAGGAGTGGCTACATGATCCGGCTGCAAGGCAAATATCCATTGACATTCCCGGTCACGCCCGCTGACATTCAGTTTCGCGGATACGGCAACGATGTAGAAGGGACCACGTCCATCACGCTGCTGGCCGGAAATCGCATTTCGGCCAGACGGCCAAAGGCGATCAGCTTCGACTTCCTTTTGCCCGGCGACATCTCGGCCCCGTACATCGAGGTAAAAGGCTACCAGGGGCCAAGGCCGTGGCTTGCCGGGCTGGAGCGCCTGACGGGATCGGAGGCGCTTTTGACCATCGACGAGCTGGACCTTGCCTGGAACGTGCTCATCGGGCCGTGCGACGGCAAGTTTCAGGGGAAAAACGTCGACTTTCACGGCTCGATCGAACTGCCGCTGTTTGTCAAAGACGAGTTCATCACCTGGAGCAATCAGACGCAGTTGCTTTCGCCCGGCTCGGTCATTTCGCGGCAGCAGCCAGCTCGTCCCAATACGAGCGGCAAGGTAGCGAAAAAAACGCAGAAGCAAAAAGCGTGGGCGCAATCCACCGACAGCAAAAAATCGGAGGACATGCGCATGCGTATCCAAAAAAAGCTGGAAGACGAACGCGGTTTTTCACGGAGATGATGAGATGAAAGTCATTTACGGCAAGGAGCAGACCCGCTATGACCTGTCCCCGGCCGTCATCGAGCTGTCCTGGTCTTCGTCCCGCGGCCAGATCGCCCAACAGGCAGAGGTGAAAATCAAGGAGGCCCCGCCGCTGCAAACGGCGGGCTTTTTCATGCTCTTTTCGGGCGTGCAGCTAAAGGAAGCGCAGCAATTTTTCCACGGCCCGCTTGTCCGCCTGGAGCGCGACGACCGGACGGGAGACTTGTCGGCAACCGCCTACGAGTTGGGCTGGTACCTGCAAAAAAACGAAACCTCCCGGATCAAGCTGAACGGCGATGCCGGAACCGAGCTGGCGCGCATCATCAAGGCGGCTGGGGTCAACTTCAGTTGCCCGCCTTTTGGTTTTACGACTAAAGAGCGCATCTCGCCGCAATCGTACACGGCGTTGTTCACCTCGCTGACCGAGCAAGCTTACGAGAAAACAGGCATTCGCTATTTCGTGCAATACCAGCGCGACAAGCTGACCGTTTTGCCGGAAGGGAAGAACAGCATCGTGCCCTTGTTCAAGTCGAGCATGCTCGCAAACAGCGCGACGGGGGAAAGCATCGAGGACGTCTACACGGTTGTCACAGCAGAACGCTATCGGGGCGATCAGGTGGCGAGTAGCGCGACGAAGGCAAACGAAAGCCTCGTCAAACAGATCGGCCGCATGCAAAAGGTCATCGACGCAGGCGAGGACAAAAATGTAGCGGCTCTGGCCGCGAAGCAGCTTGCCGAGCTGTCCAAAATCCCCCGGACGCGCTCGATTACGGTCCGGCATGAGGACGAGCACGCGGCGCGGCTTCGCGCGGGCTGGCTCATCAAGATCATGGAAAAGAACAACCAAACGATTACCGATTGGATCGTCACCAGCTGCCAGGCGCACTGGAAAGGCGGCCAATACACGATGGATCTTCAGTTGGAAAGGAGGACGTAACGATGCAGTCCGTCATTGCAAAGCTGAAAGGCTACACCCGCGACGGCCTGAATAACACGCAGGGCGAGCTGGGACGGCTTTTGTCGCTGTCCCCGGTGTCCGTCAAACTCGACGAAGACCCGACCCCATTGGAGCCAGACGAGATTGTCGTCCTGCGCTCCGCCCAATTGCGCCAGGAGGATGTAGGCAAACAGGTCGCCGTGCTTTTCTGCACAAACGATCAATACCTTCTGCTCGGGGTGGTGGAGTGATGTTTCCACAGTTGCCCGGCACGGAAGAGAACATGCTCCCGACCGCGGCGGACGTGTCGATTCCTTGGACGTATCGCTTCGATTGGGAGACCAAACAGTTGAAGCAAGGCCCGGATGGCAGGTATGTGCGCACGAAGACGTACGAGGAGTACCTGGAGGAAACGGTGCAAAAAATTCTCCACACCCGCCGCTTCCGCTATGCGATTTACTCGGAACGGTACGGCGTCGATTTTTTGGCCGACAAAGGCAGGATGCGCTCAGACATGTCGCTGTCTGTCATTAAAGCGCAAGTCGAGGAAGCCCTGGAAGCCCACAGCGAAGTGGAGCGGGCACAGGTGCAGGACATTCGCTTTGAGGGAGACAGAGTCGTTTTGCATCTGGAGATGGAAGGAGTTCGAGGCACAACCCGAATGGAGGTGGACGCATGGAAACGGTAAAAAAGCCGGAGATGCCCATTCTCCGCGAGACGCCGGATCAAATCTACCAGCGGATGGCGAACCGGATGGCGATGCTCGCCCAGAAGCGAGGGGAGACGCCGCCGGCTACGGGCGAGGGGGAAATCCATTACGATCTGGCTTACCCGATCGCAGAAGAGCTGAGCGAGCAGCAGCAGCTTCTGGAATACGGCTTTTTGCAAGGCTTTCTTCCCTGGGCAGACGGCGAGTTTTTGGATGCGGCAGGTGTATTCTTCGGCCTGACTCGCAACGAGGAAGAAACAGACGACGCCTATCGCCAGCGACTCATCGACCGGGCGCGCAGCGAAGAAGGAGACGGACGCCGCCAGGACTACGAGCGATGGACGCGCAACATGGACGGCGTAGGCGGAGCTGTCGCGATCGAAAAGGCGCGGCACGATCTTTCCATCGACGTGTACATCACGGACGTGGACGGACAGCCGGCTACGCCGGAATTGGCTGCGCAGGTTCGAAGCAAGCTGGAAGACAAGCGGCGTGCGCTGCACGATTTGCAGGTGCTTCCGGCCAATGTCTATCCGGTAGCAATCGCCGTGAAGGTCAGTTTGCGGCCAGACGTCGAGCTGGCAAAAGTCGAGGAGCAAATCGCCTCGCACGTAAAGACATACCTGAAAGGGCGTTCCCAGATCGTGTATCAGCAGATCGGATCGCTCTTTTTCGTGGACGGCGTAGAGGACTTCACCGACTACACGCTGAACGGCGAGGAAGCCAACCTGACCGTGCCTGCTGATTCTGTCGCCACTCTGCAACTGGTGGTGACGACATGATCCCTGAACGGTACAGACAGATGATGCCGCCTTACTGGTATGAGAATGAGGTTGCGGAGTATCATTTCGAAGGAACGGCTTCAGCGGTGGACGCTTTTCACGCACAGAGGGAGGACCTGCAGCAGCAGCTCACTCCGTGGTCGGCCACGTGGGGATTGGATATTTGGGACTGGATTTATTTCGGGAAAAAGCAGCTCTTGAGCGTGGAGGAGCGGCGCAAGAATATCCTACGAAAACATTGGGCTCGACTGCCATTTACCTTACCGGTTCTAAGAGCAATGGGTCAGGCGGTCGGGAAGCTGGAGAAAGTTACGGAGGATTTCGCGAACAAGGAAGTAGTGTTCGAGTTTTCTGATTCACAACCCGTCAACCTCCTTGATTTATCCAAGGATTTTGAAAGGATTAGACCTATCCATGTCAATTGCAGCAAGGCAGTGGTTAACAGTAGAGGCGAAGACATTCTGGTTTCGGTTGCAGCACGCTTTTTCGAGGTTGACTACATTCTCTGCGGTACCTTTTCCGCCGAGGATGACCTGGAAGGGCGCATTTATAAAGAGAGCGTAATGGTGGGAGAAGCAGCCCGGACGAATACTGTGGACCACCCTCTGACCAATACGTTCTACTCTGTTCCTGAATAGGGGGTGAGAGCATTGGCAATTGTTCAAAATCGGCTGTTGGAACTTTTGCGAGACGATCTTAACAATCATGTTGCGAATGCGCTGATCAATGTCGATGGTCAACTGAAGACCTATCCAATCTTTAAGACAAGCATCAGCGGCATGAAGGTCACCAAATATATCTATCTGGACGACGTGCAATCCCAAGGTCAGATTCAGGCTGCATCATTGGTTGACAGTGGTGGTAATGCTTTGGCGGTAAAGCCTTTAAGCATCACAAAAGGCGACAGCGGACTGCTGATCGCCTTTGAATTTGAGGTCAAAGTGGAGGTGAGCGGATAGTGAGCTATCAAAAAAATACGTGGGTCGATCATATCGTGGATCCTGGCACTGGAGAAATCGTTCAACAAGGGACCAAATTTACGGCCACCCGGGCAAATAACATGGAATCTGGAATTGAAAGGGCTCATCAGCTTGTTGAAGGATTGGCTCAAAATATTCTGGGCAGCTCCGTGATCTCGGGGCTTGCATTCACGACCAATGGGTTGACGGCCAACTATACGGCTGGTGCAGCTTATGTCAATGGAGTCAAAATTGATGTTGCTGCAGGCAGCATCCAGTTAAATGGAACCCAAGGACAATACATCTACCTTGACACGGACGGTTTGGTGAAAAACACCACTTCTCAAGCAACTGCTGACGCCAAGTGCAAACTTTGGTACTTCGCCACTGATGCTACTTCAGTCATTACTTCGACCGACAGCCGAACCATCGTATCGAAGGACGCTTTTGTCAAGCAAACAGATGTAGCCGCCAACGGAGCTAATAAGATTCCTCGGCTTGATGGACAAGGCAAGGGAGCATTTAGCATCACCGGCGACGCGTCGACTGTTGCAGGAAAAACGGTAGGAAACGCAGCCGACAACGTCCCATTATCCAATGGAACACTGAACACCAACCTGAATGCAGACATGGTAGACGGCTATCATGTAGGAACAGGCGCAAACCAGATTCCCACCCGCGATGCCAACGGCAAGTTGGTAGCGGATCAACTCGCCCGGCTGAAGATCACAAAGAGTGGGAAGGACGCAAGCGGAAAATTCACACAGGTCGATTACAAACGCGAGTCTGATAATACCCTGTTCATGCGCTCTGTCCTGTCCAACCCTGACGCAAATGGTAACTATCAAACGGACACCTGGACGTATTACAAGGCGGATGGGACGACTGTCGCTGAAACGAAAATATGGACGATCACATATGACGCTGATGGAGATATCACCAGCGTTGCATAGAAAGGGGTGAGATTATGGATGTAATGCAGGTATTAGGAGCGCATGGAATTGGGACAGGGGCACCTGCTGGGGCTGAAACAGCAAATGAGATTGCGAGAAGCTATTCCGTCGCATCTTCCTCGTCAGCACTTGCGGCCGGCAGCCTGGTGGAGCTTGCAAACACGAATCAGGTAAGAGACGCGGTTATTACTGGGGATGGAGTTATTACAGGTGCCACTAATCTGGTAGGTACTATCGCGGCATCAAGCGCGCGCGAAAGTCAACAGATAAAGGTTAAGGAGATCAGCCCCGGACTGTTTTTAATGGCCTGGTATGACAGTGGTGGTTCTAACTGTACCAAGGTAGCTGTTGTGCAGGAGTTGAACGGTGCTTTTACTGTAGGCACGCCGATTGCCATCACTGATGCAACTGGGAATTCTCGTTTCGCTCTGGCTGTTGTATCCCCAACTCAGGCCGTTATTCTGTACGGGGTTGGTTCTCCTAATGTAAAGGCTCAGGAGTTAGTAATCAACGGGTTTAATATCACGTTAGGCAAGTCATCTACCTCTACATCCGGCGTAGATCAGAATAGCGTCCTTGATATGGTGTATATGGGCAACAATTTCTTTGTCTGGACAGCCATGGGAGGCACCTATTCCTATGGGAAAATCGCAACCATGACCATGACCGACACAGGCTTTACCTTTGGTCTACAAGCAGCTTTTCAAGGCGATTTGTCTTACTTTCAGCAGTTGTACCGAGTTGGCGCGAACGAACTGGCCCTGATTTACGACTACTTTGTAAATGCAGTCGGCTACTACCAAGTTATTAGAATATACGAAGTAGACACCCTCGCACAAACACTGGCACAAAAAACAGCTCTTACCATGAACTCAGCAGCTGGCGCGGCGAGAGGTATGGACCTTGTTCAGATCGACAGCTACACACTTTTAGTCGGGTACTGCAACCCTCAACCAACACTTCGAATTATTACCCTAACCCGAGATAGTAATGGCAAAGTAAATGGTATCAGCCAAGGAAATCCCGTTGTTTTGGATACTGGGTCAGATGATATAAGGATCATCCCTTATTCCAATTCCCGGTTCGATATTCTTTATGCTACAGGCACAGCGATCAAGAGCCGTGGCACTAGCATCGGCCCAGGTGGGGCTGTCACCACCGATCCGGTTATTACTCTATCTTCGTCAGCGACCAGTACCGTTGAAGGACTTCGAACGAACTCGGGTACTGTTGTCATTTTCGGGGATAGCACAGATTCGTTAAAAATTAAAGGTCTGGTGAAGCGAATTACCAACGTAATCGGCGTGGCCATGAACGCTGCTACACCTGGACAAATGGTTAAAGTCCTTCTAAAGGGAATTGCAAAAGGCTTTTCGAGTCTTACACCAAACGCCACCTACTACGTCGATTCATCTGGGAATCTGACAAAAACGGGGACAGCTACCAAGCTTGGGGTAGCGATCAGCGCGACCGAATTACTAATTAAGAAAGCCTTCTGGGAAAGGTAGGTGAAACCATGGCGAAGGATCAAATTACCAGAACATATCCAATTTATCAGGGAAATAAGGCGACGCCGGGAAAATTCGTTCAGCTGCTGGATAACGGTCAGGTATCAGACTTGCCCCTGAGAAAAGTGGGATTGATGTACAATACACAACGGGAAATCGTGACTGGTGGACAGAATGGAGCACAAACATATTACCCAAAGACGATCTCACTGGCCGCAAATAAATTCTTGTACTTCTATACAATCATCAGCGGCGGCACGTACACGACCTACGCGGTCGTGGTTACGATCGATGCAAACGAGAATTTCTCATCGGGGACACCAGTCGTTATTCAAACCGCATCTGATGCAAGCGCGGCAATACAGGACGTCGTTGACCTTGGTGGTGGCAAAGCATTTCTGGCTACTAAAACCGCATTTATTGTACAGGCGGATGCAAATGACGTGATCACAGTAGGAACGGGAGTTGCGATCGATACAAACCCAACGAACTTGTGTCTGGAAAAAATCGACGCTAACCGAGTGGTGGCGGCATACAGGCAAGAGAACGCCAGCGGGTACGGTGCGGTTCGGGTATTTTCTATAACGGGCAACACGATTAGCCCCGGAACAACCAACGTCCACTTCACAACAGGAGCAATCTCCACTTCGGATGTTGTTCTCCTAGGAACGGACAAGGCTTTGCTTGTCTTTTGGTACAGCAGCAATTATTACTGCCGCGTCCTTACGTTTTCTGGTACTAGCGTAGCTGTAAATACATCAGGCGGTCTAACAAAAAGCGCGTCAGGTCAGGGGACTCCCATTCTCAACAAAATCTCAACGGATCGGGTACTACTTACGACGACAACCAGCGCGACCGGCACCTGCGCAAATATGATCTTCGCGATCAGCGGAACGACCGTAACCCTTGCCGTGACAAACGCCAGCGATTATGCCTTGACCTTTAGCGGTAACTTTATGTACCCGGACGCAAAAACTTTGCAAGAGTTGGATCGGGTGCTTATTGCATGGATCAGTGCAAGCGGATCAGGGAACCTGTACTGCTGCTCACTTTCAATTTCTTCTGACGGAAATACAGTTGCCCTAGCTGACCCACAGACAAATTTGGGTGTAAATGACGGATACAATTGGACGCATATTCTCTTGTTGGATCCGGGAACATCCGACCTTCAGCGGGCACTCGTTATTCCTGCAGGAGGCTTTTCTACGATGGTCAAGCACTCGCGGAGAACTGGAAAGTTGATTGGTTACTTGCAAGATGCAGCTGGAACAGTTGTCCTGAAAGGTAACGTGAAGGGATTGACAGGGCTTGGAATTGGACGACCGTATTATGCAGATTCCATTACCGGCCTCCCTAACCTAAACAATGGGACGATGGTGGGTGTAGCATTAACTGACTCGGAATTACTTATTACTGACTATGTGATCGACTAGAAAGGGGAATCTAAATGTTTATTATCGTGCAAAAAGCAACTAATAACGTCCTGTGGGTAAGCAGTAAGGCGGAATTAAAAGAACACGGTTTAGAAATCGATGGCATAATCATCGGAGACTACGAAAACGTGGATGCAATCGACTACGCTGGAGAAATCCCTGCCGATTTTGAAAGTGGAAAATATCGGTACGTCGACGGGGCGCTCGTAACGAACCCAGACTTTTCAATTTACCTGCCGGCAGAAGAACAACTCAAATTGCTTCAATTGGAAACAAGGGTGGATGTGGCACAGGCGAAAAAGGAACAGGACATCCGTGATAAAATCGCTGCCGGTGAAATCACCGCAGCCACTTATCCCTCTCTCTCCCCCGAAGAGCAAGAGCTGGTAACGCTCGTCCTTTTCAAAGACTACTCCCCCGCAAAAGAGGAAGTCCCTAAAGCACTGTCAGCCGTCGAATTCGGTCTGGTAGTGCTTTTTAAATTGCTGGGCAAGGCAATCGATCGTACAAAGCTTTCTGCCGAAGAACAGCAATATCTGGACGCGATGCTCTCGACGATCAACCTAAACGACATGCCAATCAACGACACGACCGATTGGCGATACCAGTATTTCCATCAGCAGTTTGAAAAGACCCAGCAAAACCGGCAAGAATACTACAATGCGAAAATGGCTGTAACCGGTACTTGGTAGGAGGCGGGGCGTGTGGAACTCAGACGCTTCGATCTCCTTTTTTACAAGGGGGATTCATGGATAGGAAAGATCATCATGGGGGTCACGGACTCCCCTTATTCTCATGTTGCGATCGTCTTGGACGATCTCCACCTCGTGGAAACCGATTGGCGATATCCTTTTCAGATTCGTCATTTGGAATACCGGCCCGATGAATACGATGTATTCCGTCTCAAAGAGACATTATCTAATTTGCAAAAACATCGGATGCAGCAATTTATCAACGAGCATTTGCGGACGCCCTATGACCTCAAACAATCGTTGAGCAACGGCTTGTTTATTCTTTCGCAAGGCAGAATCCATGTCATGGATGCCGCAAACAAGATGAATTGCTGCGAGTCAGCTTACAAGATGTATCAGACCGCGTGGATTGAGCTTCTTCCAGAGAGGCCGAAAGATTATCTGACGCCTGGTCTACTGGCTTCTTCAGAGAAACTAATCCAGGTTGCTTAGGTGGCTGCTGTGCCCTTCTCTTGCCACCATACCGATGAGTTTGCCTCGTGCCTAGCGAGGCTATTTATGTTTCGCCCCAAGGGGGTGAGGAGGTTATGTGCTAGTGGCGGACGAGATCAAAGATCTACAAAAAGGAATCACTGACATCCTGGTTGCGATCGGGAAAATCGAAACGGAAATCAAGCAGCTCGGCAGCATGGCAAACAAGCTTGATTCGACCGAAAAGCTGGCCATCGAGGCTATGCAGAGTACGAAAGTAGCTCACAAGCGACTCGACGAGCTGAGCATGGAGATCACCGATCTGACCAAGAAGGCCGAGGACATCAAGAAAGAAATCGAAAAACGAATCGAGGACGACAAGCAACAAGGCAAGGACGATAAACGCTGGATCGTCGGGACCGTGCTTGGTGCTGGGGCCCTCATTTGGAAACTCATTGAATCGCTTGCGAAAGGTGGAGGGGTATCATGAACGAAACGGATCTCTTGGCATTGGCCAATCAATTCCTGCTGGATAAGGCACTCATCGTAGTTGTTGCACTCCTGGTGGTGGGCTACTTTCTCAAGCGGACGCCGCATGTGCCAGACTGGAGCATTCCGTGGCTGCTCACGCTGGCAGGCATTGTGCTGGCGTGTGGCATCTTGCAGGCGTACACCATGGAGAATAGCGTGCAGGGCATTCTGGCTGCGGGCGTGGCGAGCCTGACCCATCAGCTATGGAAGCAGACGACTAAGAAAAGGGGGAGTGAGCAGTAGTGCAGATCACCGAGCTATTTATCACCAACAAATCCGCCCGGCCGGGCATCCGGATTGTCCCGAAAGCGCTGGTCATCCACTGGACCGCCAACGAGAAAAAAGGCGCCGACGCAATCGCCAACCGGAACTACTTCAACAAGCCGACGACGGAGGCCAGCTCCCACTATATCGTGGACGACCGGCAGATTGTCCGGTGTTTGCCGGAAAACGAAATGGGCTATCATGTCGGGGCGAAATCGTACAAGCCGGAAGCTGTCGCCATGCTGAGCAAGTACCCGAATGACTGCACGATTGGCATCGAGATGTGCGTCAATGCGGACGGCAGCTTCGCCAAAACGTATCAGCAAACGGTACAATTGGCAGCGGATATCTTACAACGATACGGGTGGGGTGTGGATAAGCTCTGGCGTCATTATGACATCACCGGGAAAAACTGCCCCGCTTTTTTCGTTGATGACCGCACGGCCCAAGCTTTTTTGGGCCAAACGGCACAAGCGGCATGGAATCGTTTTAAACAGGATGTCCACAGGTTGCTAACAGGTTTTCCACAAAAACCACAGGTGGCTGTTGATAACTGCGCCATCAAAGTCGAGCTGACGCTAGCGACGACAGGCAAGCTGGTCGCTGGCGTTTCCTATGTCCCGGTGCGAGCGCTCGCCGAGGCGGCCGGGGGAAAGGTCGAGTGGGAGCCGCACACCAAAACCGTAACGGTAAACGGGCAAAAGCTGGCCTGCCTGTTCGACAACGGCACGGCTTTTGCGCCTGCAAGAGAGCTGGCTGCCTTGCTGGGACTGAAAGTAGAGTGGGATGGAGCGCGAAAAGCGGTGGGGTTTCGGCGGGAGATCTGAACGGATTTACCTGGCTCTTTCTTTCGAAAAATCAGGAGGGACGTAGCTGATGATAGTATCGTCAAGCTCGTATCCATCTGGCGTGACGAGCTGAATCAGCAAGTTTTCTTCCGGATTGGCGGGGCGAAGCTGCCCCGTTTTCACCGTTATGACTTGCACGCCGCGTTTTTTCGGGAGGCCCGTCACCACGATCTGGTTTCCTTTTGTATAGACTTCTGTAATCTTGGTCTGAAAAGCTACGATGTACAGATCGAGCGACTGCTTGTCCTGGCGCATCGGGATGGAGAGGCCGAGCTGCTGCCCAAAATCGTACCAGCTGGACAGCCCAATATCGTACTGGGCAAACAGGCGATGCAGCGCGTAGTGAGCGCGGGTAGGCAAATCGCTCCATCTTCCGAGCTTGCTGTGCCAGTGATCCTCGTAGGCAGGACGGCTGTATTTGGGCTTGTCCACAAGCAGTTGATGGCGGATGCGAGTTCCGGTGCGAAGGATGTCGGCAACAGGCAACACACTGGAGGGAAGGGCGGGCCGATAGCGAAAAGGCGCGTCGGGCAACGTGCGGGGAGTGGCTGATTCCAGGCTCTCCAGTTGGCCCTCCCGTTGGTGTAGCCGCTTTTCCGGCGTTTCGACTTTCTTTTCCGGTTGTTTGATCGGGTCGTGGTCGTCGCCAACGTTTGCGTCTGCGGCGGGCAAGCCGAAAGCGGAGACATATCCAACAAGCAGGATCCCCGCGAGAAAAGCGATTCGTTTTTGGCCCCTCATTTGTGCCTCGCCTCCTTTCTCCTCGTATTTTTTCCATTTTCGAAAGAAGTACACCACTTTGGCTGCTTAGGCGCACACATGGTTGAGGCTGTGACACGAGCGCGTGGAGCAGCGCCAAAAAGCAAAAGGCCAAAAGCCAAAAGCCGCAGAAGGAGTCTGCGGCTGGCTTTCCTTGTATGTCTGCTTCGCAAGCAAAGGCCCGTTTGCACCTGGGGCGAAAACGCAACCGTGTTTTGCTCCGAGCAAGACGATCCGGTTTTTTCGGGATTACTCCTTCCACGGCACCAGGTTTGGCTCTGCATCCAGAATCGACTCGTACTGTTCCTTCCAGCCATACAAGGCGCCCGGGTCCAACAGCTTGTAGCGGGTGTACTTTTCCAGGCGAATTTTTTCCGAGGACCAGCCCAGATGCTTGACGCGATAATGGCTGAGAAACGACGGCAGCTCGAAAATATTGCTGGGAAAGCGTCCACAATGCAGTGGCTGTTCTTTCCATAGATAGCGGTGATTCGGGCGGTAGCGGATGATGAACGGCCGGTATACATGGTGGGCCCGCCAGTAAGGGTCCTCGCGGTAGTGGGAATCTGACCACATATCGTACAAGCGGAAGCAGCAAACATCGCCGTGTTTCCTGGCGAGCAGCGTATGGACACCAGCCGCGAATCCGTCCTCGAAGACTTCGTCGGCATCCATATTGACGATCCATTCGGGATGGCGGGAGACGGTTTCCATCCACTGCTGTTTGCGCAAGGCGACTTCATTGGTAAACTGCGGCGTCGGGTTGGAGACGAGATGAAGCGGGATCCCTTTTAACAGCTCATGGCAAATCTCGACGCTGTCGTCTGTGCTTCCATCGTCGATGATAACAGCTTCGTCAATGTATTCCCGGTGCTTCGTGAGAACCTGGGCGAGATATTTGTCTGCCTCGTTGTGAATCACCATGGACAAGGTAATTTTGGGACGGGGCAGGGGGCTGGTGATCGCATGGGACATTTTGACGCGGACAGGCGCAGAGCCATAGATTTGCTTCATCCAGACTGTCGCTTCCGGAAAGTCGCTTTCCCGGTACAGATGGAACGCGGGATAGTGGGTATCCACGAACAAAGAGAAGCCGAGCGCGACCGCCCGGATGCAAAAATGGCGGTCTTCTCCCCAAAACGTGACATTGTGGATGCGGGAAAAGCTCAGGCCGGCCAAAAGCGCCTTCCGACGAATCAAGGTGCAGGCACCGAGGCCGCCTACCTCATACAAGCCGGGAACGCGCAACTGTTCGTAGAAGGCGAATTGTCGCAAATATTGTTCTTCGGTGGTGAGTGTCTCCTGATGGTGGTCCCTTTCAAATTGCGTGTACTGATCCGTAAGCCAAACTTGCGGCATGGGGAGACTGTCTGGCGTCCAACTCGTCCAGAAGATTTCAGAGACGATATCCTTGTCCGCCGCGATCAATGCTTCCAGCGTGGCAGGCTGAAGCAGCAAATCCGAGTCGAGCAAAAACAGCCCGTCGTAGTCGCCCTCCTTCGCGCGGGCGATCAGTTGATTTTTGAAACCGGCCACCCGCCAGACCAGCTCATCTGTCCAGACATGGGTCGATTCGTTGCAGGTGTAAGCAGACGGCGCTTCTTGACTGCGAATGATCTCTACTTGCCCAGGATGCTTTTCGGCAAAGCGGTGGAGCAGCTTGCTCGATGCCGGGTCGGTATTGTCGTCGATAAACAGGTAGTGAATCGCAAGGCTCGACGTCGAAAGCTTCTCCAGCGAAAACAAAAACATACGCAGCACATCGGGCTTTTGGCAAACCGGACTGCCAATGAGAATGCGCTGTTTCATTGTCATTTCATCGCCCCCTTGGTCGCTGGCGCGTTGGCGTATGCATATGTACGAATCAAACGGGCAGAAGTCTGATCGTATACGTGCGCCTCCTGTTTTTTACCGAGGCGCTGCATGCAGCGTCCGAGATAGTGCAGGGCATGAAAGCTGCCCATGCCAAACTGACTGAGATGCTCCCATTGATTTTCCCCGATCTCCAGGCAACGCTCGAACGACTTGATCGCTTCGGCGTACAGCCCGTGCTCCATCAGAAAAACGCCCTTGTAAAAATGCAGGTCGACATAGTCCGGGTAGAGCCGGATGGCGCATTCGATGCCAGGCCACGTTCCCCGCATGCTGCCGTGCCTGAACAAGATTTCGTATTTCAATTTGTATAAAAGCGAGGGCGGGAGCTGCTGTTTTTTCAGAAAGCCTTCCAAAGCTTGGTTGACGAGCGTAAAGGCGTGTTCCCATTTTTGGGCGCGGGAAAACTCGCTGGCCAGGTGGTAGTCGCACCACGGGTCGCGATCCGGATTTTCCCTTTCCCGCAGCAATAGCTTGAGGTTGCGTTGCGCCTTGTTTTTTTTCGTGACAACTTCCTCTATATAGCCAAAATGGTAGATGCGCACGGGCAGCAGCGGGATCGGACGATGGTTCGGAAGAGAAGCAGGCCACTGGAGCACTTCGTGAATGTCCCTGACAAACTGGAAGCCTTTTTTGTTGCGAAACAGACGGATTTGCGCGTAGCGGCTGGCCAGGTGCAGGGAGGCGGCTTCGATTTGTTGGCCCTGATAATGAATGAGCTTGAGAAACAGCGCATCGGCCTTGCTTGAGAGCGCCGCCTGACGCAGCGCTTCCTGATCTTCTGTCTCCAGCCGTTCATCTGCGTCCAGCCACAAAATCCACTGGCCCCGGGCAGCTTTCAAGCCGATGTTGCGCGCTTTGGAAAAGCTGTCTTCCCACGGTACCTCGATGACTGTTGCCCCGTATTTGCGACAAAGCTCCTGAGTGCCGTCCGTTGATCCTGTGTCCACGATAATGATTTCATCTACGACTGAATGAACGCTTGTCAGACAAGCTTCGATCTGATCGGCCTCGTCCTTGACAATCATGCAAAGCGAGAGGAGCGGGGGTGTCATGGACGCTATCACCTTCCTTGCGTTGTGGTCAGAGCATCTTGATACACCATATTCTCGCGATCTTGCGGTTATGTGAGGGGATATACATATTGTGCTTTAGCTGGAAATAAGATGGTAAAAGATTCGGCCAAAGGAGGGCGATCTGCGTGTTTACGATCAGCTTGTGCATGATCGTTCGCAATGAAGAACAGACGCTGAGGCGCTGCTTGTCGACTGTGTATGATCTGGTGGATGAGATGATTGTTGTCGATACGGGCTCGGACGATCAGACGAAAGAAATCGCCCGGTCATTCGGTGCCAAGCTGTATGATTTTCCCTGGATCGACGACTTTGCGGCAGCGCGCAACTTTGCCTTCAGCAAAGCGAGCAAGGACTACATTTTTTGGCTCGATGCCGACGATGTGCTCGAAGAGGTGGATCGCTCTCGTTTTCTGGCATTGCGCCGCATGGAGCCGTTCGAATACGATTACGTCTCCATGCCCTACCACCTGGCATTTGACGAGAGAGGCAGGCCCGTCAAATATTTGCGGAGAAACCGCCTGGTCAAAAGACAGCGCCAGTTTGTCTGGCACGGTGTCGTCCACGAATATCTGGAGGTTGCGGGAAGAGCTTTTCACAGCGACATTGCTGTTACGCATCGCAAGGAGAAGCCGTACACCGACCGCAACCTGCAAATTTATGTGAAGCGCAAGGAGCGCCAAGAGCGGTTTTCCCCGAGAGACCAGTATTATTTTGCCAACGAGCTATTCGACCACGGCCGATGGGCGGAGGCAGCCGAGCAGTACCAGCTCTTTTTGGATGGCGGGCTGGGGTGGGTGGAGGACCAGATCATGGCGTGTTACAAACAGGCAGACTGTTATGCCCAACTGAAACATCCTGAAAAGCAAATTCAATCGTTGGTGAGAACGCTGGCCTTTGACGCGCCGCGGGCGGAGTTTTGCTGTAAGGTGGGAGCCTTTTTCCTGGAGAAAAAAGATTTTCCGAAAGCCATCTATTGGTTCCGGCAGGCGACGTTGCTGGAGCGGCCGCCAAACATGATGGGAATGACGGATGAATCGGCCTGGTCGTGGCTGCCGCATCTGCAACTATGCTACTGCTACGATCAGATAGGCGAGTACGGGCGGGCCAAAATCCACCATGAGATGTCAAAGCTGCATCATCCGACGCATCCGAGCGTGTTGCACAACGAAAGGTACTTTGCCAGCCGGGAAGCGGCGCAGTCTTCGGGAGCATGAGGGGTGCACCTCTACATGTCTGGAAACGGAGGTTATGAGACATGTCATTGCCGAATGTGCCTGACATCACCCCGCGCATTACGTTGACGCGCGAGGAAGTGTTTCATCTGCTGCTTACCTCTGTGGCCATGGAAGAGATTAGCCTGTCTCATATTATGAATGCGGAAGGGGAAAAAATTCAGCGTTTGTTGCAAAAAGAAGACATTTGTCTGGAGGATATGCTTCGGATTAACCGGAGCGTGGAAAGAATGCTGCGTAGCATTATCAGCAAGCAAATTTTGCTGCAATTCAAGCTCGACAACATTTTGGAGATGGAGAGGAAAACGTACGATCCGGGCGAGAATAGCGGGGATTGTCATGAAGAATAGCTTGTTGGACCATATGATTGAGGGTGTGGTGGATTGGAAGAATCGTCAGGGAGACATCGGGAAAGCAGATGGACCAAAGCGTCTTTTTGAAGCTGCGTTTGCCATGGAAAAAGCCATGGCTTCCCTTGTCCAAGGTCAGTCCGGCCACACCATCGCTTTTTTGCTTGCCGCCAAAACGCATCCAAAAGAAGAAGCGATCCCACTTTTATTCCATGCGCTACAATCGTCAAATCTTTGGCTGGAAGCGATGATGATGTTACAATGGATGGCTTTTCGCCGAATCAAGGGGATGGCTTCTTTTTTTGAATGGGAGAAGGATCTGGCAGGAAAGCCGGAGCAGGCTGTTCAAGCCGTCGAGGCATGCCGGCTTTCCTGGATCGCGATGTACTCGTTGGCACTCGCGTTCATTCGTTTGGTGGAGCAGATCATGCCAGACATAGCCCATCCCCGCCGCCCATTGCCCGATCTGCGTCAGGCTGAACAACAAATGATCCAGATGTTTGAACAGTTGGACGACCTTTTCCGCGTCCTTTTGCGAAAATCGGATTTTGTACAGAACCTTTTGGGCCATCCGAAACGAGAGGTGGAAGCATCTGTGCGAGAGCTACGCTTCGCGCTCTTTTCGTCTTTATCGGATTTGGAAGGCTACAGCGCTTCTTCCGTCGTTTTTTCTACTTCTTTTAAACAAAAATGGAAATATTCAGTTGAATTGTTGAAAAAGTACGGTGAACCTGGGGGACCTGTGCGTTCTGTTGTTCAAAGTCACGTTAGTTATCAAGCTCCTTGGTTGAATCGCGAAGTGTTGCCAGGTGGGACAAAGAGCCACAAGGTTGTGGGGCCATCGAAAAAGTGGATGAAGGAGCCGTAAAAGCGTGGCGGACGGACGGCTTGTCGTTAGCTGAATCATGGATGAAGGGGAGGTTACGTTTTTTACGGGAAGGTGGGGAGTTATGTCGTTTCCAAATATCCCAAATATCAGTCCGAATATCACCATCACGCGTGAGGACGCGATCAATCTGCTGCTGACTTCCATCGCGATGGAGGAGTTGGGACTCAGCCATATATTGAACGCGGAAGGCGAAAAGATTCAATATGTGCTCGACACGCTCCCCGGTGTGAGCGGAGTGTCGGGAGCTACGATTGACGATTTGCTGGCAATTGACAAAAGCGTAAGGGAAACGGTCGATGCGACGATCAGGAAGGAGATGCTGCTTCAGGCGAAGTTGCAGGCAGTATTAAACGCTTCTGCTATGCATGGCCCTACAGGCCCAACCGGGCCGACTGGAGCGACCGGGGCTACAGGGGGCGGGACGGGAGCGACTGGAGTAACTGGGGCGACGGGGGCAACTGGGGCAACTGGGGCGACGGGAGTAACCGGAGCAACGGGAGCCACGGGAGTAACCGGAGCCACGGGAACAACCGGAGCCACGGGAGCAACCGGAGCCACGGGAGTCACGGGGGCAACAGGAGCCACGGGAGCAACTGGAGCCACGGGAGAAACTGGAGCGACGGGGGTAACCGGAGCGACGGGGGCAACAGGAGCAACGGGAGAAACTGGAGCGACGGGAGAAGCCGGAGCTACGGGAGTCACGGGGGCAACTGGAGCAACGGGAGTAACCGGAGCAACGGGAGCAACCGGACCCACCGGAGCAACTGGAGCAACGGGAGCAACCGGACCCACGGGAACAACAGGAGCTACGGGAGCAACTGGAGCCACGGGAGTAACCGGAGCGACGGGAGTAACTGGGGCAACGGGAGTAACCGGAGCGACGGGGGTAACCGGAGAAGCTGGAGCAACCGGAGCAACAGGAGCTACGGGAACAACAGGAGCTACGGGAACAACAGGAGCAACCGGAGCCACGGGAGCAACCGGAGCCACGGGAGCAACCGGAGCCACGGGAGCAACCGGAGCCACGGGAGCAACAGGGGCCACGGGAGCAACTGGAGCAACGGGAGTAACCGGAGTGACGGGGGTAACTGGAGAAGCTGGAGCAACCGGTGCAACCGGAGCAACAGGCGAAACCGGAGCAACGGGAGCAACCGGAGTGACGGGAGTAACCGGAGCAACGGGGGTAACAGGGGCCACGGGAGCAACTGGGGCGACGGGAGAGACCGGGGCAACGGGAGTAACCGGAGCAACGGGAGCAACGGGAGTAACCGGAGCAACGGGAGCAACGGGAGCTACGGGAGCTACGGGAGTAACGGGAGCTACGGGGGAAACCGGAGCAACGGGAGCAACCGGAGCCACGGGAGCAACGGGAGTAACCGGAGCGACGGGGGTAACTGGAGAAGCTGGAGCAACCGGAGCCACGGGAGAAGCCGGAGCAACTGGAGTGACGGGAGCAACCGGAGCCACGGGAGAAGCCGGAGCAACGGGAGTGACGGGAGCAACCGGAGCCACGGGAGAAGCCGGAGCAACGGGAGTAACAGGGGCCACGGGAGCAACTGGAGCGACGGGAGAGACCGGGGCAACGGGAGTAACCGGAGCTACGGGAGCAACGGGAGCAACGGGAGTAACGGGAGCTACGGGAGTAACGGGAGCTACGGGGGAAACCGGAGCTACGGGAGCAACTGGAGCCACGGGAGAAGCCGGGGCAACGGGAGTGACGGGAGCAACCGGAGCTACGGGAGCAACTGGAGCCACGGGTGTAACCGGAGCGACGGGGGTAACCGGAGAAGCTGGAGCAACCGGAGTGACGGGAGCAACAGGAACCACGGGAGCAACCGGAGTGACGGGAGTAACCGGAGCCACGGGAGCAACCGGAGTGACGGGAGTAACCGGAGCCACGGGAGTAACAGGGGCCACGGGAGCAACTGGGGCGACGGGAGAGACCGGAGCCACGGGAGTAACGGGAGCAACCGGAGCCACGGGAGCAACAGGAGCAACGGGGGTAACCGGAGCTACGGGAGAGACCGGAGCAACCGGAGTGACGGGAGCAACCGGAGCCACGGGAGCAACCGGAGCCACGGGAGCAACTGGAGCGACGGGAGTAATAGGCGCTACGGGAGCAACCGGAGCTACGGGACCCACGGGAGCCACCGGTCCCACAGGCCCCACCGGAACGGCCTTTACAGACATCAACGCCTTCGCAGCCAATACAGGTGGAGCCGTGATCGCTGTTATTTTAGGGGGAACCAATATTCCTCTGCCCAACAACCAGGTGCTAAACGGCATTACGGTAGGGGGAGGCAACACGACCTTTACGGTGCCAACGGCAGGAAACTATCTGATCTCGTACTCTGTCAACACAACAGTGGCTCTGGCTGTCAACACGCGGCTGTTGATTAACGGGACGGCATTTGCTCCATCGGTAGTCTCGCCATTGCTGTCGCTCTCTTCCTTCCACAATACTGTGATCGCTCCACTAAGTGCTGGATCGACAATCACGCTGCAGCTTTTCGGCCTGTTAGGAGCCGCTACTTTACTGACAGGCGCAGGAGCGACGTTGACAATCGTCAGGCTGAACTGAAGAAGCAGTTGTATGGGCAAAGGGGCTGAGAACGTGCTGTCCCTTTGCCCTTTTCTTTTCGGGAGAGCCGTTTGTGCATTTTAGGAGGACTTTCAAATGTAATTCGGGCACAAACGGTGTACAATGGGAAGAGTAGTAATATTTAGGTAATAAAACGTGGATGGTAGTATAATAGTAGTCGGAATAAGTATGTCGATCATTCGGAGTGGGGACAGATGGCAATGGACGACTTGGCACTTTTTTTGAACGAGCATGAGGAAGAAGCGGTAGAAGAGTTCAGGAAACGGATCATGGTGGGGGAGCACGACCAGTTCAACGGGATCATTCATCTGAACGGACAAGCCATGTACCGCATGGTGGCCGACTATCTCCGTTCGAAAATTACGCATGAGGATATCAAACAGCTTGCCTATAAAGTAGCGCATGAGCGGAACCAAGCCCAGATCAACATCGGCGATTTCGTTTTTAACGTTTGCATGGGCCGTGAGTTGGTGCTCAAAGTCCTGCAAAAAGGTCCTTTTCCGGCCGCTGCCCTATTGCCAGCCATCATTAAAATAAATGAATGCTTCGATATTTTTCTCGTGCATGCCGTGTCCAGGTACACAGAGCTAAAAGAAAGCGATCTGGAGGAGAAAAAACTGTTTATTGAGCGGTCGCACAAGGACAGGCTGACGATTTTAGGGCAGATGGCTTCGAGCTTTGTCCATGAATTCCGCAACCCGCTGACTTCCATTATGGGATTTTCCCGCTTGCTAAAAGAAGACTACCCGAACCTGCCGTACGTGGATATTATCGAGAATGAGCTGCATCAGTTGAATTACCGCGTTTCTCAATTTTTGCTGGTTTCCAAAAAGGGAGCTGTACATAAGAACAAAGAAGTGTTTAGCATAGCTTTACTATTTGAAGAAATACTTTCCTTTCTCTATCCGAACATCGTGGATGTGAACGCGCAGATTACGTGTACGATCGATCCGATGCTGCTTTTGGATGGCTACCGGGACGAGATGAGGCAAGTGTTCATCAACATTATTTCTAACGCGCTGGACGCCCTGCAACGCAAAAACGGCGACAAGGAAATTACGATCAACGGATATCGCAACGACGAGATGACGGCAATTACGATCTCCAACAATGGCGCGCCGATCCCGCGAGACTTGCTGCCGGTCATTTTCGAGCCGTTTTTTACCACCAAAGAGTTGGGGACGGGAATCGGGCTGTACGTTTGCAAGGAAATCATCGAGCGGCACGGTGGAGTGATTACGTGCGAGTCATCTGACCAGCAAACGGTATTTTCCATGTACTTCAAGGATTCCTGACGGCGGAAGCCTTTGGTGTATCTCCTATCTCCCCCAAAACAAAGCAAGAACGACCGGTGCTTTCGCCACGAAAGTCAACAGGTCGTTCTTTGTTTGCCACGGACACACGGACAGCCGTTTTATTGAAGTCGTTCCCGCCGTCCTTTCCCCAGCATTTTCCCCACACGCTCCAGCCCTTTCACCAGATAGACCAGCATGAGAGCCAATAGACAGCTGCATCCCAGGATCAGGCCCAGGTACACAAGCGAGTACCAGGTGTTTTGAAAGACCCAGGCGACCTCTCCGTATTGTTCAAAAAGAAAGTCTTTGAACAGGATCAAAAAAGCGGAGTGGAACAGGAAAATGAAGTAGGTCAAGCCTTTGCGGAACTTGAGGCGAAGATGATCCACCAGTTCCAGAAAGAAGACCATGAGCACGAGAAAAGACAGCAGTGTCGCGAACACAAAGCTCAGATGCACAGCCACATACAGCTTGCTGGAGACGACAAAAAACATGGCCGCGGCGGTAGCGATCCCCGTCACGAGCATCAGGATGGAGCGGTTGTTGCGCAAAAAAGACAGAATGGCTTCCCGATACCAGTACAGCAGATGCCCCATATACAGCGTGAAAATCCAGCTAGGCAGCATATGCCGGGTGGACAGCCCGAGCCAGCCTTTGTGCAAGTAGTTGATGTACACGTATTGCACCGCAAGGAGAATCCAGATGACATACAGAATGTTCTGTTTCGTAATCCATTTGCGAAAAAAGAAGGCAAACACGTAATACTGGCAAATCATGAACACAAAGTAGAGATGATCGCCTGTTTTCCCCATGAAAATGTTGGCGAAATCCTGAAACGTATGGGGCATGTCCTTTTTCAGCAAATAGTGATACAGAATGCCGGAAACCAGGTAGGGCAGAAAAATGTACAGGAGCTTGCCCGTAAAAAATTCGCGGAACGACGGACTTTTGGCTTCAAACGAGTAGGCGGTCAAATAGCCGGTCGCGATTGTCAGCAGCACGGTGCCGTAACGACTGATCTGATTGAGGGCGACCACCCAGAAAGGATCGTTGAAATAAAGCACCGATGCCGTAAAATGGCCGACTACCACCAAAAAGCTTGAGAACAGCTGAATGTAAAACAGCGATTTCAAAATTTTCGAATCTGTGTACATAGGCATTCCCCTTTTATTTGTTCGTCGGCTTGCGAAGTCGTCAAAATGCTGAAAAGCCAACACAATAAAAAAGCGAATGCCCCTATCTTAAAAAATGAACTTTTGAATGAGATTTGAGGAGGGGATGACAACCAGACATCGCCCGGCAGACAGGAAAAAAGCCACACCATCATGTGCGGCTTTCGGCATTATTTTGGAGAGCGGTCCCGCGCTTCGATCGCCTGGCTGACCACGAAGGCCAAATCGTCGTTGCCAAAAAGCGACAGGACGCCAAGGAGGGTGGCGTCAGGGATTTCTTCTGCTTCCTCTCTCGGAACCGTGTTGTCCAGCATTTGGGCCAAGAGCTGATTTTCCCCTTGAGCGGGATAGGCTTGGGCGTACAGCTCGCGCGCATCCAGACTGTGGTTGACGCACCACTGGGCAAAGACGAGAATCATCATGCCCTCATCGCGCTGATAAGCCTGGATGACTTGTTCTTCCATCTCTTTTCGGTTCATGGGCATCTCCTCTACCAATCGTTCGTGTCCTGTGCTTAATTGTAGAGAAGAGGACGAAGGCCCGCAAGAAAAAAGAAGGGCAGTCTCATGGGGTTCGCTTGCTGTGATTGGTCAGCACCGGAAGCATGCGGGTAGCCTTTACCATTTGCGAATGGCAAAAAGGGCAGCTCGGGCTGTTGTCAAAGGAAAAGTTATCTCTCATCCAGCACGTACATCCATCCTTGCTGCACGTCCACACATCTGTTTCCTCTTCTTCGACCGGAACAACTGCTTTCTTCGAGAAATACACAGGAACTCCTCCTTTGCAGGACATCGTGCTTTACAGCAACCTCTATTAATGTGTGAGGGAAGGTCCGTGAATATACCAAGATTTTCTGTTTCACCAAAAAGCTTCCTGGCATGGAAGGCATTCGCGGGAGTGTTCCGCCTACAGGCAACCGTGGTTCGCTCGCTGCCCTGTGGGCGAAAAGAAAAGTCACAAGGAATCGGGAATGAAAATTTGTCCGGTCGGTTCCCGGCTGGTGACGGCGAGCAGGACCGCCTTCACCAACGTGCCGGGATGGTACGGTTTGATCAAATAGCCCTTGGCGCCCAGCTCGAATGCCTTTTTCTTTTCCTCCAGGGCGCTGGAAATGACAATCGGAATCGTTTTCAACGCGGGATGATCTTGCATCGCCTCAATCACCTGCCAACCGCTCTCGCCATCCTGCAAGATCAAATCGAGCACGACGGCATCCGGGCGTAGGCTGTGAATGGCGTCAAGCGCTTCCTGTACCGTGGCAGAAGGATAGACCGCAAAGCCAGCGCCGAGCAGTTCCTCGCGCAACAGCTCGGACAGATGAAGATCATCCTCGATCATGACTACTTTTCCGATGGAGGGGCCGGAGGGGAGGAGAGCGGCGGTCGGGCCGTTTTGCTGTTCGATCTGCGCAGAGGACCCTGGCAAAGGAAGCGATACGGTAAACGTGCTGCCTTTGCCAGCCTCGGAAGCAACGGTGACCTCTCCGTGGTGAATCCGCACAATCTCCGACACGATGGCAAGTCCGAGTCCTGTACCGCCAATCTCCCGGCGATCGGAGTTGTCTACCCGATAAAATCGGGTGAACAAATGAGGAAGAGCCTCGGCAGGAATGCCCAATCCCTCATCGTGAATGTCGACGAACAGCCTGTGGCGGTCGTTGCGCAGGACGACTCGGACAGGCCCGCCGCGCGGTGAATATTTCACGGCATTGCTAATCAAGTTGACGAACACCTGACGCAGCTTGTCCCGATCGCCACAGACGGTCGTTTGCTCTGCCGCAAGCTCAAGCTCAAACGAATGCAGCGTGGACTGCACGCGATACATGCCGAAAACTTCGCGAATCAACGAAACGATTTCCACTTTCGCGATCTCGTAGCTCTGCCGTCCTGACTCCATGCGCTGCAAGTCGAGAAAATCGTTGATAAGCGCCGTCAGCCGCGTGGCCTCCTGATAGATGGCCGTCATGTAGCGCTGCTGTCGTTGTGGCTCCAGATCTTTGTGCAGCAGCAGTTCGGCAAAGCCCAGCACGCTCGCCAGCGGGGTCCGTAATTCGTGGCTCACTGTGCTGACGAATTCCGATTTCATCTGGTCGATCTCGTATTCTTTGGTAATGTCCCGATACACCAGGAGCGTGCCCCACTTTCGCTGATGGCGGGACAAAGTCTTGGCGTAGAGCTGGATATACCGTTTGACAGGATGGGTCAGTTCAAAAACGAGGCTGTCCGCCGGCTTACCGCTTTCGTCCAGCGCGACTGCTTTGATGTACGGGACAAGACGGGCAGGTTCTGCCGTGCAGCTTTGCAGATGAGCCAAAAATGCCTCGATGCCAGCATCAGCCGCTGCCTGCCGGCGATCATAGCCAAGCAGTTGGCAAAAAGCGTTGTTCACCTGAAGCGTATCGCCGTGTGGGGAGAGCAGCTGTATGCCTTCCTGCACAGAGTCGAGCATGTCCTGCGTATTTTGCCGCTGCCTTTTTGTTTCCTCCTGCATGGCCAGCTTGTCCAGCGCGAGCGAGATTTGCTTGGCCATTCCGATCATGACGTGTTGCTCGTGCTCGGAGAACATGCGGTCGATGCGGGCGAGAATGAGGCAAGCCACGACCTCTCCGTGGGAATCCAATACAGGCAGATACAGCTCGTACGTACGGGAAGGGGCTATGTGGAAACTTCGTTCGCCCCCTGAACTCTCTCGCTTGAGGACAAAAGGAAGTCCCGTCTCTTTGATGCGGACAAAAGGCCCGTCCTCGATTCCTTGCAGCAGCTGATCCATTCCGTGCTGGGAAACGCCGAAGCTGGCGAAGTCCCGCTCTGCTCCCGACAGGACGATGACGCCTTTGTCTGCCTCCATGATTTCCACGACGCTCGAAATGATGCTCGACAATAGCTCGTTTTTGTCCTGTGTACGGGTGAGCGCAAGCACAAAGCGATTCTTTTTCTCCAGATCACGCTCGCTTTCCGCCATATGGGCCAGCGCTTCCTGGAGCTTTTCCTGCTGCATCATCAGCTCGCCTTGCTGGGCGTGCAGTTTTTCGTTTTGCGCCATCAGCGCTTCTTCCTTCTGGTGAATTTGTTTCATCATATAGTCGAGAGCGCGGGAGAGCTTGCCGATCTCATCCGCCCGCTCCAGACTGTCTAACTGGGGCGTCTCTCCCTTGGCAAAGCGGTCGGCATCGGCCGTAAGCCGCAGTAACGGCCGACCGATATCCCTCGTGGTTTTGATCGTCACCCAGAGCAAGATCAACAGCGCCATCAGCACGTAAACCATGAACCAGGAGCTTTGCGCGGACAGCTCCTGGAACAGGCGCTCGTTTTGCGCCAGCATAAGCTGCTCGTTCTGCTGCTGGTAGCGGGTAGCGGAGCTAATCAGATCGTTGACCTCCCCATTGATGCCGCTGGACGCGAACTGGCGCAAAGCTTCATAATCGCCTGTCTGCGCATACCGGGAAGAAATCGGGAACACGTGGCTGAAAAAATGGCCGACAAACGATTCGATCGATGCGGCCATTTCGCGTTCTTCCCTGTTCAGCGGCATTTGCTTGAAGGCATCGAGCGCTTGCTCCAGCCTCGTTTTTTCAAGGAACAACTCATTGAACTCGTGCGGGCTTAAAAACGCGTAGTACCCGCGCGCCCGAAAAAAAATCTGATTCGTATGCTCGGCGATTTGCTTCAGCAGCTCCTGCTTCTGCCTGGACGTCTGCATCGCTGATTGAAAATTCGCAAAAGCATAGTGGTTCAGCAACTGCACGACCAGCGCGCCTGCGACCATCAGCGAGAAAAAGAGGAGCATCAGCAGGGCAAAGCGGCGCGTCATGCTTTCATGGACATATTTCCGAAAGAGACTCATGTGAGCATCTCCTCCACTTTGCGAACAAGCTCCAGCGGGCTAAACGGTTTGGGCATGAACCCATTGGCTCCGGCCGCGAGCATTTTTTCCTGCTCCGCATGCTGGCTTTTCGCGGAAAGGATGAGAACCTTCACCGCCTGTTTGTCCGCCATCTGCTTCATCCGGATCAACACTTCCAAGCCGCTCAGCTTGGGCATCATGTAATCCAAAATCAGTAAATCGTACCGATTTTGATGGATTTGTTGCAGCGCTTCCTCTCCATCGCAGGCGATATCCACCAGGTGCCCTTCATCCCGCAGCGTATCGCCGATCAACATGCGCAGTACGGCGTCATCTTCAGCCAGCAAGATCATTGCCATGTTTGTTCGCCCCCCATCTGGTTTGGCCTACATCATTCCCTTGGCTAACCGCTTGATACGCGCCTCCAGCTCTTTTGTACGGAAGGGCTTGGTCATATAGTCGTCAGCGCCGAGCTGCAGGGCGCGGGCCATGTGCAGTTTGTCACTGTGGCCGGTCAGCATCAGCACCCTGTATTGCGGGCCGTTGGGCAGATTGCGAATGTGCTGCAGAACCTCAAGCCCATCCATGTGCGGCAGGATGCCGTCCAAAATGACGAGATAGGCTTCCGGTCCCTGATGCCAGGAGGATGCAAAAAAGGCAGCCCCTTCGTAGAAGGTCCGAATGTCCGTGTGAATCCAGCCGCCGAGGCTTGCCCGCGCCGAGTCGGCGAGGACGGTGCAGACCAGCGGATCGTCTTCGATAATGGCGACTTTCAGCTTCACTGTGCGCGTATCCGGAGCCGTGCTGCTCACAGCGGCTTCAATCCGGCAGCGTCCCGCATTTTTGGCGGAGTACAAAGCCGTGTCTGCTGCGTCGATCCAATAGGAGAGCGGCTTTTGCGCATCATCGATTTGCGCGACGCCCGCGGAAAAGCTCAAGGAAAACGTTCCTTCGGCAGCTTCGAAGGTAAGGGCGCAAAAATCGCGAAGCATTCGTTCCAGCCGCAGCTTCGCATCCTGTACCGACGTCCGCGGCATGAGCAGAATAAATTCTTCTCCGCCATAGCGGAAAAAGACATCCTGTTTTTCCGAGCTGGACTGGATGAAGGCGGCGAAGCGGCTCAAAACGCTGTCTCCAACGAGATGCCCGTAAGTGTCATTGACCTTTTTGAAATGATCGATGTCCAAAAAGGCGAGGGAAAAGGGATGGTGGTTCCGCAAGGCATCGGCAAGCAGCTTTTGATACGTATCTGCGAGAGAATTGCGGTTGAACACCCCCGTCAATTCATCGAGGAACAAGATTTTGTCCATCCAGCGTTTTCGCCGGAGCTGCCTTTCCAGTCGGGCAGTCAGCTCCTCCAGGTCAAGCGGCTTGCACATGATGTCGTCAGCGCCCATTCGAAAGGCGCGCAGGCGCGTGTCCCGCTCGCAGTCTACGCTGATAATCGTCGTGGGCACGTATTGCCGTTTAATTTTTTCGCTGAGCGTTTGCATGACTTGAAAACCGCCCGTTTCGGGAATGTGTAAATCGAGAATCAGGCAATCGGGGGTGAGGTCGTGGAAGTAGTCGAGTGCCTTGTGAGGATAAACGGTTGCGATGACCGACCAGTTTTGCTTCTCCAAATATTCTTTGAGGTACATCAACAGCGTCGCATCGTCATCCAAAATGAGCAGGAGAGGCTGATGCTCATAGCTGGACTCTTGCGGGAGCGTAGGGTCCTCCAAACGGATTTCCTGTTCGGGACGATGCTCGTAGCACAAGGGAATCAGCTCTTGCAAAAAGTCGCGCCACTCGTGGGTTTGCCAGGCTTTTGCATCCTGGTGGTCCAACTGCTCCAGTAGCGATTGGGACAGCGCGGACAGATCCGCAAGGCCAATGGTTCCGGCTGTGCCCCGCAACGAGTGGACAAAGCGATACAGTTCTTCATGGGAGACTGGCCCTTCCTGTGTGAGCCAGGCTTCCAGCTGCTTGTGGACTTGAAAGAGAAGTATGTCTCTGTATTTCATCATGGCGCATGATCCCCCTGTTTTTCAGGAAGGCCCGAGCACGTCGAAAAGACTGCCGGGCCACGCTCATAAAAGGATTGTACATCTGGCTAGGTGGAGGTGTACCATATCAGGAGGAGTTCTCCCAGGAAAGGATTGCGTCTGCTGGAAGGAAGGGCAGGGCGTGACTACTCTCGTGACGAGCTAGTTGCGCAACGAAAAGCCTTCTTCTTTCAGGTACTGTTCCGCTTCTACGTAGGACTCGAAGGAAGCTTCCAGATTCATGCCGTGGTAGACGTTCCACAGCGAGTCCTCCTGCAACAGCAATAGCGTAGTGTTTTGCTTGTCGACCCAGGTTTGCTCGACAGGCTCGTGCGCTTCGCCTTTTGGCTCTGGCTCGCGTTTGACGGAGAGCGACTGGATGGAAGCCGCGATGATCGTACGCAATTCCTCTGCGGAGAAATCGCGAATGTTGACGTATCCTTTTTCGTCTTTGGGATAGCCCTTCAAAAATCCCGCGAATACGAAGCCGTTGCCATTCGGGTGCAGGTGGTAGACAACCGTCTTTTTGTCGTGGAGACTCGCCTCGTAGTGAAAATTAACCCGCTTGAGCGAGACGTTGTGTTTGGTCAGCTGCGGGAATGATTCGATAATCGCCAGTTTTTCTTCAAAAGTAAGCATGAATTCCTCCGATGAGAAAGGGTTGTTTGTCGATTATATCACAGGTGGGACAAAGAGCGGAAAAGGGATCGAGCCAGAAAAGGAGGTTATCGAGCATGAACGGAAAAAACCGCAAAGACATCGTACCTGGCCTGGAGGTCGAGATCGTTCTGAAACAGGATCAGCGCACGGGCAAGCGCACGCGCGGGATCGTCAAGGACATTTTGACCAATTCCGGTACGCATCCGCATGGCATCAAGGTTCGTCTGACGGATGGACAGGTCGGCAGAGTGCAGGCGATCATTCGAAAAGGGGAGTAAGACAGCAAAACGGGACGAGAGCCGCGAGGGCACGCCCGTTTTTTTGTTTGCAGCCAGGGCGGAGCCGAGAAAAGCGAAAAACCGTCCAGAGTGAACGGCAGACGGTTTCTTCGGCGCGACCGGGAGTGGCTAGCGGTATGTATCGTGGGGAGGAGTCAACGTAAAAAAAAAGACTCATTCCTTCCTGTCTGCCAGTCAAGGAATGAGTCTTCAAAGCGGCGCCAAGCCGCCCTACGAATCGCTTGATTTTTTGGGGACAAACTGAAAAATCTCGTGGGATTCAAAGGTGTCGATCAGACGAGACAGCCACGAATAATACTCCAGGCCGTTTTCGATCCGGCTGATGCTCAGCTCGACGCGCGCTTTCAGTTCCTCTGACAGCTCCTCCGATTGCTGGAGCGTGTGCAGCTCCTGAAGCGACTTTTTCAGGCTGTGCATGTTTTGCTCGATAGCATGGCGCCACTTTACGGAGAACAGGTCAATGAAGTTTTGATACCAGTCCAGATTGACCTCGTAATGGTCTTTCCGCGTCCCCTTTTTCCAAATCTTTTCTACCATATTTAAGTCCATCAAGGTGCGAACGCCGTTGCTCATGCTGGTTTTGCTCATTCCCAGCGCTTCTCCCATTTCATCCAGCGTCATGGACTTGTCCTGAAACAGCAGCGTACCGTACAAGAGGCCGGTAGACATCGTAATGCCGTACAAATCCATGTTGCGGGCCAACGCTTCAATCACGCGTTCTTGAGCCTTTTGGAGGATTTTTTCCTGATTCGTATCCATTTTGAGAAAAGCAGCTCCTCTAGTCATTTTACCTGACTAGAATTGTACGTTTCCGCAAGCAAAAAGTAAATGGAGATATCAAGCAGTATATACGAGATAAACTGCGAATACGGAAAGAAAAGTACGTAAAGTTTTTTCTGAACGATGAAAATGCCCGATTATCGAGTCTCACCCCGTTTGAGGGAACAGGCAAGGGCTGGTTACAATTGTAAAGGTAATGAACAGTCCGGATACGGGCGTAACAGTTGGAGGTGACCCTATGCCCAAGATCAAAGTAGAGAATTTGACCAAAATCTTTGGTCGACAGCCCCAACGCGCACTGCCTCTGGTCAAAAAGGGGAAGACCAAACAGGAGATCGCGAAGGAAACCGGTCTTACTCTTGGGGTGAACCAGGCGAGCTTTGAGGTGCATGCCGGCGAAATTTTCGTCATCATGGGGCTTTCGGGTAGCGGGAAGTCGACGCTGGTTCGACTCCTGAACCGGCTGATCGAGCCGACGGAAGGCAGAATCCTGATTGACGGTACGGATATCGTCAGCATGAACACCGAACAGTTGCAAGAGGTCAGAAGAAAGAAGCTCGGGATGGTATTTCAAAAATTCGCCCTGTTTCCGCACCGGACCGTCCTGGAAAACGCTGCATATGGCCTGGAAATCCAGGGCATTCCCAAAGCCGAGCGCGAAGCCAAGGCGAAAGCATCCCTTGAACTGGTCGGTCTGGCAGGCTGGGAAGCAAGCTATCCCGATCAACTCAGCGGAGGAATGCAGCAGCGCGTCGGTTTGGCGCGTGCACTTGCCAATGAGCCGGATGTGCTTCTGATGGACGAAGCATTCAGCGCACTGGACCCGCTTATTCGCAAGGATATGCAGGATGAGCTGCTGGAATTGCAAAGCACGATGCAAAAAACGATTATTTTCATTACGCACGACCTCGATGAGGCGCTGAAGATCGGGGACCGAATCGCCTTGATGAAGGACGGCGCCATCGTGCAGATCGGCACGCCGGAAGAAATCATGACCAATCCGGCCAACGAATACGTGGAGCGCTTCGTGGAAGATGTCGACCGCTCCAAGGTGCTGTCTGCGGAGAATGTGATGAAGCGGGCCGAGACGATCACCCTGGACAAAGGACCGCGCGTCGCCCTGCAGATGATGCGGGATCGCGGGGTATCCAGCTTGTACGTGGTCGACAAAAAGAAAACACTTCTCGGCGTGCTGACCGCAGACGCCGTCAGCGAAGCCAAGGCGCAAGGAAAATCGCTGGAGGGCGTCCTGCGCACAGAGGTGCCCAAGGTCGGCCCGCAGACGCTGCTCCATGAACTGTTCGACCTGGTTGCTTTTTCCGATATTCCGGTGGCGGTGACAGGCGAACAGGATCGACTTTTGGGCGTTCTCGTAAAAGGAGCCGTATTGGGCGGTTTGGCAGGAAAGGTAAACCAGGAATCGTCGCATGTCGCCCATGAAGAAAGGCGGGTGGATCAATGATGGATCGACTTTTTCCGAAGCTGCCCCTCGACAGCTGGGTAGAAACTATCGTGGACGGACTGGATGAGCATTTGGGGTTTTTGTTTGATTTTATTTCGACGTGTATTGGCGGGTTGGTCGATTTCTTTCAGCTGATTTTGACCGGACTGCCGTTCTGGGTGATTATTCTGTTGCTGACACTGCTGGCGTACCGCGCCGGGAAGCTGTCGATTGCTCTTTTCACATTCATTGGCCTTCTCTTGATTCAAAACCTGGGTTATTGGGAGCATTCTATGGAAACACTTGCGCTGGTGCTGACGGCCGGACTGATCTCGATCATCATCGGGATTCCCGTGGGAATCTGGTGCGCGAAGAGTGAATCCGTGCAAAGAGTCGTGACACCGCTGCTTGATTTCATGCAGACGATGCCTGCGTTCGTGTACTTGATTCCCGCGATCTTTTTCTTCGGACTGGGAAAAGTGCCGGGTGTCATCGCTTCCGTCATTTTCGCGATGCCGCCGACGATCCGCCTGACCAACCTGGGCATTCGTCAGGTGCCCGAGGACTTGATTGAGGCGACAGAGGCGTTCGGCTCGACCTATTGGCAAAAGCTGACGAAGGTGCAGCTGCCGATCGCGAAAACGACGATCATGGCCGGGGTCAACCAAAGCATCATGCTGGCGCTGTCCATGGTCGTCATCGCCTCGATGATTGGCGCGAAGGGACTTGGCGCGGACGTCTATCGCGCCGTGACGCAGATCAAGATCGGAGAAGGCTTCGAGGCGGGACTGGCGATCGTGATTATGGCGATTTTGCTGGACCGCATCACGCAAGGGGTAGGAAAGAGAAAAAAAGCGTAGGAGGGGTTTTCATGAAAAAAGCAACCTGGAAAGGATTGGCCGTCGCACTGGGACTCAGTATGGTGATGGCGGGCTGCTCAAGCGCTGGAACTTCACAAGGCAACGAACCGTCTGGCGGCGATACAGGCTCGGCAGCATCCGGTAGCGTAGGAGCGGCTGTCGACCATAAAATCATCGGGATCGACCCGGGGGCAGGACTGATGAAGGCGACCGAAAAAGTCCTGGAGGAATACGAGCTGAAGGACTGGGAGCTGGTGGAAGGCTCCAGTGCCGCGATGACGGCTGCCCTGACGCAAGCGTACAAGGACAAGAAGCCGATTATCGTGACCGGCTGGACCCCGCACTGGATGTTCTCCAAGTTTGATATGAAGTACCTGGAAGACCCGAAAGGCATTTACGGAAAAGGCGAGCAAATCCACACGATCGTGCGCAAAGGCTTGAAGGAAGAGCAGCCAGGCGCCTACGCTTTCCTCGACAAGTTTGCCTGGACGCCTGCTGACATGGAAAAAGTCATGCTGGAGATCGAAAACGGCAAAAAGCCGGAGGAAGCAGCAGCCGAGTGGGTGAAAAACAACGAGGCAACGGTGAACAAATGGGTGGAAGGCGTGCAGCCAGTCAACGGCCAAAAGCTGACGCTTGCCTATGTCGCCTGGGATTCCGAGATCGCCAGCACGAACGTGGTGAAAACCGTCCTGGAGCAAAAGCTGAACTATCAAGTGGAGCTGAGCCAGGTCGAAGCAGGCCCGATGTGGGTAGGCGTAGCGAACGGCGACGTGGACGGCATGGTTGCCGCATGGCTGCCGACAACACATGCGGACTACATGGAGAAGCTCGGCAAAGACGTGGAAGACCTCGGACCTAACCTGGAAGGAACCAAGCTGGGGCTGGCCGTGCCAACCTATATGGAGATCACATCCATTGAAGATCTGAAGAAATAACTGGTAGAAGACGAGACGAAAGACAGGCAGCGCCCGTTTGCAGGGCGGTGCCTTTTTCTGTGCCTGCTTTCGCCTTCCGAGCTTGCGTGTCGCCTGTGTCCGGGGGAAAGCCAAAAGCTGTCCCAAGTCGAGAAAAAAAGCCAGAATGACAAGCAATAGGGAAAGAATACAATGGAAAGAGGATAATCACTGATGGAGGTAGCCGTGGAACATCATCTGGACCTTTTTGTGATGAAGTACGGATATGTGGGCGTCTTTTTCTCGCTTGCGCTCGGGGTAATCGGGCTGCCGATTCCCGACGAAGTGCTGATGACGTATGCGGGGTACGCGGTATCGCGGGGGATGCTGCTCATGCCGTTTGCTGTGCTGAGCGCGTTTTTGGGGGCGGCAGCAGGAATCACGATCAGCTACGCGATCGCTTGCAAATGGGGGCTACCGCTTTTGCTCAAGGTAGGGCCGTATTTGCATCTCACTCCGAAAAAAATCGAATCGACGCAAAAGCTGTTTGCCAGGTACGGCGCCATTTTGCTGATCGTCGGGTACTTTCTGCCGGGAGTGCGCCACATCACGGCTTATCTGGCGGGGATGTCTGCCATGAAGTACAGCAGATTCGCCGCTTTTGCCTACACAGGGGCGTTTTTGTGGAGCCTGACTTTTTTGCTTCTGGGAAGTATGTTGGAGCGAGAGTGGTACAAGGTAGTCGTTTACGTGCGGCATTACGGCGTGACATTTCTATGGATCGGCAGCGCGATTGGCATTGCCGGTTATTTGCTGGTGAAGTACAGGCAAAGCCTGAAAACATGACGGAAAGAAGAAGCTGGAAAAAAGTTCTTTACAAACCGACGGTCGGTATATATGATGAGACCATCAGCAAGCCATCAGGATGCCGTTCATTCTACATTTTATAAGGAGAGTTGCCCTTTGTTCATGACCTTGTTCTGGATTTTTGTTGACCTGATTCCTTTTTTCGTTGCCTTTCAGGTGCAGCCGCCTGCGCTCGGCTTCGCCATCGGTTTTGTGCTCTCGCTGCTGATCTACCTGTTTCAGAAAAAGAAGTTTGGTGAGGTAACGACGATCATTGCGATCAAGGTCGTGTACTTTTTTTGCGGTTTCTGGATTGCCTGGTTGTTCCCGGCGTTTCACCTGTTTGATTTTACCCAGTTGTTCATGTACGCCATTCTCGCTGTGGCAGCTACCTGGTCGTTGTGCATCAAAAAGCCGTTTACACTGCAATACGCGAAAAAGGTGGTGCCTGCCGAGTTTACCTCGCATCCGCTGTTTCTGGCTTCCAACTTTTGGCTGACAGTGATTTGGGCAGTTGCGTTCGGGCTTTCGCTCCTTTGCTCCGTGTTGTTTGCGTTCGCGATCATTTCAGGCGATACGGGCGTCATACTGGTCAACATGTGGAACCTCATCGGGCTTGTCGCGACGATTTTTGTCCGTCCCGTTGTGAAGCATATCTTTTTGAAAAAGCAAGGTGGAAGAGGGGCAGCACGATAGCGTGTGTGCCTGTTATTTTCCCCTCACACAAACCGGCAGTCGGTTTGTATAGAGGCTGGAGAGGATGAAATGAGACATGGAAAAGAAAAAGCTGAATCCAAAGGCAATCGTGAGCGTCGTTTTTTTGATCGTGGCTGCCGTCATGGGTTACTACGGCTACCAGAGCTATTTCTACGTCAAGACGGAGGACGCGCTTGTCACCGGGGACATATACAAGATTGCGCCCAAGCTGGCGGGAAAGCTGACCCATATGCGAGTGGATGTGGGCAGCCAGGTCGAGAAGGATCAAATCGTGGCTGAGCAGGAACAGCTTAATGCGGCCAGTCCCACTCAGGTGGAAAGCTTGATGATCCGCTCGCCGATCAGCGGGGTGATTTTGCAAAAAGCGGCCAAGGAAGGCGAGGTAGTCGGCGCAGGTAGCACGGTGGCGCTGGTCGTGGACAAACGGCAACTGTACGTGGAGGCCCATGTGGAGGAAGCGGAGGCCGGCTATGTCCAGGTCGGGCAAAAGGTCGATATCGAGCTGGATAAGTACCCAGGCCAGCGGTTCCGCGGGACCGTCAGCCGCATGGGCGAAGCCACGCAGTCGACGTTCTCCCTGCTGCCTCCGATGAATGCGAGCGGCAATTTTACCAAGGTGACACAGCGCATTGCGGTGAAAATCACCTTTGACGAAGGTCCGTATGATTTTCAGCCGGGCTTGAATGCCCGAGTATCCATCCATGTGCGATAAGGATGTGCAGCCGATGAGTCCGCAGGAAAATTTTTGGCCGGGCGTTTTTGCGATCGTGCTGGGCACGTTCATGGCGGTGCTGGATACGAGCATTGTCAACGTAGCGATCCCGGAAATGATGAACGTGTTCGGGGTGTCGACCGAGGAAATCCAGTGGGTCGTGACCAGCTACACATTGACGATGGCCGCTGTCATCCCGCTGGCAGGCTTTCTCGGCATCCGGTTTGGCATCAAAAAAAGCTATCTCGCCAGCCTGTTTTTGTTCACGCTCGGCTCGCTGCTGTGCGGCCTGGCGGTCAGCAACGCCACGATGATAGCGGCGCGGATCGTCCAGGCGGCGGGCGGCGGATTGATGATGACGATTGGTCAGTCCATGATCCAGCTAGTTGTGCCGCCGGAAAAAATGGGGCCAGCCATGGGGGTTTTCGGCATCTCGGTTTTCGTCGCTCCTGCCGTCGGTCCGACACTCAGCGGATATTTTGTGGAGCAGCTCGACTGGCGCTTCATTTTTACCGTGAACATTCCGTTCGGGATGTTGGCGATGCTTCTGGTCTGGCGTTTTTTTCAGGAAAGCGAGGCGAACCGCAAGCAGCCGTTTGATCTGCCGGGATTCCTCTGGTCGGCGATTGCACTGGTTAGCCTGCTGCTCGCCGTCACCAAAGGGGAGGAGAAGGGCTGGGACTCCTTTTTCATCGTCTCCTTGCTGATGAGCGCGCTTCTATGCGGCTGTCTGTTCGTCATGCGCGAGCTGTCGACTGCCCATCCGCTGGTCGATGTTCGCCTGCTTGCCAACCGCCCGTTTACGCTCGGGCTATTGGTGAACAGTCTGATTATGGTCGGGAATTTCGGTGTGATCTACCTGCTTCCGATCTATTCGGAGAACATGCTCGGCAAAACGGCGATGGATACCGGGCTGATGATGCTGCCGCAGGCGCTCGCTTCCGGGGTGGTGACGCCGCTATGCGGCATGCTGGTCACGCGCATCGGTCTGAAGCCGTTGATTGTCGGCGGTCTTGTGTTGTGCATCGTGCCGGGCTATTTTCTCAGCCAGGTCGATCTGGACACGAATGTGACGACGATGTATTGGCTGCTCGCCTTGCGCGGAGCCGGACTGGGCATGTGTCTGATGACGTCCATGCAAATTCCGCTGGTGGCCGTGTCCGAGCCAGCGCGCGTGCCGGCGGCTTCGGTTATCACGAATATTTCCCGGCAGGTCGCGACCTCGATCGGGATTGCCGGACTGATTTCCTTGTTTTCCCGCAGAGGCACCGAGCATGCGGCGCAGATGAGCGAGCAAGTGACGGCCACCCGGCAGCCTGTGCTGGAGGCGCTGTCCCAGTGGCAGCAAATGTACGCGGCCAAAGGGCTGTCATGGACGGAGGCGTATGCCGCAGCCAGCGGACTACTCGGTCAGCTCGTAAAAAAATACGCGGCTGTCGCGGCGCTGCAAGATAGCCTGTTTGTGGCCATGCTCGTGCTGGTGGCGGCGTTTTTGACCGTGCTGCTCGTAAAAGAAAACAGGGCAGCCCTGCAAGCAGGCAAGGAAGCGGCACAGTCCGCGATTTCCGAGTAAAGCAATTTTTCCCCATAGGATAAAAGGAGGTTCTCTCATGAAATGGCGCAAATGGATGGCAGCGCTGGCAGGAAGCACGGCGATTGCTTGCTTGGCAGGCTGCGGCTCCGTGCAACCTGCCGCCTTAACACCGGAAACGGCAGCCTCTGCGCAAGGAGCAGCAGGGAAGGAAGCGGGTACGCACTCGTTCAGCGGGAAAATGGTTGGCATCGAGGAAGTCACGATTTATCCCAAGACGGCTGGTCGAGTGGCTGCTGTCTTCCGCGATACAGGCGATCGGGTAGAAGCGGGCACGCCGCTTTTGGCGCTGGAGACGGTCGAGCTGGAAGCGAGCCTGCAAATGGCAAAAGCCGAACTCGCCTCGGCGCAGGCAAAATGGGAGGAAGCAAAGGCAGGAGCGCGGGCGGAAGACTTGCAGTACGCCAAGGCGGGCTGGCAGCAGGCGCAAAGCAAGTACGAGGACGTCAAAAACGGCAAGCGGCCGGAGGAGCTTGCCCAACTGGCGGCGGCCGCGCAATCGGCGAAATCGGTCTACGATGCCGCCAAAGCGAAGCAGGCCCGGGCAAAGACGCTCTACGATCAAGGGGGGCTTTCCAGCCAAAGCCTGGAGGACGCACAGACAGCGTTGGCGCAGGCAGAAGCCCAGTACGTCCGTGCCCAGGAGGAGCTGAGGCTGGCCCGGCAAGGAGTGACGCAGCCGACGCTGCAATCGCTCGCAGCCAATGTCGAGCAGATGAAGGCGCTGTACGACAAGACGAAAAACGGCCCGACGAAGGAACAGCTCGTCCAGTATGAGGCAGGTGTCCAAAAGGCGCGGGCCGCTGTCCAAAATGCCCAGTACCAACTGGACAATGCGACGCTGAAAAGCCCGATCAAAGGCTACATCAGCATGAAAAGCATCCAGCCGGGCGAGATGGCAAACGCGAGCATGCCTGTCATGAGCGTGGTGAACACCGACCAACTGTATGTCGTGATCGGCGTATCGGAGGCAGAGCTCGCCCGTTTTTCCCTGAACAAGATAACCGATGTATTCGTCGAAGCGCTTCAGCGCCACGTGCCGGGCAAGGTAGCGCGGATCAGTCCAAAGGCAGACGCTGGCACGAATACGTACACGGTGAAAATTCTCGTGGACAATCCAAAAGGAGACCTCCGTTCCGGGATGACGGGCGTCGTTTCGCTTTAATGTTTGGGAAGAGCCAGGCCGCTTTCGACGAGCCGGACAAATTCGCGCTGCTCCTCGCCGGAGGCGTTTGCCTTTGCCAGCTCCAGCACATCGTGCAGAGAGCTGCGCTTTTTTATTGCGCGAATCTTTTTGCGATTTTCTGGCATGCGGCTCTTTCTGTGGGTATGATGGGGAAAAGGGAGGCGATACGATGAACGCATACAGCTATTACTGCTCTACACGCATCGAAATGGGGACAGGCAAAGCGGGGGAGCTGCCGAAGCTATTGCACGATCTGCAAAAAGGCACGTCTGTCTTGCTGGTCAGCGATCCGGGGGTCATCAAGGCAGGGCTGGTGGCGCCGATCCGGGAGGAACTGACGGCGGCCGGCTTTCAGGTGACGCTGTTTGATCGGCTCAGCCAAAATCCCCGCGATACGGAATGTCTGGAAGGGGCAGCCCTGTTTTGCGACACAGCCGCCGACATGGTCGTAGCGATTGGGGGCGGCAGCGCGATGGATACGGGCAAAACAATTGCGCTGTGCGGGCCAAACGGCGGTACGCCCGCCGACTACGCAGACGGACGCCTGGCCTATGAACGCATCGCGCCGATCATCTGCATCCCGACGACAGCGGGAACTGGCTCGGAAGTGACGCGCTCTGCCGTGATTACGGAGGCTGCCACGCACCGGAAAATGACGCTCAAGCACGCAGCGCTGCGGCCCGTCTTGGCCGTGCTCGACCCGGTTTTGACGTACAGCGTGCCGGCTGCCGTCACTGCTGCTACCGGAGTCGACGCGCTTGTTCACGCCATCGAAGGCTACACGTGCAAGGTGACGAATCCGATCTCGCAAGCGCTCGGGGCCAAAGCGATGCAGACGATTGTGACCGCTCTGCCTGCAGCCTACGCAGACGGGCGAAACGAAGCGGCCCGGCACGCGATGCTCGAAGGCAGCCTGCTTGCGGGACTGTGCTTTGGCTCTGCGGATGTGGCCGCTGTTCACTGCCTGGCCGAAGCGTTGGGCGGGCTGTACGATACGCCGCATGGAGTGGCAAACGCCGTCTTTTTGCCGCACGTCCTGCGCTTCAATGCTGCGGAAGACAGGCCGATGCACGCGGATCTCGCCCGCTACATGGGCTTTGCCACGGATGCCGACAGCGAAGAGGGTGCAGTCGACAAGCTGATCGCGGGCATTGCCGAGTGGACAAGCAGCTTGCACATCCCCAAGCTGAAAGACTTGCCCGGCGTGCGCGAAGAAGACTTCCCCCGCATCGTGGAGTTGTCGATGCAAAACGGCTCGACACCAAGCAACGTTCGCACGATTACGCCGGACGATTACATGAGCATTTTGGTCGAAGCTTATCAGGCGTAGGTGCTTTTTGTCAGGAAAGCTTTGTGCTTTGACAGTGCGCCGGAGGAGGGGACGTGCCGGAATATCCCAGATACTATCTATGCCACGTGATGCATAGGATGTACTACTGGGAGGTAACCCTTATGACCATGAAAATACGTCGGCGACGTAGGATAAAGCCATGGAAACCGATATCGAAAATCAAAGCGTATTTCTATGCGGCTTTACTCTTTTTGATTTTTATGCTTGTGTCCTTTGTTCTGATAAACAAAGCGTTGCAACCAACCTTATTGCTTATGGCTAGCGAAAAAGCGGAGCAGTTGGCAAAAGAGGCCATTACAGACGCGATTACTACAGAGCTTAAAGAATTTAATATAGATTTCAATAAAATGATTAAAGTAGAAAAGGACACAAATGGGAAAGTGAGAAATCTTGCTCTGGAATATCAAGAGCAAACCAAGTTTATGAGTGAGGTTACGAACCAAATCAAAAGAAATTTAGAGGGATTTGAAAGCAACAAGGTGGTAGGATCGATTCCTTCGGGGGCAGCAACGGGAAACAGCTTTTTAGCAGGATTGGGTCCGGATATACCGGTGACGTTCATCCCTCTTGGGAACGTGAAGACGAGACTGGATTCCAAACTAAAGGAAGCCGGAATCAATATGGTTCTGGTCACGGTTTTCATTAAGGTAGAAGTGAATTTACAAATTATTATCCCGTTTGCAACGGAAAAGATTACAGTGGTAACAGAAATCCCCATTACGGATTCGCTGGTTGTAGGTGACGTCCCCAATTATTTCTACAATGACCCGAGTGCAAAACCAGTGATTCCTGCTGATGGAAAATAGTTGGAAATAAGGAAAACGCACCGTCTAGTGGCGGTGCGTTTTCCAGAGGGGGTTACCAGCCTGGATCAGGGTAGTGATTGGGTTTGGTCGGCTTTGGCTCTACGGACAGTTCAGGCGTCAATGGAACTACCAACAGTGCAGATAAGATGCATAAAGACAGAATCCATTTTTTCATGCGTACCCTACCTTTCTTGACTGGATCATACATTCATTATACATTTTTTCTAATTTTTGTAATAGTTAGAAAGATAAGTTTTTGCTTGCTATGCAGATGTACAGGCCTGCTCGTGTCGACCGCGGCTTTACAGAAGAGATGAAAGCAGCACGGTATGAGGTGCTGGTGATCGCCCTAGGCGTACAGCACTTCCCACGAGAGAAACTAAGCCTGCCCGGATGATGCCGCGCAAAAAAGTCCGGCATGCATAAAAAACCTCGCCTCCCGCAAACTATAAACAATCATCAGAAGAGGAAGCGGGGAAAAGAAATGCTCCACTATCCAGGCATGTACTATGTCATTTTTGGCCTGATTTTTTTGGTAGGGCTGTTTTTGACGATACGCTACGCCAAACGCCAGGAGACGAAGGAAGTGGACAACAACATCAGTCAGACGACCGTCAAGCACAAGGTTCTCGGGAATGTGGGGATGCTGTTTTACTTGGGGGCGTTTGCGGTGCTGCTAGCGATATTATTGATCTCCGTACTTGTATACTAGCGTTCGGAAGGCGGGAGTCATCATGGACAAAAAAAGATACTACGTATCCGTTCAGGCAGGAACGATTCTGGAAAATCAAGGAGATTCCGGGTACGAGTTCGAGATTGAAGCGACGGATCGTCAGGTTCACGCGTTGAAAAGCTTGTTTGAGGAACGAACCGAGCATGAATTTGGCACCTATTTGCGCAGTCATGTCGTCGCCATTCCGTATCATTTTGACGAGGAAAACGATCGGTACGATGCGTGTCTGAAGGAAATATACAACGTCCTTTACGAGTGCGGGACAGAGGAAACGAAGCAGCACATTCAATCCATGGGCGTGTTGAATCTGTGAGCAGGCTGGCAATCTGCCAGCCTGGACCCGCAGCCAAACAAAAGCTCACAGAAGCTATCTTCTGCTTGGATCGTAGCCGTACCCGGGATATTTGACGACGGGCCATTTTTGCTTGCGCAAGGCGTCGAGCAGCTCCGGGCCCACGTTCAGATTGGAAGCGACAAGCTCGTGCGGAGTGAGCGCCATCCACTGGTTCAAGGAGACGTCGACGAAGCGGTCGCTTTTGAACATTTCCAAAAACCAGACCGTCTCGCTTCCTGTATTTTGAATATAATGCCCTGTCGCAAAGGGCACATAGCCGACATCCCCCGCCCGGTAGTCAAACGTGCGGGCTGTTCCGTTTCCGGCAAAAACGGTCATGCGAGCCTGACCGGAAATATAGTACTGCCATTCATCGTTGTTGGGGTGCCAATGCAGCTCGCGCATTCCCCCCGGACGAATCTCGACCAGGGCGGCGGCGATCGTTTGCGAGATGGGGAAATTGCGGGAATCGACGATGCGAACACTGCCGCCGGGAGTGATGATCGGCTTTTGGGCGAGCAGACGATGGGAAAAGGGGAGAGGAACGGTTCCGTAGGGTGACTCGACCGCATCGGCTTCAATCGGACCTGGTACCTCCGACTGATAAATGTAGACCTGCTTGGAAGGAATGCAGGCAAAAGCCGATTCCGGCACCCCGAAATTATCGGACAGCACATCTGGTGGTGTATGGGCAAACCAGTCGGAGATGGACAACGTGTTCAGATCAGAAAAGTGGCCATCGTCGAACACAAGCAAAAACTCGCAGCCCTCCTCCAAGCCTTGGATCGAATGCGGGATGCCGGGAGGAAAATACCACAGGTCGCCTGGACCGATGTCGGCGATAAAATTCCGTCCGCGCTGATCTACCGAAGTAATCCGGGCACGGCCCAGCAGCATGTAGGCCCATTCCGCCTGCTGGTGCCAGTGCAGCTCGCGCACACCGCCCGGGGTGAGGGCCATGTTCACGCCCGCGAGCGTCGTTGCAATCGGCAGCTCGCGCACGGTGACTTCACGCGACCACCCGCCGTGATTCAACGTCATGGTGGCGTCGGAGAAGGAAAACTTCAAATTCGGGAGCAAGCCTGCATCGGTCACGGGCGGTACGAGCATATTCGGATTTTGCCGATCTCGCTCCAGATTGCGCGGGCCGAGATCAAACCACCCGGTACCGTCTCCCCGCATCGGCTCTGGTAGACGCTCCCCCTTATCTTGTGAAGTCATGTTCGACCAACCTCCCTTGTCCTTGCGACAAGTATCGTCTGCTTTTTGCCTATCCACTCGCCATGTGTATGGCTGCTGGCTTGCCTTTTATGCCAAAAAGAAAAGGAGCAACTCTCCTGCGCCGGGCGCACTGGTTTCGCTGTTTCTGCATCGTCTCTGGGCCGACCCTGGCTTTGGTCTGGCATCAACGGTTAGGAGCTGGTGTTTTTGCTTCGTTTGGGCCAAATAAAGACGGGCGGAGGTAGAGGTGTGGTTTGCATTCACGGCGTATTTCCGGCACAAAAAGGAGGGATACGACCCCCAGCATGACGGGATTTACAGCGCGATTCGCCGATTGATGGACTATGACACGCAGAGGGCTTGCTCGCAAAAGGGCTGGACATGGAAATGGAGACGGAAAAGCTGTACGCGCTCGTTGATGGCTTGGCCTTGCACGCTTACCTGGAACCGCAGCGGCTTGACGGCGAGTGGGTGGAAGAAGTGCTGCGGGAATACCTCTCTCGTCTCTTTACCATATCCTAACAATTCTTTACGCAAAGACCGTTCAAACTCAACACAAGAGAGATAAGATCAGGTCAGGCTTCTGAACATTTCCCATAACAGGAGGTACACGATGCTTCGTACATTCCCGAAAAAGCTTGTCCCTGTGTCTGCTCTTTCTTCTCTTGCTGTTGCAACGGTCTTGTTTGGCCTGCATCCTGGTCCGGTCCAAGCGAGTGCCGCTCCGGCGAAAAACGTCATTTTCCTGATTGGCGACGGAATGGGAACGGCCTATACGACGGCGTACCGCTATCTGAAAGACGATCCGTCTACGCCAGTCATGGAGCCAACCGAGTTCGACAACTATTTGGTAGGGGCGCAAATGACCTACGCGGAAGATGACAAGCAAAACATCACCGACTCCGCCTCTGCTGCGACTGCCATGTCTTCCGGCGTGAAAACGTACAACAATGCCATTGCCGTCGACAACGACAAATCCGAAGTAGAGACCGTACTGGAGCGCGCCAAAAAAGTAGGCAAATCGACTGGACTGGTAGCTACCTCGGAGATTACGCATGCGACTCCTGCGGCCTTCGGTGCGCACGACGAGAGCCGCAAGAACATGGACGCGATCGCGAATGACTATTACGATCTGCGAATCAACGGCAAGCATTCCGTCGATGTATTGCTCGGCGGCGGTTTGAGCAACTTTGTACGCAAGGATCGCAACCTGACGGAAGAGTTCAAGAAAGACGGCTACAGCTACGTCACGACCAAGCAAGAGCTTTTGAACGACAAAAATGACAAAATCCTCGGTCTGTTCGCAACAGGCGGAATGGACAAAATGATCGACCGCACGGACAAGACACCTTCGCTGGAAGACATGACGAAAGCGGCAATCGAGCGACTGAGCAAAAACAAGGACGGCTTCTTCCTGATGGTAGAAGGAAGCCAGATTGACTGGGCGGGTCACGACAATGACATCGTGGCAGCGATGAGCGAGATGGAAGACTTTGAAAAGGCGTTCAAGGCAGCGATCGACTTCGCGAAAAAAGACGGCAACACACTGGTTGTCGCCACGGCAGACCACTCCACAGGCGGCTTGTCCGTAGGCGCGAAAGAGGAGTACAACTTCCTGGCAGGGCCGATCAAAGCGGCGAAGCGCACCCCGGATTTCCTGTCTGCCGAAATCGCCAAAGGGGCAAACGTAGAGGAAACGCTGAAAACGTACATCGATCTGCCTCTGACTCCAGAAGAAATGGCTTCGGTGAAAAAAGCGGCAGCCACCAAAAAGCAGGTGGACATCGACAACGCGATCGAAGCGATTTTTGACAAGCGTTCCTTCACTGGCTGGACAACAGGCGGACATACCGGAGAAGACGTCAACGTGTACGCGTACGGCCCAGGCAAAGAACAGTTTGCCGGACTGATCGACAATACGCACCATGCCGAAGTGATCTTCGCGATTCTCGGCCAGGCGAAAAAGTAAGAAGGGAAGAAAGCGGCTGCCATGCTCTCATGGCAGTTTTTCTTTTTGGCGGGCACGGGCTTTCCATGCGTCCAGAGGGGTTTACAACCCGAACGTCCATTCGTAGAATAAGGGCAAGAAGGTGAGCCTGGTGAAGATGAAAAAAGACATGGCAAGTATTTTGGAGCAGTTGAAAACAGACGAGCGGTTTCGCGACAATATCGCCCACTGGCGGGTCATTCCCGCTCGCGAGGCCAGAACGGTCCCGTTTCCGGCGGAGCTGGATGCGCGTATCCGGGAAGCGTTGACGCGAAGAGGGATTGCCTCTTTGTACACGCACCAGGAAACGTCGTTTCGCCACGTGCGAGCGGGCAAGCATATCGTCGCGGTCACGCCGACTGCGTCCGGGAAAAGCATGTGCTACCATCTGCCGATTCTCCAGACGCTGGCGGAGGACGCGCAGGCGCGTGCGCTCTACCTGTTTCCGACCAAGGCGTTGGCGCAGGACCAGAAGGCAGAGCTACACGAGTTGATTGGCGAAATGGGGCTGCCGATCAAATCGGAAACGTACGATGGCGACACCCCGGCCAACATTCGGCAGATGGTGCGCAAGGCGGGCCATATCGTCATCACCAACCCGGATATGCTGCATTCCGCCATTTTGCCGCACCACACCAAATGGGTTTCGTTTTTTGAGCATTTGAAATACATCGTGATTGACGAGCTGCATACATACCGCGGCGTGTTTGGCAGCCACGTCGCCAACGTGATTCGCCGCCTCAAGCGGATTTGTGCTTTTTACGGCAGCGCGCCGCAGTTCATTTGCACGTCGGCGACGATCGCCAACCCGCGGGAGCTGGCGGAAGCGCTAACGGAGGAGCAGGTAGAGCTGGTCGACAACAACGGAGCGCCGTCCGGCGTCAAGCATTTCGTCTTCTACAACCCGCCTGTGGTCAACCGCCAGCTTAACATCCGGCGCAGCGCCACGCTGGAGGCGCGGGACATTACCGAGCAGTTTTTGACCAACGGCATTCAGACGATCCTGTTTGCGCGCAGCCGCGTCCGCGTGGAAATTTTGCTGACGTATTTGCAGGAGCTCATCAAGCGCAAGCTCGGCCCGAAAACGATCCAGGGATATCGCGGCGGCTATTTGCCGAGCCAGCGCAGGGAGATTGAGCGCGGCTTGCGGAGCGGCGACATCATAGGAGTAGTCAGCACGAACGCACTGGAGCTGGGCGTAGACATCGGACAGTTGCAGGCGTGCGTCATTACCGGGTATCCCGGCTCTGTCGCCAGCACATGGCAGCAGGCGGGCCGGGCAGGCAGGCGTCAGGGCGAGTCGGTCGTCGTCATGGTCGGCAGTTCGACGCCGCTGGATCAGTACGTGATCGCCCATCCGGAGTACTTTTTTGACCGCAGCCCGGAGACGGCGCGGATCAACCCTGACAACCTGATCATTTTGGTCGACCATCTGAAATGCGCGGCGTACGAGCTGCCGTTTCGCGAGGGAGATACGTTTGGCCGTGCGGAAATCACGGAAGTCCTGGAATTTTTGACCGAGGAGCAAGTGCTGCACTATTCGCGCGGCAAATGGTTCTGGATGAGCGATTCGTTTCCGGCCCACAACATCAGCCTGCGGTCAGCCTCGCAGGAAAACGTGGTCATCATCGACATCAGCGAACGGGGCAACGAGCGGGTCATCGGGGAAATGGACCGCTTCAGCTCGATGACGCTGCTGCATGAAGAAGCGATCTACCTGCATCAAGGGACGCAGTACCAGGTGGAGAAGCTCGACTACGAGGAAAAGAAGGCGTACGTCCGGGAAGTGCAGGTCGACTATTACACCGATGCGAACCTCGCTGTCCAGCTCAAGGTGCTGGAGCAGGACCAGACCCGTCGGCACGGGCAGAGCGTATTTGCCTACGGGGAAGTTTCCGTCCATGCGATGGCGACGATTTTCAAAAAGATCAAGTTTGAGACGCACGAAAACATCGGCTCCGGCCCGATCCATCTGCCGGAGGAGGAACTGCACACGAACGCGGCCTGGATCGGCTTTTCCGATTCGCTTCTGGAGGAGATCGGCACAGAGGACGTGGAGCGCGGTCTGGTCGGCCTCGCGCATGTGCTTCAGCACGTGGCCCCGCTGTTTGTCATGTGCGACCCGATGGACTTGCACGTCATTCCCCAGCGCAAGGCGGTTCACTCGCAGGAGCCGACGATTTTCCTGTACGACCGCTATCCGGGCGGCATCGGCCTGTCGGAGCAGGTGTACAAGGAAATGGAAACGATTCTCGCCCAGGCCGAGCGGCTTATCAGCTCCTGCCCGTGCGCGTCAGGCTGCCCGTCGTGCGTCGGTGCGGCTGACGACGGCAGCAAGGAGCTGGCCATGACCTTGCTGCGCGTCGCCCAAGGAGGAAGCGCCTATGTCTCTTAAATCCAAACTGCAACGGATGAGGGGGCATATGTCGCTGGACGGGGACAAGGCGGGGGCGGCAGTACCTGCATCGTCTCTTCCGCCAGAAGAAAAGGCGCCTGGGGAGCTGCCGTCGTCGGCCGGAAAGCCGCCCATTCCGTTTGCCGACAGATGGCAGGCATTGCAGGCGGTCCCCTACTTTGGAGAAGAAGAGCACGTCATGATCCGCGAGGTGCGCTACCCGAGCGGCCAACGGCACGGTGCCTATACCTTTTCCCAGCTGCACGAGGCAATCGCCATCTGGGAAGCGTCCGGCAGGGAGCATCCGCTGTCGGCGGCGGGCAGGAAAGCGGACGAGCTGCTGTTTTTTGACACGGAGACGACCGGGCTGTCCGGCGGCGCTGGCAATGCCGTCTTTTTACTCGGCTACAGCCGCCTGGAGGGGAAAGAAGTCGTGGTGCGCCAGCATTTTTTGCCCGTTCCCCATGCGGAAGCGACCTTGTACCAGTCTTTTCTCGCGCAGGCGGAAAAATCGTCGCATCTGGTGACGTTCAACGGAAAGTCGTTCGACTGGCCGCAGGTGCGGACGAGGCACACGCTGGTGCGCGATCAGGTGCCGGCCTTGCCTGCCTTTGGGCACCTGGACCTTTTGCACGGCGCGCGCCGCCTGTGGAAGACCGAACTGGAATCGTGCCGCCTGGGAATCATCGAGCAGGAAAAGCTGGATATTTTCCGCGAGGACGATTTGCCCGGCTACCTCGCCCCTGTGCGCTACTTCGACTTTTTGCACTCGCAAGACCCGGACGTGATCGAGGGGGTGCTGCGGCATAACGAGACAGACGTCCTCTCGCTCATGACGCTCTACATCCATATGTCCCGGCTGCTGACGGATCAGCCGGACGTGGCCGCTTCTCCGGAGGAACGCTTTGAAATGGCCAGATGGTACGACGCGCTGGGCGACCAGGAAGCGGCGCTGGCCGGCTACCGCTTCGTCGCGGACAGCGGCCATGCCTGGAGCAACCGGGCAAGGCTTGCTATCGGTCACCTGTACAAAAAGCAAAAGGACTGGCGGCAGGCTCTGCATGTCTGGGAGTCGTGCATGGCATCGTCCGGCTATGTTCCGGAAGAGGTGTACATCGAGGCCGCCAAGCTGTGCGAGCACCAGCTCGGGGACGTGGAAAAGGCGCTGCGCTATACACGGCAAGCCTACGAGCAGTGGAAAAAACGGGGCACGCTGCTGCGCAACCGTTCCCGGTCCGAGGCGCTGGCCTACCAAAAGCGGATCGATCGCCTGGAAGCGAAGCTCTTGGGAAGCGCGGCCGAGCAGGTGAGTCTGTTGTCCGGGTTCTGGGATGGGCCGGATGAATAAAGAGAAGACAGCCTCCTTCCCGGTTGGGTGGAGGCTTTGTTGTGTGCAAGAGTGTTTGGCTTGGTCATGAAGAGGTCAATCGAATACATGACATGGCGCCTGGCTTCCCTTCATAACATCGAACAAAGCGATATTTCTTGTCGCATTCTCTTGTTCATCTCGAACAATCTTGGGGGGACATACCTTGGAATACTTTGTTACGGTAGAACCCGGCGTTCAAGTTTTTGTTCAGGATTTGAATCCCGCGGGGGCCAATCCGATTTTGTTTATTCATGGGTGGCCATTGAGCCATAAGCAGTATGAATATCAGTTTGACGTTCTTCCGTCCAAAGGCGTGCGCTGCATTGCCATGGACTGGCGAGGATTCGGGTATTCGGATAAGCCATACAGCGGATACAGCTTGGATCGGTTGGCAGACGACATTCTTGCCGTCGTGGAAGCCTTGCAACTGGAAAACATTACGCTGGCGGGCCATTCCGCAGGCGGTGCCTTAGCCATTCGATATTTAGCAAGACATCAAAGCTTTGGCGTGTCTAAGCTCGTGTTGATTGGCGCACAAGCACCGGGTTCTGTGCCGAGGCAAGCTGCCGATCTGTATATTTCAGAGACGTTATCTGACCGTCCTAGCATGCTGGCCAACTTGTCCAATCAGTTTTTCTTTCAACATGTTACAGGGCCTTTTTCCGACTGGTTTTTTCAAATCGGATTACAGGCAGCCGGTTGGGCGACTGCCGCCGTTATGATGACGTTGCGAGATCAAAACGTACGAGACCAGCTCGAAAAAATTAACGTACCGACATTGATTATTCATGGTACCCATGACAAAGTCATACCATTTGCCAATGCCGAGGAAACCAGCCAACTCATCAAAAATTCACTCCTTATTCCTTTTCATTACAGTGGCCATGTTCCTTTTCTGGAGGAAAAAGAGAAATTCAATCAAGTTATTCTCCGATTTATTGGCGAGCGTTCGATTACAGCTTGACCAAACTCTGTGGCGGCTACCAAGTTCGCCCGAACGATAAACAAAGCCAACTCCCCTTGAAAACGGATTCTTGACAGATTTTACATGTCCGCTATATAGTAGAACATAAGTTAATCGTGCTGTGGAGATTGGGAGATCAGCTAATATTTGCAAAAAGAGGGTAGCGCCCTGCATTTTTGCGAGTATTGGCTTTTTTGTTTTTTCCGAGAACGCAAAGGAATGAGGTGAAATGTAAGCGCTTCAGAAAGTGGTTTCACCGCGTTGTTTGTTTTGTTTCCATAATCGAATCGTTTTTCCGAAAAAGGGGGTAGGGACATGTCTGTTTACGTAGGAGAGTGGATCGGGACGATGATCCTGATTATTTTGGGGGCAGGGGTATGCGCGGGCCAAAGCCTGAAAAAGACATACGCGCAAAATGGCGGCTGGATCGTCATTACGCTCGGCTGGGGGCTTGCCGTGGCGTGCGGCGCTTACGCGGTAGGCGGCATCAGCGGCGCGCATTTGAATCCGGCGCTCACCATCGCGCTGGCGAGCATCGGGCAGTTTCCCTGGGAGCAAGTGCCGGGCTACGTCATTGCGCAATTCGGCGGAGCATTCATGGGCGCGACCTTCGTCTGGATCTTTTACTACCCGCACTGGCGCGAGACGGACGACGCAGCAGCCAAGCTGGGCATTTTTGCCACTGGACCAGCGATTCCCCATACAGCCGCCAACTTGTTCAGCGAGATTTTAGGCACGTTTTTCCTGGTGCTTGGTCTTTTGGCTATCGGAGCGAATCAGTTTGCAGCAGGGTTGAATCCGTTTGTCGTCGGCTTCCTGATTGTGGCCATCGGTCTGTCTCTCGGCGGAACGACCGGCTATGCGATCAACCCGGCGCGTGATCTCGGGCCGCGATTGGCCCACGCTCTCCTGCCGATTCACGGAAAAGGACCCTCCAACTGGGGCTATGCCTGGATTCCTGTCGTCGGGCCGATCATCGGAGCGGTGGGCGGCGCCTTTTTCTACAAATGGACGTTTACCGATCACAGTCTGACCGGAGTAGTGGCCCTGGCGGTATTCATGGTCATCGCGATCGGTGTCGGGATGGCGGGCAAAAAGACAAACGCTGCGCCTGCAAGCGGCAAAGAACGACTGGCAACGGATCGGGCGCGCTCCCAATCGCATGGGTAGGCGGCCAGTCCCCCCGCTTTCGTCCCCCAAAAAAGCAGGGAAAAGACCCTGCCGCACGTAAAAAGAGTAGATTCGATGTTTCGATCAGAAGGAGGAGCAGCCGCTATGGACAACCAATACATGCTTTCGCTTGACCAGGGAACCACCAGCTCCCGGGCGATTTTATTCGATAAATCCGGCGCGATCATCGGGGTGGCCCAAAAAGAATTTACGCAACTGTATCCCAAACCGGGCTGGGTTGAGCACAACGCCGAGGAAATCTGGGAGTCCCAGCTGGACGTGCTGAAGGCGGTCTTGCTGGAGAACCACGTAAAGCCGGAGCAAATCGCAGGCATCGGCATCACCAACCAGCGCGAGACGACTGTCGTCTGGGATCGCCACACCGGAAAGCCGATTTACCAGGCAATCGTGTGGCAGAGCAGACAGACTGCCGATATTTGCAACCAGTTGAGAGAACAAGGCTATGAGCAGATGGTGCGCGAGAAGACGGGCCTTTTGATTGACGCCTATTTTTCCGGGACGAAAGTAAAGTGGATACTCGATCACGTGGAAGGCGCGCGGGAAAAAGCAGAGCGGGGCGACCTGTTGTTCGGCACGATCGACACGTGGCTGATCTGGAAGCTGACGAACGGCCGCGTGCATGTGACGGACTATTCCAATGCTTCGCGCACGTTGCTGTTCAACATTCATACGCTGGAGTGGGACGAGGAGCTGCTCGCCATGCTGCAAGTTCCGAGAAGCATGCTGCCGCGCGTCTGCCCGTCCAGCGAGCTGTACGGCTATACCGATGAAAAAGTGTTCCAGGTGCAGATTCCGATTGCCGGGATCGCCGGAGATCAGCAGGCGGCTTTGTTCGGGCAGGCGTGCTTTGCGGAGGGAGCGGCCAAGAACACGTACGGAACCGGATGCTTCATGCTGATGAACACAGGAGAGAAAGCAGTGGCATCGAAAAACGGACTGCTGACCACGATTGCCTGGGGCGTAGACGGCAAGGTGGAGTATGCGCTGGAAGGCAGCATTTTCGTGGCGGGGGCGGCGATTCAATGGCTGCGCGATGGTCTGAAGCTGCTTGCGAAGTCATCCGATTCGGAAAAGCATGCGCTGGCGGTCGACAGCACGGACGGCGTCTACCTGGTTCCGGCGTTTGTCGGGTTGGGCGCGCCGTATTGGGACATGGAGGCGCGCGGCGCGATCTTCGGCCTGACCCGCGGAACGACCGAGGACCATTTGATTCGGGCAGCGCTGGAGTCGCTCGCGTACCAGACGCGCGATGTGCTGGAGGCGATGGAGGCCGATTCCGGCATCAAGCTCCAGAAGCTGGCGGTAGACGGCGGCGCTGTAGCCAACAACTTCCTGATGCAGTTCCAGGCCGACATTCTGGCGACAGCGGTCGAGCGTCCGCGCGTGAACGAGACGACTGCGCTCGGTGCCGCCTACCTTGCAGGGCTTGCTGTCGGTTACTGGAACAACAAGGAAGACATCGTCCAAAACAAAGTGGTGGAGCGCACGTTTGTGCCGGAGATGGCAGAACAAAGACGCCAGGAGCTGTACGAAGGCTGGAAGCAGGCCGTACAAGCGACGATGGGTTACAAGATTAGGCATTGATTTTTGCGTCGAAGAGGAATAGAGTAAAGGTAAGTTAATCAATTGCTGTGGAGACCGTGGAGACAGCCAGTATCAAAAGGGCAATGGCCGAGTTCGTTGCTTCTTTTGGATAGTGGCTGTTTTTTGTTTTTTTCGGGGGAGAAAGGATGAAACCAACCATGAACGATCAACGAACATTGTCAGCAAGAAAACGTCAGGCATGTCTCGAAGAAATGGCGGGCGCGCGCCTCGATCTTTTGATTATCGGCGGCGGAGTGACAGGAGCGGGCATCGCGCTGGACGCCGCTTCACGCGGTCTGCGCGTGGGACTGGTGGAGAAGCAGGACTTCGCCGCAGGCACGAGCAGCCGCTCGACGAAGCTTGTGCACGGGGGCTTGCGTTATTTGAAACAGGGCGACGTGCAGCTTGTGCGTGAAGTCGGCCGGGAGCGGGCGATTTTGTACCGCAACGCCCCCCATATCGTCATTCCGGAAAAAATGATTTTGCCGATTGTGGAAAAAGGAACGTACGGCAAGCTCGCTACCTCCGTCGGGCTGTACATCTATGATGTTTTGGCGGGAGTCGCGCGCAAAGAGCGCCGCATCATGCTGAACAAACAGCAGGCGCTGGTAGCAGAACCGCTGTTGCGCACGGACATTTTGAAGGGGGCCGGCCTCTACTTCGAATACCGGACGGATGATGCGCGTCTGACCATCGAGGTGATGAAAACAGCCCGCGCGTATGGTGCCCTGTGCGTGAACTATACGGAAGCCGCAGCGTTTCTGTATGAGAACGGCAAGGTCACAGGGATTCGGGCGAAGGATTTGCTCACAGGCGCCGAGTACGCCATACACGCCAAAAAAATCGTCAATGCCGCAGGTCCGTGGGTGGATCAGCTCAGGGAAAAAGACCACTCCTTGTACGGCAAAAGGCTCCATCTGACAAAAGGCGTTCATCTGGTCGTCCCGTACAACCGACTGCCGCTCAAGCAGTCCGTGTACTTCGATGTATCCGACGGGCGCATGCTGTTTGCGATTCCCCGGGATAACAGCACGTATATCGGCACGACCGACACGAACTACGACGGGGTGCTGGAACGTCCGACCGTGACCCGCGAAGATATGGAATACGTGCTGCGGGCCGCCAACGAAATGTTCCCGACGGCGAAGCTGACCGAGCAGGATGTCAGCTCCAGCTGGGCGGGACTCAGGCCGCTCATTCACGAGGATGGCAAATCCCCGTCCGAACTGTCGCGCAAGGACGAGATTTTTTACTCCCCAAGCGGACTGATTACGATTGCGGGCGGCAAGCTGACCGGTTTCCGCAAGATGGCAGAGCGCATCGTGGACGTAGTGGCCAACCAGCTGACAGCAGAGGAAGGCAGAGCGTTCAAGCCTTGCCAGACAGACAAGATCGTGCTTGCCGGCGGCAGCTTCGCCTCTGCCGATCAGATTCCCGCCTATGTGAAGGAGCAGGCGGAGCGGCTGCGCGCGTGGGGCATCGGCGAGGAACAAATCCGCAGGCTTGTAGGAAAATTTGGCAGCAACAGCGAAAAAATAGTGACGATGTGCCAAGAGTATCTGGAGCAAGACGCGAAGCAGTCGGCGGCAGAGGCGCTGCTTTTGGCCGAACTGCATTACGCTGTGGAAGAAGAAATGGTCATGACCGCCAGCGACTTTTTGATTCGCCGCACGGGCAGACTGTTTTTTGAACGAGACACGCTGGAAGCCATCTATCCGCGGGTAATCGATGAGCTTGCCAACATGCTGCACTGGGATGACGCGCGCAAAGACCGTGAACGGACAGCTTTTGCCGAGGAATATCATCTTGCCAAAACATTTCGATAGGGGGGACTTTTGATTGGCTAACCAGATTCATCAACCGATTCTTCCCGCTGCCCGCACACTGAAAGAATTCGATGAACTGATGGAGACGTGCTACGAGCGCATTATTTTGCTGAATGCCCATATCGCGCAAGTCAAGCCGCTGGGAAAACGAGCGAGGGCATTTGGCAAAAAACTGCTGATTCACGCCGATCTCATCGATGGCTTGAAGTCGGATGAGTACGCGATGGAATTTCTTGCGCAGGAAGTGAAGCCCGACGGAATCATCACGACGAGAAACAGCGTGATCTTGGCCGCGAAGAAAAAAGGGCTGATCTCCATCCAACGGCTTTTTCTCATTGATACGATGGCGCTGGACAGCAGCCTCACGCAGTTGGAGCGGACGAAACCGGACTACGTCGAGGTATTGCCGGGGATCATTCCCCATCTGATCGAGGAGATTACCGAACGCACCCGGATTCCGGTGATTGCGGGCGGCTTCATCCGTACGCAGGAAGACGTGGAGCGGGCTCTGCAGGCAGGTGCAACCTCTGTCACCACTTCGCGCAAAGAGCTGTGGGCGAAAGCATGGGAAAACAGGGACGAACAACGTCAAAATCCGGACATTCCCTAAAGGAATGCTCCGGATTTTCTATTTTTTGTCAGGTGGCGCACAGGGAGAGGGGAGTGATAGGAAACATAGGTAGTCACCTGTTTTTCCCCGGCGCAGGATCATCGTCTATGCGGCTGAATCAGTCGCTGCATATAAACGTATAGTCACCAAAACCAACGAGAAAGAAGGCGACAGCATGTATTATCCAAGCACAAACTGGGCGTCATCGTACTCTTCTTCTTCCTATGGCCGCTCTTCCTACTATCCTTCGCAACGGGACGGCCAACGCCCGCCAGGCTGGGATCACGGCAGAGGCAGAGGGCAAGACTGGAATCGCAGACGGAGATGCCCCGATCACTGTCGACAATGTCCGCCGCCGTGCTGCGGACGTCGCTCTTGGTAAGCTCGTGAAAAAAAGGCAGCCTGGCATACAGCAGGCTGCCTTTTTATTGCCTGAAATTATTCCGGATGATTGCGGGTTGCGTGACCGACTTCGTAAGGGGAAGTTACCCCTTCGTACAACAGGTGCATGCTCATGCCGAGCGAGGCGTGGTTCTGGTTGTGGCAGTGATCCATCCACAGGCCGGGATTGTCTGCGCGAAAAGCGACGCCTGCCACGCCGTCTTCGGCATTGGGGACGTTCAGACCGTGCCAGTGGATGGTGACGCCATCCGCAATATCCTTGTTTTCCAGCACGACCTCGACCAGCTCGCCTTGCCTGATTCGCAGCTCCGGCCCCGGGTATTGCCCGTTAAACGTCCAGGCCTCCAGCGTTTTTTCCGATGACAGCCGCACCGTGGCTTTTTGCGCCGTCAATTGGAAGTGGCGATCCGCTTTTCCTTCGCGTGGTCCGGTCAAGTCTGCCACGCTCACTGTCCGGATCGCAGAAGGAGCGGCGGCATGCTCGGCATGGGCCGCCAGCGCCGTGCTTCGTCCGGTGTCGATGTTCGTATGTTCGGCCATTTTGAACTGCGCAGGCAATCGACTGGCCAAAAGCGCCTGTTGCCCCCCGAAAGCGATTGCAGCAGACAGGATCACGAGAACAGCCATCGCGCGCAAAAACCGAAAAAGAGGCGCAGGGGGCTTCCATTCCTCGGAGCAACAGCAACGCTGCTGTTTCCACGATTGCATGATCCAGAGAGCAGAGGTGACTGCCACAAGCACGCCCCAGGCCAGCAGGAGAATCGATGGCTCCAGAGTGATGGCGGGGTAGACAAGCTGGAGGAAGCAGGCCGTCAAGCTGCCAAGAACAGTTGCCTGTAGCGGGACGATCAGTTCAGGGGCTGCTGCGGCTTTTCGCCAATCCGCCTCGATCAGGTCAGACTCCGTCGCCAACTGCCGCAAGCGGGGCAGGGACAGGCAAAGAACCGCGAGCAAAGGGGCAGCTATCAGCGGAAAGAATCCGAGCGTCTGATCCTTTATGTAGAGCCAACCATACGATTGAAAAAGAAGGCAGGAGACGAGCAGCTGTCCGGCGAATACAAGCACGGACGGCCACACCCCAAAGAATGTCGCACGAGCCTTTTTTGCCAGCGCCGATCTGGTTGGCTGATAGACGAGCGCGTTGGCCTTGATTGCAGGGATCAGTGCCGTGAGAACCAAAATGAGAAACAAGCCGTAGTGAATTCCGGCGAGCACTTCAAAATCTGTCATCCATCATTCCTCCCGTATCCATTCCATTCTTCCATGATAGAGAGGTTCGGGGGTCAGCCAAACGTACCGGGGCCGTATTCTTCCTCCGCCTCCGGACGGATACCCGAAAGCAGAGGTGAATAGACCCGCATGTCGTTCGATTTTGTTGAAACGTAACAACGCTCTGTTCGTTGCCGTTCTCCGCCTGGGCTGGCTGTTTTGCGCAAACACTGGCTGTCTATCGAAAAAGGAGGAGAACAAGAATGAACCAAAAGACAGGAATCGAAGCTTGGAAACGCGAAGCAGAAGCGCCGTTTGCCGGTTGGGATTTCAAGCGGCTGACGGAAACAGGCAGGATGCAGGAAGCGCCGTTGTCCTGGAATTATCCGAGCATGGTCCAACGGCACATGAATGGCGTCAGCTCCATGCTCGACATGGGCACAGGCGGGGGAGAACTGTTGGCTGCGTTGAAGCCGCATCCTGCGCGGACAGTTGCCACAGAAGGGTATCCGCCAAACGTAGGAGTAGCGCGGGCAAACCTGGAGCCGCTCTCCATTCAGGTCATCGAGGCGGATGGCGAGGATGTGCTTCCTTTTGAGGATCACTCGTTCGAGCTTATCATCAATCGGCACGAATCGTATTGCCCCGAAGAGCTTCTTCGGCTGCTTGCGCCCGGCGGAACCTTTGTCACACAGCAGGTTGGCGGTCAGGATAATCTGGAGTTGAACCGTCTGCTCGGTGCACCGATTCCGCCGGATTACTTGCATTGGAAGCTGTCGTTTGCCACCGAACAACTGCGGAAGGCAGGGTTTTCCATTTTGCTGGAAAAAGAGGAAATGACCTTCACCCGATTCTATGATGTCGGAGCGATTGTCTACTATTTGAAGGCGATCGAGTGGCAAATTCGCGATTTCAGTGTGGAGCGATACGCAGATGCGCTCCTCGAGCTGCAAAAGCGGATGGAGCCTCTCGGTTATGTCGATATTCCCAACCACCGCTTCGTGATTGTGGCAAAATCGCCGGCGAATACTCGTAATCAGCAGGCTGCCTTTTGTCGATAAGACAAATAGGGAGTGTTTTGACAAAAAAAGCGCCCTTTGGGGCGTTTTTTGCTGGAAGAGCCGTCTTCCTTGTAAGGATGTATCAATCTATTGGACAGGGTGAAGGAGAAGTGAGCAAGGATGAGTAAGAGCCTGGCTAGTCGTGTGGTTGCGCTTGTCGCCGTAATTGTCGTGGTCATGATGGCCGTTACTATTTTCATGATGAACCAAAACAGCGCAACGACCGTTGAACGTACACTTTCGCGCTCAAGCATCGGAACGGCCGTGCATATTGCTTCGAAAATCGATGCGGAAAAGCTGGCGAAATTTTTGGCTCAGCCAGAGAAAAATGAGGATTATCAGTCCCTTCACGAAACGCTGAGGGATTATTTGGAAAAGACGGGGGCGCTCTTTGTGTACATCGTCCAGGCCGATGGAGAAAAGGTCAAGATGATGGTGGATGGATTGGTGGACGAAAACTTCCAGATTGGCCAGCCTACGACTTCGACCACGTTCGCTGACATTTCGCCTGCGCTTCAAGGCGGGACCAACAGTACGCCGATCGTGCATGACCCTGTGTACGGAGCGTACCTCAGTGCGTTTGCGCCGATTCTGGACAAGTCCGGAAAAGTCATCGCCGTGCTTGGCGTCGATACGGCGGCGGAAAAGGTCGAGCAGATCAACCAGCTGGTCCTGGCTGAAACGATGCCGCGCCTGATTGCCTTCATGGTGGCCGTCACAGCGATCGCGCTTCTTTCCGTGTACGTGGCAGTGAGAAAAATGCTGCGTCCGTTGGGGGTCGTCCAGGAGGCATCCGCACGCATTGCCGGAGGGGACCTGACGGAGACGCAGATCGCGGTTACGAACAGAAACGATGAGATCGGGCGCATTGTGGTGGCTTTTCGCGAGATGACGACCCAGCTGCGCCAAATCATCGGCGGCGTCAAGGAGACGACGGAGCGCATCGACAATATGGCTGTTTCCATCCGCCAAGGCGCCTCGTCTGTTCGAGAGCAGAACCAGAACATCGTCATCACCAGCCAGGAAATTGCGTCTGGCAATGAGCAAACCGCCACCGCGATGGAAACGGCCGTGCAAACCGTCCAGGAATTTTTGAGCGAGCTGTCCGAGCTGAATCGCGCAATCGAAGCGATGGACACGGTGTCCAACCACGTATCGGACATCGGTCAGAGCAGTTATCGCGTGCTACAGGAGTTTCTCGCGGACGGAACGGAAACCAACAACCAGTTCCGCGACGTACAACAGACGATGACGATTTTGGAAGAAAAATCGCGCAGCATCAATGACGTGATCGAAACGATCCAGCAAATTGCCGGACAGACCAACTTGCTTGCCTTGAATGCCGCCATCGAGAGCGCTCGCGCTGGGGAGGCGGGACGCGGATTTGCGGTAGTGGCAGACGAGGTGCGCAAATTGGCCGAGCAGACGGGAGCGGCGACACTGGTGATCCAGGAAAGCATCAAGGACATTCAGGACCAGGTGAAGCAGGCGACGGAAAAAACGAACGGGACCTTGAACCGCTACAACGCCGGGACGCAGCGTCTCGATGCGGTGGCAAAGGAAATCACGGAGCTGTCGGACATCACGAACACGCTCAAGGCGTCGCTTGCCAACGTCATGTCCAGCGTGGAGACGATGAAGCACGGACAAAACAAAGTGAACGAATCCATCTTGACGGTCACCGCCATTTCCCAGCAGACGGCAGCCGCCACCGAGGAGGTAACGGCTACGATTCACGAAGTCAGCGGCAACGTCGATCAGTTTGTCGCCGAAATTCAGGAGGTCACGGAAAATATTCAGGAACTGCGCCAAAAAGTGGATGCATTCCGTTTGTAAGCTCTGCCCGCAGTTGGCAAGGCTACGAGAAAAACCAGCCCTTCGCACAGGATTTGTCTCCTGGCGTAGGGCTGGTTTTTTCTACCACATGCCTGCCGCGATATGTACAGCTCCCTGTAGCAGCAGCAAAACCGAGCGCAGCCAGACAAAGGCACGCCGTTGCGCAGGCGCGGGAACAGGGAAGAGCAGCCCCGTGCTTCGATTGCTCTGCTGCCGCCAGAGGCTGTTTAGCTGAATTGCCGTCATGAACAGCAAAAGGGCCGCCGTTACCGCTTTTGCCAGCAGCACGGGCAGAAGCAGCACAAGAACGGTGCCGATCAGGACCAGCCGTCCATACATCCCGGCCAGTTCGCCGGAGCGGAGGAACGTTTTTACGAATAAATGCCGCGCCGTATACGCCTGGCCGTACGGCAAAAGCCGGGTCACCGCCGTCAGCCAAAAGCGCGGCTTTACCTGGCGCTGGATGGCGGGAACGTCCCGAAAGTTGTTCGCGAATTGATAAAACCGCTGCCGCAACCTGCTTTCCATCGCGAGCAGGCGGTACCATTGCAGCGGCAGTTTGGCCTGTATCTTGCGCATATGGGCATGGAGCCAGACGAAGAGAGCCGCGGCAATCACGCCGCCAAAAGGCACGTGCCCGAAGCTGAGAAACTGCCCGGCACTGAATACCCATGCCAGCACGAGGTAGGACAGGCCAAAGCGGACGAGCGTGTACAGCCTCTCCGTTTTTTTCGCGGACAGGCGCAAAAAAGTCCAACTGCTGTGGACGTTCCAGCCTTTCAGGAGAAAAGGCACCAGCCAGTACAGCCACAGTTGCACGCCGTTTGCCCCGACGACTCCCGCGTACATGGGCGAGAGCAGGAGCAACAGCACAAACAAACCACTGCTCTGTACGACAAAATTATAGACTTGCGTTTTGCGAAAATAACCGTCGAGCCTCGTCTCGTGCGGAGCGAGGAAGAGCAGATCCGCTTCCAGCAAAAAGGTGCGATGCGGGCTGCGCGTGACGAACAGGGCAATGACCAGTGCCAGGCCATGCGTCAGCGGAAACCAGGGGGGAATTATCGCGAGCAGGCTGCGGTAATAAAGCGACAGGACCCCGCTCAGGATGACGAACAGATACAGGACGCCGCCATTGGCCATATACCGCGCATACGTGATGAATTCTGTAGAAAAGGCGTGCAGCCTCTCTCGAAACAAGCGATCGGCATTCATCTTCACGGCTTTTCATCCTCTACGATATGCAAATAGATGTCATCCAGGGAATGGTTGGACAGCCCGGTGAACTGACGAAGCTCGTCCAGCGTGCCCTGGGCTTTGATTTCCCCTTTGTGCAATATGATGAAGCGGTCGCAATACTTCTCTGCGGTGGCCAAAATATGCGTGGACATCAGAATGCCTGCGCCCTGTTGCTTGCAGCGTTCCAGCCACGTCAGCAAGGAGCGTATCCCCAGCGGGTCCAGGCCGAGAATCGGCTCGTCCACGATATAGAGCGGGGGCTGTACGAGAAGCGCCATCATAATCATGAGCTTTTGCCGCATGCCTTTGGAAAACTGCTGGGGAAAGCGATTCTTCATTTCCTCCATGCGAAATTCCTTGAGCAGAAGCTCGGCCCGCCGGGAAAACTCTTCTTGGGCCAGGCCGTGGCTCATCGCCATCAGCTCGATATGCTCCCAGAGCGTCAGCTCCTCGTAGTAAATGGGAGACTCGGGAATGTAGCCGTACGAGAGGCGATAGCTGTCTGGAGCGGATGGAAACGATTGGCCCGCAATCCGGATCGAGCCGTCCAGCGGCTGCAAAAGTCCGAGAATATGCTTGATGGTCGTGCTTTTTCCGGCGCCGTTCAACCCGATCAGCGCGACGATTTCGCGGGCGTGAACAGCAAACGAGATCTTTTTGATGACAGGGTGGCTCGGGGAGTATCCGCCCGTCACGTTGCTTACTTCCAGCAAGGCTGCCATGGGTTCCTCCTTCTCCTTCTAACGAATGGCAATGGGTCGTCCCTCTATTGTAGCGCATCGGCAACGATTTGGAAAAACGCGGCGCGCAGCCTTTTTTGCGCCCCGGCTCCAAGGAAGGGATAACCGTACAAGCAATGGCATCACGATTTTCATAAACAAGGTATAAGAAGGGACGGAGGAGGTGTGACCTATGACGCCGGGGAATCAGGACAACCAAAGAGACACCGACACGCAGATGCAGCGTATCTATCAAAAACTGGACAAATTCGGAGAAAGAATCGACCAGCTTGAGGGACAAATGACGATCGTAACAAAGTGGTTGGAACGAATCGAACACAGGTTGGAGCGCATGGAAGACGTACGCATTGATTTGTTGCAAGCGATTGCGAAACTACAGACGGAACTGAAAGTACGAGAAGAAGAAGCGAGTAAAGAGAAAGACATCATTATGCAGCTAGTGAACAACGACAATCGGGACAAGGAAAATCTCGCACAGATCATAGTAGGGGACAAAAGCAGAAGGCAGGAACGTTTTTTACAAATATGGGCCGTTTTGGGTCCCGTCATCGCCTCCGTTCTCACTTCCTTTTTTACCCGATTTTTCATATAGCCGCCATGATTGGCGCGCCATTTGCGCCATTTCGATAAGAATGTGGAAAAGTTGTGGAATGCTCTTTCCATTTTTCTACCGTATCTTCTGACTATACTTGGTGGTCAGATAACAGAAAGCGAGGATATCCAAGTGAAGAAGTTCGACGTTTCTATACTCTCGGTTGCCGTTTTACTCACCGGACTGGCTGTACTCGGTGTCTACCAGGCAGGAGAAGCAGAGAAGGACCCGGTTCTGGTCAAGGCTGGCGATACCTCGATTACGCAATATCAGCTGTATCATGAAATGAAAACGATGTACGGCAAGCAGATGATACACGAGCTGGTCGCCCAGTCGCTGATCTCGCAGGAAGCCAAGGCGCAAAACGTCACGGTGACCAAGGAAGAAATGGACAAGGAAATTGCCTCGATGAAAGAGCAGGCGGGTTCGGAGGAAGCGTTCCAAAACTATTTGCGGAGCATGAGCATGACCGAGCAACAGCTGCGTGAGAAGCTGACGGTGTTGATGACGCGCGACAAGCTGCTCGACAAGGCGTTTCCGGTTACGGATGAACAGATCAGAAAGTATTACGACGAGAACAAGCAGCAGATGGGATCGCCGACGCCGGAATTCGAAAAGGTACGGGAGCAGATCAAATCTGTTTTGACGGATAAGAATCGCAGCGAAAACTACAGCAATTGGCTGAATGAGCTTCAAAAGACGCACAAGGTGGAATGGTACGATCCTTCCTTTGACGAGCCCGACCAGTCGGCTGCGGGCTAAGCCTTTGTCCTGTCAGGCATGTTGTCTCCAATCCAAAGACTTTTCCTCTCGGAAGCGAATGAGGAGAAGTCTTTTTCTTTTGCCCAGGGGACGTTTTCCGTTCTTTTCGTTTAGCAACAGACACGGGTGGAAAAACTGGATACATAATGGCCCATGTAAGGAGCAATGACATGGCTCGAATTGGCCCCTGCCTAGATGAGAATGTTCGTTATGTAAAAGAGTCGCTAGGATACAGCAATGACATTGTGATTCGGGAACTGGTTCTGGACAGCCGAGAGCCTGTCCGTGCTGCTGTGATGTATACGGATGGTATGGTCGACACGCACATGGTGCAGGGTGTTTTGATCAACAGCCTGCTTTACAAGACGCGCTTCAAAGAACGAGAGCTGGAACGCGAGGAAGAACTCGTTTCCTTTTTAAAGGATGCGGTTTTAACCGTGGGCGATATCGGCGATGTTGACAATTTTCCCGAGCTGTTTACGGCCATGCTCTCCGGGTGCGTCATCTTGCTCGTGGATCGATACGAGCAGGCGATTGCGATCGGCTTGCAGGATTGGAAGGACAGAGGGGTGACCGAACCCACAGCGCAAACGGTCATTCGCGGTCCGCGGGAAGGCTTCACGGAGAGCCTGCGGACGAACGTTACGCTTTTGCGCAGGCGAATCGCCAGTGAGAAGATGTGGGTCGAGACGCGGCGAATCGGAGAAGTGACGAAGACGGAAGTCGCGGTCGTGTACATCAAAGGTCTGGTCGAGGAAGGCGTTGTCGAGGAAGTCCGCAGCCGGCTGGACCGGATTGATCTGGACGGCATTATGGAGAGCGGGATGATCGAGGAGCTGATTCAGGATGCCGTGTACACGCCGTTTCCCACGATCTCCAACTCCGAGCGCCCCGATGTGATTGCCGCCAATTTGCTGGAGGGCAGGGTGGCGATCCTCGTGGATGGCACTCCGTTTGTGCTGACTGTCCCTTCCCTGTTTGTCGAGTTTTTTCATTCGGCGGAAGACTACTACCAGCGGGCTGATTTCAGTACGCTGATTCGGATGCTGCGCTTTATCTGCTTTTTTATCGCTTTGCTTGCGCCGTCCCTCTACATCGCGATTACGACCTTCCATCAGGAGATGCTGCCCACCCAGTTGCTGATCAGTCTGGCGGCGCAGCGGGAGGGCGTGCCTTTTCCGGCTTTAGTGGAGGCGCTTTTGATGGAGATTGCGTTCGAGATTTTGCGGGAGGCGGGAATTCGCATGCCGCGCGCTGTCGGGCAAGCCATCTCCATTGTCGGGACGCTGGTCATCGGCCAGGCTGCGGTAGAGGCGGGAATCGTGTCTGCCGCGATGGTCATTGTCGTCTCGATTACGGCGATCTCCAGCTTCATTTTTCCGGCGATCAACATGTCGATTCCCGTACGCATCCTTCGCTTTCCCTTGATGCTGTTGGCGGCTTCCTTTGGCATCTACGGCATCATCGTCGGGGTACTCGCTCTGGTGCTGCATTTGTGCAGTCTGCGCTCGTTTGGCGTTCCCTACATGAGCACGTTTGCCCCGTTTTCGTTCAAGGAGCAGCGGGATACGATCCTGCGCCTTCCCCGTTGGGCGTTGGACAAGCGGCCGGAGTCGATCAGCAAGCGCAATCTGCTTCGCCAGTCAACGAAAATGAAGCCAACCCCGCCTGGCAAGTAGCGCATGAAACGCAAAGGAGTGGACTTCCATGAAAGGCATAAAAGTGCTTCTCTGCATCGCGCTGGTCATGCTCCTGTCCGGTTGCTGGAACCGCAAAGAGCTGAACGATCTCGCTATATGCGTTGGGGTCGGAATTGACAAGGCAGAGCACGGGTATACCGTCTCCGTCCAGGTGGTGGACCCGGGGGAAGTCGCGGCCAACAAAGGGAAGCCAGGGAGAGCGCCTGTCACGCTGTTTTCGATGAATGCCCCCACGGTTTTTGAGGCGCTGCGAAAAATGACGACGATTTCTCCCCGCAAAATCTATATGTCGCATACAAGGATGCTGATACTGGGCGAGGCGATGGCGCGGGAAGGAATTGCTCCCGTGCTTGATTTTGTGTCGCGCGACCATGAATTCCGTACCGATTTTTACATTGCCGTGGCCCGCGGGACGACGGCGCACAATATTTTGAAGGTGATTACCCCGCTTGAGCAAATTCCCGCCAACGAGATGTTCGCTTCGCTGGAAACCTCCTCGCAGACATGGGCACCGACTGTGGCGGTTACACTGGACCAGCTAATTGCCGATTTGACGAACAACGGAAAGCAGGCAGTGCTGACGGGCATTCGACTGACGGGTCCCGCTTCGGAGGGGGATCAGAGGAGCGACGTAGAGCAGATCGATTCCAACGTGTTGCTGGAATACTCCACACTGGCGGCATTTCGCGGAGACAAGCTGATCGGCTGGCTGAATGAAGCGGACAGCAAAGCGTACAACTACATTGCCGGAAACGTGAAGGGTACGGCTGGCAGCCTCCCGTGCAAAGGCGGAGGTCGACTGACGATGGAAATCATGAAGGCGGAGTCCAAAATCCAGGCCAGCCTGAAAAACGGCAAGCCGGAAATCACAGTTCTCATTCAATTGGAAAATGACATCGGCGAAGTGCAGTGCCAAATCGATTTGACCAAGCGGGAGACGATCGAGCAAGTGAAAAGAGAAGCAGAGAAAAGGATGGTCGAAACGGGCATGCGCGCTGTCGCCAACGCCAAGCAAAAGGGAGTAGACATTTTCGGATTCGGCGATGCGATCCACCGCCAATACCCGAAGGTGTGGAAGCAGTTGGAGAAGAATTGGGACCAAGAGTTTGCCAAGCTGCCGGTACAGATCAAGGCGGAGGTCAAAATCAGGCGTTTGGGGACAATCAACAACCCCTTTCACGAGAAGTGACAAAAGCGAGGAGAAGGATGCATGTCTACGCTGACGGTTGTGCTCGTTTCGATCATCGTATGCCTGTACGAGCTGCCCAGACTGATCCGCACGAACCAAAAAAAAGAAATGACCGTCTTCGTCGCGATGCTCGTACTGAGCGTTGGGCTATACGCCGCTACGCAATACGGGCAGATCCCCAATCCCGTCTATGTGATGGAAATGATCTACAAGCCGATGAGTGATGGGATTAGCCAGTGGCTGCGCTGACAAGGGGAAGGAGGGAGGGAATTGTCGGTTCAAAGCGGGGCATACTGAGAAGACCCCAGCAAAGGAGTGGGAACATACGTGGACGGTCTCTGGATGAAGTTGCTTGTAAGCCCGGTCTTGGTGGTTTTGGCCGACGCTCTCTTTCCCGAGGTGAATTATGCGAACCTGTACCAGTCTGTCGGGGGGGGTTTTGTCCTTGCCATTGCCGGTTTTTTTCTGGACAGAGCCATTCTTGCGCCAGGCAGTCTGTGGCTCGCGACCGCTAGCGATTTGATTGCAGGCTTTCTCATCGTCTACGGCAGCGTTGTCTTTTTGCCAGACGCCCGAATCTCGCCCATCGGGGCAGGTTTTGTTGCGATCCTTTACGGGGTGGCGGAATACTTGCAGCATACGTGGCTGCTTAGAGCCATCCGGTCGGGAAATGAATAGAGGACAGAGCCGCGCAGGTTAGAGGACAGCTCCGACGTCGTCAGAAGACGGGAGGGCTGTCCTTTTTGCTACTTGCGTCCAAAAGAGGAGGCACTCGCCGAAAACTCGCATCGCGCTGACTTGCTAGAGAAACGTTTGCGATTTTGTCAAGAGGGCGACTTTTTTCCAGATTCCAAATGGAAGCGTTTACGTAGAATGCAGCCTGGGTCTATGCCCCGGATATGGCTCCATAGAATGGTGAAAGTGGTCTTTTTTGTATGCAAATCTCCTTTAACTTCCCTAAATTGGGTACATTTATCTGGAAAGTTCACAAATTTGTTCATAAATTTGTTAACAAAATGATAACAAATAGCCTGTAGATTAAGGAAAATTTATGTATACTTAAAGGGTTACCACGCATTGGTAGAAGTCTGCTTTCCTGGTCTTTACTCTTTTGTTTGTCGCTGGAATGAATGCTAATACTTTTCCGGATTGGGCATGATAGTGGGGGAAAGTATAGCTAGCTATTCTTGCGCAAAGGAAAGGGTACGCAAGCTTCTAGTTTGCAAGCGTGGCTAGAACGTTACCAACACGAAGAAAGAGGGGTTCATAGGTATGAAGGGTTGGCAACAGTTTTGGCGTCAGCTATCTCTTTTTGGTCTGCTGGCGCTGGTGTTAACCGGGTGTGGCAAAGATGAGCTCTCAGCGCTCAAGCCTTCCGGCCCGGTTGCTGCGATGCAGTATGACCTAATGAAGCTGTCCTCCGCTATCATGATCGGCGTCTTCCTTGTCGTTATGCTGATCTTTACGTACGTCCTTATTCGATATCGTAAGCGCCCAGGACAGCAAGGCATTCCCAAACAGGTCGAAGGCAATCATGCACTTGAAATTCTTTGGACGGTTATTCCTTTCCTGCTCCTGATTGTCATGGCGATTCCAACTGTTACAACCGGTTTCGCTCTGCACAAGGAATATCCAAAAGAGGAAGCGCTTCAAGTGAAGGTGACCGCTCACCAGTTCTGGTGGGAATTCGAGTATCCGGATCTGGGAGTAACGACCGCACAGGACCTGGTACTGCCAGTCGGCAAAAAGGTTCAATTCCATGTGACTTCTGCGGACGTGATCCACGCATTTTGGATTCCGGCGTTGGGCGGTAAGATTGATACGAACCCAGGGCAGGAGAACAAAATTTGGCTGCAAGCAGACAAGCCAGGCATTTACTACGGGAAGTGCGCGGAGCTCTGTGGAGCGTCCCATGCCTTGATGGACTTCAAGGTGGAAGTCATGGATCAGGCTGCCTTTGACAAATGGGCAAACGCCATGAAGGGCGTTCAGTCCAAAGAACCGGCAGTTGCTCTTTCGCCAGGGGCGAAACAAGGCCAAGAAATCTTCAACAAAAGCTGTCTCGGCTGTCATGCCATTGCCGGCAAAGGCGGCAAACTGGGTCCAAACCTGACCAACTTCGCAGATCGTGAGCGCGTAGCAGGGATTCTTGCCCATACGCCAGAAAATGTGGCGAAGTGGCTGAAAGATCCGCAAAAAGAAAAACCGGGCAACAACATGCCTAACCTCAACCTCGACGATGCACAAGTGAAAGCGCTTGTAGAGTACATGTCTACGCTCAGCGTGAAGGAAAAAGATCAATGACATTCGTCATAGGCAGTGACGCTTAAAAAGGAGGTAAACCTGTGTCTGCACATGCTTCTCACGCACCCGCACCAAAGCGCTCAGGGCTGTGGGATTGGCTCACGACAGTCGATCACAAGAAAATTGCGATCCTGTACTTGATTGCCGGCGGTATTTTCTTTCTGGCTGGCGGTTTTGAGGCCCTGCTGATCCGTTTGCAGTTGATGTATCCAGAGTCTAACGTAGTTGGTGCCAAGACGTTTAACGAACTGATTACCATGCACGGCACCACGATGATTTTCCTGGCAGTCATGCCGATCATCTTCGCGCTGATGAACGCTGTCGTTCCTTTGCAAATTGGTGCACGGGACGTCGCCTTCCCTTTTGTTAACTCTCTCGGGTTCTGGTTGTTCTTCTTCGGGGGAGTGCTCTTGAATACCAGCTGGTTCCTTGGTGGAGCACCGGATGCCGGCTGGACGTCCTATACGACGTTGGCTTTGAACCAATATAGCGGCAGAGGCGTGGACTTCTACGTTCTCGGTTTGCAAATTGCCGGTCTTGGTACGCTGATCGGTGGTATCAACTTCCTGGTTACGATCATCAACATGCGTGCTCCAGGGATGACATTCATGCGCATGCCACTGTTCACCTGGACGTCGTTTGTAACATCCGGTCTGATTCTGTTCGCGTTTCCGGCGATTACCGTAGGTCTGGTTCTCTTGATGTTCGACCGCTTGTTCGGCGGTAACTTTTTCAACCCGGATGCGGGCGGTAACGTGGTGATTTGGGAGCACTTGTTCTGGATCTTCGGTCACCCCGAAGTATACATCCTGATTCTTCCTGCATTCGGTGTGATCTCTGAAGTCATTTCTACGTTCTCCCGAAAGCGTTTGTTCGGTTACAGCTCGATGGTATTCGCAACCGCGCTGATCGGCTTCCTCGGCTTCATGGTGTGGGCTCACCACATGTTTACAACCGGTTTGGGAGCGATCGCCAATACGCTGTTCGGTCTGGCAACGATGCTGATTGCGGTGCCGACGGGTATCAAAATCTTCAACTGGCTGTTGACCATGTGGGGCGGCCAAATCAGCTTCCCTACCGCAAACCTGTTTGCAGTAGGTTTCATTCCGACATTTACGATCGGTGGTATGACCGGGGTCATGCTTGCGGTTCCGCCAGCTGACTACCAATACCACGACAGCTACTTCGTCGTAGCGCACTTCCACTACGTTATCGTAGGGGGTCTCGTGTTCGGTCTGTTCGCAGGTCTGTACTACTGGTGGCCGAAAATGTTCGGAAAAATGCTCAATGAAACGCTCGGTAAATGGAACTTCTGGACGTTTTTCATCGGTTTCCATCTTACCTTCTTCCCGCAACACTTCCTGGGCCTGATGGGGATGCCGCGTCGCGTCTACACCTACCTGCAAGGCCAGGATCTCGATGTGGGGAACTTCATCAGTACCATCGGGGTATTCGGTATGACGATCGGTACGATTCTGTTCCTGGTGAACATCGCTGTGTCTGCCAAAGGAAAACGCGCTCCGGCCGACCCGTGGGACGGACGCTCGCTGGAGTGGTCGATTCCGTCGCCGCCACCTGAGTACAACTTTGCGCAAACACCGCTGGTACGCGGTCTGGATGCCTTCTGGATCGAGAAAATGGCCGGCAACAAAGGCATGACACCTGCTGAACCGCTTGGGGATATCCACATGCCGTCGCCATCGTTTTTGCCTTTCCTGATGTCTGTCGGCTTGTTTGTAGCGGGCTACGGCTTCATGTACCACAACTACTTTGTCGTGGCCACCGGCTTGCTCGTAACGTTCGCCTGCATGTTCGTCCGTTCTGTAAAAGATGATCCTGGTTATCATATTCATGAGGATGAAATCGAAGAGAAAGGGGTTAAGGCTTAATGGCTACACATCATGCAAATGCAGTATTACCTGATGAACCGGAAAAAGCCACCCTGGAAGGCAAGAACAAGATTCTTGGCTTCTGGCTCTTCCTTGGCGGAGAGACCGTTCTTTTCGGTTCCTTGTTTGCAACGTTCATCGCGCTCCGCGATCAGGTGAACGGCGGTCCTACCTCCCAGCAGTTATTTGACATGCCGCTGGTTGCAGCCGCAACCATCCTCCTGCTCACCAGTTCGATGACCAGCGTGATGGCTACACTCGCTCTGCACAAGAAAAACCTGAAGATGATTCAGGTATGGCTGACCATCACGGTATTGCTCGGTCTCGGATTCCTGGCGTTGGAGATTTACGAGTTCGTGCATTATGTGCATGAAGGACACAAAATCTCGACCAGTGCATTCGGTTCCGCGTTCTATACGTTGGTCGGCTTCCACGGGGGCCACGTAGCGTTCGGGATCCTGTGGATCGTCCTGTTGCAGCTGTCGGCCGTGAAAAAAGGCTTGACGGTAGTAACGGCTCCGAAGTTCTACCTGGCCTGCCTGTACTGGCACTTTATCGACGTCGTGTGGGTATTCATCTTTACCGTGGTATATCTCATGGGTATGATCGGTGGAAAGGTGGGGTAATCGATGGGGGCACATGCTCAAAATGAAGAGGTACGCAAACCGAAAGTAAAACACGATGGTCCCAAAAGACACGTGGTTGCTTTCATCGGATCTCTCGTATTGACCGCACTGGCATTCATTGCCGTTGCGTATGAAGTGGTTCCGGCCGGTTTCACCGTACCGTTCATCGTCGTACTGGCCTTCGTTCAGGCGCTGTTCCAACTGTTTGTTTGGATGCACATGGATCAAAAAGGCCACGAGTTTGCACGAGTCAGCATTTTCGCCGGGTTGTTCTTCATTCTGGTCGCGATCATCGTCTTCGTTTACTGGGTGTGGATCTAGGGAGCCAGGCGCTACAAAAGAGGGCGGACGCTATGTCCGTCCTCTTTTTTTAGAGTGTGATCGACGCCAGAGTTTTCTTGCTTTTTGAAAAATACTTGCACCTGTCGGAAAGGCTTTATATAATCAAAATATCAACATGCGTTAAAATAACGTTATATTACTATGTCGTCACATATTGGCAAAAGAAACCGATGAAAGTAGGGATCGCAATGGTCAAATTGGTAGCTATTTATCGCAAGCCGGAAGATATCGAAGCTTTTGACAAGCACTATTTCGAAGTACACGCTGCACTCGCTGAAAAAATGCCCGGCCTGGTGAAGATGGAAGTGAGCAAGGTATACGGCACGCCAATGGGCGAATCCGACCTGCACCTGATTGCAGAAATGTACTTTGAAACGAAAGAAGCATTGTTGGAAGCGTTGTCATCGCCAGAGGGTCGTGCAGCAGGAAAAGACTTGCGTGGATTTGCCGGTCAAGTGGTGTCCATGCACTTTGCCGAAGTGGTCTAAGCGATGAGCGGGAAAACGTTTGTCGACGAGCGGGAGCTTCACCGCAAGCACTACGATGAAATTTGCGAAAAGCTGCAACAAGACCAATTTGCCCAATTTTTGGGTGTCAAGCTGCTTGAGCTTGGCGAAGGGACGGCCACAGCGGAACTGACCGTAGCCGAGCACATGTTGAACGCGCACGGCACAGCGCATGGCGCTATCATTTTCTCGCTGGCTGATTTTGTTTTCGCAGCAGCCTGTAATTCCTACGGCAAAACTTCCGTAGCCTTGTCCATGAACATCGGTTTTTTGGCCGCCGCCATGAAAGGCAACCGACTGGTGGCAACCGCTACGGAGGAGAAGAAAAACAACCGGACAGCCTGGTACCGCATCCGTGTAGAAACCGAGCATGGCCTGGTAGCGACACTGGACGCCCTGGCGTATCGGAAAAACGAATACTTCGTCGCGATTGACGAATCGAAGTAAATCAAATGCGAAAATCAGACAGGGAAAGGAAGCCGAATGCCAGGAGCACAGGCTCCTTTCACTGTTTCACGAGGATACCATACACGGGGGCGAGAGGATGAAAGTGGAAATCCGCAATCGGTTTAACCACTACCTGGGCATAGAAGTCGTGCATCGAGATGAACAGGGCTGCAAGGTAGCGTTGAAAATTCGCCCTGAGCTGTTCAATAGCATCGATGGCGTCGTACACGGAGGCGTAACGGCGACACTGGCCGATGTAGCGATGGGACATGGAGCCGCTCCTCATGTAGACGGCGTGCAACAATGTGTCACGGTAGAGAGCAAAATTCAATACTTGCATCCTGCCCGCGGAGAGCGGCTGGAAGCCGAGTCGCGCGTTTTGAAGCAGGGAAAAAGCCTGATTATCATGGAAGCGCGCGTGACCTGCGACGGGAAGCTGGTTGCTTTTGCGACAGGAACGTATGCGCGGGTCAACCCGAACCGCTAACCGCCAGGGAGGAAATGGTTGCACAAGGAGGAGAGGCAGGGCATGGAGGAAACCGTTCGCTTTGAACGAGACGGCCACGTGGCAATCATCACGCTGAACCGTCCGGATGAGCTGAATGCACTGAACTACGATACGCTGGAGCGTCTGGGTGACCTGATCGAGCAGGTGCGGCTGGAGTCAAAAGACATCCGCGTCCTGCTGATAAAAGGCGAAGGCCGGGCGTTTTGCGCAGGGGCGGATTTGAAAGAACGCCGCACGTTAAGCGAGCAGCAAGTACGGCGCAACGTCCGCAAAATTCGCGATGTGTTTACCGCATTGGAGCGTCTGCCGCAGCCGACGATCGCGCTGATTAACGGCTTTGCCTTTGGCGGAGGCTTCGAGCTCGCGCTTGCCTGCGACTTCCGTTACGCAGTAGAAGACGCCAAGATGGGGCTGACCGAGGTGAGCCTGGGCATCATTCCGGGAGCAGGAGGCACGCAGCGTTTATCCCGGCTGATTGGTCCGTCCAAGGCCAAGGAACTGATTTTGACGGCACGCCGTATTCAGGCGACGGAAGCCTGCCGCCTGGGCATCCTAAATGGGGTAGCCCGCGATGGAGAGGAATTGCACGAACTGGCAATGACGCTGGCCCATGAAATTCTAGGCAACGCGCCGCTCGCCGTCTATCAGGCAAAAGCAGCGATCGACCGCGGCAGCAGCGTCGATTTGCAAACGGGACTGGATATGGAAACGATGTGCTACGAGGTCATTATTCCGACAAAAGACCGCCTGGAGGCGCTGGAAGCGTTCCGCGAAAAGCGCAAGCCTGTATTCAAGGGCGAATAAGCAGCAAGCATGCAAAGACATAACGTTACGGAATGAGGGAAACGGCATGATCTTTAACATCGAAATGGAAACGCTGTCAAGAGAAAAAATGACTCAGCTCCAACTGGAACGCTTGAAGGAAACGGTCGCACGCGTCTATGAGCGAGTGCCGTTTCATCAAAAAGCGTTTGACGAAGCAGGGGTAAAACCGGAAGACATCCAGTCCATCGAAGACATCCGCAAGCTGCCGTTCATGAAAAAAACGGACCTGCGGGAAAATTACCCGTTCAAGCTGTTTGCGGTAGACATGAAGGAAGTCGCCCGCATTCACGGATCGTCGGGGACCAAAGGCAAACCGACCGTTGTCGGCTATACGAAAAAGGACCTGGAAAACTGGGCGGAAATCGTGGCCCGCGCGATCTGCTGTGCCGGCGGCAAGCCAGGGGACATTTTCCACAATGCGTACGGCTACGGCCTGTTCACGGGAGGGCTTGGCCTGCATAACGGCATCGAGTATCTCGGGGCAGTTGCCGTTCCTGTATCGGGCGGCAATACGTCCCGCCAGATTACGCTGATCGAGGACTTCCAGCCGCGCGGGATCGCAGCGACTCCTTCCTACGTGCTGAACATCGTCGAGGAAATGAAAAAACAAGGCATCAATCCGCGGGAAACCAGCGTCGAATACGGAATTTTCGGGGCGGAACCATGGTCGGAGGAAATGCGTGTACAACTGGAAGAAGCGCTGGATATTAAAGCGGTGGACATTTACGGCTTGAGCGAAGTCATGGGTCCAGGCGTATCCATTGAATGTCACGAAGCGCAAGATGGACTGCATATTGCCGAAGACCATTTTTACGCCGAAATCATCGATCCGAATACAGGCGAAGTGCTGCCTTACGGACAGGAAGGCGAACTTGTCTTTACCTCCTTGACCAAAGAAGCGTTCCCTGTGATCCGCTATCGCACAGGCGATATTGCGTCGCTGAATCCGGAGCCCTGTAAGTGTGGCCGCACGACCATGCGCATGTCGCGGATCAAAGGGCGCGTGGACGACATGCTGATTATTCGCGGCGTCAACGTATTCCCGACAGAGATCGAGTCTGTTTTGCTGACCTTCAACCAGCTGGCACCGCACTATCAAGTGGTGATCGAACGCGACGGAGCGCTTGATCGGTTTGAAGTCCACTGCGAGCTGACACAGGAGTACGCCGGCGAGATCAGCGGAAATGAAAGCGTCGCTTTGTCCCATCTCGCCAAAGAGATCGGGCACATGATTAAAAATACATTGGGCGTATCCGTCGTGCTGCGCATTCAACCGCCGAACTCCTTGACGCGCAGCGAAGGAAAAGCAATCCGCATCGTCGACAATCGGGGCAAGGCTCAGGCTGCGATCTAGCAGGCGATTGTCCCATCGACTACCTGCGAAAAAAGGGTGTGAATAGCGCATGGCTTACGAATATATCCAGACAGCCAGCGAGGACGGAATCGGGATCATTACCCTGAATCGACCGAAGATTCTCAATGCACTAAATTTACAATTAGTGGATGAGCTGGTCGCCGAGCTGGAGCGGATGGACCGGGATCCGGACATTCGCGCGATCATTTTGACCGGCAATGACAAGGCATTTGCCGCCGGAGCCGACATTACCGAGATGTCCGAGGCGTCCGCGATCGAGATCATGAAGCGGGACCAATTCGCCGTCTGGGATCGGATGTCGCTCATCTCCAAGCCGATTATCGGCGCAGTCAGCGGCTTCGTGCTCGGCGGCGGCTGCGAACTGATGATGAACTGCGATATCGTCATCGCTTCGGAAACAGCCGTGATCGGGCAGCCGGAGATCAAGCTGGGCGTCATGCCGGGAGCAGGCGGCACACAGCGGCTGACCCGCGCGGTCGGCTTGCGCAAGGCGATGGAAATGCTGCTCACGGGCGAGCCGATCTCGGCGAAGGAGGCGCTGCGCTACGGGCTGGTCAATCGGGTCGTGCCGGTAGAGGCGTACTTTCAGGAGGCGCGCAAGCTGGCGAAGCAAATCGCCGCACAGCCGCCGCTCGCCGTGCAGATGATGAAAAAAGCGGTACACAAAGCAGACGATTTGCCGCTGGGAGAAGGCATGGATTACGAGCGCAACGGCTTCTATCTGCTGCTCGCCAGCGAGGATCGCAAGGAAGGCATGCAAGCTTTCCTGGAAAAGCGCAAACCCCGGTTTACGGGTAAATAGGAGGCGGCCATGTACGAAACCATTCTTTATGAAGTAGCGGAAGGCGTAGCAGTCGTGACCTTGAACCGGCCGGATAAATTCAACGCTTTTACCGAGGTCATGCACAAGGAAATCGTTGCGGCGCTCAAAGAGGCGCAGAAGGATGACGCTGTGCGCTGCATTCTCCTGACGGGAGCGGGGCGGGCGTTCAATGCCGGACAGGACCTTGGCGAAGTATCCGGCGGAGACGTGGATTTCGGCGGATTTTTGCGCAAGCGCTACAATCCGATGATCCTTCAGTTGCAAAAGACGGAGAAGCCGATTGTCGCGGCAGTCAACGGCGTGGCGGCAGGTGCAGGCATGAGCCTGGCGCTCGCCTGCGACATTCGCCTGGCCTCGGAAAAGGCGTCATTTGTCAACGCGTTTGTGGGCATCGGGCTTGTTCCCGATTCGGGGGGCTGCTACTTCCTGCCGCGCATCGTCGGCATCGGCAAGGCGCTGGAGCTGGCGATGACCGGAGAAAAAGTATCGGCAGAGGAAGCGCTGCGCATCGGACTTGTCAATCAGGTGTATCCGGCGGAGAGCTTTATGGAAGAGGCGGTAGCCTATGCGCGGAAGCTGGCTGTTCTGCCGACGCGCGCCATTGGTCTCATCAAGCGCACGATGTACAAAGGGCTGGAAATGGGACTGGAAGAGATTTTGGAATACGAGGCATACGCGCAGGAGATCGCAGGCAGCACAGCGGATCACAAGGAAGGGGTCGCGGCCTTCATGGAAAAGCGCGCTCCCCGTTTTATCGGCCGATAGGCATGAAGGGAGGCACAAGTCGAATGAATACGAAAACAGTAGGCGTCATCGGTGCGGGCACGATGGGAGCGGGAATCGCTCTCGTCTGTATCCGCAAAGGGCACCAGGTCGTGCTGCTGGACGCCAATCAGACAGTGCTGGACAAAGCGCTTGCCTATTTGCAGTCCATATTGGCCAAAGACGTGGAAAAAGGCAAAATCAGCGAGCAGGAGCGGGCAGATACCCTGGAGCGGGCAAAGCTTGTATCGGAGATGGAGCAGTTGGCGCCGTGCGATATCGTCATCGAAGCAGTGCCGGAGCGCCTCGACCTGAAAAAAAGCATTTTCAGCGAGCTTAGCCGGATTTGCCGGGCAGATGCGCTATTGCTCACCAATACTTCCTCCATTTCCATCACGCAAATTGCCGGAGGGCTTCCCCATCCCGAGCGCATTCTCGGGTTTCATTTTTTCAACCCGGCGCCCGTCATGCCGCTGGTGGAAGTCATTCGCGGCAAAAAATCGAGCGAAGAAAACGTGCAGGCAGCGTACCGCTTCGCAACGGAGCTGGGCAAGGTGCCCGTGCTGGTGACGGATACGCCCGGCTTCATCGTCAATCGCGTCGCCCGTCCGTACTACAACGAGGCGCTGCGCATCCTGGGCGACCAGGTGGCAGAGGTAGAGCAGGTCGACCGGATCATGAAGCGCGCGGGCGGGTTCAAAATGGGGCCGTTTGAGCTGCAAGACATGATCGGCATCGACATCAATTTTGCCACGACCGAATCGGTCTATACCGACTTCTTCCATGAAGGACGATTTAAGCCCAGCCGGATTCAGCAGCGGATGGTGCAGGCCGGCAGCCTGGGCAGAAAGACGGGGGAAGGCTTCTATGACTATGACAAATAAGGCGGTCGTGCTCGCGGGTACAAGTCCGCTTTTTGCAGAGCTTCATCAGCTTTTTGCAGCGAATGGCTATCAGGTGCTCTCGATGGCTGAGGCAGCGGCAGAGCCTGGGACGGTTTCGCTTGCGGTAGAAGTCAGCAATCTCGATTTGCAGCAAAAGGCAGAGCTGATTCGCGCGTTGGACAGCCTGCTGGCTCCCGAGGTGCCGATTATCACGACTTCGCTTGCCATCACGGCGACAGAGGCGGCCTCCTGGGCGCAGCATCCGGAGCGGGTGTGCGGGTTCGGGACGCTCGTGCCGCTCGCGGAGCGGGAGCTGATCGAGATTGCGCCTGCCCTGCAAACAGCGCCAGCGACGATTCAAGTGGCCGAAGCCTTTTTCCAGTCGCTCGGCAAAGAGACGGAAATCGTCGCGGATGAGGTGGGACTGGTTTTCCCGCGCATTCTCTCCCTGATTATTAACGAAGCGGCGTTCACGCTGATGGAAAAGACGGCGACGGCCAGCGATATCGACATCGCGATGAAAAAAGGCACGAACTACCCGTACGGACCGCTGGAGTGGGCGGATCGCATCGGGCTGGACGAAATTTTTGCGATTGTCAGAGGGTTGCAGCGCGACCTGGCGGAGGAGCGTTACCGCCCGGCCCCTCTGCTCCGAAAGCTGGTGCTGGCAGGACGCGTCGGCGTGCGCAGCGGGCAGGGCTTTTACACCTATGAAGGCAAGGTAGGTGTGAAGGCATGACGATGAGGCGAAACGACGTATACGTGGCGGCTGCCGTACGCACGCCAATCGGCAAGCTGGGAGGAAGTCTGAAGCATACACCCATTGATGATCTGACAGCCATCGTGCTGAACGGAGCATTGGCGCAAGCGGGACAAACCGGGGATGCTGTCGATGGCGTCATCATGGGCAATGTCATCTCGGCGGGGCCGTTTATCAATATTGCGCGCGTAGGCTTGTTGAAGGCCGGGCTGCCCGAGACGGTGCCGGGGCTGACGGTGAACCGGGTGTGCGCATCCGGGCTGGAAGCGGTCAATCTCGCTGCCCAGTCCATCCAGGCAGGACACAGCCAGGTCATGCTCGCAGGCGGCGTAGAAAATTTGACCCGCTCCCCGTACATCCTGGAAAAATTCGAGCAGCCGTATCAGCGCGGCACCCAGACGCTGATCGAATCGTTTGGCGGGCCGCGCTCGGCGCCTGTGTCGCTTTACGGCGATTTGACCATGGGAGATACTGCGGAAAATGTGGCGGAGCAGTTCGGCATCAGCCGCGAGGATCAGGATTTGTTTGCCGCCGAGAGCCAGCGCCGCGCGATCGCGGCGATTGACGCAGGCTTGTTCAAGGACGAGATCATTCCCGTCCTGTTGCGGGGGAAAAAAGGGGAAGAAACGCTGTTTGACACGGATGAGTTTCCGCGCCGCGATTCCACGGTCGAATCGCTTGCGAAGCTGCGTCCTGCCTTCCGCCAAAACGGCAGCGTAACGGCCGGCAACTCCTCGGGGATCAACGATGGCGCGGCGGCTCTTTTGCTCATGAACGAGGAAATGGTGAAGCGCACAGGAGTCGCTCCCCTGGGGCGAATCGTGCATTTTGCCTGCGCCGGAGTCGATCCGCGCATCATGGGCATAGGACCAGTCGCCGCCATCCGCAAGCTGCTTGCCGAAGTCAGCATGACGGTAGAGGACATCGACCTGTTCGAGCTGAACGAAGCGTTTGCCTCCCAGTCGCTCGCCTGCATGCGCGAGCTGGGGCTTGACCCGGAGAAGACGAATGTAAACGGCGGAGCGATTGCCTTGGGCCACCCGCTCGGCATGAGCGGCGCCCGACTGGCAGGCACGATCCTGTACGAGCTGCGCCGCCGCCAGAAAAAATACGGAATCGTCTCGCTGTGCATCGGCGGCGGCCAAGGGCTGGCCACGCTCGTAGAAGCGCTGTAGCAGAAGAGCAGTTCGACTGCATTGGAGGAGTGGAAGATGAAAACGGCTGTGATTATTGATGCTGTGCGGACGCCAATCGGACGGATTGGCGGTGCGTTGAAGGAGGTGCGCCCCGATGATTTGGGGGCACTGGTCATTCAAAAGCTGCTGGAACGAAACGCCGTGGATCCGAAGATGATTGATGACGTCATTATGGGCTGCGCCAACCAGGCAGGCGAAGACAACCGCAACGTGGCGCGGATGTCGTTGCTATTGGCGGGCGTGCCTGTGGAAGTGCCGGGCGTAACGGTCAACCGCTTGTGCGGTTCCGGCCTGGAAGCCGTGAATCAAAGTGCCCATGCGATCAAGGCAGGCGCCGGTCAGGCGTACATCGCAGGCGGGCTGGAGAGTATGACGCGCGCTCCGCTGGTGATGATGAAGCCAGGGACTGCTTTTCAGCGCGGCAATCAGCAACTGGTCGACACGACGCTCGGCTGGCGGCTGGTCAACGAAAAAATGAACGAGCTGTACCCGCCGATCAGCCTCGGGGAGACGGCGGAGAAGGTCGCAGAGCAGTACGGCATCAGCCGCGAAGCGCAGGACGAGTTCGCGCTGCGCAGCCAGCACAACTACGCCCGCGCGCTGGCCGAAGGGAAATGGGCGCAGGAGATCGTTCCGGTCGAACTGAAAGGGCGCAAAGGCGATGTGACCTTGTTTGACCGCGACGAGCACCCGCGTCCGGAGACGACCATCGAGCAGCTGCAAAAGCTGAAACCTGCTTTTCAGGCGAACGGCACGGTCACAGCGGGCAATTCCAGCGGCTTGAATGACGGGGCGAGCGCCCTGCTCGTCATGGAGCAGGAGGCGGCTTTGGCGGCCGGATTGAAGCCGCGTGCGCGCATCGTCGCGTCCGCAGTAGCAGGGGTCGATCCGTCCGTGATGGGCATTGGGCCGGTTCCGGCAACGCACAAGGCGTTGAAGCAGGCGGGTCTGTCGCTTGAGCAAATTGAGCTGTTCGAATTCAATGAAGCGTTTGCTGCTCAAGCCGTAGCCTGCGTTCGCGAGCTGGGGGTCAACCCGGAGCTGGTCAACGTCAACGGCGGAGCGATTGCGCTGGGCCATCCGCTCGGGGCAAGCGGCGCGCGCATCCTCACGACGCTGCTGTATGAGATGGAGCGTCGGGAAGCCCGCTACGGCTTGGCCGCGATGTGCATCGGCGTGGGGCAAGGAATTGCGACCATCATTGAGCGCGTATAGGCGCTTGCGGGAGACGGGAGGCGAAGGCGTGTGAAGGAAGGACTGCAACCGGGGATAACGGCCGAGTTTACGGTGACCGTCACCGAAGACATGCTGCCTACGTTTGAAGGCCAGGTCGTGCATCCGGTCATGTCGACCGTCAGCATGATCTACTACATGGAATGGGCAGGCCGCCAGGTGATTTTGCCGTTTTTGGAAGAGGATGAGGAAGGCTCCGGCTTCGCTGTCGATATTCGGCATGTCGGCCCTGCGGTAGTCGGCCAGACCGTGACCTTCAAGGCCGTTTGCCGGGAAGTGACGGAAAAACGGGTGGTGTGCGAGGTGACAGCGGACACCGTCCGCAACCGCGTCGGGGTCGGGACCTTTACCCAGGCGATCTTCAACAAGCACGAAATCAGGCGGCGGTTTGAGGCGCTGCAAGCTGAAATCAGCGCGAAAAAATAAACATCCAGAATAAATTGACTCTTTCAAAATGTTTTAATATAATTGCGTTACAATAACGTAATACGATTTTATCGTCATACTCTCAATCGATTCACGCACTTCCTAGAGATTATGGTACAATTTCACAGCGAATAGGTATGAATCGATCTGGGGGTTGAAGAACGTGAAGCCACAATCCATGCTTTTTACGATTTACGGCGAATATGTCCGTCATTACGGGAGCGAAATCTGGATCGGCAGCCTGACCCGGCTCATGGGAGAGTTCGGTTTGTCCGAGCCTGCTGTTCGCGCAGCGATCTCCCGGATGCTTCGCCAGGGCTGGCTGGAGTCGAGAAAAGTAGGCAACAAGAGCTATTACTCGGTATCCGGACGCGGGAAAAAGCGGCTGGAGGAAGCAGCGGCCCGCATTTATAAAGTCGAGACAGAGGTCTGGGACGGCAAGTGGTGCATTGCCAGCTACAACATACCGGAGGAGCGCCGCGCCTTGCGGGACCAACTGCGCAAGGAACTGGGCTGGATGGGCTTCGGGATGTTGACGACGAGCACATGGATCAGCCCGAACAACCTCGCGGAACGGGTCAAAGAGCTGACGGAATCGCACCAGATCACGGAGCATGTAGAGATTTTTACCGCAGAGCATCTGGGGTGGAGCGATCCGAAGCAACTGGTGCAAAAATGCTGGAACATCGACGAGATCAACGCCAAGTACAAAGAATTCATTGATACGTATCGCGAGCAGTTTGAAGAGCTGGCCGCGAAGATCAACCGTGGCGAGCAAGTGGCGGATAGCCACTGCTTTGTGGAAAAGACCAAACTCGTCCACGAATATCGCAAATTTTTGTTTATCGACCCGGACCTGCCGCAGGAGCTTTTGCCAGAGCTGTGGCTAGGCAAAGAAGCCGATCAATTGTTCCAAAATTATTATCAGCTTTTAAATCCAGGGGCAGTTCGATTCTTCGAGACGGTGTATGAAGCTGCACCCGTACATGAAGCGGTTGCGACGAAGAAAACGCCCTAGTGACACGCTAGGGCATTTCTTCTGCAATACTATTCTCACTAGTAAAAATGTAAGCGTTTTAGATGGCGGTTTTGTCGGGACGCGAAACAAAAGGGGGTACAGCACGAATATGACGGAACTGTTGCAGTATGTCGCAAACGGCCTGGTCAGTGGCGGGATTTATGCGATTGTCGCGGTGGGATTCATCACGATTTACAACGTGAGCAAGGTCATTAACCTCGCGCAGGGAGAATTTTTGATGCTGGGCGGCATGGTGACGGTGGCCTTGATCGGGATGAACGTGCCGTACGGGCTTGCAGCGCTGCTTGCCATCATAGCCGTGACGGTAATCGGTATCATCATGCAGAAGTATGTCATCGCGTATGTGAAAAAAGCTAGTCCTATTAGTTTGATAATTTTGACAATAGGCATATCCACCTTGATTCGAGGCATCGCCAGCTTTATTTGGGGCAAGGATGCGTTTGCGCTCGCACCGATTACGAGCAACGAGCCGCTCTCATTTGGGGGCGTGACCATCGCTACGCAAAGCGTGTGGATTTTGGCGGCTGTCCTTATTATTCTGTTTTTTCTCTGGTACCTGATGGAAAAGACGATGTTGGGAAAAAAAATCAATGCCTGTTCGATCAATCCGATGGCTGCCCGCCTGATGGGTATTTCACCGACGAAGATGAGCATGCTCGCGTTTGCCATCAGCGGGGCCACCGGAGCGATTGCCGGAATCGTCATTGCCCCGCTTAGTGTGACCTCCTACGACATCGGGGTGCTGCTCGGAATCAAAGGCTTCTCCGCAGCCATTCTGGGCGGTCTGGGCAACCCGCTCGGCGCAGCCGTTGCCGCCTTTTTGCTCGGCATTGTCGAGTCGCTCGGGGCTGGCTACGTCAGCTCCGGCATGAAGGATGCCATCGCGTTTCTGGTCTTGATCGGCATGCTGCTGGTGAAGCCATCCGGCCTCTTTGGAGAACGCAGCGTAGGAAAAGGAGGGCTGTAGATGAGGCAGTTGTTGACGAAATGGGGAAAGGGCTTCGGCATTTATCTCGCCTTGATGGTGGTATTCCCGTTCGTGATGCCGGATGAATATTACCGCTCCGTCGGGATTATTATCGGACTGCATGCCATCGTGACGATCGGGCTTTGTCTGGTGATGGGGCTTGCCGGGCAGATTTCGCTCGGGCAGGCAGCCTTCTGGGGAATTGGCGCCTACACGTCCTCTGTGCTGACGACGAAGTACGGTTTGTCGCCGCTCGTCGGACTGGTCGCCGCCGCAATCGTACCCGGTTTGTTTGCCTTCCTGCTCGGCAGGGCCATAGCCGGGCTGCAAGGCTACTATCTCGCCATGGCGACTCTGGCTTTCGGTTACATCGTCCAGATCGGCATTACCGAGTGGGAGCCAGTCACGGGCGGGGCGAGCGGGATGATTAGCATTCCGCAACTGCCGTTCTTCGGCGGAAGTGAGCTGTCCATGTACTACCTGATCTGGGCAATCGTCACCGGTGTACTGCTGTTCTCGCTCAATCTCATGCATTCGCGGGTCGGCAGAGCTTTTCGGGCCATTCACAAAAGCGAGATTGCCGCCACCTCGATGGGCGTTGACGTGCGCAAGTTCAAGCTGAACGCCTTCGTGGTCAGCGGGATGTTCGCCGGCATTTCCGGCGGCTTGTACGCCCACTACATGGGGATTCTCGATCCGCAGCCGTTCGGACTGCACGAATCGATCAGATTTCTCACGATGGTCGTCATCGGAGGGATGACGAGCATTTGGGGCGCGTTGATTGGCACCGTACTGATCGGCTTTATCAGCGAGGGGCTGATTTTGCTCAGCGAAGTCATTCCAGGCTTGCAGGGCGACGTCGATACGATCGTCTTCGGCGGCATACTCGTCTTGATCGTCATGTTCATGCCGGAGGGCCTTGTGCCGCGTATCCGTTCCGCCTATGAAAAAGCGCAAGCCAAAAAGGCAAAAGAACGAGCCGCGAAGACGCAGTCTGGCGAGCGGGTGGAAAGGAAGGCGGCAACATGACAACTTTGTTGGAAGTGCAAGAGCTGTCCCGCGATTTTGGCGGAGTGCGAGCTGTCAACCAGGTGGATTTTCAGGTGCGAGAAGGCGAGATCCTGGCGCTGATCGGCCCGAACGGCGCGGGGAAAAGCACCGTGCTGAACATGGTGTCGGGCGTCATTGCCCCCTCGGAAGGCGAGATTCGCTTCCAGAACAAGCCGATGACACGGGTCCCCGGCTATGAATACGCCGGTTTGGGAATTACCCGTACGTTTCAAAACCTCCAGACGTTTGATGATATGACCGTCCTGGAAAACGTCATGGTCGGGATGCATACGAAGACGCGCTCCAGCCTGTTTGCCTGCGGCATGAACCTGGGCAGAGCCAAAAGAGAAGAGAAAATGATGGAACAAAAGGCGCACGCCTGGCTCGGGTTAGTGGGACTGGCTACGGAATCCCAGCAGCTTGCGGGCAGTCTGCCGTACGGAAAGCTGAGGCTGATGGAGATTGCCCGGGCGATGGTCGCGGGACCGAAGCTGCTGTTGCTCGACGAGCCGGCGGCTGGCTTGAATCATACCGAAACGGCGGAGATGAGCCGGATGTTTTGCGAGATTCGCGACAGCGGCACGGCGATTTTGCTGGTAGAGCATGACATGGACATGATTATGGCAATCGCAGACCGGATCGTCGTTCTCGATCAGGGCACGAAAATTGCGGAAGGAACCCCGCGCGAAATCCAGGAGAACCCGCGCGTGATTGCGGCCTATTTGGGAACGGAAGAAGAGTAGGGGGAAGGCAGATGGAGAAAGCGATTTTGAAGGTGGACAACATCACGGCTCGCTACGGTCCCGTAGAAGTGCTGCACGGCATTACGATGCAGGTCAACGAAGGGGAAATCGTCTCGCTGCTCGGCGCAAACGGCGCAGGCAAAACAACGCTGCTCAACTGCATCTGCGGGCTGCACAGCGCAAAGGAAGGGAAAATCTGGTTTCGGGATACAGACATTACGGGGATTCCGGCGGAGCTGGTGGTGCCGCGCGGCATGGCGCACGTGCCGGAGCGCCGGCAAATCTTCTCCACGCTGACCGTAGAGGACAACTTGTGGCTGGGCGCTTCGCATCGGATGCCGAAGACGAGCAAAAAAGAAATCGCCAAAGAAATGCAGACGGTGTACGAACGCTTTCCGATTCTGGCGGAGCGGAAGTGGCAACTGGGAGGAACGCTTTCAGGGGGACAGCAGCAAATGCTTGCGATCGGCCGGGCGCTTCTATCGCGGCCGCAGCTGTTGCTGCTTGACGAGCCATCGCTTGGCCTTGCTCCGCTGATTGCCAAGGAGATTTTGACGATTGTGCAGGAGATTCGCTCCCAGTGGGGGACGACGGTGCTTCTGGTCGAGCAGAATGCCCGCGCCGCTCTGGCCATTTCCGACAGGGCCTACGTCCTGAGTACGGGAGAGGTCATGCTGGAAGGCATCGCGGAAGAGATCAGCAACGATCCGCGCGTGCAGTCGGCTTATTTGGGACACTCCCACCAAGCCGTCTGACAGGAAAAAAGATAGAAAATCGAAGGGGGTTTTTACGATGAAAAAACGAACGTTTGGCAAGTGGTTGTATCCGGTTGCGATTGCTTCTCTCGTCATGCTGAGTGCCTGTGGCGGCGGCGCCCAGCCCTCGGGAGACGGACAGAACGCGGCGGGCAAGGACCCGATCAAGGTAGGAGCGATTTTCTCCCTGACTGGTCCGAACAGCCCGCTCGGCGTACCGGAAAAACAGGCAGTTGAGCTTTTGGTCAAGGAAATCAACGGAGCTGGCGGTGTCGATGGCCGTCCGCTGGAGGTGGTGTTTGAAGACGACAAGTCGGATAACACCGAAGCGGTCAAAGCGATCAAGAAGCTGGTATCCAAGGAAAAAGTCGTGGCGGTACTCGGTTCGTCCGGCAGCGGTCCTTCCCTGGGGATGGCGGAGTTTGCCGCAGCCGAGAAGCTGCCCTTGATCTCGATGGCAGCGGCAGACCAGATTACCAACCCTGTACGCCCAGGCATTTTCAAAACGCCGCATACCGATGTGCATGGCACGAAGCGTATTTTTAAATATTTGCAGGAAAAAGGCATTACCAAAATCGCCACGCTCAACGACAGCAACCCATACGGAAGCGGCTGGACGACCCAACTGCAAAAGTATGCGCCTGAGTACGGCATTACGATTGTGGCGGAAGAGAAGTACGGAACGAAAGACCCGTCCATGAGCTCCCAGTTGACCAAGATCAAGGGCACCGATGCCCAAGCGCTGATCGTGGCAGGGACCAACCCTGGCCCGGCGACGATTGTGAAGGAAGCGAAGCAGTTGAACCTCGGCATTCCGATCATCAGCAGTCACGGTTCGGCCAACAGCAAGTTTCTTGAGCTGGTTGGCGATGCGGGCGAAGGCGTGCTGATGGTAGCGGGCAAGCTCCTGGTGCCGGATCAGGTCGATCCGAACGATCCGCAGGCGGCTATCATCAAAACATTCACCGAAGGCTACCAGGCGGCGTACAACACGCAGCCGGACGGCTTTGCCGGATACGGCTACGACGGCTTGAACCTGCTGGTGGAAGGCTTGAAGCAGGCGGGCGGGGACGCCTCCAAGCTGGGCGAAGCGCTGGAAAAAGTGAAGTACGTGGGAGTAACAGGGGAATTTACGTTCTCTGCGGACGATCATAACGGGTTGACGGAAGACAGCATGATTATGGTCGAAGTGAAGGATGGCAAATTCCAGATCGTGAAGTAGCCAATCGATGAGGCAGCAGGAGACGATGGCTGTTCTTTCCGCAGACTTGCCGGTCGCGGGAAGAATAGCCGTTTTCGTCCCCGCTTCAGGAGGGAAAAAGGATGTCTCAGTTGTTAAACAGCTTGCTTGCAGTCGCGCCCATTTTGCAAAAAGCGTTTCTGTTTGATTGCATGGTCGGGGTTACCGACCGGGAAAAGTTTCTCGCCTACTATCCGGCGCAGGGGCTGAACCTGGGGATCAAACCGGGGGACCCGCTGCGTCCGGGCAGCATCAATGCGACGGCGATTGCAGAAAACAAGCGGGTTGTGAAGAAGATCTCCAAGGAGATTTACGGCATTCCTTACATCGCAGTCGGCTATCCGCTTGTCGAACAGGGACAAGTGGTGGGGTGCCTGGCAACCGGGGTGACCACCGACCAGGAAGACCGCTTGCGCAACCTGGCGGAAAACTTGACGGGGGCATTGGAGAACATCGCTCTGCACACCGAAAGCCTGGCGAAAGACGCCGACCATCTGACAGAGGCCAGCCACACGCTGAGCGACGCAGCCAGCCAAATGGCGGGGAAGATCGCGGAGACGACGAAAATCAACCAGCTGATCCGCAACATTTCCACCCGCTCGAACGTGCTCGGCTTGAACGCCGTGCTGGAAGCGGCGCGGGCCGGATCGGCTGGCCGGGGATTTTCCGTCGTCGCAGAGGAGATTCGCCAGCTGTCGCAGACGACCGCGACTTCGGCGAAAGATATTTTTCGCATTTTGGATGAGATGAACGCGCTCGTCGGCACGGTGTCGAGCGAGATGGAAAAGACGCTGAATCACAGCTTGCAGCAGTCTACGCGCATACAGGAGCTGGATGCGGTCATGCAGGAGCTGCGGCATATGGCAGAGCAGCTTCAGAAGGCAGCGGTACTGACCGGGCGGCTGGAATAAGCGGGTTCAAGACGGAAGCGTATTGCAAAAACGTATAACGTTATGTTATTATAACGTTACAAAAACGTATTATAAAATTATCATAATGGACAACGGCAGAAGGAGGTATTCTCCATGCAAACACAGATGGAACGTTCTGATCGGACGGAAAACGAAAAAATGGAAGCGTTTTTAGCGAGAATCGATCGTGGAGAAAAGATTGAGGCGGACGACTGGATGCCAGACGATTACCGGAACCAGTTGATCAAGCTGATCTCGATGCATGGTATTAGCGAGATTATGGGGGCTTTGCCTGAAAAGGAATGGGTTCCCAAGGCACCGACGCTGCGCCGCAAGCTGGCGATCATGGCGAAGGTGCAGGATGAGATGGGGCACGGACAGCTTTTGCTGCGCGTCGCAGAGGATCTGCTTGCTCCGCTCGGCAAGACGCGGGAAGACCTGATGCAAGACTTGTTTGCAAAAAGACTGAAATTTCACAATGTGTTTCACATGGAAGCACCGACCTGGGCCGATGCCGGAGTGATCGGCTGGCTGGTCGACGGAGCGGCGATCATCACCCAGTCCATGTCGCTTGATACGTCGTATGCACCGTATGCGCGGGCCTTGCACCGGATCTGTGCGGAGGAAAAATTCCATGCGCAGCATGGCGAGAGCATCGTCCTGGAACTGGCAGAAGGCACGGAGGAACAGCGCCGGATGCTGCAGGAAGCCATTACCCGCTGGTGGCCATCGCTCTTGATGTTCTTCGGACCGCCGGAAAATGGCACGATCACCAGCAACCAGTCGACGAATATGCGCTACAAGATTCGCACGCAGACCAACGAGGAACTGCGGCAGGTCTTCTTGAAAAAGTATCTGCCACGCATTTTCCACCTGGGCTTCACCGTTCCAGACGAGACGATCCACTTCGACGAAGAAAACGATCAGTGGGTGTACCAGCAGCCTGATTGGGAAGCGTTCAAGCAGATCGTCAAAGGCAACGGCCCTCGCTCTGCTCATCGTCTGAACCTTCGGGAAATATCGTATGCAGAAACCAAATGGGTGCGCGACGCGATTCTGTCGTACGGTCGCCACGTAGGGTAGGTGAATGGATATGAACAAGGATACAGAAACCAAAAACGACTTTTTCATCTACGAAGTATTCAGCCAAAAAAGCGTAAACGCATCGTTTGTCCATCAATTCAGCCTCCTGGCTCCGAACAAGGAGGTTGCGCTCGCAATGGCGCGGGAGAACTTCCTGCGCCGCGAGACTTGCTTTAATATCTGGGTGGTCAAGCGCGACGATATTCACGGCTTGTCGCCGGAGGAGCGCCCGTTCCTGGAGCGGATCGACAACAAGAGCTACCGGGAGACGAGAGGCTACGGGGATTTGCAGGCGAGATGGCGCCATCACCGGGAGCAGTATGAAGAAAAACAGAAGCATGCGGAAAGCGGCAGCTAAGCAGGAGGGATACAATCATGGGCGACTTTTCACGAGTAGAGACAGTAGAAGCGGCGAAGCAAAATCCCGAATATGCGCAAGCCTTGACCGATCTGTTGTTCCAACTGGCTGACGACGACTTTATTCTCGCGTATCGGGGCTCGGAATGGCTCGGGCTTGCCCCGCATATCGAAGAGGACGTCGCGTTTTCTTCCATGTCGCAGGACATGATGGGCCATGCCGTGATGTTTTATGAAATGCTGGAGCAGCTTGGCGTGGGCAAGGCCGACGATCTCGCCCAGCTTCGCGAAGCGGATGCGTTTCGCAACGCGATTCTCGTCGAGCGCAAAAACGGGGAAGGCGACTACAACAGCGATCCTCACTACGACTGGGCGTACGCGATTGTCCGCAGCTACGTATACGGCTTGCACAAGCAAGTGCGCCTGGAGGCATTGCTGCAGTCCTCCTATGTGCCGCTTACGCTGGTCAGCCGCAAAATGCTGACCGAGCATCGCTACCACTTGATGCACTGGCAAGTATGGCTGAAACAGCTGGCGAACAGCACGCCCGAAGCGCGGCAACGGCTGGAAGCGGCGATTGAAAAGGTATGGAAGGACGCCGGAGAGCTGAGCCAGCTCGGTCCGAACGCAGACAGCATCGTCCGCTGTGGTCTGATTGCCGCCGAGGGCGAGCTGAGAGAGAAGTGGCTGACGCTGACCCGGGAAATTTTCGAAAAAGCGGGACTTGTCTGGCCGGGAGAGCCGGGAGTGCCGGCGGAACGCGGTCGCTACGGACAGCATACGGCTGAGTTGGCGCAGGCGTTGGCTACCTTGTCGGAAGTGTATCGCATCGATCCGGCTGCGGGCTGGTAAAAGGAGTGATCTGCATGGCGCAAGAAGGAATGCACGTACACGATGGACGGGAAGCGACATGCTGGGAACTGCTGCAACAAGTGACTGATCCGGAAATTCCGGTCATCAGCATGGTAGAGATGGGGATGATCCACCAGGTGCGGGTAGAGGAAGACGTCGTACACGTCGACGTGCTCCCTACCTTCGTCGGCTGTCCCGCGCTGGAGATCATGAAAAAGAACATCGCAGAAAAGCTGGTAGAGGCGGAAGGCATCAACAAAGTCGAGGTACAGTTTGTCTACGACCCTGCTTGGACGTCCGATCGCATCGCACCAGAGGCGAGAGGCAAGCTGAAAAGCTTCGGCATTGCACCGCCGCCTATTGATTTCAAGCCGGGAGATGTCTGGGAAGTAGCCTGTCCTTACTGCGACTCCCCGTATACACAGATTGACAACCTGTTTGGCCCTGCCGCATGCCGCAGCATTTTGTATTGCCGGCACTGCAAAAATCCGTTTGAGGCCCTAAAGCCAATCTATTGAACAGAGAGTGAGAGGAGCGATAGTCGTGGGAGAGTTCAAGCAAATGTATATCAATGGAGAATGGGTTTCCGCCGAGGGCGGCGAATCGATACAGATCGTCAATCCGGCTACTGGCGAAGTCGTGGGAAGCGCCGCTTTTGGGGATGAGCGCGATGCCAGAAAAGCGATTGACGCTGCGCACGAGGCGTTTGGCAGCTGGTCGCGTCTGACTGCTCGCGAGCGCTCCAAATATTTGTACACGCTGTCCGAACTGGTCAAGAAAAGCCGCGATGAGCTGGCGGGCATTATTTCGGCCGAAATGGGCAAACCGCTCGGCGAGGCCAAGGGCGAAGTGCTGGGCGCCGCGGACAATTTTGTCTGGTACGCGGAAGAAGCGAAGCGCGTCTACGGCGAGACGATTCCTTCGTCCGTACCGAACAAGCGCATCATGGTGCTCCGCCAGCCTGTAGGCGTAGTCGGGGCCATCACGCCCTGGAACTTCCCGGTGAACATGGTCGCCCGAAAAATCGCTCCTGCTCTGGCGGCGGGCTGCACAGTGGTGCTGAAGCCGGCGGAGTCGACTCCTCTGTCTGCGATCCGTCTATTTGAGCTGATCGAGCAGGCTGGCTTCCCGAAAGGCGTCGTCAACCTCGTCATCGGCAAGCCGGAATCCATCGGCCAGGAGTTTATCGAGAATCCGAAGCTCAGCAAAATCGGCTTTACAGGCTCTACCCGCGTGGGCAAGCTGCTGATGGAGGGCGCGGCCAAGCAGGTGAAGCGCGTCAGCATGGAGCTGGGCGGACATGCGCCGTTCATCGTGTTCCCGGACGCGGATCTGGACGCGGCGGTCAAAGGGCTGTTTGAGAGCAAGTTCCGCAACTCCGGGCAAATGTGCATTTGTACAAACCGTCTGTACGTCCACGAAGATGTGGCCGATGCCTTTACCGAAAAGCTGATCGAGCGCCTGAAACGGGCAAAAGTCGGAGACGGCCGCTTGAAGGAGACGGAAATCGGTCCGCTGGTGAACGAGCGCGCGCTGAACAAAGTGCTGGAGCACATTGAGGATGCCAAAGCAAAAGGCGGACAGGTCGTCTACGGCGGCAACCGCCTGACAGAAGGCGAGTACGCGAACGGCTTCTATTGCGAGCCGACTGTCATCACAGGTGTGACAGAAGCGATGAAGATTGCCAACGAAGAAACGTTTGGGCCTGTCGTTCCGCTCGTTCGCTTCACAGACGAGGCAGACGTGGTGCGGCAAGCAAACGATACGCGCTACGGCCTGGCTGCCTACGTGTACACCCGTGACAATCAGCGCTGCTTCCGGATGGCAGAGCAGCTGGAGTACGGCATTGTCGGCATCAATGACGGCTCGCCAACCCAGACGCAAGCGCCGTTCGGCGGATTCAAGGAAAGCGGCATCGGCCGTGAAGGCGGCCGCTACGGCATGGATGAGTATCTGGAGACGAAATTCGTTTCCTTCGGAGTGTAAGCCAAGCAAGGTGTTTCTACGGGACCAGAGGGAATCTGGTCTCTTTATTTTTTACCGGAGCATTTGTCAACACTTTGTTCATTTTTCTTATCAAAGAAAGAGAGAATCAACGGTATAATGGAGATTGGATAGAGGGCACCCTTAGTAGGTAGATTCGCATTTTCCAAAATTCCCATCGACATTACGCGCAGCTCCGCCAGACTGTGCGAAGCGGTCAGCGACCTGTGCCCTGTTGGGAGCGATGGCCTCGCAAACGACTTGCGTGGCGAAGCCCAGGCTTTACTATGAGGAAGGGAGGATTTGAATGGGTCAGCATCAACACGAGCTGTCAGCCATGAACGCGACGGCATCCTTTTCAGATTTGTGGAGTCCCGATGTGATGCTTTTCACGTTGCTTATCGCTACGGTATATTTCCTGGTGACAGGTCCCTTGCATACACGTTTTGCAAATGCCACGACGGCAACCACGAGGCAAAAGCTGCTGTTTCTTTTTGCCCTGTTGCTGTTTTACGCGGCGCAGGGGAGCCCGATCAGCTATTACGGCCATCATTACTTGTTCAGCTTGCACATGCTGCAGCAATCGATTTTATATTTTGCCCTGCCTCCCATCGCGCTTTTGGCGATGCCTGAGTGGATTCTGCAAAAAATCTTTCGGCCAAGACCGCTCCAGGCGATGCTGCAAGCTTTGACACATCCGCTGGTAGCAGCGCTTTTGTTCAATACGCTGTTTTCCTTTTACCACATCCCGTTTATTTTTGACGCGGTAGCTCTGCACCACCAATGGATGACGGTCTACCATCTTGTTTTGATCGTGGCTGCCTTTGCGATGTGGTGGCCGATTGTCAGCCCGCTGTCCGACAGCAAGAGACAGCTGGCCGGATTGAAAAAGCTGGCGTACATCTTCGCCAATGGCGTGCTGATTACGCCCGCCTGTGCGCTGATTATTTTCGCGTCCGATCCGTTGTATGCGACGTACATCGCGGCTCCGCAGCTGTTCCCGAGTCTTAGCACCTTCAGCGACCAGCGTCTTGGCGGAATCATCATGAAGCTGGTGCAGGAGCTTGTGTACGGCTCTGTACTCGCCTATGTCTTCTATCACTGGTACAAGCAGGAGAAGCAGGACGACTTGCCGATGGATGAGCAGCCAACTGCCCTGCGGATGAACACGCCGGCCACGGATGAGGGCAGGGCGTAAAAAATATAGATAGATTATTTGAATGAGGTGTAGAAATGTCCATCTTGCTGCCTACGATAAGCACATCGTTTATCGTCATCAGCGGTATTCTTGTCGCTTGTGGCTGGTATGCGGTCGCAAAGAAACAAATTGACAGACACAGGAAGATCATGAATTGGGCGGCCATCTGTGCGACGATCTTCTTTCTCACGTACGTATCCAGAACGGCTTTTGTCGGCAACACGCATTTCGGCGGGCCGGACAGCTTGAAGCCGCTCTACCAGACATTCCTGATTTTTCATATCGTGCTGGCGACGGTAGGGGGCGTGATGGGGCTGGTTACGCTCCGATACGCCTACAAGAACAACCTTGCTGCCCATAGAAAGATCGGGCCGTGGACGTCGATCGTCTGGTTTGTCACTGCCATTACAGGAGCTACGGTGTACATCTTGCTCTACCTGATTTATCCGGGCGGCGAAACAGCCGGCGTTCTGGATGTTATTTTTGGCAGGTAGGGCGCACGCTTTTCAAGTTGACTAGCTTCTTTGGCATTGGATACAATGAAACTTGATTTTTTTCAGTGGATATTCGCATGTTCAGATAGATTCAGACAGGAGGTACAAAACGTGGACCAGCAAGTGACCATGCAGGAATCGCTTGATACCGAAACGCCCCTGCACGCACACCCGGGAGAACCGGCAACTTTTCGGGACTACGTAGAATTGACAAAACCTGGAATTACCATGTCCAACCTGATGACCACATTTGCTGCTTTATGGCTGGCATCCTACGGTTTTCCAGACTGGAAGCTAGCGATTTTCACCATGCTCGGTACAGCTTTTGTGATTATGTCGGGTGCGACGTTAAACAATTACTATGACCGCGATCTGGACAAGAAGATGAAGCGGACAAAAGGGCGTGCGCTGGCGGCAGGGCGGATTTCTCCGCGCGCCGCGATTCTGCTCGGAATCGGCTTGCTGCTCGCCGGTTTGACCGTGCTTGCGGTATTTGCGAATCCGCTGGCTGCTGTCTGGGGACTGATCGGCCATATTTTCTACGTGCTGATCTACACGCCGCTCAAGCGTGTGACCACCTTGAATACCGTCATTGGCGGGATTTCCGGCGCAGCTCCGCCTGTGATCGGCTGGGTAGCCGTCACAAACAGCATGGACCCGGCAGCCTGGCTGCTGTTCCTGATTTTGTTCTTGTGGCAGCCGCCGCACTTCCTCGCGCTGGCGATGCTGAAAACCGAAGAATACCGCGCAGGCAATCTGCCGATGCTGCCTGTCGTCAAAGGCTTTGCCGAAACGAAGCGGCAAATGGTGCTGTGGGGTTCTGTCCTGTTCCCGGCTTCACTCCTGCTCTTCATTCACGGCAGCGTAGGCTATGTCTACCTGGCTGTCATGAGCCTGATGGGCATCGTGTACATGGTGCTGCTTTTCCAGGGCTTCAAGACCAAGGACGACCTGGCCTGGGCACGCAAGCTGTTCGGCTATTCGATTCTGTATTTGACGATCTTTTGCGCCGTCATTGTCATCAGCACCATGGTGTACCATTATTGACACGAAACACTCACGAAATGTTCACGGAACATCCCTTGCTTGGCAGGGGATGTTTCCTTACTGTAAGAGAGGGCAACAGTTAAGAGGCTGCTTTACCGAAAGTCTCAAACATCACAGGAAACAGGGTGTATTCACATGGAAAAATGGCTGAAACCTCTAGCCGTTCTTGCTACTCTCGTCATGTTCATCGTTATGATCGCCGGGTCGCTCGTGACCAAGACGGATTCCGGTCTGGGCTGTGGAAACGACTGGCCGCTCTGTAATGGCAAATGGGTCCCGGAGTATACGCTGGCCTCCATCATTGAATACATGCATCGGTTGATTACAGGCGTAGCCGGCATCGTTGTGGTTGTTTTCTCCGTGCTGTGCTGGCGTCACTATCGGGGTAACCGGGAAGTGCGCAATCTCTCTCTGTTCGGTCTGTTTTTCATCGTGCTGGAGTCGATTCTCGGCGCTTCTGCGGTGATCTGGCCGCAATCCTCATCCGTGCTGGCTCTGCACTTCGGATTCTCCTTGCTGGCATTTACGGGCGTGTTCCTGTTGACCGGGTTTGTCCTCCAGCGGGATAAAATGGCGAGCATGGTTCAGGATACGGCATCGCGGGGGTTCCGCAACTGGATGTGGGTCGTGGCGGGTTATGCTTACGGCGTTGTCTACCTCGGCGCGTACGTCCGGCATACCGGATCGAGCATGGCTTGCAGCGACTGGCCGCTGTGTCAGGGACAGCTGATTCCGCAGCTTTCCGGTCAGACAGGCATTCAATTCGCCCACAGGCTGGGCGCGTTGATTCTGGTATTCATGCTGTTTGGAACCATGATCTATGCGCTTCGCCACTTCAAGGAAAAACGCCGCGATCTGTACGGCGCAAGCATTCTCGCCTTCGTGCTGGTCATCCTCCAGGTGTTCAGCGGCGGCTTCGTGGTTCTGTTCAAGCTCCACCTCTATGCTACGCTGCTCCATTCGATGATTATTACGATTTTGTTCGGGGTCATCAGCTACATGTGCCTGCAAGCGCACAAGTCGCCGCGACCAGGCCAATGGAAAAGATAGAAGACAGTGATTCGCGCTTGAAAAAGCCGCATTCCCGCTTTGGTGCCGGGAGTGCGGCTTTGTGCGTTTTACGTTTGCGAGATGGCTGTACCCAGCCGACCCTAAAAACCATCAGGGGCATGCGCAAAAGTTACCGGCAAGTACCGCAAATTTCAGCCACGCACTGCTCTGTCTTTTGCTACAATAAAAAGCAAACACATGATCGTGGAGAAAGGATGGGAGTCATGCGCATTTTACATACCGCCGACTGGCATTTCGGGCGGCAGCTCGAAGGCCGCGACCGCCGGGCGGAGCAGGCGGCTTTTGTGGACGAGCTTTGCCGGATCGCGGAGGAACGGGAAGCCGATTTGGTGCTGGTGGCAGGAGATGTGTACGATTCGGTAAACCCGCCAGCCTGGGCGGAGGAGCTTTTTTACGATGCGCTGGAGCGCTTGTCTGCGGAAGGGCGGCGGGGGGTTATCGTGATCGCGGGCAACCACGACCAGCCGGAGCGGGTCCGGGCCGCATCGCCGCTTGCCGCGAAGCACGGAATCGTGTTGCTCGGCTTGCCGAAGGAAGCGCCCCTGATCGCAGAGACACCGTCCCCCGACCGGGTACAGGTCGTCCGGGGAGGCCCTTCCTGGCTGGAGCTGAAGGTGCCGGGCTGTGAGCATCATGCGGTGGTGCTTGCTTTGCCGTACCCTTCCGAATCGCGGCTGAAGGAGCTGCTCAGCGAGAGCTTTACGCAGGAGCAGATGCAACTCGCCTTTTCAGAGCGGATTGCCCGGTTGTTTGCCGACTTGTCCGTTCATTTTCGCGAGGACACCGTGAATCTGGTCATGAGTCACTTGTTTGTGATGGGGGGCATGGAGACGGATTCGGAACGGCCGATTCAGATTGGCGGCGCCTTGACGGTGTCCCCGCAGGCTTTTCCGAAAAACGCCGATTACGTGGCGCTCGGCCACCTGCATCGCCTGCAAAAGCTCAGTGACAAGCCGCTCGTGCGCTACAGCGGCTCGCCGCTCTCGTACAGCTTTTCCGAAGCGGGGCAGAGCAAGGCGGTCGTCCTGGTCGAGGTGGAGCCTGGGCAGGAGGTGCGGGAAGAAATCATTTACTTGACGAGCGGCCGTCCCTTGGCGCGCTGGAAGGCGACAGAGGGAATCGCCCAGGTTGAGCGCTGGCTTGCCGAAGGGCGGGACGCTGGCTCCTGGATCGACCTGGAGCTGCACGTGACAGATGTGATCGACCCGGCGGAGTTCCAGCGTGTCCGCAAGCTCTCGGACGACTTTTTGAAAATCCAGCGCGTCGTCATCCGCGAGGAGCGGGACGAGGAAGAAGCGCAGCGGGTGGAATGGACGGAGCTGACATCGGATCAGTTGTTTCGCCGCTTTTACGAGCGCAAAAAGGGAGCGGCTCCGGACGAACGGCTGGTTGCCCTGTTCCAGCGGCTATTGGCGGAAACCGGGGGAGAGGAGGAGGAAGCGTGAGACCGATTCGATTGAAGCTGGCAGGGATGCACAGCTATCGGGAAATGCAAGAGGTTGACTTCGAAATTCTGTGCCAGGCGGGACTGTTCGGTATTTTCGGTCCGACAGGCAGCGGGAAATCGACGATTCTGGATGCGATCACACTGGCGCTCTACGGGCAGGTCGTCCGGCTCGGCGGCGGGAACCATCCCAAGGAAGTGCTGAATCAACTGGAGCAGCGGGTCTTCGTCTCCTTTACCTTCGAGCTGGGCAAAGGCGATGAGCGCAAGCGGTATACGATTGAACGGGAATTTGGTCTGGATAAAAAAGGAAACAAACGCCAGCCGGAGGTGCGTCTGATCCAATCCGGCGCGTTGACGGGAGAGCCGGATGTCGTGCTGGAATCGAAGGCGACGGCGGCAACGGCGGCCATTGAGAAATTGATCGGGCTTACCTTGCAGGATTTTACTCGCGCGGTCGTTTTGCCGCAGGGGCAGTTTTCCCGCTTTTTGACACTCAAAGGCAGCGAGCGCAACGAGATGCTACAGCGGATGTTCCGGCTTCATATCTACGGGGAAAAGCTGAGCGAGCGCGTGCGGCACGCGCTTGACCAGGCAAAGGAGCAGATGCACCGTCTGCAACTGGAGACGGCGGCTTTGGGAGAAGCGGGACCGGAGGCGCTGGAGCAGGCGAGACAAACCTTCGAGGCAGCGGCGCAAAGGGAGCGGGAATTCACTGAGCAAAAACAGGAGCTGGCCGAAAAGCTCAAGGAGCTGGAGCAGCTTGACCAGTGGCAACGGGAGCTTGCGCAAGTCCAGCAGCAGCTTTGGCAGCAGACCGCGAAGGAAGCGGAGATGGCTGCACTCGCTGCAAACATCCGCGAATGGGAAGCGAGTATCCGCTTGTGGCCGCTGGTGCAGCAATACGAACGGCTCGATCGGGAATGGACCGTGACCGGACAAGCGCTGGAGCAGAGCCGGGAACAGCAGGAGGCAGCGCGGCTTGCCCTGGAAGCGGCAGAAGCCGAGTACGCGCGGGCGCAGGCGGAGCTGACGGGGCGGGAGCCTCAGCTGACTCAGCAAAAAGGCAAACTGGTCCAGGCCCAGGAATGGGAAGCGGAGCTGAGAGCGATTCGCGAAGAGCAGTCTGTGCTGGAGCGCGAGTGGCGGGAGGTATCGCTGAGCCTCGCGCAGACCCAAGAGCAGCTTGAACAAGACGAAGCGGCCCTACAGATATGGGAGCAGGAGTGGGCAAAGCTTGCGGAAGAGAGCAGGCAGGCCATGGTGGCTCCGGAGTGGCGCGACCGTGTCGCGCGGGCGCGGGAAGCGAAGCAGCAGTGGGAGCGGGAAGAGAAGAAGCTGCGCGAGCTGGAAGCGGAGCAAGCGGCGGCTGTGTCCCGTCTGCAGGCGGCGATGGAGAAAGCCAGAGTGGACCAGCGCGAGTGGGAGCAGTCCTTCAATCGTCTGGCAGCGCAAAAAGAACAACTGGCAAAAGCAGCGGAGAAACCGCTCATGAGCGACGAGGAATGGGAACGGCAGCGCAATGTGCTGGCGGAGCTGAAGCAGATAGGCCGCCAGTGGCGCGAAGGCGTGACGGCGATGACGGGCTGGCAGGAAAAGTGGCAGCACATTGAAAAAGAGCGGCAGCAAGCGGCGAAGCGCTACCAGGAGCTGACGGAGGCGGTTCAGACGAGCGAAGCCGAGGCTCTTGCCCGTCTTGCCGAACGCGAAGGGCTGCGCCAGGAGTGGGAGCGCTGGCAAGAGGAAAACATGGCCCGCTACTTGCGTGAGCGCCTGGAAGAAGGCGAGGAGTGTCCGGTGTGCGGCTCGCTGCATCATCCGCTGGGCAGCCGGGAGCATCGGGCAGACGGCGAAGCAAAAGCGGCGGGCGAAGACTTGCGCGCCCGGATCAAAGCATCAGAAGAAGCCGTGAAGGCAGCGGAGCAAAAGACGGCGCAGGCGAAAGAAGCGTGGATGACAGCCAAGGGGACGCTGGCCGCTGCCGAAGAGAGGGCAGCCGCCGCACAGGCCGAATACCGAGAACTGGAAGCCCGGCTGGCCGCCGTCCAGGCAGAGTGCCACGGATACGGACAGCCTTGGCTGGTAGAGACGTTTGCAGAGCTGATTGCCGTCTACCAGCGCGAGGAAAAAGCGCTGGCGAACAAGCAAGCCGAGCGGGAGCAGGCCAGGGAAGAACGGGAGCGCCTGCAAAAGCAGCTGGAAGCGCTGCGCGAGGAAGAAGCCGAGAAGAAGCGGCTGATGGAAAAAAGCGCCCTGCTGCTCGAACATGCGCAGAAGGCGGTGGATGAGAGCAAGGCCCGCCTGACTGTGGCTCTGGAAGCGGCAAAGCTGTCGCGCGAAGAGCTGGACGCGGTGCGCCAAGAGATGCTGATCGAGGAAATCGAGCAGCGCTACGAGGAGATCGGCCGCCTGGATCGGAAGCTGGCAGAGCTGGAGCGGGCGCGTGCCGAGAAGGAAGCCTTGCGCAGTCAACTGATGACTCAGGTAGAGGCTGCCAAGGCGAGAAAGGCCGACTGGAAATCCCGCGAAGCCGCTATCGGAGACAAGCTGGCCGATCGAAAACGGATGTGGGAGCAAAAGCACGCCCAGTGGCTGGAGCGGACCGGCGGCATTCCGGCGAGCGAAGGGCTGGCTCACATCGAACAGACGCTGCTCTCGCTGCGCCAGTCGCTGGAAGCGGCAGAGGCGAAGCGAAAGGCAGCCGCAGAGGCGAGACAAGCCGTCCAAAACGATTTGGTCAAGCATTCGGAGACGTTGGCCGTTTTGACCAGACAGCGTACAGAGGCGCATGAGGCTTTGTATCAGGGGTTGCAGGAGACGGGCTTTGCCACCCTGGAGCAAGTGCGCGAGAAGTACGCAGAGCGCACCAAGCTGCCTCAGGCGAAGGAGCAGGTCGAGGCGTATGCGCGCGTTTTGGGACAGCTTCGCTACGAGGAAGACAGGCTGCTGCAAGCCATTGCAGGCCGTACGATCTCGCACGAGGAGCTTGTGAGCGCCAAAGAAGCGTGGGAGTCGTGGGAGCAGTCTTTTGCAGAGGCGCAGAAGCAAGTCGCCGTCGCCAAAGAGCATGTCACGCGCATGGAGAAAAACCATAGCAGGTGGCAGGAGCTGCATCAGCAAATCGTCGAGCTGCAAGACGAGCAGAGCCGCCTGGAAGAATTGAAAAAGCTGTTCGAAGCGAAGGCGTTCGTCCAGTTTATTGCAGAGGAAAAGCTCGTGTCCATCGCACGGGATGCCTCCTATCATCTGAAGCGGATGACCGCGAACCGCTACGGTCTGGAAATTGGCGACGAGGGCGAATTCGTACTGCGCGATGAAGGCGCGGGCGGGATGCGCCGTCCGGTCAGCACCTTGTCCGGCGGGGAAACGTTTTTGACCTCGCTTGCGCTTGCCCTCGCCCTGTCGATGGAGATTCAGATGCGCGGCGGCCGACTGGAGTTTTTCTTTTTGGACGAAGGCTTTGGAACGCTCGATCCGGAACTGCTGGAGGTCGTCATGGACGCGCTGGAGCGGCTGCGGATGGACGATTTTACGATTGGCGTCATCAGTCACGTCCCGGAAATCCGCGTGCGCATGCCGCGCCGTCTGATCGTGACTCCGGCAGAGCCGATGGGCAAAGGCAGTACGCTGCAACTGGAGATGGAGTAGGGAAGGGGAAAAAACATGGCAGTCCAATTCATAGTGGGACGGGCAGGCACGGGAAAAACGGAGGCGATTCACCAGCGGATTCAAAAGCGGCTGCGCGATACGCCGCTCGGCTCTCCGATGATTTTGCTCGTGCCGGAGCAGGCCAGCTTTCAGGAGGAATACGCTCTGGCCAACCTGCCCGGACTGGGCGGCGCGATGGGGACACAGGTGCTCAGCTTCCGCTGGTTGGCCCACCGTCTGCTGCAGGAGCTGGGCGATCTGACGACGGTAGCGGTCGACGATCTCGGGAAGCACATGGTACTGCGCATGCTCCTGGAGCGGCACAAGGAGGAACTGCAAGTGTTTGGCCGTTCGGCAAGGCAGCCGGGCTTCGCTTCTCAGCTGGGACGTTTGATAAGCGAGTGCAAGTCGTACGGCGTCTCTTTTGCCGATTCGGAAAACGTGGACTGGGGCGGCGCCAGTCTCAATCAAAAGATCAGCGACCTGCGCCTGATTATGAACGCCTATGAGGCATACATGGCAGACGGCTACTGCGATGCTGACGATATCCTGAACCGGGTAGCTGTCATGGTGCGCGACTCTGCCTACATCCGACAGGCGGAAATTTTTATCGACGGCTTTACGGGCTTTACGAATCAGGAGCTGCGGCTGATCGAGCAATTGATGCTGCATGCCAAGCAGGTGACGATCGCGCTCACGCTGGACCCGGACGAACGCGACGCGTCTGTCGACGAGCTGGGATTGTTTCACCCGACTGTGCGCACGTACCAGGCGCTGTCGCTGATGGCGCGAGAAGCCGGCGTCGCCGTTGCCAAGCCGCTATTGCTGCGCGAGCCGCGGCGCTTTGCCGACAGCCCGTGGCTGCGCCAGCTCGAACAGGCTTATTTTCAATGGGGAACGCCGCCCGCTGTCGGCGAGCCGCGAAAAAGCGATGAAGTGGCATTGCTCTCCGCCGTGAACAGACGGGCTGAGGTGGAAGCGGTGGCGCTGAAAATCCTCGCTTTGGCCCGAGAGGAAGGCTATCGCTGGCGGGACATGGCGATTTTGCTGCGGGAAATGGGCACCTATGCCGATGAGATTTCCGCCGTTTTTACCGATTACGGCATTCCCCACTTTTTGGATCAGAAACGAACCGTGATGAACCATCCGTTGGTGGAACTGGTGCGAGCGGCCCTGGAGACGATTGTCACGAACTGGCGGTACGACGCTGTATTCCGCTGTTTGAAGACCGACTTGCTCACGCCAGCCATCGCGGATGAGCGTACGTCCCGCCAGGAGGTCGACCGCCTGGAAAACTACGTGCTGGCACATGGCGTTTTCGGCCCCCACTGGGCAGAGGAGGCTGCCTGGCGTTTTCGCGGTCCGTCTGGTGCCGCCGAGGATGCGGAAGCCGACGAGCTGAGGCGCAAATACGCCGCTCCGCTGCTCGCGTTTGAAAAAGAACTGAAGCGGGCGGCTGACAAAAATGTGCGGGCCATGACAGTGGCGTTGTACAACCTGCTGATCGCGCTGAATGTGCCGGGCAAGCTGGAATCGTGGCAGCGCAAGGCAGAGCAGGAAGGCGATCTCGATGCGGCGCAGGTGCACGCCCAGGTGTGGACGGGGCTGGTCAAGCTGATGGATCAGGTCGTGGAAGTCATGGGCGACGAGAGCATGGAGCTGGCTACGTTTGCCCGTGTGATCGACAGCGGTCTGGAAACGATTGAGCTTGGGCTCGTCCCCCCGGCGCTGGATCAGGTGCTGGTCGGGGCGATGGAGCGTTCCCGTCAGCCTGACGTCAAAGCCTTGTTTATTCTCGGGGTGAACGAGGGTATTATTCCGCTGCGCCCGAAGGAGGAAGGGATTCTGGACGAGGCGGAGCGCGAGCGGCTGGCGGAAATGGGGCAAACGCTGGCTCCAGGTGCCAAGCAGAAGCTGATGGCGGAGCCGTACCTTTTGTATCAGGCGATGACGCGGCCATCCGAGCGGCTGATGCTGAGCTGTGCCCTGGCGGACGAGGAAGGCAAGGCATTGCTACCGTCCCCGGTGTTTTCGCGCGTCAGGGAGGTGCTGCCGGACATTGCCCACCAGATGTTTTACAATGAGCCGACGGGCGAGGTGGATACCGATGCCTTTTTGCTCGGACAACCGAGAAGGGTGTTTCGCCATCTGCTGACCTTGTTGCGCGCGATGAAAAAAACAGGCGAGCTGCCGGTGTTTTGGTGGGAGGTGTACGACTGGTACGTCCGCTCCTCCCCGGAAGCATCGCGGGAAAAATGGCTGCTGTCCGGGTTGCGCTACCGGAATCTCCCGGACGGCCTGGACAGGCAAACGAGCACGACCTTGTACGGCAAGCAGCTGAAAATGAGCGTGTCGCGTCTGGAGCGTTTCCAGGCTTGTCCGTTCTCGCATTTTTCCTCGCACGGGCTTCGGTTGAGTGAGAGAACCATGTACAAGTTGGAGCGGTTCGATGTGGGCGAGCTGTTCCATGCCTCGCTCAAGCGCGCCGTGGAAAAAATGAACGAAGAGCATCTGGAGTGGAGCAAGCTGACGGAAGATAGCAGCATGCAGTTGGCGAGCGAGGTCGTGTCCGAGTTGGTGCCGCAGACAAGGAGCAGCATCCTCACGCGAACGGCGCGGTATCGCTTTTTGGCGGGCAAGCTGATGCGAGCGGTTGGCCGCGCGATCTACGTGCTGGGCGAGCACGCCAAAAGAAGCCGCTTCGCGCCGGTTGGGCTGGAGGTCTCGTTCGGGCCGAACGCCGATTTGCCGGGTCTTGCGCTCACCCTCGATAACGGCGTGGAGCTGCAACTGATCGGCCGCATCGACCGGGTGGATCAGTCGCTGGACAGCGAGGTGCCGTATTTGCGCGTGATCGACTACAAGTCAAGCCCCAAGCAGCTGTCGCTGTCGGATGTGTGGAATGGCTTGAATTTGCAACTGCTCGTCTACCTGGATGTCGTCGTGGCAAACGCGGAGGAATGGCTCGGCAAAAAAGCCGAGATGGGCGGCGTCTTTTACTACCAGGTTGCTGATCCGTTTGTGACGGCAAAGCGCCTGTTGACGTCTGACGAAGCCGCCAAGGAGCGGGCAAAGCGTTTGCGTATGAAAGGTTTGATGCTCGCCGATCCGGAGTTGGCGAGAATGATGGACGGATACGTGGAGCAGGGACCGTCCGAGCTGGTACCGTTTGAACTGAAAAAGGACGGGACGCTCTCTTCGCGCTCCTCTGTGGCTACAGCTGAACAGTTCCAGACGCTGACCGCGTATGTGCGCGACACGGTGAAGCAAATCGGCACGCGCATGACCGACGGAGACATCCAGATCAAACCGTATGCCAACGGAACGATGACGGCTTGCGATTACTGTTCGTACAAGCCTGTGTGCCAGTTTGACGGGGAGGCAGGCGGCAACGAGCACAGACAGCTACCCAAATGGAACAACAAACAAATCTGGAGTATGCTGGCCGAGCAGCAGTTGGCAGGAGAGGAGGGCGGTGCCGATGACGGAGCAACGAATGCAGGCCAAGCCTGAACAGTGGACAGACGAACAATGGCAAGCGATTATTCAACGCGGGAGCAATCTCTTGGTGGCGGCTGCGGCAGGCTCCGGAAAAACATCGGTGCTGGTCGAGCGGATCATTCGTCGCATCATGGACGAGCGCGAGCCTGTCGGCGTCGACCAGCTACTGGTCGTGACGTTTACGAATGCGGCAGCGGCAGAGATGCGGCACCGAATCGGGGATGCGCTGCGCAAAGCGCTGCAAGAAGATCCGCATTCCGCCCATTTGCGCAGGCAGCTTGCGCTTCTCCAGCGAGCGACGATTACAACGCTGCACTCGTTCTGCCTGGGCATTCTGCGCCAATACTACTACCTGATCGATCTCGACCCGGAGTTTCGCATCGCCGATCAGATGGAGGGCGAGCTGCTGCGGCAGGACGTGCTGGAGGAGCAGCTGGAGGGCTGGTACGAGAGCGACCCGGACTTCCAGGCGTTGGCCGACATGATGCTGGACGGACAGGACGACCAGGCGCTGGCGACTTTGCTTCTGCGACTGTACGAGTTTTCCAGAAGCCATCCGTCGCCGGAGCGCTGGCTGGCGGAAGCAGCCGACATGTTTGACATTCGCGCCGGGGCCGGGCTGGACGGACTGGTCTGGGCCAACAGCGTGCTGCGGTCTGTAGAGCTGGTACTCGTCGGCATGGCTGGCAAGCTCCAGCGGACGGCAGAGCTGGCAGCCTCTCCGGAAGGTCCGGCGGCTTATGTGCCGCTGCTGGAAGCGGAAGCAGCGGCTTTGAGGCGGGCGGCTGCGGCTTGCAAGGAAGGCTGGGAGGCAGCGAGCCAGGCTATCCGTGGCGTTGCTTTTGCCAAGCTGCCGCCAGTCAAAGGAACCGATCCAAAGATCAAGGAGCAGGTGCAGGCGCTTAGAAACGGCGTGAAAAAAGAGCTGGCGGAGCAGATCGAGCAGTATTTTTCCATAACAGCCGAGCAATATGCCGCTGATTTGCAGCGTCTCGCCCCGCACATGAAGACGCTGGCCCGGCTCGTTACCGCGTTTGCCGAGGCGTTCCAGCAGGAGAAGCGGTCGCGGGGAATCGTTGACTTTGGAGATCTGGAGCATCTGGCCCTGCGCATTTTGACGGTACCGGACGAAGCGGGCGAGGCGATTCCTTCGCCGATATCGGAGCAGCTGCGCGAACAGTTCGCGGAAGTGCTGGTCGACGAGTATCAGGATATCAACCTGGTACAGGAGACGATTTTGCGTATGGTCTCCCGCGACGGGACAAACGGTGAGGGCGCCAACCGCTTTATGGTAGGGGACGTGAAGCAGAGTATTTACCGTTTTCGTCTGGCGGAGCCGAAGCTGTTTCTGGACAAATACTTGACTTATCAAAAAAGCGCGGCAGGCGGGCAAAAGCCCGATGATGACGCGCCGGGGCAGCGGATCGACCTTGCCGCCAACTTCCGCAGCAGACGCGAGGTTGTGGATGCGGTCAACTTTTTGTTTAGGCAAATCATGTCGCCGGGCGTGGGCGAGATCGACTACGATCCGTCGGCTGAGCTGATTCATCGCGCTGCCTATCCGGAGGCAGAGCCGGGCCGACTACAGGCAGAGGTGCATCTGATTAACCGTAATGCCGCCGAGCAAGATACGGGACAGGCCGTGCTTGCAGAAGCCGTGGATGAGGCAGATGCGGCGGGAATGCCCGAAGCGACGGGCGATGCGGCAGAGGAAGCGAGCGTCGCGCAACTGGAAGCGCGTCTGATCGCCAGCCGCATTCGCCGCTGGATGGAGCCGGGCGAGGGCGAGTCGCCGCTGCTCGTGTACGATAAAAAGGCAGGAGGAATGCGCCCGCTTGCTTACCGGGATATCGTCATTTTGCTTCGGGCCACGTCCGGCTGGGGGCAGACGATGCAGGAGGAACTTCATGCCGCCGGAATTCCTGTGTACGCCGAGCAGACGGCAGGCTACTTTGCGGCGACAGAAGTAGAGACGATGCTGTCGCTGTTGCGCGTGATCGACAATCCGCTACAGGACATCCCGCTGGCTGCGGTGTTGCGCTCGCCCATCGTCGGCCTGCGCGAGGAGCAGCTCGCCCAAATCCGCATCCGGTATGCGACGGGTCCTTTTCATCTGGCTGTCATGCAATACGTGGAGGAACGCTTGCCGCAGGAGCCGTGGGAAAAACGGCTGCGCCAGTTTTTCGTGAAGCTGGAAGGGTGGCGGACCCACGCGCGCAGGGGAGCGCTGTCTGAGCTTATTTCCCTGTTGTACCGCGAGACGGGCTATCTCGACTATGTCGCTGCCCTGGAAAACGGACAGCAGCGGCAGGCCAATCTGCGCGCCCTGTACGACCGGGCACGCCAGTACGAAGCAGGCTCCTATCGCGGGCTGTTTCGCTTCCTGCGCTTTGTCGACCGGCTGCAGGAGGCGGGCAATGACATGGGCGAAGCGCGCACGATCGGAGAAAACGAGGATGTCGTGCGGATCATGACGATCCACAAGAGCAAAGGGCTGGAGTTTCCCGTTGTCTTTGTCGCGGGCATGGGCAAGCAGTTCAACACGATGGATTTGAAAAGCCCGTTTTTGCTGCACAAGGACTTGGGCTTCGGCCCGATGGCCGTGGAACCGTCCATGCAGCTGCGCTATCCGAGCATCGCGGCGTTGGGCATTCGGCAGCAGCTGCGCCAGGATATGCTGGCGGAAGAAATGCGCGTGCTGTACGTCGCCTTGACTCGTGCGCGCGAGAAGCTGGTGCTCGTCGGCTCGGCCAAGGACCTGGCAAAACGTGTCATGGACTGGGGCAGACAAGGGGATGGCGCACGGCTCAGCGACGAGGATCTGATCCAGGCCAAGGGCTATTTGGACTGGGTGGGCCGCGCCCTGCTGCGGCATCCGGCAGCAGGGGAGCTGCGCGCGTATCCCGAGAGAGAAGGGGCGGGCGAAGCAGTCCGGGTGAGAACCGTTCCTGATGACTCTGTCTGGTCGTTTCATTTTTACCAGGCGGACGAGCTGAAAGCGCAGCAGGAGGCCATGAGCGATGATCGGGCACTGTGGGAGCGCGCGACCCGGCGGGAAGCGATTGCGAAACGGCCAGGCGACGAAACGCTGCGCCAGCTGGTAGAAGCGCGACTGGGCTGGACCTACCCGCATCCGATTGCCTCGCGCGTGGCGGCCAAATGGAGCGTCAGCGAGCTGAAGCAGCATGCCAAGGTCAGCAAAAGCGGACAGGCGCTCACCCTGCCTTCGATTACGGAAAAGCCGAAGTTTTTGGCGGAACAAAAATCGCACCGCCTGACAGCCGCCGAGAAAGGCACGATTACGCACCTGGTCTTCCAGCATCTCGATTTGCAGCGCCCGCTGGATGAGGCCGATATACGCGAGCAGGTGGCAGAGCTTGCCGCGCGCCGCTTTTTGACAGAGGAGCAAGTACAGGCGGTGGATGTCGGACAAATGGCTGCCTTTTTTGCCGACCCGCTGGGGCAACGGATGAAAAGAGCCAAGGCGGTTCACTGCGAGCTGCCGTTTACGCTCGTGCTGCCCGCGCATGAAGTGGAGCCGGAGCTGGGGGAAGAGACTGCGGAGCGGATTATCGTCCAGGGGGTAATGGACTGCTTGCTGGAGGAAGACGACAATCGACTGGTCCTGATTGATTTCAAGACCGACTGGGTGGCCAAGGAAGCCTCGGCCGAGGCGATCAGAGAGATGGAGAGAAGGTACGGCAGCCAGATCAATCTCTACGTTCGGGCGATCAGACAGATCATCCAACCGTCTCAGGAAGTCGAGAGCTATTTGTACATGCTCTCTGGCGGTTTCTCCATCCGGTTTACGTAAAGGCAGAACCCCATGCATAATTTTCCTCCTGACTGCCCATACTCCAAGTGTTCGCTTGAAGTTTTCAAGACGGAATGTCCGGGCGGGAGGTACGCATACGATGTCGGTAAAAGAACAGTTATTGAGAAAAAAGTCGGTTGCCAGCTTGTTAAACCAGGTCGAGAGCAAGCAGCTCAAAAAAACGTTGGGCGCTTTTGATCTGACCATGCTGGGTATCGGAGCGATTGTCGGGACGGGCATCTTTGTCCTCACGGGAGTTGCTGCGGCCGAGCATGCAGGGCCTGCGCTGGTGTTGTCGTTTGTCCTGTCAGGGCTTGCGTGCGTGTTTGCGGCACTGTGCTATGCGGAATTCGCTTCCACTGTCCCCGTGTCTGGAAGTGCGTACACGTACAGCTATACCGTGTTTGGCGAACTGGTAGCCTGGATGATCGGCTGGGACCTGATCCTGGAATACGGGGTGGCTTCCGCAGCGGTGGCGAGCGGCTGGTCCGGGTACGCGCAAGGCTTGCTTTCAGGCTTCGGCATCCATCTGCCCGTGGCTTTGACGAATGCGTTCGACGCATCCAAAGGGACGATCATTGACTTGCCTGCTGTTGTCATCATTTTCGTTATTACGCTTCTGCTCATGAAAGGGACAAGAGAATCGGCCCGCTTCAATACGCTGATGGTGATTATCAAGGTCGCGGTGATCCTGTTGTTTCTCATCGTCGGCTTCCTGTATGTGAAGCCGGAAAACTGGAGTCCCTTCATGCCGTTCGGCTTTGCGGGGGTCGCAACGGGCGCTGCAACCGTCTTCTTCGCTTTTATCGGATTTGACGCGGTATCGACGGCCGCAGAGGAAGTGCGCAATCCGCAGCGCGACATGCCGATTGGCATCATCACTTCGCTATTGGTGTGTACGCTGCTCTACATTGCCGTCTCCCTGACGCTGACAGGAATCGTTCCGTATGACAAGCTCAACGTCAAAAACCCGGTTGCCTTTGCGCTCAACTACGTCCAGCAGGATTGGGTAGCCGGATTCATTTCGCTCGGGGCGATCGTCGGTATTACGACTGTGCTGCTCGTGATGATGTACGGACAGACGCGGCTGTTTTTCGCCATGAGCCGCGACGGTCTCTTGCCCGCCGTTTTTTCGCAGGTGCATCCGGCGACACAGGTCCCGCGCAAAAGCACCCTCATCGTCGGCATTTTGGTTGCGATTTTCAGCGGATTGCTGCCGTTGAACAAGCTGGCAGAGCTGACGAATATCGGGACGCTGTTTGCTTTTATTCTCGTCTCCATTGGCGTCGTGGTCCTGCGCCGGACGAATCCGGACTTGCACCGTTCGTTTCGCACACCGTTCGTTCCGCTCGTCCCGATTCTCGCCGTGCTTTTCTGCGGATACCTGGTCTACAGCTTGCCTGCTGTGACGAAGATCGGGTTTCTCGGCTGGCTGGCGGCAGGCGCTGTCGTCTACTTCCTCTACGGAAGACGGCACAGTCATTTGCGGGATGGCGAATATGGCCAATAACCAAACTTCGAGGCATGTTCTCCAGGAGGACATGTCTTTGTTTGTATCTGACAAGACTATCCCATTCATGGTAGAGTAAAAGGAACCAAAACGACGAGGAGAACAGGCCATGAAGCGAAAACGAGCAGACCGACCCGGCTGGAGACGCGTCAAGCGAATGGGCTATCAGGAAAAGTGGGTAGAGGCTTTGACTTTTTCCGGGTACGCTGTCCGTTTGACCTTGGACGAAGTAAACGAGCCCGCCTACATGCCTGTTGGGGATAAACTGTTGTGCGTAGGCGACAGAGGGTATGTGTACCTGCAATACTTTCCGGACAAGAAGCCCTATGCCGTCACAAAAATGCTGGACGAGCTTGGCAACACCGTGCAGTGGTACATCGATATTTGCAAGGCGCATGGCAAGGATGAGAACGGACATATCTGGTATGACGATCTCTACCTCGACATTGTGGTGCTGCCGCAGGGCGAGGTTTATTTGCTCGACCAGGATGAGCTGGATGAAGCGCTGCAAAAAGGGGTGATCGACAGCGACGAGCACAGCTTCGCGACAGAGGTGGCCGACCAGCTGTTGCGGGAGATTTTGGCGGGTAAGCGGGATGTTTTTGACTTTCCGAATTTTTTTGCGTGAAGCGGGTGCTTTGGATGAACCCTCGTACGAAGAGCAAGCAAACTGGTCAGGAAGACAAGGAGGAAGAGGAAAAAAGGAGAGGAAATTGTGGGTTCATACAAACGATTTGTAGGTATTTTTGTCTTGATTTTTTTAGTAGCAAGTATACCTTTTATGCTTGGGTATGGCATTGTGATAGATTTCCAAAGGGAAGTTCATCCGTTTTGGATTATGCTTCTCTATATAAAAGAAGGTTTCTTGTATAATTTTATTGAAAAAGCACTTCTTTCGTTTGCAATTAGTGCAAGCGTATATTTTTATTTACATAAATGTAAAAGGAATTGAAGAGAATTCTTTGACCTGGAGAAGGTCACAAATTTACAGCGCCCTCCCTCAGACTTGGTAAAATAAAAATTGCAAGGTAGGCGCAGGGGGCATATACTCATAGTAAGAAGTGAGTAATCACTCGCTTTTTGTAAGGTTCATCCGGCGACGTGCATCATGATTTGCGCAAAGAGGGCAAATGGCCCGTTTTTTTGCCGTAAAAATAAAGTGATTACTCACTCACTATGAATGGGAGAGGTTCTGCATGAAACGTGTCTTGCGCGCTGTAAGTATCGGCAGTCTGCTTCTTGCTCTGTCAGGCTGCGGCCTGCTCGGGGAAAAGCAGCAGCCACTGTCGGGGACAATCGAGGCGGATGAATGGCCGATCGTGGCCGAGGTAGGCGGGCTGGTGACGAAGGTGATCGCCGAGGAAGGCAGCGAGGTGAAAAAAGGCGAGGTGCTGGCGGAAATCGACCCGCGCAGCTACCAGATCAGCGTGGCGGAGGCCAAGGCCGCATGGGAGCAGGCGAGGGCCAGGCTGGAGGAAGCGAAGGCAGGCTCGCGCGACCAGACGATTCAGAAGGGAGTGGCCGCCGTTCAGCAGGCGAATGCCAGCATCCGTTTGGCGCAGGCGAGAAAAAGCCAGGCAGAGGCCGGAATCGTCCGTGCACAGGAGCAACTGGCGCAGGCCGAATCGCAGCGCGCGGGAGCGGAGGAGACGCTGCGCTACCAGCAAAAGCGGCTGCAAGAGGCGACGGCCTTGTATGAAAAAGGAGCGATCTCGCAAAAGGATGTGGATACGCAAAAAGAGGCGGTCAGCCAGGCGACTACTCAGTTGAACCAGTGGACGGCACAGGTGGCGCAGGCCAAAGCGGCGTACCGTTTTGCCCAGGAGGACGCGGCAGCGGCGGCTGCCCAGGTCGGCACAGCAAAAGCCCAGCAGCAAGGAGCGCAAGCCGAGCTTGATCTGGTGCGGGCAGGCAGTACGGACTACGCCATCCAGGCGCTGCTGGCAGCGGAGGAACAGGCGCAGGCGAGGCTCGACCAGGCGATGCTGCAGCTTGAAAAGACGCGGATTGTCGCCGCAGAAGACGGCGTTTTGCTGCGCTCCTCCATCGAGCAGGGAGAGGTCGCCAAACCGGGGGCCACGTTGTTTACCATGATGAAGGCAGACCAGCTCAAGCTCGTGGTGTACATCCCGGAAGCGCAGTTGAACCGGGTGCAAAAAGGACAGGAGGTCGGCATCAAGGTCGATGCGTACCCGGATGAGACGTTTACAGGCACGATCAGCCGCATCGCGGACAAAGCGGAGTTTACGCCGCGCAATGTGCAGACGCAAGACGAGCGGAGCAAGCTTGTGTTTGCCGTCACGATTGACGTCGCCAAAGGCCAGGACAAACTCAAGCCGGGCATGCCTGCCGATGTGCTGCTGCCAGACGGGGAGGGAGGCCGATGAGCGCCGCCGCCATTACGTGCCAGCAACTGACCAAGCGCTTCGGGGAGCGGGTCGCCGTCAACAGCCTGACCTTGACGGTGCCAAAAGGCTCGATTTACGGCTTCCTCGGCCCGAACGGCTCGGGAAAATCGACGACGATTCGCATGCTGTGCGGGCTGATGACGCCGACGACGGGCAGCGGAACGGTGCTCGGCTATGACGTCATGACGCAGAGTGAAGAGATCAAGCAGCGCATCGGCTACATGTCGCAAAAGTTCAGCCTGTATGAAGATTTGACAGTGGAAGAAAACCTCGATTTTTACGCGGGCGTCTACCAGCTTGGCGCAGCGGAGCGGCGGAAAAGAAAGGCGGAGCTGATCGAAATGGCAGGGCTGACAGGCCGGGAAAAGCAACTCGCAGGCTCGCTGTCCGGCGGCTGGAAGCAGCGTCTCGCCTTGTCCTGCGCCCTTTTGCACAAGCCGGAGCTGCTGATTCTCGACGAACCGACGGCCGGAGTCGATCCGGTGTCGCGGCGCATTTTCTGGGAAGTGATTCACGAGCTGGCCGAGCAAGGCATTACCGTGCTGGTGACGACGCACTACATGGATGAGGCCCAGACGTGCGACTGGATCGGGTTCATTTTTTTCGGCAACCTGCTTGCGGAAGGAACCCCGCAGGAATTGATCGAGCAGATGGGCGCGGCCAGTCTGGAGGACGTGTTCATCGAGCTGGTGCGGCGCGAAGAAGCGCGGCAGGTAGCGGAGGGGGGAGCGCGATGAGACGGTTTGTCTGGGGGCGCTACTGGTCTATCGTCAAAAAGGAAGTAATCCAGATCAAACGCGATCGGCCCAGCCTGGCGATTGCGCTCGTCATGCCGCTGATGCTTTTGTTTTTGTTCGGATACGCCGTCAACACGGATGTGAACGACATCCGCATGGCGGTCTGGAACCAGAGTCCGTCAGCCGCAAGCCGGGAGCTGGTCGATCAGTTCGTGCACACGAAAATTTTTCAGGCGACAGCGAGCGTCGGCGGCTACCGGGAGCTGGAGGCGATGCTGGACGAGGGAACGGCCGATGTCGGGCTGGTGATCGGGCCGGACTACACGCGGCAAAAAGACCGCGGCGAGCCAGCGCACATCCAGCTTCTCGTCAACGGCTCCGATCCGAACATCGCGCGAACCGCTGTGTCCAACGCCCAACTGATCGTGCAGCACCAGGCGATCGCCCTGCAAGAAAAGAAGCTGGAAAAGCAGGGAATGGGCGAGCTGACGCTGCCGCTTGCGCTGGAGACGCGCGTGCTGTTCAATCCGAATATGGAGAGCATCGTCTTCAATATCCCTGGCCTGATCGGGCTGATTATGCAAAACGTCACGATGATATTGACCGCCTTTTCGCTCGTCCGGGAAAAAGAACGGGGCACGATGGAGCAACTCGTCGTGACGCCGATTCGCCCGCTGGAGCTGATGCTTGGCAAAATTACGCCGTATGTCGGCGTCGGGCTGTTTTCGTTTTGCCTCGTGCTCTTCGTCGGGACGGCCTGGTTCGGGGTTCCGGTCAAAGGCAGCATCGGCCTGTTGGTCGCCTTGTCCGTCCTGTTTCTCGTGACCACGCTGCTGCTGGGAATTCTGATCTCGACCGTAGCGAAGACGCAGCTTCAGGCGATGCAGATGGCCTTTGCGCTCATCCTGCCCAGCGTGCTTTTGTCCGGGTTCATGTTCCCGCGCGATTCGATGCCGACCGTGATACAATGGTTAGGCGGGCTTGTCCCGTTGACCTATTTTCTGGAAATTTTGCGAGGAATCTTTTTGAAAGGCGTAGGCGCCGAGGCACTCTGGAAAGAGATCGCCGGGATGGGCGCGTTCAGCCTGGTCATTTTGACCGTTGCCATTGGCAGATTCCGCAAAAAGATCGAATAGAGGAGCGTAAACGTCGTATGAACAAGCCGCCGTCGTTTGAAGAGGGCCTGTTGCAATATGTGGAAGAGCTGAAGGACGAGAGCGAGATGACGGAAAAGCAGCGCAATATTTTGCGGGCCTCCGTCAAGCTGTTCGCGGAAAAAGGCTTCCATGCCAGCTCTACCTCGGAGATCGCCAAAGAGGCGGGAGTGGCGGAAGGGACGATTTTCCGCCATTACAAATCGAAAAAAGACATTTTGCTCGCCGTCGTGGCACCCGTGCTGGTGAAATTCGCAGCGCCGTTCATCTTGAAGGACGTGCGTGAGATCTTCAAGGAGCAGGCGCAAAAGCCGTTTGCCGAAATCGTCACGGAGCTGTACCGAAATCGCCTGAACCTCGTCGTCGCCAACGAAAAGCACATTCGCATCTTGCTCCAGGAGGCGTTTTTCCACGATGAGATTCGGGAAGCGCTGATCGCGACCGTCTTTGAGGATGCCAAAGTGATGGCGCAAAAGCTGATCGAGGCAAAGGTAGATGCGGGCGAGCTGCGTCCGCTGCCGAGCCAGGCAGTCTTTCGCGCCGTGCTGTCCGCAATGCTCGGCCTGGTGCTGTTCCGCCAGGTGCTGGACAAAGAGGACTATGCCACGTTCAGCGATGAACAGCAGATTGCCATGACGGTCGATATTTTGCTGAACGGAATTGGGAAATAAATTTTTCAGGATGTGTCTGAAAACCAAATACTATGCGTGAACAGCGGTGGGAACAATTAAGGACATGTTCCCGCCCCATCAAACCGAACGGCCGTCAAAATTGAGCGATCATCCCATTCTTAGGATCGCCCGAAGTGGTGCAGCTTGGCGAGATTTGCCGGAAGAACGTCATGGGTCATGGAAAACGGTCTACAGTCGTTTTTGCAAATGGCTCAGAAGCCATTCGAAATTGGATTACTGCTGTAATACCCCGATCATATTTTAAATGATAAAAGGCGCTAAAAAGCGCCTTTGCCAACAGTGTCTCTCCTAGTAAAGTTCATTTTTCGTAACATGTAATGTCAATTTGCAGATATCTTGCCTGCCTATTAAAAATCAAATTCTAGATAATCGCTTTCCCATGATGATTCTATGGGATCGTGTAACCATCCATCAGTCCAATTTACCTCAGCTTCAAAGTCTATTTGAGCATCATTGTTGGTAGGGAATCTAAACGTTGCGCCTCCCGAAACATTGGAGACTTGTTCTTCGATAGCTCCTGAGAAATCCCAATACCATCTGCCATAAGTATTGCTTTTGTCTTCCATATCTAAATCATCCCACTCTTGTTCCCAAGTCATACCAGTAGATAAACCGCCAGCACCACCGCCAATAGAATAGCTAGAAGAACTTGAATTGCCAACATTTGTTGGTTTGTGTTCTAACATCTTTACTGTACTGCTATTTCCATCTTCATCGTACCCTCTTACTTTAATTTCTGCATCTAGCGTTTCGTAGTCTTCGTAGTCCTCATCGTTTTCTTCATCTAGTAAAAATGCACCTGGCACAATGTGGGCAGTAACATTACCTATAGCATAATAGTTGCCTGCGTCTATCGCTTTCCTGGCTTTAAAGTTCATGTATAAATCACCGTACGGAGGTGTGAGATCGCTAACCTGGTCACTATCTACGGTCTTCCATCCATAATTTGCCAGATTTTGGGATGGATAATCTTCTTCAGATTTATCACTCTCTTCAATAAACTTTAGATGCTCTTTTGTAACCGCAACAATTTTGGACTCAATTACTTCTTTTTTGTTTACGTTTTTACGCTTTTTATATCCTTTTAAGTCGACAAAAATATGATCGGTCCCAGTTATAATCGCGCCATTCTGGTTTTTCCCAAACCAATATATCTTATAATCTGCGTCTTTAGAGTTTACCTTTTCAACATTCATTATTAAATCATATTGGTCAGCAAGCTCCTGTACATCTACACTTTTCGAATGATCCAGAATCAGCACGCTTGGTGAGTTACTTTTGCTGCGGGCAGAGTTTTTGTTCTCCTTAATAGCTGTTTTCTCCATTTCCTTGATATTTGCATGGACATTTTTTAATTTCTTGTTTACGAAATCTTCTCTAATTTCAAAGCTACTGGCGTTGACAATGTTTACATCAAAGGAATCTTTAGCAAAAGAAACTTGATTTGTTGCTGAGCTAAGTAACAATAATGAGCCTAAAACAGATGTAGCGACAATTCTACCTACATACTTCACTTAAATTCCCCTCCGTATATTACAATTTTTTACATTCAAACCATATCAGATAAGAATGTAATCTGTCAAATTGTGTATATTTTTCCTCTGTTTGCAAGATTTGATGATTAGGCATTACAATAGTTACATGTCTTAGGAAGGAGGGGTCGGTAATGAACAATAAAATACTCCAGCTGTTTTTAGTATTGATGTTCACAATTATTATCTATGTTCTCGCGCACACCATATCCTATGTTAAGAATGAGCCGATTTCTGGTCTCTTGGCGCTATTGTCAGCGATCCTTTTTGTTAATTTACTTTTTGGGAATAAGAAGGTTTGATGCGTCTTGATTTACTTTTGCATCTAGATCAGGAACAGAGCTTTTTTAGTGATACCAGTGTCATGAGAAGGCACTGGTTCCGACTCCCATGGCAATGGTCGTGCAAGGCGTTTCAATCCGGAAAGTAACCCAGATACGGAAGAACTTTGTGGAACCTCTTTTTCAAAGACTACGATTTCCGAGCTTTGCTAAGGGTTGGACGAAGAGATTCAACAGTGGAAAGGGGAATGTAAATTTTTTTGTGTTAATGAGTTTTTAACAGGCGGATGGTTACGTTGGCGGCTTTTTCATGGAGGGGCGGACATGATAGGCTCGTTTGCCATGCGATGCATGGTTGGCTGGCATCGCCCCATCGCAAGAAGTCATGCCCGCAGAGGCTCTATGTCAAGCCGACTCAACAGTTGGGTTATGCGGACAGTTTGCCTTGCAATTGATCTCCAAAGTGGATGGCCCCTTTGTGATAATGGTAGCCCGGAACTGGAATCTGCCAAATAAAAGCGGATGACTTTGGCCCAACCGCTTACCGGGGCGCGGCGCAGAGCCGCTCTTCTTTTTGCCCGAAAACAAAAAGCGAGTGATGGCCGCCGTTAGACCCAGCCTGCTGCAAACCATTTGGCGTATCCCGCGTTGTCATCTACAATGGATGAGAACGTTTCAGCAGCTTGAAGCAGAGGTAAGGTGGTGTCACTGATGAGAAAAACGCTTGTGCTGGCGGAAAAGCCATCCGTCGGCCGCGATATCGCGAAAGTATTGCAGTGCCAGAAAAAAGGGAACGGCTTTTTGGAAGGAGATCAATATATTGTAACGTGGGCTTTGGGGCATCTTGTGACCTTGGCCGATCCGGAGGCGTACGGGCAGCAGTTCAGCGCGTGGAGAATCGAGGATTTGCCGATTTTGCCGTCTCCGTTGAAGCTCGTCGTCATCCGCGAGAGCAACAAGCAGTTCCAGACCGTGAAGCAGCAAATGCGACGAAGCGACGTCAGCCAGATTGTGATTGCGACAGATGCCGGGCGCGAAGGCGAGCTGGTCGCCCGCTGGATCATCGAGATGGCGCACGTGCAAAAGCCGATCAAGCGGCTGTGGATTTCGTCTGTCACCGACAAGGCGATCCGCGACGGCTTTCGCAACCTGAAGGACGGAAAGCAGTACGAAAACTTGTACGCTTCTGCTGCCGCCCGCGCAGAGGCGGACTGGCTCGTCGGCATCAACGCGACACGCGCCTTGACGTGCAAGTATAACGCCCAGTTGTCGTGCGGACGTGTCCAGACGCCGACACTCGCCATGGTGGCCGCCCGGGAAGAAGAGATTCGCCGCTTTACGCCGAAGCCGTTTTTCGGCTTGCGCGCCGTGGCAGAGCAGGCCATTTCGCTGCAATGGCAAGATCAGAAGACGAAGGACGTCAAAACGTTCTCCAAAGAACGGGCAGACGAGCTTCTCGCCGCTTTGAAGCAGGAAAAAAGCGCGGAGATTGTCAATGTCACCCGCACGCACAAAAAAACGTACGCCCCGCAGTTGTACGATCTCACCGAGTTACAGCGGGAGGCCAGCCGGATGTTTGGCTATTCGCCCAAAGAAACGCTGTCCATCATGCAGCGCCTCTATGAGCATCACAAGGCAGTGACCTATCCGCGGACCGATTCCCGCTATCTCTCGTCCGATATTGTCGAGACGTTGCCAGACAGGCTCAAGGCTGTGCAGATGAAGCCGTATGCGCCGCTTGCGACGAGAATCTTGCGTTCGCCGATCAGGGCGGCCAAATCGTTTGTGGACGACAGCAAGGTCTCCGATCACCATGCCATTATCCCGACGGAACAAACGGTGTTTCTCGGCGATTTGAGCGATAAGGAACGCAAGATTTTTGACCTGATCGTAAGACGCTTTCTGGCCGTTCTTTTGCCTCCGTTCGAATACGAGCAGACAACGATTCAGGCAAACATAGGCGGCGAGCTGTTCCTCGCCAGAGGCAAGACCGTGCTGGCTCAAGGCTGGCGGGAAGCCTACGACCACGATATCGAAGACGAGGAAGCACAGGATGGGCTGGCGGAGCAATGGTTGCCGAAGATCGAAAAAGGCGCTCGTCTCGCCATCCAGAGCATGTCCCAAACGAAGGGCGAGACGAAACCGCCGGAGCCGTTCACGGAGGCCACCCTGTTGTCCGCGATGGAAAATCCGGCGAAGTACATGGCGAACGAGAGCAAGGAGCTTATCAAAACGATCGGCGAGACAGGCGGGCTTGGTACCGTCGCGACCCGTGCCGATATCATGGAAAAGCTGTTTAACAGCTTCCTGTTGGAGAAGCGCGGCAAGCATATTTACATCACGACAAAAGGCAAGCAGCTGCTAGAGCTTGTTCCCGATGAGATGCAATCGCCGACGCTGACCGCCCAATGGGAGCAAAAGCTCGCCGCCATCGCCAAAGGGAGCCTGCACAAGCGCGCCTTCATCGAAGAGATGAAAACGTACGCGCGAGAGGTCGTCCAGGAGATCAAAAACAGCGACAAGACGTTTCGCCACGACAACCTGACGAGAAGCAAATGCCCGGAGTGCAGCAAGCTTCTGCTGGAAGTAAACGGGAAGCGCGGCAAAATGCTCGTCTGCCAGGATCGGGAATGCGGCTATCGCAAGAGCATTGCCAAGCAGACGAACGCCAGATGTCCGAAGTGTCACAAGCGACTGGAAATGCGCGGCGAGGGCGAAGGACAAATGTTCGTTTGCGCGTGCGGGCACAGGGAGAAGCTGTCGGCGTTCAAGGAGCGGCGTGAAAAGGAAAAGGGCAGCAAAGTGTCCAAGAAGGAAGTCGCGAAGTATTTGAAAGCGCAGGAGAAGGACAGCGACGAAGGCATCAACTCCGCGTTAAAGGACGCGCTCTCCAGGTTTACATTCGAGTAGCTCACCAGCTATTTGGCGTGCACCCCTTACCGTCAGACCAGGAAACATCCGAGATTGACGGATGAACGGTAAGGGGTGCATTTTTATGGGTTCGTGGGCCGAATCGCGTGGAGATGAACCATGAGAGACGGCTGTATCTGCCGCGTTATGCTCTGGACAGCAAGTTTGTTCGGCTGCACGGGGAAATCGGAAGAGAGCGTACTCCCTCCAAGTTGAATCCGGTATGTGGGATCAGATACATGTTTGCTACCCCTTATAGTCCGGCACAGTATATGATGTTGCACATCAAATAATCCGCAGGCGCTGACGGGGTGTTCTTTTGCTGAACAGATTCGCAGAAAATAAATTTTTATAGATAAACGAACATTTTCTCTCTGAATGGCCTATAGAAAACCTGCGGTGGAATGGTATAATTGCAAACAACTTTTTGCTGTTTGCTGTTGGAGGAGAGAAAACCATGCATTTGTATTCAGAGAGAGAATGGCACCTGTATCGGGAAAAAAACAAGGACCGTGCGCGCATGCTGATTTCCTGTCCGGATCGCGCGGGCATCGTGGCGGCGGTCTCGAATTTTTTGTTTCAGCAGGGCGCAAATATCGTCCAGTCTGACCAGTACACGACAGACCCGGAGACAGGCCGCTTTTTCATGCGAATCGAATTTGATCTGGTCAACCTGCAGGAGCGTTTCGAGGCGATCAAGGCGGAGTTTGGTCAGGTTGCCGACAGCTTCGGCATGGATTGGTCCCTGGTCGAAGCGAACAAGCGGAAGAAGGTTGCCCTGTTTGTTTCGAAGGAAGACCACTGTCTGCTGGAGCTGTTGTGGCGCTGGAAGTCCGGCGAGCTGCACGCGGATATCTCTGTTGTGGTCAGCAACCACCCGGACATGCGGGAGACGGTGGAGTCGTTTGGCATCCCGTACCGCTGCATTCCGGTGACGAAGGAAAACAAGCCGCAAGCGGAACAAGAACAGCTGGCGGCGGCAGCGGGCGTCGATTTGATCGTCCTGGCGCGCTACATGCAGATTTTGTCACCGCGCTTTCTTACGGATTACGCGATGCGGATCATCAACATTCACCATTCGTTTCTCCCTGCCTTCGTGGGGGCCAAGCCATACGAACAGGCGTATCGCCGCGGGGTGAAGCTGATCGGGGCGACGGCGCACTACGTCACTGAGGAGTTGGACGCCGGTCCGATCATCGAGCAGGACGTGCAACGCGTCACGCACCAGGAGGACGTCGAGGCGTTGAAGCAGCTCGGCCGCCAGGTGGAGCGTACCGTGCTGGCGCGTGCCGTCCGCTGGCATCTGGAAGACCGGGTGCTGGTGTACGGTAATAAGACGATTGTGTTTCCGTAAAAATGGTAGCGGGCAAAACGGCTTGATTGTTTTGCCTGGTTTGCTGAATACCAACAAGCTTCCCTGCCCTGGGAAGCTTGTTGCACGAAAGCGGAAGCTGTTGTTGATCGCGTTAGCCGTCCAAGTGGCGGAACCGCCCAACGTGTCCAAAAATTCTGTGGAATTGCTCTCGATCATCGAGTAAGATCAGGATAGCCCTGAATTTTCCAATAGACAATCCTTACAAGAAATAAGATATGGCTTGAGTGAGAAGAGTCGATTGAGATAGAAGAGTCTTTCTTCTTCTGGTGCGAATGTGAAGCGCACACGAATTCCCTGGGAGATTCGCACCCGAAAAACAGGTGAAATGTCTGTTTTTTGTCTGCTTTCACTACACTTTGTTAACGTATGAATGAATTTAGGCGAATTTTGATTACAAATATGAAAATGAAAGCATATTTGGGTTAAAAATTCGCTGTCGCATCCTACGCGGATGCGTGGATTGAAATTCCCCTTTATAAAAAATAAAAAGCCCGCGCTTGGCGGGTCGCATCCTACGCGGATGCGTGGATTGAAATAACAAGGCAGCTGCGATGATTGCGGCCTTGGAAAGTCGCATCCTACGCGGATGCGTGGATTGAAATAATACCAACGATCAGTGCGTCTTTCACTTGCATAGGTCGCATCCTACGCGGATGCGTGGATTGAAATCCCACATACTCCACCTGTTTTTTGCCTGTTGTCGGTCGCATCCTACGCGGATGCGTGGATTGAAATAGCGAAAACTTTCGCGCGCTGGTCGAAGTGCCTCGTCGCATCCTACGCGGATGCGTGGATTGAAATATTTTCGGCCCGACCAGGCGGCGTCGCCTCTACAGTCGCATCCTACGCGGATGCGTGGATTGAAATACGGCTTGGAGAATGGCATCAGAGTAGCTCATTCGTCGCATCCCGCGGATGCATGCATGAAAAGAAAGCTATCTCAAAACAGCAGCAAATAACCTTATGTACGGTAATACTTGACGGCATCGCCCCTCTTTTTGCTTTTCTCCCGACATCCATACACCGGCGCAGGCACGGCAAGCAGATCAGACCAGCGGCTGCGCCGACTGGTCTGCCCATCTGCCCCTTATCTGCCCCTCTAAAGACGCCACAATCAGTCAGCGCCGTGCGTTTTCTTGAAAATGTGGTACTCCAGGGTCAAAAATTTCATCCCGAACAGCCACATCTCGTGAAGCGCTCCCAGGCTCCCTTTTGGCGATGCCGGGTCCTTCCATACCGTGATCGTTTCATTGATCGGAAGGCGGATCGCTTTCTGGTCGAGCACGAGGTATACGCCTTGATCGCCCGGAGTTCCTTCCTGTAGCCAGGAGGTTAATACGAGCGTAGAGTCCGATCCATGCCGCAGATGCAAAATGCTGGTCATCTGCGCGTGCGGAAGCGGGAACGCGATGTTCATATAACGCGCGCCTGCTGACACATGCGTGGAATACAGGGCGGCGTAAATCGCCTGCTGCGATGCCGTGTATGTCCGCACCCAGGCACGGACAGCGGATCGGCCGTCCTTTTCGTCCTGGATGGGGAGGATGGCGCTTTTCACCTGCAAGTCGCTCGTCTCCGCCTCCAGCGGGAAGTTCATCTGCTCCAGGCGGTGGCTGATCTGTTTGTAAAGTTTGGCCGGCAGTCGAAACGCTCTGCTCCAGTTGGGCGTCAGATACAGCTCGTAGTCGTCGGTATGCTCATAAAAATCGATAATATCCGGGTCGAGCCGTGCAGGGTCAAAGTGATCGCTCCGGTACTCGCGCATATCGTCGATGAGCCCGGTTGGCACTTTTGGCGGCGTCAGGTCAAGGACAGACAGCCTGGCAAAGACGTCAGAGCCGATTTTTCCCCTGCCTTGCAAGCGGCTAAACGGAATTCTCACCGTCTCCTTGTCCATCAAGGTGGCGTGCCATGCCAGCACCCCGAAAAAGCAAAACAGCACGGCATTGCCCCAGCCATGGAAGGCAATCATCGTCGAGATCGGCACGATCGATTGCCCGATCCACTCGCCAAATCCGTACGCGACGGCAAGCGCCATCGTTACCCAGATAGCGCCGCTTGACAGCAGGTGAAAGCCCTTTGTCCAGCGCGTTGCTTTCGGAATCACGCGGGTAAACACGAGCACGCTGTAGAGGACCAGGGACGCGGTAAAGACGAGGACAGACAGCCACTCCATCAGCGGGGAGTACGTCATGCCAAGCGCGATCAGGATCGGCGCCATCCCGCCGAGCGCCACGATCAGGCCGGGCACGGCCTTTTTCGTTTGGCTGTCGTACAAAAAACCGAACAATATCGGCGCGACAAAGCCGGCGTAATGAAAATGATTGACCGTAAGCAGCATGATTAGCCCGTCAAAGCCGAGCAAAGGCACGCCGAATTGATGCGCCACCAGCCAGATTCCGCCAATACTGATGTACAGAAAGCCGATCGCCCAGGAGATTGTTGCCAGATTTGCGGATTTGTTCAGGAAAAGCAGGGCGCCACCAACAGCGATGGAGAGAGTGACCAAAGCCCAGGGCAGGGAAAGCAGCCCGGCCACTGCCCCCGGCGGCAGCACAAAAGAACCTGCCAAGGTGAACGCGCCAATCGGCATCAGATAGATGAAGAGGTTCAAAAAGGAATCGGGCGTGTGCGTTGTCGATTCAAACACGCGGTACAACGTCAACGGCACGACTACAAAGGCGGCGAACAAAATGATCCGCTCCGTTTGGTCATAGTAGGGAACCAACCAGAGAAGAAGCCAGAGCAAAAGTCCGGTCGGAACGTACGAATGGATGATTTGGTTTCGGCGATTGGCCAAGATGGATTCCCTCCGAACTACGGTAAAATTAGCGAGGTACGGTTGCTTCCAAGCTAAGCAGGTCGGTGGAGCTATGGGGCGCCGTTGCTCGCGCTCGGGGACATCGTCCCCTGGATGCCAACATGGAACCGCTATACGCATGTTGGCTAGATGAGCATAGAGGGCTGTCCGGCCTATACGGCGTCCATGCCGCAGCGCTTCTGCTCATCGCCGCAGGTGGAGCGTCAGACGAAGGCGGGAGAGTCTGGAAAGCGTTCCTTGAGCGCAGCGAGGACGCGAGCGATGGCCGCTTCCTTGTCCGGGCCGTGCAACAGCATGTGATTGGAATGCTCGTACCAGGTGATGTGCGGCGACGCGGACGCGTCTACGCTTTTGGCGAGCAGCTGTGCGCTGATGGCCTGTACCGTATCATCCCGCTTCGCCTGTAGCAAGAGGTACGGTGTCTTGATTTGCCCCAGGAGAGGCTTCGTTTCCGCCAAAAGTCGGCGAAACTCCAGCATGCTGCTCACAGGGATTTTGCGGATGCTTCTTATGTAGCGGCGCGAATGGGTAGGGAAGTCCTCGCGCAAATAGTGCAGGGCTTCCTTTACGTCCCAGTACTTGTAAGGAGTGTTGATCGTCACCAACAGCTCGACCGGATAGCGGGTCGTCAGATGAAAGCCGAGCAGACCACCCATGGAAAACCCGATCACGACGAGCGTATCTGCGCGCATGGAGAGGCGTTTGTAGCCTTCTTCAGCCGAGCGCAGCCAGTCTTTGCGGGTGCTTTGGGCCATTTGACGGCGAGTCGCCCCGTGTCCTTCCAGAGTCGGACACTCGACCTGGTATCCAGCCTCGCGTAGCGCTTTGGCGAGGGGCAGAACGTCGTTGATGTCTCCGGCGAATCCGTGGATGAGCAGACAACCGATTGTTCCTGACATGTCGATCTCTTCCTCTCAAATGCTGGAAATTTGCTTTGTGTACGTATTATATACCGAATGCGGGCGGGAAGCGACTGCGCGAGTGCAGCTTGCGAGTGAAAGCAAAAAGACCCCATCCGGGTAGGATGAGGCCGATTTTGTGAAAATGGCAAGCAGGCATGAGGCTGTCAGGTGCAGGGGGCAAAGGCTTACAGACCAATCGTTTTCAGTTCGGGCGAAATGATGAGCTTCGGCTCGGTGCACGCCTGAATGTCTTCCGGCGTATAGCCTTCCGCGACTTCGACCAAAAGCAGGCCGTCCGGCGTCACATCGAGAACCGCTCTGTCCGTGATAATCCGGTTGACCACTTTTTTGCCAGTGAGCGGGAGCGCGCACTTGTTCAAAATTTTCGTCTCGCCATATTTGTTGACGTGGTCCATGATGACGACGATTTTTTTCGCGCCGTGCACGAGGTCCATCGCTCCGCCCATTCCTTTGACCATCTTGCCGGGAATCATCCAGTTCGCGAGGTCTCCCTCGGCAGAAACCTCCATCGCGCCGAGAATGGCGAGATCAATGTGCCCGCCGCGAATCATGGCAAACGACTCGGCGCTGGAGAAGTAAGCCGCGCCGGGAATCGCCGTGACGGTTTCTTTTCCGGCGTTAATCAGATCGGGATCGAGTTCGTCCTCGGTCGGGTAGGGGCCGATACCCAGCAGGCCGTTTTCCGATTGCAGCACGACGGTTTTTCCTTCCGGGATGTAGTTGGCGACGAGTGTAGGCATCCCGATTCCCAAATTCACGTAAAAGCCATCCTCGATTTCTTTGGCAGCCCGAGTGGCAATTTGCTCACGAGTAAGCGACATATCTGTTTCCTCCCTTGAATGACCTTTGTCTATGATCGTAGCGTAGCGATTCACAGCTTAGGAGCGGACCGTGCGCCGCTCAATCCGCTTTTCAAACGACGGAGCCTGGATCAGACGCTGGACGTACACGCTTGGCGTATGGATGTGGTCCGGATCGAGTTCGCCGGTTTCCACGATTTCTTCTACCTCGGCAATCGTAATTTTTCCGGCGGCAGCCATCATCGGATTGAAGTTTTGCGCCGTTTTGCGGAAGACGAGATTGCCCATCTTGTCGGCCTTCCATGCTTTGATGAGCGCAAAATCGCCCGTGATCGCATGCTCCAGCAAATACTCCTTGCCGTTGAAGACACGTGTCTCGCGGCCTTCCGCAATCGGAGTGCCGACGCCCGCAGGCGTGTAGAAGGCAGGGATACCGGCGCCGCCAGCGCGGATTCTTTCCGCCAGCGTGCCTTGTGGCGTCAGCTCGACTTCCAGTTCGCCCGAGAGAAATTGGCGCTCGAATTCCTTGTTTTCCCCGACGTAGGAGGAAACCATTTTTTTGATCTGCTTTTCGCGCAGGAGCAGGCCCAGGCCCCAGTCATCCACGCCGCAGTTGTTGGAGACGACCGTAAGATTTTTCACTGCTTTGTCGCGCAGGGCGATAATCAGATTTTCCGGAATGCCGACCAGTCCGAAGCCGCCGACCAAAAGGGTCGCTCCATCGTGAATATCTGCCACGATCTCCGCATAAGAAGAGTAAATTTTTGCCATGACGATCACTCCCACCATGAAAAAATGTCAGTGTACACGCGTAAGGCATGCCCTGTAAGCGCTAACAAGCAATCGGACAATTGCTTGAATATTTCCGCCCTTTTATCATACAGCATGCGAGTTACAAACAAGTGACGAGAATCGGCCCAATCATAAAGAAATATAAAAAGCGACGAGAAAATGACACAACTGTCTGTATTTTCTGTAACATATAGATTGTCCACGGAGAATTCCTCGTGATTCAGGTCAGTGACTGTGTCGCTGTTTAGCGAGGATATTCGCCTGCATGAACGGACGGATTATGGAAGGTTGCAGGAGTGAAAGGATGAAAAAGTGGATCAGCCTCACGATTGTTGCCCTGCTTGTGGCAGGCTGCGAAAAGCTGGACGAAAGAACCGGACAGCTCAAGCGGATAGAAGAAGAGACTGTGATGAAAGTGAAAACGGTAAAGGCGTATACGGTAGCGGAAAACCGGGACGTACCCATGTTAGAGGTGCCCGGCGTAGTGACGCCTCGCCAGGAGTTGAGCCTGTCGTTTGGCACCTCTGGCACAATCGCGAGCATTCTCGTCCAGAAGGGGGCGAGCGTGAAAGCGGGCCAGACGTTGGCAACGCTGGACCAGTCCGGGCTGCAAGCAGGGATTCAGGCAGCGTCCGGGCAGGTAGCGAGTGCCGCAATCAGGCGAAGCAAGGCGCTGTCCGGGCCGGAAAGCCATGAGGTAGAGACGCAGAGGCTGCGGGTGGAACGGGCAAGGGAGCTTGCCGCGAAGGCCGAGCGGGAGTACGCGCAAGGCACTGTGCTTTTGGCCAACGGCGCGATCGCCAAGGATGAGCTGGACAGACTGGCGCTTTCGCAAAAGCAGGCCCGGCTCAGCCTGGAAGAAGAGGAGATCGCCTACAACAGACTGTTGCAGGGCGCGGATCGACTGGATGTCGAGGAGGCAGAGGTTGGGCTGAGCCAGGCGAATGTTCAGCTCAGCCGCGCGAAGCGGGAGATGGACGATGCTGTGTTGAAGGCGCCGTTTTCCGGGGTTGTGGCCGCCATCTCGCAGGTTGCCACCCAGCAGACCGGACCTGGCAGTGAAGTAATTCGTCTGGTTGATACGAGTGCCTGGATCGTCAAGCTGCTGGTAGACAGCGAGCAGATCGGCAACTGGCAGACGGGAGCGACCGTGCAGGTAAAAGCGACGGATGGCAGCGAGGCTGAGGGCCAAGTGACGTTTGTCTCGCCGATCCTCGACTCCAATGCGGGGGCGTATCCGGTCGAGGTGACGGTCAACGGCAGCGCCGTGAACTGGAAGGGCGGCATGATCGTCACTTGCCAGTACGCGCTGTCCGGGAAGCAGGGGGTGCTCGTGCCCGTCGCAAGCATCGGCGTTGCGGACGAAGAGTATTACGTCATGAAAATCAACGAGAACACAGTGGCAAAGACACCTGTCAAAGTAGGAGCGCTGCACGGTACGTTTTACGAAGTCCTGGAAGGGCTTGCGCCGGGCGATCAGATTGTCGGGGCGGGGCTTTCCTACGTGGTGGACGGCGAGGCGGTGAAGGTGGCGGATGAATAACAGAGCGCTTCTGTCCATAGCTCCTGCCCTCGCCCGCCTGATCGCCGTGCTTCTCTGCCTGCTTGCGGTCAGCGCGGTGTTCAGGCTGGATGTGCAGACGTTTTCCGACCGGGGATTGCCGGAGTACAGGATCAGCCTCGTCGCGCCAGGACTGACGGCGGATCAGGTCGAAGCATCGGTCACGCGAAAAGTCGAGGAAGCGATACGCGCGCTGGGCAGCCCCGCGGTGATCTCCTCCACCTCTCGTCCCGGGGCGGGCACGATTACGGTAAAGACAAGGGAAAATCTCGGCTCCGCTTACAAGGAACGCCTGGAACAGAAGCTGTCGGAGGTCGTGAAGACGCTGCCTGTCCAGGAGTACAGCATCAGCCAGGAAAAGCTGGGAGACAGCCTGGTCGGGTTTTACCTGCTGCATGGCAGCGATGTCCAGACGCTGTCCAATGTGGCGCGCTATACCGTCTATGAAAAGCTGATCCAGGCGCCGGGGGTGGCCCGTGTGGAAGTGGACGGCCAGCTGGTTCGCGAGCAGATCGAGGTCGTTTTTCGCCCCGCCATGCTGCTCGCGTACAGCGTGACGCCGGGGGATGTGCTGAATCAGCTTCCGGCTGATGTGATCGGGGAAGAAATCGGCACCGTCGGGAAGGCGGCGGATCGCACCGCCTTTACGTGGACAAGCCGAACGGAGGGGCCACAAGGGCTTGGCAGGAAGCTGATCGCTACTGGAAAAGGATACGTGCCGCTCTCGACGCTGGCGGATATTCGCGACACACGGGGTAGCAAAGGCGAGGCGGTGAGTGTATATCGCGGCTCTCCGGCGGTAGGGATCTCCGTCTACGCGGCGGAAGTGGGACAAGTCCCTTCCATCCGCAAGGAAATCGCCGAAATGGTGGCCGAGCTGAACGAAGAGGCGGCTGGCAAGTATGAGCTGAATCTGTTCGAAGATCACGCCTTGCCCATCTCGGCAGCGACCGGGCAGCTGGCTTTGCTCGCATGCTTGGCTGCGCTTTTGTGCGCGCTGTTCCTGTTCGTTTCCTTGAAGCGCACAGGCCCTGCTGTTCTGTCGCTGCTCGCGGTGGGCATGGCGGCAGGAGGCGTGCTGGGCGGCATGTGGCTGTTTGGGCTGAAGCTGACCTTTTCCACGCTGGGGCCGCTGCTCGTGTTTGCGCTTGTTTACCTGATGGCGGGCGCTGCCTTCTTTTCCCGTCTGGACAGGCGTGGCGCCTATTCGCTTGGGGGAAGCCTGCAAACGGCGTGGACGGTGATGAAGCCGCTGCTGCTCGCCCTCGTCGTCATGGCGGCAGCCTGGTTCACCATCGTCATGACGGATTTGCTCAAGGCAGAAGACAAAGTCGTCCTGTTCGACGCCTGGCCCGTGCTCGTCCTCGGTGCGGCGAGTCTGGTTCTCGTGTACGGCTGGATCGTCCCGGTGCTGGCCGGATCGTGGCTCACAGCGCGCGAGCCGGAAGCGGACGATAGCAGCCCGCGGACGCCGAGCCGATTGACGCGTGTGATCATTCCCCGCTGGGAGCGGCTGGTGCAGCAAGGCTACTCGCCATTTGGCCTCACGCTTGTATCGTCCGTCGTCTTTGTAATGCTCATGCAATCGTTCGTGCTGGTTGAACCGTTTCGCGACGTGAAGCCAAAGCTCAAGACTTTATCGCTGCCGATGGTTCAGGATCGCAGGATAGAAGATGCCCTCCAGGCGGCGAAGATGGCCGAGGAGCGGCTGCGCGGCTTGGCAGAAGTCGCTGACCTGTATACAGTCGCGTCCCGCGAGCGGTTGACCCTGCATGTCAAGCTGACGAACAAGGCGGCTTGGACCCGCTCCGTTTTCGAGCTGGAAAAGGAGTTGGACAAAAAGCTGCGCGATATCCCGCAGACGGACCCGTTTGCACTGGTCGTCAACGAAGAACAGAAGACGCGTCTGGAATTTACCGTCAAGGGACCTTCGCTGGAAACGACGAACCATATTGCCAAGGAAATTCTTGCCTATTTGCAGCAAATGAGATGGCGCGACAAGGACAATCGGGAAATCGTCACCGATGAGCGGATCGGGCCGCCGCAACAAACAGCGGTGATCGATATTCGTCCGAAAGCAGACATGCTGGCACGCTATCATCTGAGCGAAGAAGAGATCAAACGCCAACTGGAGAGCTACCTGGGCGAAAAGCGAGCGGGAAGCATCTACGCAAACGGGAGCCGCGTGTCCGTGGTGGCCCGCTTCCCGGACAAATGGATGGATCACCCGGAGCAAGTCAAGCATATCCTCATTCGCACCCAGCAAGGGCTTGTCCGCCTGGCCGATCTGGTCGATTTGTCCAGCGCCGGTTCGCCCCAAGTGTACGAGCGTCAGGATGGCATGTATGTCGTCACGGTCAGCAGCGCCATCGCCGACCCGCGATGGATCGACAATCTCGCGTACAACCTGCCGCTGGCGATGCAAGAAAAGATCACCGTCCCGGAAAGTTATACGATTTGGAACGAAGAGGAACGGACAAAACAGAGCGAGGAACAGTCCGACCAAAAAGACTGGAGCGGCCGCATCTTCGTGATCGCCGCGATGATTGCCGTTGTTTTGCTGGCAAGTCTGCTGTTGCGGCGCCGAATGAGGGACGGATGGTTTGCCCTGATGCTGTTGCCTGTCCTGTCGGGGGGAGTCGCGCTGGGGCTGCTCTGGCTGGATCATCCGATGAATGTCATGGGTTTCTACGGCGTGGCGGCAGCGGCTGCCCTGCTTGTCTCGCAAGCCTTGCTTCACCTTGACGAAATGGACGCGGCGCATGAGGAGCAGCCTGACAGATGGGAGAGTGTGCGCGTCGGCATGAAGCGTGTGTGGAAAGCGCACACGGGCACAAACGCAGCGATTGCCCTTGCTTGCCTGCCGATTGTCGGAGGCTGGATGGCGGGCGGGGAAACAGTTGCCTCCTTTGGCAGCACATTGTTGTTCGGGATTTTACTCGCCGCCTTCGTCACGCTCGTGCTTGTGCCGGGCATGCAGTACGCCGCCCAATGGAGGGACAGCGCTCCGTCCGATCTGTCGCTGTCTGTTCTCGTGCGAAGCTTGCGGCACTGGCAGGAAAACGAGCGGGTTCGCCGCCGCGACTTGCGGGAATGGAAGCGCAGGCAAAAGCAGCTCGCAAACGAGCGGCGCAAGGAACGACAGGAAGAATCCGTCCATCCGAAAAAGGAGCTGTCGCAGGAGGACTTTTTGCCGCTCCAAGCGACTACAGAGGACGCCAAGCCGTAATGGCTGGCGTTTTTTATTTGTTCACAGGCTCGGCAAGGATTTTTGGTGCCATCTCGGGTAAGATGAGAAAAGAACGGAGGAGGGGAGGGAGCCTACGCGTGCGTCGCATGACAAAACTCCTGGATTACCTGCTGTTGGCGGCCATTTTGATCGGTTTGTTCCTGTCGTCGTCCCAGCCGTAGTACAAACAGGATTTGCGGGGAACGATATCCAAGATCGTGGATGAAAAAAGCTGGAGCGAGCGAATGGAGGGAATTGCCATTCCGTACGCTGGCCGCGAAATCAGCGTGGAGAGCAAGGGAGCTGCGGGTTTTATCGAGTTTTTTCTTCGCAAAGGAACTCATTTTACAGTATTTGCCTTATTAGCGTTCAGCTTGTATCGCGTGTTTTCCCACCGTCTTTCTTTCGCTGTCGCGCTGCCCTGGAGCGCCTTTTGCAGCTTGCTGGTGGCTGTATTGGACGAGTGGCACCAAACGTTTACCCCGGACCGGACAGGAATGGTAAGTGACGTCTTGTTGGATTTATCGGGTTCTGTCACGATGTTGTTGATAATTCTTCTCAACTATCTATATTCACAAAGAGCATATCAGTGTAATATATAGGGGGCGACTGTCATTCTGACCGGGGCAGTTGCTTGATTGAAAGAGTAGGGAGTGGATGAGACTCGTGTCAGACAAAAAGAACGTGCTCGTACTGAACTGCGGTAGTTCCTCGGTCAAGTACAAGCTTTATGAGATGCCAAGCAAAACGTTGCTGGCCCAAGATTATTTGCAGCAAATTCAGCGCGACCAATACGAGGATACCATTCGTGGCGTGTTTGAAACATTAAAGTCCTATCGCATTGATGTGATCTCTCACCGGGTCGTTCACGGTGGCGAAGCCTTTAAGAACTCTGTCATCGTTGACGAGCAGGTAAAAGCGGAAATTCGCAGCCTGTCCCGTTTCGCGCCGCTGCATAACCCGATCAACCTGACCGGGATCGAGATTGCGCAAAGCATCTTTCCCGATCTGAAACACGTGGCGGTTTTTGATACCGCGTTCCACCAGACGATGCCTCCGTCCTCTTATTTGTATGCTTTGCCATACGAGTATTACGAGCATTACGGCATCCGCAAGTACGGATTCCACGGCACGTCCCACCGCTATGTGATGGGCCGGGCGGAGGAAATGTTGAACCGACCAAAAGAGCAGCTCAGACTAATCAGCTGCCACATCGGAAGCGGCGTCAGCATTACGGCGATTCGCTACGGAGAATCGTTTGACACTTCCATGGGCATGACGCCGCTGGCGGGACTGTCGATGGGAACGCGCAGCGGCAACATCGATCCGGGTATCATTCCTTACATTGAGGAAATCGAAAAGACGGACACCGCTGGCGCGATTGCGATTTTGAACAACAAGAGCGGATTGATGGGCGTCTCCGGCGTCTCCAACGATTTGCGCGACGTCATGAAAATGGCGGAAGAGGGGCATTACCGCAGCCAGATTGCCCTGGAATTGTTCACAACCATCCTGCACAAGCATATCGGGTTGTACCTGGCGAGACTGAATGGCGTCGACGGCATTATTTTTACGGCAGGTGTGGGAGAAAATAGTGCTACCGTCCGTGAAATGGTTTGCACCGGACTGGAATTCGCCGGAGTCAACCTGGACCGCGAAGCGAACCGGGTATGTAAGGGCGAAGCATTTATCAGTACCGAATATTCTCCGGTAAAGGTTATGGTCATTCCTACCAACGAAGAGCTTGTCATGGCTATGGATGCGTTCGAGCTGTCCTTTCAGTAGCATGAAGTCGTCGCCTAGTAAAGAATAGGCTTTTCAGTATTGGAATTTCTCTGCTATACTAGGAGAATGAGGCTTCTGGTTTGAGGTTCTCACCATTTTTCTGAAATCATAAAAGGAGTGCAAACTGGATGGCAGTACAAGTGGGAAGCATCATCGAAGGAAAAGTGACAGCGATCAAACCGTTTGGGATGTTTGTAGCAGTCAGCGAAACGGAACAGGGGCTGGTCCACATTTCCCAAGTAGCAAACGGTTTTGTAAAGGACATCAACGATCACTTTACCGTGGGGGAACTGGTAAAGGTAAAAGTTCTCTCCATTGATGATGCAGGTAAAATCTCGCTTTCGGTTCGCGCCGCACTCCCAGCGCCTGAGCGTCCGGAGCGCGAAGAGCGCCGTGGTGGTGGATATCGTGGAGGCGACCGCGGAGGAAATACAAAACGCGATAGCGCTGCTTCCTTCGAGGACAAATTGAAAAAATGGTTGAAGCACAGCGAAGAGAACCTTGCGACTATCAATAAAAAGAACGCAAAACGTGGCTACTAAGCCTTGTGATAACGAAAGAAAGAAGGACGGGATCCTCCCGTCCTTTTTTTTTCGCTAGTTTGGCACGGCCATCTTTCCTCGGCACTCGAACAGGAAGCGTTAATTCCCGATCTCCTTCAGCGCCTGCTCGACGAATTTGTTCTCCATGACCTGGGAAGTGTCGAGCTTCTTTTTGATCGCGCCCACGGAGTAGAGGAAGTCGGCCTGCTCCTGGTGGGCCTTGGCAAATTCCGGCGTGATCGGGGAGAGGATCGGGTCCGAGTTTTGCAGAACCTTGCTGACGATCTCCCGCTCCAGCTTCTTCGTTTTGACAAATTCATCCGTCACTTCGTCGAGGTGGCTGACGTAGTAGCGGCGTACTTCTTCATACGTTTTGAGGAACAGGACAGTCAGCTCAGGGTGATCGGTGGTAAAGCCGGTGCGCGCGATCAAAAAGCCGGGAGCAAACAAATTCAGATCGTCTCCCGTCACGAGCGTTTTGGCTTGCGTCTGCACGACGGCGGTCGTCACGTAAGGCTCCCAGGTCGACCACGCGTCGATCGCTCCGGTGTCGAGGGCGGGCCGCGCTTCATCCGGCTGCAGGTGAATGATTTCCACATCCTTGTCGGTCAGCCCGGCCCGATCCAGCACCATGTACAGGAAGTTGTAGGCGCTGCTGCCTTTGGCGACGGCGATTTTTTTGCCCTTGAGCTGATGGATTTCGGTGATCGGGCTGTCTTTCGGGATGACGATTGCATTGTTGCGCTTGCCATCGCTGGCGACGGCGATCGCCTTGAAATCGACTCCTCCGGTTTGCGCCGAGACGACCGGAGTGCCGCCTGTTGCTCCGAAGTCAAGCCGTCCGGAGGCAATCGCTTCGAAATGCGGGGGTCCGCTGGCAAATTCATGCCACTTCACTTCGGCTCCGGCTTTGGCAAATGCTTGTTCAAAGATGCCTTTGTCCCGGGCATAGGAGAAAATGCCCGTGCTGCCTTGAATGCCGATGTTTACGACGACTTTTTCTTTTGCCTGCGCGCTGGCGGATGTCTGCTCCTGACGGGGTGCCGACGTCTGGCCGCAAGCGCTCAGCAACAAGAGGGACATGACAGCGAGCAGGCGAAGCCAGCGAACGGTTTTACGGGATGGCTGCATACGTTTGTTCATCCTTTCTCTGGGTCTTTGCATGTCCTAGTGGACTTGAGGCGCACTGGCAAACTGGTTGACGGGAATATCCAGTCCATAATGCGCGCGCAACGTATTTCCGGTGTACTCCGTGCGGAACAGCCCTCTTTGTTGCAGCTTCGGCACGACCTGGTCGAGGAAGTCTTCCAGCCCGCCGTTTGTGATTTGCGGCATGATGTTGAAGCCGTCCGCAGCGCCCTGGGTAAACCACGCCTCCAGCTCGTCTGCCACCTGCTCGGCAGTGCCTGCGATCGTCCGATGCCCGCGTCCGCCTGCGAGGCGCAGCAACAGCTGGCGAATCGTCAGGTTTTCCCGTTCAGCCAGGTCGCGGATCAACTGGGTGCGGCTCTGGTGGCCGACGATTGCTTCTGTTGCGGGAAGCGGGGGCAACGGGCCGTCCAACGGGTAGGCGGACAGATCGTAGCCGATGCGATTGGATAGCTGCAACAGGCTGTAGGCGGGATGTGTCAGTTCGTGCAGCTGGGCCTCTTTTTCTTTTGCCTCTGCTTCGCTCTCGCCGATAATCGGGCATATACCCGGCAGGATGATGACTTGTTCCGGGGAGCGTCCGTAGCGAGCGGCGCGCGATTTGACGTCGGCGTAAAACGCCTGGGCGTCTTCCAGCGATTGCTGCGCCGTGAAAATCGCTTCGGCATACCGGGCAGCGAAATCTTTTCCGTCCTCGGAGGAACCGGCCTGGACGAGCAGCGGGCGTCCCTGAGGCGAGCGCGGCAGGTTCAGCGGGCCGCGTACGGAAAAATGCTTGCCCTTGTGGTTGAACTCGTGCACCTTGCTGTTGTCGGCGTAAATGCCCGAAGCTTTGTCCTGGAGGAGCGCGTCGGCTTCCCAACTGTCCCACAGCTTGAGAGTGACGTCGAGGAACTCCTCTGCCCGCTCGTAGCGAACGCGGTGCTCAGGGATTCGTTCGTAGTTGAAGTTCTGCGCCTCGCCATCTGTTCCGGACGTGATGATGTTCCAGCCTGCACGGCCTTTGCTGAGATGGTCGAGCGAAGCAAAGCGGCGCGCGACGTTGAACGGTTCGTTGAAGCTCGTGGAGACCGTGCCGATCAGCCCGATCCGGCTGGTCACGACCGCAAGCGCGGACAGGAGAGTGAGCGGTTCCAGTCCGCTGATTGCTCCGTACTTGACCGCTTTGCGCGAGGTGGCGTAGCGGTCGGCCAGAAAGAGGGAATCCAGCTTGGCCTGCTCCGCTTTTTGCGCCAGCCGCTGAAAGTGGGAAAAGTCGAGGATGTCCTGAACGGGAGAGGACGGATGGCGCCATGCCGCCTCATGATGACCCATGCTCGCGACAAACAGATTCAGGTGCAGCTTGCGTTTTTGATTGCCCATGTCGATCACCTCAAGGAAAGAGTGGAGAGTGCAAGACGCACAAAAGACCTCGCTCCCGGCCGCAATCTTTCGCGGTCAGAAGGAGGCCTCCAGTGGTCTGGTCGGCAAATGAAGTAAATTCCGAGTTGTGAAGTATGAAATGGATCATAGCAACAAATGGAAAAAGAGTCAACTCGAAATAGGGAGAATAGCAAGACAATTTTTGGGAAGAATCTATTGACAGTGTTTGGAAGCTGGTGATACGATTACGCACAATACCGACTATTCAAGTGTGAATAATTAGTTTTGCCAACCAGAAAACTGGAGGCACAGTCTCGTGGGTAACCGCGGCTGTGCCTTCTTTTCATTTCCAATTCAACGATAGATAAAGGAGTGGGGAAGATGGGGAAATCCAAGCGACAGGTCGAATTTGGCTGGTTCATTCCGACGACAGGAGACGGCAAGTACATCGGCGTCGAGCCGGAGCGGAAATCGACTGCTGACTACATGGTGCAGGTGGCGCAAACAGCGGAGCGAGCGGGTTTCACCTTTGCCCTGATTCCGACAGGTGGAGCTTGCCTTGACTCCTGGATCGTCGGGACCACAATCGCTGCCCACACGCAGGTGCTCAAGCCGCTGGTCGCCATGCGTCCCGGGCTGATTGCCCCCGTGCTGGCAGCGCGGATGGCGGCTTCGCTTGACCAGGTGTCGGGCGGCAGGGCGCTGATTAACGTCGTGACAGGCGGCAGTCCGCAGGATTTGCTCGCCACAGGCGATCCGCTTGCCCACGATCACGACGGTCGCTATGAGCGTACCCGGGAGTTTCTGGAGATTGTCAAGAGCGTCTGGACGAATTCGCACGCCCAGCCCGCCCAGTTTTTGGCGAGCAATCAGACCGCCGAGCCGGGGACGCAGCCGCTGCACTATTCCGGGCGCTACTACGAGATCAAGGGAGGGGCAAGCCTGCCGGCCCCTGTGCAGCATCCCCATCCGCCGCTCTACTATGGAGGAAGCTCGCCTGCGGGCAAACGGGTTGCCGTTCAGACAGCCGATGTCTATTTGATGTGGGCGGAGCCATTGGCGTGGATTCGCGAGCAGATTGCCGAAGTGGAGGCGCTCAAGCAAGAGCTTGGCCGCGAACGCGAACTGCGCTATGGACTTCGCGCCCAGGTGCTGGTGCGCGAGACGGAGGAAGAAGCGTGGAAAGAGGCGTGGGAAATCATCAGCAAGGTAGATCCGCAGGCGCTCCAGCAGTCCGGTCAGCGGTTCACCCAGACCGATGCCATCGGCCAAAAGCGGCAAAATGAGCTGCGAGAAGCCTCCAAAAAAGACAACTACGTGATTGGCCCCAATCTGTGGTCGGGTCTGTCCACCGTGCGCGGAGGCGGCGCCGTCCTGCTGGTCGGCACTCCGGAGCAAGTATCCGACCGCATCCTGGAATACATCGACCTGGGCATCTCGTCCTTTATTTTGTCCGGCTATCCTCATCTGGAGGAAGCGGCGATTACCGGCGAACTGCTGCTGCCAGCCGTCAAACAGAAGCTGGAGCAAAGACAAGAGGCGAAGGGAGTCCACGTATGACAGCACTTCTGGAAATCACCCGACTCGACAAGACATTTGCAACGTCCAAAGGAGCGACGCAAGCGCTGCGGGACATCCGGTTGACCGTAAAGGAAGGCGAGTTCCTCACCGTTATCGGGCCAAGCGGCTGCGGGAAGAGTACCCTCTTGAAAATTATCGCGGGGCTGGACACGGAATACGCGGGAAGCGTCCGGCTTGCCGGCCAGCCGGTGAGCGGTCCCGGTATCGACAAAGGCTTCATTTTCCAGGAGCCGCGGCTTTTTCCCTGGTTGACGGTCGAAAAAAACATCGCGGCCAACCTGTCGCTCAGCGATCCGGCGATCCGCCAGCGGGTAGCGGAGCTGATCCGGCTCGTCCATCTGGAGGGATTTGAAAAGGCGTATCCCCGCGAGCTGTCTGGCGGGATGGCGCAGCGGGTGGCGATCGCCCGGGCGCTTTTGCGCAATCCACGGGTGCTTTTGCTGGATGAGCCGTTTGGGGCGCTCGATGCCTTTACCCGCTCGCACATGCAGGAAGTCCTGCTCGATATTTGGCAGGAAAACAAGATGACAATGATCTTCGTGACGCACGACATCGACGAAGCGATCTACCTGGCCAACCGGGTCGTCATTATGAACGCCCGCCCCGGTTCCATCAAACGAATCGTCCCGATCGACCTGCCCTTTCCCCGAAAGAAGGCAAATCGTTCCTTTCAGGAGCTGCGCCATCTCGTCTTGAACGAATTTGAAAAGGTGGACGAACTGGAATTGATCGATCGCTCAGGGATTTGACGGAGGTGAACGAAAATGAGCAATCAAGCAGAAGGAATCCAGGCGGCCGCGGCTGCTCCTGCCAAACCCGTCCTGCCGACGAAAGCAAAAGCGAAGGCAGGCACTAGCACCAAGCTGGCTATCTGGTTAAAGGGCCTGATCTTGCCTGTAGCCGTCCTTCTCGTCTGGCAGACGGCCGGCGAACTCGGGCTGGTGTCGGAAACCATGCTCCCGACCCCGTTGCAGATTTTGGCTGCGGCCGGCGAGCTTGTGGCGAGCGGAGAGCTGTTCGGCCATTTGCAAATCAGCATCATGCGGGCAGCGACGGGCTTTTTGCTCGGCGGAGCGGTCGGACTGCTGGCAGGACTGGCAGTCGGCTTTTCCAGCCGGGTGGAGCATGCGCTTGATCCGTCGGTGCAAATGCTCCGAACGATTCCGCATCTGGCGGTGATTCCGCTGTTTATTTTGTGGTTTGGCTTCGGCGAGCTGTCCAAAGCGCTGCTGATTGCCAAAGGAGCCTTTTTTCCGCTCTACGTGAATACATTCCTGGGGATACGCAGCGTGGACGCCAAGTTGTTTGACGTCGCCAGAGTGCTCCAGTTCAGCCGCTGGAAGCAGATCACCCAGTTGATCCTTCCGGCGGCGCTGCCGAACATCCTGCTTGGCGTCCGGCTGTCGCTGGGTGCCGCCTGGTTGGGACTGGTCGTGGCGGAATTGATGGGGTCGAGCGAAGGAGTCGGTTATTTGATTATGGATGCCCGCCAATTTTCCCAAACGGCCATCGTGTTTGTCGGCATCGTGATCTTTGCCCTGGTCGGCAAGGCGACGGATTCGCTGGTGCGCTATTTGGAGAAAAGGTGGCTTAAATGGCGGGACCATTACAGCGGGTAGGGGCGGAAAGGGCTGGCAGGGATTCACCCGGTGCAGCCAGAACGGTTTGGAAGACGGGATCAATCATGAAGGAAAGAGGCGAGGGGAATGCAGTATCAACGACTGGGCAGGACAGGTTTGAAGGTGTCGAAAGTTAGCCTGGGCACGATGGCCTTCGGGCGCTGGATCGGGGAACAGGAAGCGGGGCAAGTGCTCGATGCGGCGCTGGATGTCGGAATCAACCTGATTGATACGGCCGATGTGTACGGCAGGGGAATGGACCAGAACAATCCGCTTTTGACGGGCGAATCGGAGGAAATCCTGGGCAGGCTGCTGCAAGGAAAGCGGAATCAGGTCGTGCTGGCAACGAAAGGAAACGGCCGGGTGGGCAACGGGGTCAATGATGCCGGCCTGAGCCGATTCCACATCATCCGTGCGGTCGAAAACAGCCTGCGCAGGTTGCAAACCGACCATATCGACTTGTACCAGGTACACCGTTTTGATCCGCAGACGCCGTTGGAGGAAACGCTGCGGGCGTTGGATGACCTGGTTCGCCAAGGCAAGGTGCGCTACATCGGCGCTTCCAACTTCGCGGCGTGGCAGTTGGCCAAGGCGCACGGAATCAGCGACAGGCTCCAACTGCACCGCTTTGAGAGCATCCAGCCGGAGTACAGCATTCTCAGGCGCGACATCGAGCGGGAGCTGCTGCCTTTTGCCGAGGCGGAGTCGGTGGGCGTGATTGTGTACAGCCCGTTGGGACGAGGGCTGCTGACCGGAAAGTACCGCCAGGGAGAAGCGCCGCCGCAGGGCAGCCGAGGGGCCGCAGGCGAGCAGCGGTTACTTGCTCTATTGGAGCAGGAGCGTCATTTTCACATCGTCGAGGGACTCAAGCCATTGGCCGAGAGGCGTGGTTGGACGCTGCCCCAACTGGCACTGAACTGGGTGCTGGGCAACCCTGTGGTGACCTCCGCCATTTTGGGCGCGTCCCGGCCCGCGCATGTGACCGAAGCTGTGCGCTACATAGGTGAACGGCTCAGTACACAGGAGCTGGAAGACATCGACAAGCTTACGCGGCAGGCAGAGACGCCGTTGTTTGTGAAATAGAAAAGAAAAGCTCTTACTCCAAATGATAAAAAAGACCCGATTCTTGGTCGATAATCGGCGTGACAACTTCGTTTTCAGCCTCCATGGTTTGGGTTGGATTTCTTGTTGCCCCAAGGTAGATGGTGAACGTCTTGTTCGAGCGTGTCGTAACCGTTGTCTTCGCGACAGGTGTGGGTTCTTGCTTGTTGTTTTGAACAAGAACGGGATGATTCGTTCGGTACCAGGCAAACTTGCCATCCGCTTTGGCAAGGCTTGCGACTCCAAGACCTGTGCCATCAGGCAGCGTCATAGCAAATTTTGTTAGTAAAAATGACCTAAACAAAACAAACTCCGCTGCCAGACCAAGCCGCACGGTAAGCAGATGGCTGTTATCCTTCCACATGGATGACAGCCATCTCTTGTTGTTGCCTGTTTCCGCTTGGCATTGAGCAAATCATCACAGTTATCTATACTATCTAATAAATACCATCATCTGTTTCTATAGATGAACAAAGGGGGGAGCCGCCATGGAGCTGGTGTATCTGCATACGTTTCGTGAGGTGGCCAGATGGGGCAGCTTTACCAGGGCGGCAGAGGAGCTTGGCTATGCGCAGCCGACGGTGACGGCCCAGATGCAAAAGCTGGAGCAGTCGTACGGGGTGCCGCTGTTCGAGCGCTATGGGCGCAAGCTGCGGCTGACCCAGGCTGGGGAAGCGCTTTTGCCGTATGCGAGGGAAATGATTCGGCTATATGGGGAATCTAAGGAGGTCGTGAACCGCCAGGAGAGCGGTCCGTTGACGATTGGCACGATTGACACGCTGGCGGCTTTCTTTTTGCCGCCGTATTTGCAGAGCTTTCGCGCGCATTATCCCAAAGTGGATCTCGTGTTGCGCACGGCCGGCGAGGAAGCGATTTTGCAGCAGCTTCGCGAAGGGTATCTCGATCTCGGGATCATTTTTAATCGCCGTTGTACCGACAAAGAGCTTGTCGCCGAGACCATTGCCCAGGAGGAACTCGTGATCGTCATGCCTCCCGAGCATCGGCTGGCGGGCTTGCCTGCCATCACGGCCCGCGATCTGGAAAACGAATCGTTCATTCTCACCGAGGAAGGCTGCACGTACCGGGGCATGCTGATTGACGTGCTGAACGAAGAAGGCATTGCTCATCGGGTCGCGTGCCAGTTCAGCAACCCGGAAGCGATCAAGCAGTGCGTGCGCTGCGGGTTGGGAGTAGCGCTCTTGCCGTCCATGGCTGTGCGCAGAGAGCAGGCGGAGGGGATACTGGCTGCCGTGCCTTTTCAAAACGACAAGCCTCCGTTTTTCATCCAGTTGGTCTACCACCAAAAGAAGTGGCTGTCCCCGTCCATGCAGTTTCTGGTAGAAAAATGGACGTCCAAAAGAGCGAAGAGAGAGGAATCGTGAAGAGGATGCAGGTTGATTTATCGCCATTTGTTACTGCTGTGTGCGAAGAGTCGGTCGTGCCGAACGTCGCGCTCTACACGGTCAGCTACTACAGCGACGGCTTGCTGGTCAAGGCGGCTTTGGCTGTACCGGAGAGCTTTTTGACCGACGGGGCCAGACTCCCGGCGCTGCTCTACTGCCGCGGCGGGATCAGAGGGATTGGTCGGGTCAGGCCGGAGCGGATCAGCCAACTGGCGGCCTTTGGCTACGTGATCCTCGCCCCGCACTACCGGGGAAATGAAGGCGGGGAGGGGCGCGACGAGTTTGGCGGAGCCGATCGGCAGGACGTGTTTGCGGCGTACGAGCTGCTTTGCAAGCTGAACATCGTCGACGCCCGCCGGATCAGCGCGTACGGCTTTTCCCGGGGCGGGGTCATGGCGTTGTTTGCGGCCATGGAGTGCAAAGGCTTGCTGGCGACAGTCGTCTGGGGCGGCGTCAGCGACATGGCGTTGACGTACGAGGAGCGGGTGGACATGCGGAGAATGCTGCGCAGGCTGATCGGGCACCCGCGCAAGCAGGAGGAAGCGTACCGCTACCGCACGCCGCTGTATCGGGCGGCAGAGATCGCTTGTCCGGTGCTTATCATCCACGGCACAGAGGATGAAAACGTGAGCGTGGAGCATGCCCACAGGCTGGCAGAGGCGCTCAGCCAGGCAGGCGTCCGCCACGAAAAATGGCTGGCGGAAGGGGCCAGCCATCTGTTTGTCGGAGAGGAGATGGAGTTGTACACGCGCAACATGTTTGCCTGGCTGGATGAACGCGGGCAGGAACGGGCCGTTTCCGCGCAGGCTGTACCTGATCGCCCTAGTCGTCCTTCGGGGTGAGCGGCAGCGTGATCGTCACTTCTGTTCCGTGTCCGGGCTTGCTTTTCACTTGCAGCTCCCCGCCGTGGTTTTCGACCATGCGGCGCGAGATCGGCAAGCCAAGCCCGGTTCCGTCTTCCTTTAGCGAGAAGAACGGGTCGAAAATCCGCACGAGGTACTCTTGGGGAATCCCTTCTCCCGTATCTTTCACATGAATATGCACGGCTTTTTCGTCCAGGTCGCTTTCGATGACAAGAAGGCCGCCTTCTTTCATGGCCTCGATACTGTTTTTCATCAGGTTCAGCAAAATTTGCTTGAGCTGTTCGACATCGACATGCAAGCGAATCGTGGGCGCACAACGATCAATGATCTCGATGCCGTGCAGCATGGCCTCGGCGTTCATCAACGGAAGAATGGAGTGGATGACGCCCGCGAGATTGACCTCGCGATAGTCCGGCTTCGACGGCTTGGAGAGCATCAACATCTCGGTGACGATCCGGTTGACGCGCTCGATTTCCTGCAAGATGAGCGGGAGGTAGTAGCGTTCCCGCTCCTGGTCGGACAGGCGCTGTTCCAGCAACTGGATAAAGCCGTAGATGACAGTCAGCGGATTGCGGATTTCATGCGCCGCTCCGGCTGCCAGCTGGCCGACCATCGCGAGCTTTTCCGACTGGTTCAAGTATTCTTGAATCTGCTCCTGCTCGGTAATATCGAGGAAAGCGACCATCCAGCCCGATTCCTGATCGTGCTGGTGATTGTGCAGCGGCACATGCGAGACAAGCGCGATAAAAGGCGTATCATCCTGCTTGTAGAGCGTCATTTTGCGATTGACGAACCAGGGAGACTCCTCGTTGTCGGCTGACGCCAGAAACGAAGCATCCTTGGCCATCGGGTAGCCCGCTTCGTCGACTTTGACCAGATGACTCGCCAGCTTGTTGACGTGAATGCCAGCCCCGGCAGACGGCTGCGTAATAATCCCGACGGGCAGCGAGTTGAGGATTTGCTCCCGAATATTTTTTTCTTCCGTCAAAATTTGGCGTTGCATCGCGTCCTGGGCAAACAAATTGGCAATGTTGCTCGACATCTTGTTGAACTCTTGGGCCAATTCGCGGAATTCATCCTGGTGCGTGTAGACGATTTGCTGTCCGAACGTCCCTTTGGCCACTTCGCGAACTTGCTTCATCAACGACTCGATGGGGCGAAGCAACTCGTTGCGGAAGTAAAACGTGCAGAAAAAACCGAACAGGATCGCGGCGACAGAGACCGTGTAGGTGAGAATCAGCGATACGCGGATGCTTTCGTTGGTGTGCTGAAACTCTTTGTTCGTCTTGTACTCCAGCTGGTTGAGCGAGAAGGACAAGTCCCGTTCCAACTGGTCGATCAAGGGCTGGACCTCCTGGCTGAGCACATAGCTGACGGCTGTTACGTTGTTGGCCTTCAGCAGCGGGTTGATTTTGTTCAAAAACAGAAAATCGAGCTTGGAAATCGATTCGATGATGGAGAACAGGCCGCTGTTTTCCTCCGTTTTCGTCAGCGAGGCAAAGCGGGCGGTGTCGATCAGATTGGTGTAATACTGGTCGAGATACGACTCGTCGCGGGTCAAGGTGTACATATTCAGGGCGTAGGTCTTGGTGTAGATCTGGTTTTTGACCTCCAGCAGCGCGCTCGTTTGCGGCAAGACGTATTGCGTCAGATGCACTTCGTCGGAGGTCACTTTTGTCATCTGGTAGCTGAACAGGCTGGTGACACATCCGATCAACAGCATCATGACGAGATAGCTGAGCATGATTTTTTTCTGGAATCCAAGATTGCTGAATAGGGACATCCAATTAACCTCCAAACGAGCCACGGGAAGAAGTGAGAAGCTGCCACTCCCGTTCTAGATCTTCACGAACCTCCGGGGGCACCATGGGGCCGAACGGGCTGAGATGATTCACGCCCTCGGCCAGACCGTACACGACTTTGCCGCTCGGAAGCCGGCCTGCCGTATATTGTTCCAAAATAATGCGGTAGCACTGGCGGACGTCCTGCACCAGCGAGGCGAGAACATAGTCCGGTGCCATGTAGCGCTGATCGGCGATATAGCCGATGGTGTACACCTTGGCTCGCTGCGCTTCGGTAATGACGGCAAGGTTGAAGCTGTCGCCCGTTGTGTAGATGACATCGACGCCGCGTGCGATCATCTCGCGTGTTTTCTGTACCGCACGGTCAATGTCGTTAAAATCCGCTACTTTTCCAATGACGACTTCCGTTTTCGGGGAGACCTTCCTTACCCCTTCGCGAAAGCCTTCGACCTGGGCCATTTCCGGCGGCTTGTCCACCACAATATAGCCGACTTTGCGGGTGCGAGACATTTTCGCTGCAAGCATGCCGACGAGCTGACCGGCGGGCTTCATGTCGTAGCGAATCGTCGTCTGGTTGGGATGCGGGGCTTCCCCGTTGAAGGAAACAAAGCGGGTCTGCGGATAGCGGGGCGCCACGCGGGTAAACGGCTCGGAAAAAATCACGCCATGTCCCAGGATGAGATCGTAGTCGTTTGCGGCGTATTTTTGCGCCGCGTTCAGAATTTGCTCCGGTTTTAAATTGTTCGCGATTTCCAGGGAAAAGCCGAATCTTTTTTGCATTTCCGTGATGCTTTCCATCGCGCTGCTGTTCCAGCCCTGATCGTAGGTGGGGCCTTCCAACAGCAAGGCGACGCGCAATATTTCGGACGAAGGGCGGCGTTCATTCATGACGGCATCCAGATGCTTCATGCTGGTGATGAACTGACTGGTAATGAGCAGAAGCAGCCCGACAACTAAAACGGTGAACAGGGCAAAAAAAGGCTTCAGCTTGAGCATGGATGATTCTCCTCCAAAGGGAACAAGCGTGGATTCATGTCATCGACATAGAAGTGCACTCCTATTATATCGGAAAATGGCCGCAATGAAAAAAGAGGAAATGCTGGCGGCGGGTGGAGTGGCATGAAAAAAACGGTTCGGGACACGCTAAAGAGGAAAAATCCGCAGCAGAAGCAAGAAAACAAGGAGGAGTCTGTCATGAACAAAGAGATCGTGGAAATTCCCCAAACCGACATACCGGATGAAGTTCGGCAGGTCGATCTGCCGGAAATAGGCGAGACGACCCCGCATCCCAAGCCGGAGAGTCCGCTTGCCTCCCACGGGCGCGATTCGGGCGAAACCGCAGGGCCAATCGGCTTTCAACCGTAGGGAGTGGCGACAAACGTTTGTTTCGACAAAAGAAGTCATTTTCTCTCGTGGACAAGGCTTGCGATTTCTGCAAAAGTAATAGGTAGAATGTGAGCAAGATGTGAGGGGATAGGACATCATGGCCCGATTGCTGATTGTAGATGACGCAGCCTTCACGAGAAGGATGCTGACGGATATGCTGGGCGAGCAGCACGAGATTTGCGGAGAGGCGAGCAATGGCTTGGAGGCGGTCGAAAAGTACAAGGAGTTGAAGCCGGACATTGTCACGATGGACATCACGATGCCGCACATGCACGGCATTGAAGCCTTGCGCGAAATTTTGGATTACGATCGGGATGCCAAGGTGCTGATCTGCTCCGCAGTCGGACATCGCCAAAAAGTGCTGGAAGCGATGAAGACGGGGGCGAGTGATTTTGTCATCAAGCCGTTTCAAAAAGAGCAGATTCTCGATGCGATCTCGCGCTTGCTGTAAGCTAAGCGAGAAACAGCCGCCAGGGCGATGGCCTCTGGCGGCTGTTTCTTCCTTGCTCCGAAATAAAATCGGAAATCAGATGGGAGCAGACCTACAAGGAAACCATGGTCCCGATTCCGGCGGCTTTGGCCCGTTCGTAAACCGTCTTGGCGACGGCCGTATCCAGATAGGCGATCCCGACAGACTTGTACAAGGTGATTTCCTCATCGTTTTCCCTGCCTGGCTTTTCCCCGATCAAAATTTCTCCCAATTCCCCATGCAATTGTGCGAAGCTCCATTCGTTCTGCTCGATCGGAATGAGCAGATCGCCTGCCTCGTGCGCGGCGCCTTCCAGCGTATCGACGACGACCTTGCTCGTCTGCACGGTGGCAGAATCGACCTCGCGCATGTGGGGGAGGAATGCCCCAATCGCATTAATGTGGGTGCCAGGGCGCAGGCTCGCGGCGGCAAACAGCGGCTCGGTCGCCTTGGTGCTACAGATGACGATCTGTGCCTGCGCGACGGCTTCGTTGGCATTGTCCACTACCGTAATCTCTCCCTGCCAATCCGGATAGAGCGCCCGCAGACGTGCCTTCAACTCGTCGGCCTTGGCTCGCGTGCGATTGTAGAGGAAAAGCTGCCGAAGCGGGCGAACCTCCATGATAGCTTGAATCTGGCCGATGGACTGGGCACCGCAGCCCAACACGGCGCAGCTGTGGGCCTCTTTCTTTGCCAAGTAGTTGGTGGCGACGCCGCTGCTAGCCCCCGTTCGCATGACGGTCAAGAGATTCGCATCCATCATCGCGACATGCTGCCCGGTTTTGGCTTCGGTCAGCAGGATGACGCTTTGCAGCGCTTTGATGTTGTGTTTGTGGTTCTCCGGGAAAATACTGATGATTTTCACGGCCGCATAATCGTCGCTTGCCAGATAGGAGGGCATGTACAGGCTGGTAGCGCCGTACTTCGGATGGTCAATCGCGGTTCGCACCGGGGTGATGACACTTCCTTGCCGATGCGCGCGAAAGACGTGTTCCACATCCTCCAGGCAATCTTTCATCGTATAGATTTGTTCGATATGTTCGCGGCTCAAGACTAACAAGATGCCTCATCCTTTCGATCAGGATTGGTCCATGTCCAAATCCTTTGTTTCTTTTGTTGCGAAGATGGCAACGAGAGAGATGATTCCGCAAAGCACAATGTACAAGGCAACAGGGACCCACGAGTGATAAGAGCTGAGCAGGGCTGTCGCGATCAGCGGCGCAGTACCGCCAGCCAGCGCCGCACCGAGTTGGTAGCCCACGGTGACCCCCGTATAGCGCACATTGGTGCTGAAAATCTCGGAGAAAAGGGTACCGAGCACGGCCGTCACCGGAGCCCAGAGAATGCCCAGACCGACCACCGTGGCGACCGTCAGCCACAGGGCAGATTTCAGGGACAAGAGGTAAAAGTAAGGAAAAGCAAAGAGGATCATCGCAATCGTGCCGCCGATGTACAACGGCTTTCGGCCGATTTTGTCGGAGAGCTTGCCCATGAACGGAATCGCAATCGTCGCGACCAGCGTGGCGATGGTGACGGCATTGAGCGCGGTAACCCGTTCGTACGCCAGGTAATTTGTCGCGTAGGCGATGACAAATGTAGAGAATATGTAGAACGGTCCCGTCTCCACGACTTTTGCTCCCACTGCAATCAGTACGGACTTCCAATGGTAGCGGAACGTATCGACAATCGGCACCTTGGCGATATTTCCGGTGGCTTTCGCCATTTGGAACGCCGGAGTTTCGTCAATGCCATTGCGAATCCACAGTCCCACGAAGACAAGTGCGGCACTCAAAAGGAACGGAATGCGCCAGCCCCAGGACAAAAATTGTTCTTCCGGAAGCGCACTCATCAAGGAAATCGCCAAGGTGCCGAGCAGCATGCCAATCGTTACGCCCATTTGCGGGATGCTGCCGAAAAAGCCGCGACGGCCTTTGCCGGAATACTCAACCGCGAGCAAGAGCGCGCCTCCCCACTCGCCGCCGATTCCCAAGCCCTGGATCAGTCGCATGAGGACGAGCAAGATCGGAGCCCAGACGCCGATGGAATTGTAATCCGGCAGCAAGCCGATCAGCACAGTCGCGCCCCCCATCAGGGAGAGCGTCAGCACCAGCGTCTTCTTGCGGCCGATCTTGTCCCCGATATGGCTGAAAAGAACCCCGCCAAGCGGACGGATGAAAAAAGGAAGACCAAACGACATATACGAGAGCAGTAAGCCGACAGTGGGATCGGTAGAAGGGAAAAACAGCTTGTTGAAGACGAGCGACGCCATCGTTCCATACAGAAAAAAGTCGAACCATTCAATCGAGCTGCCAACCAGGCTGGCGAACAGCGCTTTGTTTTGAATCTGTTTGGAAATTCCCGTTTGTGGTTGAAGTGCCATCTGTTTCGGATCCTCCCTTGTTGTGATGATGCTTGCTGTAAAGGGGCGTGTATAGCGCGGACAGACACCTTCCTTTCTGCACAGGCAAGTGGTAGCCTGGATGAGGAGTGCGGAGAATGGAAGCAGCACTTCAATTCATGATTGAAGTGACACTTCAATTTTCGGGAATAAAAAATGAAAACGCTTGTTGTCTGATAATAAGTAAGATTATAAAAGATCTCGCTATTTGTCGCAAGCGCGTTTTGCACCTGATTCGCACAAACGGTATGATAAACCTATCCTGCAAAAATCAAGTCGAGGGAGAGCGGATGAAACCTACGATTGGCGTCTTGATTAAGTCGTTGCGGCTTGGCCAAAAAAAGACCCTCAAGCAAATAGCCGAAAAAACCGAACTGTCGATCAGCTTTTTGTCTCAGGTGGAGCGGGGGAAGTCGTCGATTACGCTGGAGTCGCTGAAAAAAATCTCGGAGGCGCTGGAGGTCAGCCCGAGCTATTTCTTTTCCGAAAAGCCTGCGACGAAGAGCAGCCGTGTGCGGCGGGGCGGCAACAAGTCGGCTGCGCCCAGCAACTTCCCGTTTGTGTATGAGGATTTGTCAGGCGACCTGAAGACGCGTCTGCTGGAGCCGATCCTCGTCACCTTGCAGCCCCACGAGGACAACGGAACGCCTTTTGGGCACAAAGGAGAAGAGTTCGTCTACGTGCTGGAGGGCGTGCTGACGCTGCTGTTGGGAGAGGAGGAGCACGACTTGCACCCGGGGGACAGCATTCACATGGATTCCTCCACCCCGCACAACTGGCTGAATCGCACGGGGGAGGTCGTCCGTTTTTTGTGCGTCAATTCCGTTGGGGAGAAAGAGCAGTAGAAAGAAGGTCGACCTATGCGGCGATCGCTTCCCGGTATTCTGCCGGGGGCGGTCGCCGATTTTTTGGTGGAAATGTTCGTTGTGAGTGAATGTATTCACTCATGAGTTTGGGATAAACTTGCTTAAAACCAATTGAATGTAAGTATATACTTGATGTTGGATGAAAGGTAATCTTGATTAACGGAGTTTTCGATATGGGAGAATACATACAGTACATTAATGATCTAAGTCATAGTATTCGAGAAATTGGGGATAAATTAAGAATGCCAATTGAATCAATAAGTGGACCAATTGGGAATGTAACGAGTACATTGGAAGTTACCAACTTACTTTTGGGTGTATTGGCGATTACATCCATTGCAAATGTATATCTGAAGTGGAAGAGCTATAAAAAATAGTTACCGTTGCCGCTATGCAAGCCAACAAATGGTGGTCATCCACAAAAAGAGCAGCCATGTCCTGCTCTTTTTGCATTGGCGGAAAACGTGCGTGCCGCTCTTGCTTTCTTGTATAATAAAGGAACCACACAGAAAGCGCGGTAAAGAGGTGAAAATGTGTCCGGAGAGCCTAATTATTTTCAGCAGTATCAGCATGCCGATATTGAAGAACTGGCCGATGTGATTGGAGAGCTGTTGCAAAACCCGATTACGGTTGAAGATGCGGATCACAAGCTGATTGCCTACAGCTCCCATGGGGACAGCACGGATCAGGCGCGCTGGTCGACGATCATGGGCCGAAGAGTGCCGGAAAAGGTGTTGACCCGGCTGTGGAAGGACGGCGTGTTTCAGGAGCTCTTGACGCAGGATGACCCTGTACACATCCCGGCCAAGGACGAAGTCGGTCTGGGCAAGCGGGTGGCGATCGCCATTCGCCGGGGCAACGATGTACTGGGGTATATTTGGGCGCAGGAAGTGAATCGGCCGATTACGCGCGAGGACGATGAGATATTGCGCCAGGCCGCACGGGTCGCGGTTTCGCGTCTGATGCAGCGGCAGGGGAAGCGCAAGGCCGAGGAGCAGCGGCGCAAGGAATTTTTGTGGGAGCTTTTGCTCGGCAACCACAAGAGCGAGAGCGCCATCCGGCAAAAAGCGGACAGTCTGCAAATGCAGCTTCCGCCCGCGTATCTGATCTGCGTCATTGAAGCGGCCGGAGCGCGGCTCGATCAGTATTTGTACCCGCTGCTCATGCGCGACAAGCTGCTGTGGGTCGTAGACGGCTCGCAAATCATTTTGCTCATCGGACTTGGCGAGGACCGCAAAAAAGACGTTCGCGAAATGCTGATTCGCAAGGTCGAGCAGTTTTTGGCCGATTCCCTGGGCAAGCTGGAAGCTCACGTGACCGAGGGGCGGCAGGTGATTGCAGGCTACGGACTCGGCTACCGGACCTATCTGGAGATTGGGAAAAGCTACAGGGAGGCGCTGCACGCGCTCAAAATCAAAAAGCTGTTCCCCAAGGAAAACGAAGGCATCTACGGCTACCACGAACTGGGCATTTACCGCTACCTGTTGCAATTGAAGCAGTGGGAAGCGGAGCAGGGCTACCACAATGAACGTCTGGAGAAGCTCAGGCAGTACGATCGCGACAATCAGACGGCGATGCTGGAGACGCTGGAGACATTTCTCGATGCCGCAGGCAAAGTAAACGTAACGGCCCAGCGCCTGCACATCCACATCAATACATTGAGCTACCGGCTGCGGCGGATCGAGGAAATCATGCGGGTCGATCTGGAGAACATGAACCAGCGGGCGGCCCTCTATCTGGAGCTGAAAATGGCGAAGCTCGATCAGGAACCATAGTTCGTTTGTGGATTTTCACAAACAGAAGGACACCAAAATTAAAGGAATCCCCAAGGAAACGCTACCATTTGTCGCTGTACAATGATAGTGATCTCATTAAATCGGCGTTTTCAAGGAGGACTACCTATCATGATCGTTGGAATTCCGAAAGAAATTAAGAATAACGAAAACCGCGTTGCCATCACGCCAGCTGGCGTAGCTGCTCTGGTGCAAAACGGGCACGCAGTTCGCATAGAAACCGGCGCAGGTCTTGGCAGCGGTTTCACCAACGAAGACTACACCGCTGTAGGCGCTGAGATCGTTCCGACCGCGGCAGATGCATGGGCTGCTGACATGGTGATGAAAGTAAAAGAGCCGCTTCCGGCTGAGTACGGCTACTTCCGTGAGGGGCTGGTTCTGTTCACGTACCTGCATCTCGCTCCAGAGCCTGAGCTGACGCGCGCCCTGATTGATAAAAAAGTGATTGCGATTGCATATGAAACCATCCAGCTCGACAACGGCGCTCTGCCGCTCTTGATGCCGATGTCCGAAGTGGCGGGCCGCATGTCCGTACAAATCGGTGCGCAATTCCTGGAAAAACCATACGGCGGAAAAGGCGTACTGCTCGGCGGCGTACCTGGCGTGCCAAAAGGTGAGGTAGTCGTAATCGGCGGCGGGATCGTCGGTACAAACGCTGCGAAAATGGCGCTCGGTCTCGGGGCAAACGTCACGATCATCGACGTGAACGCAGACCGTCTGCGCCAACTGGATGACCTGTTCCAAGGCCGCGTGCAAACGCTGATGTCCAACTCCTTCAACATTGCAAACGCTGTGAAAAAAGCAGACCTGCTCGTAGGCGCTGTTCTGATCCCTGGCGCGCGTGCTCCGCGTCTGGTAACCGAAGAGATGGTAAAAGCGATGACGCCGGGTTCCGTGATCGTAGACGTGGCGATCGACCAGGGTGGCTCCATCGAAACCATCGACCGCATTACGACGCACGACAACCCAACCTATGAAAAACACGGCGTCATTCACTACGCAGTAGCGAACATGCCTGGTGCGGTCGCTCGCACCTCTACGCTGGCGCTGACCAACGTGACCGTTCCTTACGCAGTACAACTGGCAAACAAAGGCTACGCGCAAGCGATCCGCGACAACCGCGCGCTGGCGAAAGGCGTCAACGTCATCGACGGACAAGTAACGTACAAAGCTGTAGCCGATGCGCACAACCTGCCATACGTTTCCGTAGAAGATGTTCTGTTGGTGAAAAACTAATGTCGTTCTCTGCCATCTAATAGAAAACTGCTTGCCGCTGATTGTCGGCAAGCAGTTTTTTTTGCTGAGCAGGCTTTTACTCGTGTCCGAGCGGGGACGGGTATTCGGTGGAATCCAGTTTCATCTTGCCCGAGTCGCTCAAATGGACATGGACGTGAATGCTGGCAATCGAGTCGGGAGTAGGCGCGGTGCGATGCTCTTTTTCATACGCCCGCCATGCCCGGTAGTCTTTTTTGAACAGCTCCTTTTCCAGTCCGTACAGATCGGCGCCCTTTTTTAGTCCCTTCAGAAACGTTCCTCTGATTTGCTCGCGAACCTGCTCTTCCGCGTTTTTTTGTATATGGGCGGGACTGACCTCGCTCATCAGCTCCCGAATGAAGCCGAGCAAGTGAACATGCAACTGGTAGCGCGGCACGGGGCCGGTTGTGATCGGTTCGACTTTGAGCCCGACGTGCTTGATGCTGATCGTGGCTTTGGGGATGTTGCGTTCGCGGATGATGAGTCCGGCAAAATCGGTATTCTCGTCCATCCAGCGTAGTCCCATCAAGTCTCCGCTGGGGAAATATCCTTTCCATGTGCCGCGATGAAGCGCGTGTACGCCATCCATGGTAAGCCGAGGGACATAGTGGTTGTTCTCCTTCCAGGAACGCTCGTAGATCGCGATATTCGGGAGCAGAACCGTACTTGACGGCTCCCAAAAATCAGAGATGAAGCGAAAAAACTGGATCGGCTCGATAAAGGAGCGCTGCTGGTAGAGGTCCTTGGGCTGATGCAGCAGGGACGTCAACGGGGAGAAGCCGGACAGGGAATAGTTGCCAAGCACCTTGTCGAGGGGCTCCCGCGTGGCGAACACCCATTTTGTGTAGCGAATCAAACCGTAGCGGTTCAAAATGTCATGCGTGCTGATAATCCCCTTTTGCAGAATGCGCTCGTGAAACACAAGCGACGAGACAAACCCGAGAAAGAGCGGAATCTGCGAGTTTTTTTGCAGATTATCGTACGCGGACATCAGCGTCTTGCCTCTTCCGATTGAAATCGTGGCGGGTGGGGACTTGGGATAGCCGGCTGTCTCCTGTTTGGCTACGCTAGCCAGGTCGACTGACTGGGCGTAGAAGACGTATTCATTGTTGATAAAGTCCACGCCAATGGCCGACAAATAGCTGAGATCCTGAATCGATTTCTGGTCCCAGCACCCGCTGATGATACTTGTGGCCAACACAAGCAACGCGCAGGCTATCCGGGCGGCCTTCATTTTGCATCTCCGTCCTTCACCGATTTTGTCCGGAAAAAGTAGATCAACGGGCGGAACAGAACCTGGTACAAATTCCCAATGATATTGGACGAACCCATCAGCAGATAAGGTCTGCCGAACGAAGTCAAGGTGGACAAGTAATAAATAATCGCGATCATGCTGATGACGAACCCGTACATGCCGATGGTAGAGGACAGGATGAACACGAGAAAGCGGGCGGCCGTAGCTGCTCCGCTGAGCGCCTGGTTGACGAGCGTGAAGGAAGCGACGACAGTCAGGGAGCCGACGAACAGCATCGATGGAGAAGTCAGCCCGGCGCGAATCGAAGCGTCCCCGATAATCAGCGCCCCGACAAGCGCGAGTGTTTGCCCGACGTTTTTCGGCAGACGCGCTCCGGCCTCGCGCAGAAATTCAAAGATGAACAGAATCATAAAAAGCTCCATGGGAGCGGAAAAAGGCAAGCCTTTTCGCCCTTGGGTAATGGTGGCGAGCAGTTGAAACGGAAACTGCTCCACGTTATAAGCGGACAGGGCAATCCAGAATCCCGGAAGAAACGCGGCGATCCAAAAACCTCCGAGACGCAGCAAACGCTCCAGCCATACGTAAACGATCGGGTACTGATCGTCCTCCGGAGATTTAATCAGCTCCAAAAGCGAGACAGGAGCAATCAGGGCCAAGGGCGAGCCGTCGACCATCACGATGACTTTTCCTTGCAGCAGCATGTAAATGGCGAAGTCGGGCCGCCCTGTGTAATCCACCAGCGGAAACAGGGAGTTGCGGTTGTCGCTCAGCATTTTTTCCAGGAGAGCGCTGTTCAATATTTTTTTGCTGTCACAGGTGAGCAGGCGGTCGCGCATCATCTCGATCAGATCGGAAGGGGCGCTGTCTGTGAGGTACATCAGCGCGATCCGGCTGCGAGAGCGTGTGCCGAGAATAAATGGCTCATAGGCAAGCGTAATCGTTCGCAGGCGCTTGCGGATGAGCGCGACATTGGTAGACAAATCTTCCACGAAGCCGTCTCGCGGACCTTTGATCGAAATCTCTGTGTTGGCTTCTTCTGTGCCCCGTTGCGGACGATTGGAAATGTCCCAGGAAAACGGCGGCGATCCTCCCAAAAAGATGAGCAGATCTCCGGCGAAGAGCCGCTCTGCCCACAGCTCGGGATTGCCGTACAGCGGAATCAGCGGAAGGGAGCGCAAGTCTCCCGCGGTCAGGCAGCGCTCCAATTGGGGCAACGCCGTCTCCTGCAACAGCCGCACGTCGGCCAGACCTTCACAGTACAGCATGAGAATCGTCTGATCGTTCGGAGTGACCGTCCGCAAAAAGATGACATCCGCACAATGCGCGAATTGTTCTCGCAGCTCCTCTTCAAGGGTCATGGCTCGCATCCTCCAATCCGGTTGGTTTTCGCAGGGACAATAGGAGCAGGAAGAGCGTGACAGCTACCATAACGAGCAGGTACATCGGATAGTAGATCTTCGACAGGAAGTCGACGAACTGCATGTCGCTGTAGGGGAGGCTGGCGAGAACGATCATGCTGGCGCCGAGGGCGAACATGACATACGTTCGCTGTTTGTTTGTACGCAGGACCAAAAGCTCCCCAAGCAGCAGCAGACAAAGCGTAATGCGGATAAACGAGCCGGACAGCCATTGGAAAATCGAAAAAAACTCCATGTTCTCGATGTCTTTGCCGATCGTTAACAGCCGCCATTGTTCGAAGGCGGGAAAGCGCTGGCGTGTCGACTCTACAGGCCCGAATTCCGCGATGGCCCCCGTCAGCGGGCTGAGCGTCAGCATCAAGGTGATGGCGATCATGACGAGAAAGTGGATGAGACGCAGCGGCTTTCGCACGTGATGCTGCAAAAGCAATAGCAGGAACATCTCAGTAAAGCCTCCTCCCACGAAAACCATGGCGTGCAGGGTCGGGGCCATTCCGTTCTGGAACAGCGGCAAGAGCTGCGAGTAGTCTTTTTTGGGAATATTGCCGAATGCGATGAACATGCCGAGCAGCGAAACGATGGGCAGCAAAATCCCCGACGTAATGCCGACCGAGGCGATCCCGCCATAGGAGGCGAGAATGCACAAAAGCATCAGGGCAAGCGCCGTCACCCACTCGGGAGTCTGCGGCAAATAGTTCACGGTTGTCCATGTTTGGGTATCAACCAGATTGACGAGTGCCATCATGTACAGGCAGAACATGACGGGGGCGAGCAGCAGGAAGCGAACGGCTTTTCCGGACCGGAGCAAAAGCCATTGGGACAACGATTGCTGCTTGATCCGGCTGTTGATGAAAAACAGCGCATACGCCCAAAGACAAAAGGGGATGGTGCCAAAGATGACGCTCAGCCAGGCATCGCGCCCGGCTTTGCTGAGGAGCAGGGGGATAAGAGTAACATGGTTGGTGATTCCGATCGACAGCATCATCACCATAATCGCCTGGCCAATCCCGATTTTTCCATCTGCTTTCATGAACCAACGTCCCCCCGACTTGGTGGTTTTGTTAGGGTTTGTTTGCCCGGCTGGAAATATGTATCGCGTATAAAGGTTAGCCCACGATAAATCAAGTGTGGTATTCTACAATGAGGTGAAAATGGAGTAAGGAGTGTAACCGGGATGTACAAGCTTATCAGAAACTATCTGTTCCAGATGGATACGGAAGAGATTCATGAAAAAACGGTCGGTGCCCTGAAGCTGGTGGAAGACTCTGCTCCGGGAAAAAGCTTGCTGAGAATGATGTTCCAAGTGAAGGACGAACGGCTTGCGACAAAGCTGTGGGGACTGACGTTTCCCAATCCGGTCGGACTCGCCGCAGGTTTTGACAAAAACGCCGAGGTGTATCATGCGCTGGGGGCGTTAGGGTTCGGTTTTGTGGAAGTCGGGACGCTGACCCCGCAAGGACAGCCGGGCAATCCGAGGCCGCGCCTGTTCCGCTTGCCTGAGCACGAGGCGATCATCAACCGGATGGGCTTCAACAACCACGGTGCCTATCTGGCTTCGCAACACCTGGTCGATTACGCGTATTCCGATGTTCCGATCGGGATCAACATTGGGAAAAACAAAGTCACTCCCAACGAGGATGCGGCTTCCGACTATATCAAATGCCTGGACATGCTCTATTCGTACGGCCATTATTTCGTCATCAATATCAGCTCTCCGAATACGCCCAATCTTCGCGATTTGCAGGAAACCGAGAGCATGCGGCTGCTGGTGCGGGCGGTGCGCGAAAAAGCGGCCGAAATGGAAGCGCGCGGCATTCGGAAAAAACCGATTCTGCTCAAGGTAGCGCCTGATATGTCCGACGAGCAGATGCGCGACGTCGTGCAAGGTGCAGTGGAAGCGGGCATTTCCGGTATTATTGCCACCAACACAACGCTGTCGCGGGAAGCGGTTCAGGGGCATCGCTATGCCGAGGAAGCGGGAGGACTGAGCGGACGACCGCTGGCAGAACGCGCGACTGCCTGGGTAAAAGAAATGTACCAGGAAGTGGGCGACAAGGTGCCGATCATTGGCGTAGGGGGTATCTTCACAGGAGAAGATGCGTACGCGAAAATCCGCGCGGGCGCAAGTCTCGTCCAGGTCTATACCGGAATGATTTATCAAGGCCCTGGTATCTCCAGACAAATCAACAAAAAGCTGCTGAAGCTTTTGAAGCAGGACGGCTTTTCCCATATCAGCGAGGCGGTCGGCGTTGACGCCAAGGCGTAAAGGATGGGGAAGCTGCGCTTATACGAAAACCGATGACTTTCGCAAGATAGCGGGTCATCGGTTTTTCTTTTTCGCGGCTAGGCGCCACTGATTCTATTCTTCCGCTTTTTTCCTTGATTCTGTATAATAATGTGGGACAAGCATGAACTGTCTAACAATTGCATATTGTCGGCGATAGGTGCCTTTATGCAAGCGGCATAAAGGGTAACAGGGAATCGGGTGAAAGTCCCGAGCGGTCCCGCCACTGTAATCAGGGAGTTCTCTTTGAGACAAAGCCACTCATGTTCCAGATGGGGAAGGCCAAAGAGCGCGATGAGCTGAAAGCCAGGAGACCTACCTATCGGCCACACCCAGAAATGCCTTCGCGGAAAGGAGCGGTGAATACGAAGCAATCTGACTGTGCCAACGGTCTGTTGTTTTGGTGCGCATACCTCGTCTGCTGCCGGATGAGGTTTTTTTCGTTGGTGAAAAAAGAACAGCAAAGGAGGAGGAAATGTCTTGAATCGGTCACGTTTTGTATCGACTTGTCTGTTGATAGCAGGCTTTGTCCTGTATTTTCTTGTAAATGAACCGCAGACGACTTACGCGATGCACATTATGGAAGGGTATTTGCCCCTGTCGTGGGCGCTGTTTTGGTGGGTTGTCTTTCTTCCGTTCTTTATTCTCGGCATTCGTTCCTTGAACCAAATCGTCAAAGAGCATCCGCACATGAAGCTCTTGATCGGCGTATCCGGCGCGTTTGCCTTTGTGCTGTCCGCTCTGAAAATTCCTTCGGTGACAGGCAGCAGCTCCCATCCGACGGGAACCGGGCTGGGCGCGATCATGTTTGGTCCGTGGGTCATGTCTGTGCTCGGCAGCCTGGTGCTGCTGTTCCAGGCGCTGCTTTTGGCGCATGGAGGGCTGACGACGCTCGGAGCCAATGCGGTGTCCATGGCGGTGGTGGGGCCGCTGGTAGCCTACGGCGTCTACCGCCTGATCGTACGCGCAAACGGCGGACAGCGTTTGGCGGTATTTGCTGCCGCTGCGCTGGCTGACCTGGCGACCTATGTCGTGACCTCTATGCAGCTGGCTTTGGCCTTTCCGGCTGAGTCCGGAGGGGTTTTGGCATCGTTTGCGAAATTCGCAGGGATTTTTGCCATCACGCAGGTTCCGTTGGCGATCAGCGAGGGGCTGTTGACCGTGCTCGTCTGGAACTGGCTACAGTCTTACAACGCGAAAGAGCTGGCGCAACTTCGCCTGCTGAAACGGGAGGAATCGCTGTGAAAAAAGGGATGAACTGGCTGCTGCTTTTGGGCGTGGTCGTGCTGGCGGTTGTGCCGTTACTGTTGGTGCAGGACTCGGAGTTCGGGGGAGCGGACGGAGCGGCTGAGGAAGCGATCAAGGAAATCGCACCGGATTACGAGCCTTGGTTTGAGCCACTGCTGGAGCCGCCGGGCGGCGAAACAGAGAGCTTGCTGTTCGCCGTGCAGGCGGCGCTCGGAGCGGGCGTCGTCGGCTATGCCATGGGCTTGTACAAGGGTCGGCTGGACAAGCATAAAAAATGAATGGGCAAAAGCTTGATTCGCTTTCCTATCAAAATCGGCTGCGAGGTTTGCCGCCCGAGCACAAGCTCCTGCTCGCGGGCGTACTGATGGTGCTCGTTTTGACGGGACATGTATGGGTGCAGATGGCGATTTGCCTCTGGATGGGCGTATGGGTGACCGTATATGCCCGTATTCCCGTCCGTTTCTATTGTGGATTCTTCATCCTGTCTCTTTCGTTTTTTGTTCTGGGTCTTCCGGCGTTGGTGCTGGAAGCGGCGAGGATAGAGACGGCCACCGCGGTCCGGGCCGCTGCGGCGTGGCAGGTGGGGCCATACCTGGTCTACGTTCCCGTAAGCGCCAGCGGCAAGGTGTGGGTGCTGTTTTGGCGGACGATGGCCAGTCTCGCCTGTTTTGCCTTTGTCTTGTTTACCGTGCCGTTCACCGAGATTTTGCAAGTGCTGCGCAAGCTTAGGCTGCCGGTTATCGTGACGGATTTGCTGATGATTATGTACCGCTTTATTTTCGTGCTGCTCGGCGTCTCGCATCAGCTCTGGATTGCCCGGCGCGCGCGTGGCGGGCACTCTGGGTTCCGGTCGATGCTGCGCGACGTCAGCGGACTGGCCGCCCAGCTGTTCGTCAGGTCTATGCGCCAGTACGATGCGCTGTACAAAGGGATGGCAGCGAGAGGCTTCGGGGAAAGCCTGCGGGTGCTGTCCTTGCACACTCATGCTCGCTCCAGCCGATATGAAGCAGAATCCATCGCAGGCTGCATGTTGCTGATTTTGCTGGAGTGGTGGACAGGAGGATAACGCGTTGACATCATGGCTGTTGGAATTTGTTGATTTGCACTACGCCTATCCAGGCGGTCTTGGCCCTGTCCTGAGAGGATTGTCCCTGGGCATTCCGGAGGGAAAAAAATGCGCGCTGCTCGGGCGAAACGGCTGTGGCAAGTCCACTTTGTTTTTGCACGGAAATGGGATCATCCAGCCGCAGCGAGGACAAGTGCTGTGGAGAGGGACCCCGCTCAGCTACAAACGGGCGGCCTTGCAGGAGATGACGCAAAAAGTCGGGCTGGTCTTCCAGGACCCGGAGCAGCAACTGATTGCCGGCACGGTGGCCGAGGATGTTTCCTACGGACTGTGCAACCGGAACGTGCCTGACGACGTCATCCGCGAGAAGGTACGGGCTGTCCTGGATGCGTTTGGCTTGACAGAGCTTGCGGACGTTCCGATCCATCATCTCAGCCTGGGACAAAAGCGGCGTCTCGCCCTCGCCGGAGTCATGGTGCTTGCGCCGGAGCTGCTGCTATTGGATGAGCCTACGGCCTACCTCGACCGTTACCAGACCAAACAACTGCTGCGCGAGCTCGATGCCATCCACCAAAGCGGCACAACCGTGTTGATGGCTACCCACGATATGGACATCGCTTTCGAATGGGCGGAGTGGATTTGCGTGATGGAGGAAGGAAGACTGGTATTTGCCGGAGAGCCCCAGGAGGCGCTGGCGCGAAAAGAAATGCTGGAAAGCCTGCATTTGGGCCTGCCGCTGATCGCCGAGATATGGGAAGCGTTGCCGCCTGAATGGAGACGGGGAGCGGGCGAGCGGATTCCTTGTTCGCTGGAGGAAGTAAAAAAACGCCTGGCCGGACAGGCTGTTCTCCGGTAGAGGCAGGCAAGCGGTCGTCCCGGCGTGCATGCCAACGGTTATTTTGGGGTATCTTAACCTCAAAATTCCTCTGGAGGTATCGCGATGGAACACGACTCCTTGATGAGCTCAGGGCTTGCTGGCGAGGAGCAAACGGAAATCCCCGGCAAAGTCAAAGACCAGCTCATGTTCAATGTCCTGGAAAAAGAAATGACAAACGCAGAAAAGGAAAAAAAGGCGAAGGACGAGTATCTGACGGGAAAGTCGTAGTCCGCGCCAAAAGCCCTTCTCGGCCTGCACAAGACGAGAAGGGCTGTTCCTTTTTATTTGTCTTTCTTTTCTGCTTTTTCTTTTTCTTCCTTTTCCTGTCGATCTTTCAGGATGGACAAAAAGGCCAAAAAATCGCCCAACAGGACCAGAACGGCCGCCATCAACGCCAGATCTTCCGCAGAAAAACCATTGTTCTGCTTCATTTTCCAGCCTCATTTCCGTAGGATATCCGCCCTTGCATCTTATGCTTGGGTGTCTGGGACCGTCACGCTTTCCGCTAGCCCTGCCGCTTGTGACACAACGTGAAGCAGTCCCTCCGCATCTTCGCGCAAGCTGCTTAGGACGGATAAACGGGTTACGTCCGATGGGGGCGGTCTGGAGACGCCAAAAATCGCCGCGGGTCATGCGGGCAAAAAAAAGACACCGCCCGCATGTTGCGTTCGGACGGTATCAGGCTCCCCTTACCTAAAAGAAGCGGCGACAGCGACGACGACGGCAACCACAGCCGAAGCGACGACGACGACCGCAGCCACAGCGGCGGCGAAAGAAACAGGACATGACTCCACCTCCTCCTTTTGTTGCATACTCTATGTGTACGCAAGGCTAGTCGAAGTGATTGGACGAACCTTCATGGCCATGTAACACGATTCTTCTTGATGATGCGCCTGTTCGCCAGTGTTCGTAGGTGGATGTCTGTAGAGAGGCCAGAGCCAACAAGATCAGACAAAAGAAAAACTGCCGACAGTTGCTTCGTCGGCAGTTTGATTTTTTTCTAGGCTTACAGATCGTAATACAACTCAAACTCTTTCGGATTCACAGTCCGCTCCACTTGTTGAATATCTCCGCGTTTTAAGGCAATCCAGTTTTCGATGACTTCCTTGTTGAAGACGCCGCCTTCGAGCAGGAAAGCGTGGTCTTGTTCGAGGGCTGTCAGAGCTTCCTCCAGGGAGCCGGGAGCGCGCTTGATTTCATGCTTTTCCGCGTCGGACAGATCGTAAATGTTGCGATCCAGCGGGCCGTAGCCGAGCTCACGCGGGTCGAGCTTGCGCTTGATGCCGTCCAGGCCAGCCATCAGCATGGCAGCGAAGGCCAGGTAAGGGTTCGCGGTGGAGTCTGGCGTGCGGAATTCGATCCGGGACGCTTTTGGCGTTACAGCGGCGACAGGAATCCGTACGGCAGCAGAGCGGTTTCCTTTGGAGAAAACCAGATTGACAGGCGCTTCGTAGCCTGGAACCAGACGTTTGAACGAGTTGGTGCTCGGGTTGGTCAGCGCGATCAGGGCAGGAGCGTGGTGCAAAATGCCGCCGATGTAGTGGAGCGCTGTCTCGCTCAGGTTGGCGTAGCCGCCTTGTTCATAGAACAGCGGAGTATCGCCGTTGAACAGACTTTGGTGAACGTGCATGCCGGAACCGTTGTCTCCAACGATTGGCTTCGGCATGAAGGTCGCTGTTTTGCCGTGTTTTGCCGCTACGTTGCGCACAATGTATTTGAACAAAAGCAGGTTGTCTGCGGTGCGAGTCAAGGTGTCGAAGCGGAAGTTGATCTCGCCTTGACCGGCAGTCGCTACTTCGTGGTGATGACGTTCTACGTGCAGCCCGGCTTTGGTCATCAGGGTACACATTTCGTTGCGGATGTCCATTTGCGAATCAGTTGGCTGTACAGGGAAGTACCCGCCTTTGTTGCGCACTTTGTAGCCCAGGTTGTGTCCTTCTTTTCCGGTATTCCAGAACGCTTCCTCGGAGTCGATGTGGAAGTAGGAGCCGGACGGACCGGAGTCGTAGCGCACGCTGTCGAACAGGAAAAATTCCGCTTCCGGTCCGAAGTAAGCAGCGGTAGCCAGTCCGGTTTGTTGCAGATACGCCTCTGCCTTGAGGGCAATGCTGCGCGGGTCGCGTGTGTATGGGGTGTTGTCCGGATTGACAATGTTGCAGAGGATGTTCATGGTTTTGGCTTCCACGAACGGATCGAGAAATGCGGTGGAAGGATCAGGCATGGCGACCATGTCGCTCTCTTCGATGGATTTGTAGCCGATGAGGCTGGAGCCGTCGAAGGCAACGCCGTTGCGGAAGGTGCCTTCATCTACTGCGTAAGCAGGGATGGTAACATGGTGCTGACGACCGAGCAAATCGACAATGCGGAAGTCCACATATTCTACTTTTTCTGCCTCGATGGTGGACAAGACCGTTTTCATATCCAAAACAACCCACTCCATTCGCGAAATATTTTCGTATTTGAATATTAATCGTTCGTGTTTTAGTGAATTTCTATATTTCGAATTATAGCTACAACAGACAATGTTCGTCAAGAGGTTTTCTTACTCCAAATGTTAGTTTTTCTAACATGATATTGTGGGGTTCAGAAATTGGTTCCCATTCTGTAGAATATAGACGAACGATTATGAATACATGCGGAGGCGATCGTTGGATGAAGGTACTGGTTCTTGGGGCAGGAGGAATCGGCGGTTATTTTGGCGGCAGACTGGCGGAATCGGGTGTCGATGTAACGTTTCTGGTGCGTGAACGTAGATACAGACAACTGCAGGAGCGGGGCCTGCGGGTGCAGAGCATTCATGGCGACCTGCATCTGGAGCGTCCGCAGATCATCCGGGCGGGCGAGGCGTCAGGCCCGTTCGATGTCGTTCTGTTGTCCAACAAAGCGTACACGCTGACAGAGAGCATCGATGCGATTGCCCCTTATGTCGGAGACTCCACGGTAGTGATTCCGCTGTTGAACGGGATAGCTCACATGGAGCCGCTATGGGATCGCTTTGGACGTGAACGGGTGCTTGGCGGCCTTTGTTTTATTGAAACGACGTTGAATGCGGAAGGCGATGTCGTGCAAACCAGTCCGATTCACGAAGCGGTGTTTGGCGAGTGGGAAGGCGGAAAAAGCGAGCGCGTCGAGCGGTTGGAGCAGGCTTTTTCCAACATCAACGGAACGATGCGGGGGAGCAACAACATCCAGCGCGAGGCTTGGCATAAATATTTGTTTATCGCGACGTTCTCCGGGATTACCACGCTCATGAATGCGGCTGTCGGTCCGATTCGCGAGTCGGCCTATGGGGTGGAGCTGACCAGGCAGCTGGCGGAGGAGATCGTGTCCGTCATGCAGGCGCTGGAAGCGCCGATCAAGCCGGATATCGTCGAAAAGCAAATGGAAACCTTCCGAAACCAGCCCCCGCAAACGAAATCGTCCATGCTGCGCGACATGGAAAAAGGACTTCCGGTCGAGGCCGACCATCTGCAGGGCTACCTCCTGGAGCGCGCGGAACAAAGAGGGTTGTCCACGCCGCTGTTGAAAGTTGTCTACAATAATCTGAAGGTTTACGAACAGAAGCGGGAAGCAGGGAAATAAGGTATAATAAGGGGCGAAACGTCATTAGAAATGTAGGAGGGGTACAGATGGAAGTCATCAAGATTTCCCCCCGCGGTTATTGCTACGGTGTTGTCGATGCCATGGTGTTGGCACTGCGTGCAGCGCAAAACGTTGACCTTCCTCGCCCGATTCACATTTTGGGCATGATTGTCCACAATGCCCACGTCGTCGAGGCGTTTGAAAAACAAGGCATTAAAACATTGGATGGAGAAGATCGGCTGGCTCTCCTGGACCAGGTGAACGAGGGAACCGTCATCTTCACCGCCCACGGCGTCTCTCCGGAGGTGCGGAAAAAAGCGCGGGACAAAGGCTTGACGATCGTGGACGCGACCTGCCCGGACGTCACCAAGACACACGACCTGATCCGTGAAAAAATCGCCGATGGCTATCATGTGATCTACATCGGGAAAAAAGGACATCCGGAGCCGGAGGGAGCAGTCGGCATCGCGCCGGATCGCGTGCATCTCGTGCAAAATCTGGAAGAGCTGGACGCGCTCGATGTGCCGAGCGAAAAGCTGATTGTCACCAACCAGACGACGATGAGCCAGTGGGATGTCAAGCACTTGATGGATGCCATCATGCAGCGTTTCCCCGCGGCAGAGGTGCACAACGAAATTTGTCTGGCCACACAGGTTCGCCAGGAAGCAGTCGCCACGCAGGCAGGGGAAGCAGACCTGTGTATCGTCGTGGGTGACCCGCGCAGCAACAACTCCAACCGTCTGGCGCAGGTGTCGGAAGAGATCGCGAATGTGCCGTCCTATCGCATCGCAGATTTGTCTGAGCTGGACATCGAGTGGCTGCGCGGAAAAAGAAACGTGGCGGTTACGTCCGGCGCATCCACGCCAACGCCTTTGACCAAAGAAGTGATTGCTTTCCTGGAGCAATTTGATGAGTTCAACCCGGCTACCTGGGAGAAAAAACGAACCGTCGACATGGAGAAAATATTGCCGAGGGTGAAATAGGAGAACAATATGCCAGGATCACATTCCGGTATGGGATTTTCGGGCGCCGGCGGAAGATACTTCAGTCTGTGCGCCCTTTATCTTTTTGTTTACTACGGGTTTGGTGCGTTTTCTCCGCTGATTACACAGTATTACAACTCGATTTCGCTTACAGGCACCCAGATCGGCTTGATTAGCGCTGTCGCTCCCGTTGTGTCGATTGTCGCCCAGCCGATGTGGGGAGTCTTTTGTGACCGCTTTCAAATTCGCAAAACAATCTTGATTCTGACACTTGTCGCTTCCGGACTGCTTGGACTTTTCTTCATCGGTGTCTCTGCCTTCGCTGTTGTCTTCTTGCTCTCTATGATTCTTTCGTTTTTCCAAAGCGCCGTTACTCCGATTTCAGACAGCCTGGCGTTGGGCTACGCCAAAAACCACGGCCTGCAATTTGGCGATATCCGGTTATGGGGCGCGGTGGGCTTTGCGATTGCCGCCTTTGTGACAGGGCTGTTGGTCGAACAGTGGGGGCCATCCGTCCTGTTTTACTCCTACTGTCTCGCCCTGTTGGTCGCCACGCTGTTTCTGTTGCGGGTGCCAGACGAATCATCCCAGGAGACCCCGCGGTTTCGCGTCGGCATGCTGGCTGGCATGCGGGATTTGCTGCGGATTCCGCGCTACCTGCTTTTTTTGCTGGCGTCCTTTTTCGTGCTTGGTGCCGTGAATGCCAACAATATCTGGTTTTCGTTGTTTTATCAGGAGATTGGCGGCTCGGTGGCAGGGGTCGGGCTGGCTTTTCTGTTGTTTGCGGGGAGTGAAGCGCCGTTTATGAAGCTGGCGGGTTTCTTTGTCCGGAAGTGGGGTCTGGAGCTGACGCTTTTGCTCGCGGCTGTATTCGGGGCGGCACGCTGGCTCTGGTACAGCTCGGCACCCAGTACGACGCTGGTCATCGCCCTGTTTTTCATTCAGGGCATCTCTGTCGGCTTTTATTTGGCTACGGCGGCCCAGTTTGTGCGCGAAAATACGCCCGCCTCTCTCCAGGTGACGGCGCTGGCCATCTTCTTGTCGGTGGGAGGCGGGCTTGGAACGATGCTGTGCAACCTGGCCGCTGGCTGGATCAAAGATTCCTTTTCGACGCTGGGCATTTATTTGTTCTTTGGAATCATTACGGTGATCGGGATTATCCCGCTTGCTTTGATTGCGTACGGGCCGTGGAAGCAACCTGCTCCCGACGAAAAGAGCGACGCTATTCAATGACAAGCATGCCCTGATAGCCGCTCTCCGGGTAGCCGGGGGCGTCCGAGACAAAGAAAAAGCGCCCTTTTTTATCGGCAGAAAACTGCAGCATCGTAGACTGTGTGGGCTTCAGCTCTGTCGAGGACAGGTTCAGATCGCGAATGGCGAGGTTGTGCGGGCGTGTATCCGCATTGACAATCATCAACGAGACACGCTCGCCAGCCCTTGCTGTTAACTGGCTGGGCAAAAATCCGGCGCTGGAGATCGTGACGGTGTGCGTCCGCGTCGTAGCGGCGTACGAAGTATGCAAGCGCTGGTAATGATGCGTCCACAAAAGCGTTACGGTCACAGCCAGTGCGATGAGGGGATAGCGAAGCTGCCGGAACCATTGACGAGACATTTTCAGATCAGCTCCTTTTTCTGCAATAACAGTGATGAAGGTACTATTATCCTGTCCCCACACCCGCAACGATAAACACATGTTTCCGCATCGGTGGCCGATGGCATACCCGCACTCCTGTTGAGAGGATTCCTCCTGACGGGAGTTTTTTTATGCGACAGGCGGGCAACAAAGGCTCGGCCACAAAAGAAGGCAAGATGCGCGCAGCTGGCTCATTCGCCGTATTGAAATATTCATACTTTTATAGTAGGATTACTTTGCTTTGTAGTTTGCCGCATGATTTTTGCACGCGTACGCGTAAAGGAGAAGAGGGCGATGAGATACGGCTTTTGGTTACCGATTTTTGGCGGATGGCTTCGCAATGTGGACGATGAGCAAATGCCGCCTACCTTTGATTACGCCAAACAAGTCATCCAGTCAGCGGAAAAGTGGGGATACGATACGACGCTCATAGCCGAGCTGTACCTAAACGACATCAAAGGTCCGGAACGAGACTCGCTGGAGGCGTGGTCGACGGCAGCGGCATTGGCTGCCGTGACGGAAAAAATCGAGATCATGACGGCGGTGCGCCCCGGTTTTCACAATCCGGCGGTTACGGCCAAAATGGCCGCCAACATCGACCACATCAGCAAGGGACGGTTTACCTTGAATGTCGTCTCGGCCTGGTGGGAGGAAGAAGCCCGGCAATACGGCGGCATTTTTAGCGAACACGACGAGCGCTACGACAGAACCTTGGAATTTTTGGACGTGCTCAAAGGGCTGTGGACGCAGGAGACGTTCAGCTATGACGGAAAATTTTATCAGATTCGCGAGGCCAGGCTCGCGCCAAAGCCTGTACAAAGGCCGCATCCGATTTTGTACGCGGGCGGAGAAAGCGAGCGGGGCAAACAGGTGATCTCCACAGCATGCGATGCCTATGTCATGCACGGCGGCACGGTGGAGGAAATCGAGCGGAAGATCAAGGACATGAAGCAGCGTCGTCAGGCGGCGGGCCGCGCGCCGTTTGCTTCGTTTGGCATGGCAGCCTACGTCATTTGCAGCGCGACGGAGGAAGAGGCGCAAGAGGAACTGGCGCGCATCACCGACGTGAAGGAATCGAGCGCCTATGCGGGCTATCAGGATTTTATCCAAAAATCCCAGTTGGAAACACAGATTCAACGGCGGGATTATTCCGTCTCCAACCGCGGGTTGCGCCCGAATCTGGTCGGCACGCCGACGCAAATTGCCGCGACGATTCTCGCCTACGAAAAAGCGGGCGTCGATCTCTTGTTGCTGCAATTTTCCCCTCAACTGGAGGAAATGGAGCGGTTTGCCAAAGAGGTCATGCCTGTGGTAGAGAGGCTGCGAGAGGCGAGCCACAGTGTTTCGTAAGCGATTCGCTCCGATTGCAGCGATGAGCGGGCAAGTCTGACAGAAAAGAGGAGATTTTTATGATGAAAAAGATTTACGTGATTCATGAAAACAGCGAGTGGACCGTGCATTTGACCAAGCGTTTGCAAGAGCTGGGGTTGCCGTACGAGGAATGGCATCTGGACGAGGGCGCTGTCGATTTGACGGCCGAGCCGCCGCATGGCGTTTTTTACAACCGCATGAGCGCTTCCTCCCATACCCGTGGCCATCGCTATGCGCCGGAGCTGACGGCAGCGGTCCTGAACTGGCTGGAGAGCCACGGGCGCAAAGTGTTCAACGGTACGAATGCGCTCCGGCTGGAAGTAAGCAAGGTGGCGCAATACCTGGCGCTTGGCGAATACGGGATTCGCACGCCGAAAACGATTGCCACAGTCGGGCGCGAGCAGCTGATAAAAGCGGCGCAGTCGTTTGCGGGGCAGCCGTTCATCACCAAGCATAACCGTGCGGGAAAAGGCTTGGGCGTACAACTGTTTCATTCGCCGGAAGCTTTGGCGGCTTATGTGAACGGCCCGGATTTTGACGAGCCGGTAGACGGAGTGACGCTGGTGCAGGAGTACATCCAGGCTCCGGAGCCGTTCATTACCCGCTGCGAATTCGTGGGCGGTCGCTTCCTCTATGCCGTGAAGGTCGATACGTCCGAAGGCTTCGAGCTGTGCCCCGCCGATGCTTGCCAGATCGGCGACCAGTTCTGCCCGGTGGGAGAACAAGCGCCTGCCAAACCGAAGTTCCAGGTGATCGAAGGCTTTGCTGATCCGATTATCCAGCAGTACGAGCGCTTTTTGGCGGCGAACAAAATCCAGATCGCAGGGATCGAGTTCATCCGCAACCGCGACGGGGAGATTTTTACCTACGACATCAATACCAATACGAACTACAACGCAGACGCCGAAGCGGCTTCGGGAATATACGGCATGCTGGAAGTGGCCAAATTCCTTGGGCGCGAGCTGGCGTCGATGGACTAGCCGTATGTAGGCAGACGGACGGGATAACGCGCTTTTTCAGGCAGAAAAAGCGGGCGGGTAGTGCACAGTGCCCTGAACGCCATCCAGGCCGCCGGGGATAAGCTCCAGGGCCATAAACAGCTCATCCCGAACCTCAAACGGAGCGCGAATGCCCCACTGCGAGGCGGGACGAAAGCCGAACCTGGGATAGTAGTGCTCATGTCCGAGCAAGATGATCGTTTTGTAGCCCAGCGCGCGAGCGGCTTCTATGGAATGGGTGATGAGTGCTGATCCGATGCCCTTGCCCTGGTGGGAGGGGAGAACGGAGACGGGGGCGAGAGTGAGCGCTTCGTCAAAAGAGCTGCCATCCTGCACGATCTTGATTTTGCTCAGCATCAGATGCCCGACGATCTGGCCGTCCTCTTCGTAGACGAACGAGAGCGCAGGAATGAACGCATCTGATTCCCGCAAATGATGGACCAATAGATGCTCGCGCTGGTTGCTGTAAGGCTGGCCAGAAAACGCTGCATGCACGACCTGTTCGATTATGCGGTGGTCTTTTGGTTGTTCGGGGCGAATGGTCATGGACAAATCCTCCTTTTTGTTTTTGGCATGTGTTCATTCTATACCAAAAAGCAGTCATGCGCATTTTGCGATGGCATAAATGGTCCAGCAGGGCGTGAGTGGACCATGCAAGAAGCAGCCTCGGCCCGAACGAGCGTCGGACCCAGGCTGCTTTTGTCATGAGGGAGGATAGAACGACCCGATGATTACTGATACGGAAATTGACTGGAGTAGCCGGAGAACTGCTGGTACGCTTGTTGCAGCTTTTGCTGTTCCTCCGCTTCCAGCTTGTACCAGCCTTTTTGGAACATGAGGTTGTATGCCTCTCGCGCCGACTGGTGCGTCTCATTCAACAACTGCATCATGTCGGCGTGCAGTTGCTGGTGGCTCGCCTCGCGCACCGCGATGTTCAGGCTGTCGGTGACGTATTTGCAGGTCGCCAGACAATCGTTGAGAAAATCGCGGTCATTCATCTGCGGACCTTTGATTTGAGGCAGCTGTCCGGACTGCGGATTTGCGATCTGGTTTTGGTTTGGCATCCTGGTTCTCCTCCCTTACTGCATCTGTTGTTGCTGTTGTTGGGATTGTGTCTGCGGCAAGGTAGCCATGACGGCTGTGTTGTTGTTTTGCAGGTGGGACAGAAGCTTTTCGTAATGCTGCTGGTGCATCTGTCCCGTTTTCTCCAAGAATTGTTTCACGTCCGGGTCTGTGGCCTGCTGGGCAAAGAAATGCAACTTTTTAAAAGCGAGCAGCTCCCATGACAACGCATCTTTCAGGTAGCTCAGGTCCTTGGTGGTAATCACTTTGGGCGGCTCGGGAATCAGCGCTTGCGAAAATGGCGTGGAAGACAGGATAGATGGCATCTGATTGCTCCTTTCATGTGAGATACATGTATAGGATGGGGCAACAAGGTAGCAAGTAACCCTGCCTCTTTTCGGCAAAAAAAGAACCGATCCGCAACGGACCGGTTCGACTAATGGACAGAGGCAAGTTCCAGCGAAGCGACCTGGATGTCGATGCTGGCAGGTGCGATATTGAGACAAAAGCTGGCTTCCCTGTGCAGATCTTCCTGAATGTCCCGGACGAGTCTGGTCATATCCGCCAGATAGGGCAGCTTGAGGGCGAGCGTAATTTGCAGGCGCGGCAAATCGTCGAAGGAAAACGCGACTTTGACGACCTGGCTGACTTCTTCATAGCGGCTGCACGCAGCCTGCGTAATTTTGCGCAAAACCTGCGGATGGATCAGGATGCGGCCGCCGGAAAAAGGCGGGTGAACCACGGTCGATTCGCCGATGACTTCCTTTTTCGAGTTGAAAATGCGACTTGCAGACGCAATCAGCCGCTGCAAATAATCTTTTTCGACCTCGACCCGGGGGATCGGGATGACATGTCTGCCCATCGTCTCCCGCACGTAGCGGGCCGCTTCGATTTCCTGCGGCGGCTTGATGGACTCGATGGGAATGTATTCGATAGAAGAAGGCAGATGCAGCGCCTCGACAATCCGGGTAATCATGCGCTGCGAAGTGCCGAGGATCAGCAGGCGTCTCGGCCGAATCTGCTCCAGACTGCGCCGTACTTCCTCGGCGTGCTCCGCATAATGAAAAATCGCCCGCTTGACCGCCTGGATTTTTGTTTTCTCGTACTTGGCGGAGGTTCCAGCCACCTTGCGCCCCTGGTAAATCAGGATGCCGTCATCAATAATGGCGTCGATATTCATGCGGTGAGCAAGTTCTAGCGCGCTGGAGCTTTTTCCTGTACCACTGGTGCCGTACAAGGCGTAGATTTCCATGGGCTACCTCCCTGATCTGCTTCTTGGAAAAAAACAGGTTTTCTACCCACATGGTAACGTACAGGCCGTTTCAGAAGCAACCGCTGTACGAAAAAGCCGTTACCGATACTGTGCGCCCATTTCCCTGGCCCGTTCTGTCGCTCGCAGGATGGCCGCTGTTACCGCCTTCTGGAACTGATACGACTCCAGTACCTCCAGCCCGGCTTGCGTGGTTCCCCCTGGGCTGGTGACTTGCTTGCGGAGCAAAGCAGGCTCTGCACGTGTCTCCAGCAGCATATGGGCCGCTCCGATCACCGTCTGGAGGGTGAGCTGGCGGGCCATTTCCCGATCCAGCCCGGCTGCTGCGCCAGCTCCCATCATCGCTTCTACCAGGTAGTAGATGTAAGCCGGGCCGCTGCCGGACAAACCTGTAATGATGTCCAGCTCATCCTCCGTGACTTCATGCACGGTGCCAATCGCTTCGAACAGGCGAGTGGCGACGGCAAGCTGCTCGGGACGAACAAACGGATTGGCGCAGAGGCCAGTCGCAGACAGTCCGACGGCTGAAGAGGTGTTCGGCATCGTGCGAATGATCGGGCAATCTACTCCCAGCCACTCGTTGATCTGACTGGTGGAGACGCCTGCGACGACGGAAATAATCAATTGGTGCGGAGAGACGGCTCCGCGAAGCGCCTGCAGCGCTTCGCTCGCATCCTTGGGTTTGATCGCCAAAATCAGAATATCGGATGCCCGCGCCACCGCCTGTTTATCCGTCGAGACGTTGACCCCGTAGGCGGCAGTCAGTTGCTCCAGGCGCTCCGTGTTGGTGCGGTTGGTGACGAAGATGCGGTCTGCGGCGGTCAAGCCTTTTTTCAAAATCCCCGAAAGCATCGCTTCCACGATGGAGCCTGCGCCGAGAAAGCCGATTTGTCCGGTTGCCAAGCTGGCTATTTGGTTGCTCATCGCTGTTTCCTCCCTTTGGACTAGCGGATTTGTCCTGATCCACGTACGACGTATTTGTAGGAAGTGAGTGCCGGCAACCCCATCGGGCCACGGGCATGTAGCTTTTGCGTGCTGATGCCGATCTCGGCGCCGAAGCCGAACTCTCCGCCGTCGGTAAAGCGGGTAGAGGCGTTGTGATAGACAGCGGTTGCGTCGATTGCGGCCAAAAAATGACGGGCTGCCGCGTTGTCCTCCGTTACGATCGCTTCGGAGTGGCCTGAGCTGTGCGCGGTTATATGCTCAATCGCTTCCGCCAGGCTGTCGACTGTGCGGACAGCGAGGATGAGAGCGGAGTATTCCGTATCCCAGTCCGCCGCCTGGGCTTCGCGGAGGAGAGAAGCCAGCTCATGGTGCGCCTCTCGCGTTTTGGCGCAGACGCGCAACTCGACGCCGTGATCGAGCAGCTTTTGCAAAAGCGCCTGTTGGTGGTCGTGCGGCCAGTTGCGGTGGAGGAGCAGCGTTTCGGCAGCGTTGCAGACGGCAGGACGGCTCGTTTTCGCGTTGACGGCGATCGCTTCGGCCATGTCGTAGCGGGCCGCCTGATCGATATAGATGTGGCAGTTGCCTACTCCCGTTTCCAGCACCGGCACGCTGGAGAGCTGCAACACTCGCTGGATCAGCCCTGCGCCGCCGCGCGGGATGATGACGTCAACCAGGCCGTTTGCGGTACATAACAGATCGACGGAGGCATGGTCGGCAAAAGGCAGGTACTGTACGGCGTCTTCCGGAAGGCCGCTGGCTGCCAGCGCCTCGCGAATCGAATGGACCAGGGCGAGGTTGCTGTTGACAGCGCTGTGGCTGCCGCGCAGGACGATGGCGTTTCCCGTTTTCAGCGCAATCGCCGCCGCATCGACGGTGACATTGGGACGAGCTTCGTACACCATGCCGATCACGCCGAGCGGAACGCGAATTTGTTCGATGACGAGGCCATTCGGACGCGTCCAGGCGTCGATTTTTTGTCCGACAGGATCATCGAGCGCGGCCAGAGAAGCCAGGCTCTCCACCAAATCCGCGATACGCGCGGGCGTCAGTCGCAGACGGTCGAGGTAGGAGGCGGGCTGTTCTTCGGCTTCCGCCTTGGCGATATCCCGCTCGTTTGCCGCGAGAATCCGTTCGGCGTCTGTCAGCAGTTTTTCCCCGATGGCCGCTAGTGCCCTGTCTTTTTCTGTACGGGTCAAAAACGCCATGCTTCGCGAAGCCTGTTTGGCCAGTGAGAGCTGTGCAAGCACGTTTTCCTTCAAGCTTTCCATCGTCTCCCCAACTCCTTTTTCTCTCTTTGGTTTCAAACCGTTTTCGATCGTGTCGGCGTCCACTCATCGCGGTGGATCACGGTAGCGCTACGTTGCGTCAGGCCGGAGGATGACAGAGAGTTCAGCAGTTGGGTCGCATCGTATCTGCTGACGCCGCGGCCGATCAGAGTGCCTTCGCAATACACCTCGATGACCTCGCCTTCCCCGAACTTTCCCGAGACGTCGCGCACGCCCGCCAGAAGCAGACTGCGGCTCTTTTCCAAAATCGCTTCTGCCGCCCCGCTATCGACGGTAATCCTGCCGCGGACAGGGGAGTGGAGCGCGATCCATTGTTTGCGCGTGGAAACGCCGGCTGTTGCAGGAGCTTCGGGACGGTAGCCGACGTACGTGCCATCGCCGTTGCCCGCAAGCACGTTGACGAGGTCGGCCGATTGCGCCAATTTTCCGATAAAGCTCGGGATTCCCAGGTCTTGCGCCGTTTTCGCGGCGATCAGCTTGGAGCGCATGCCGCCTGTGCCGAGCTGTGACGCGCCTCCTGCCAACGCCTCGATTTCCTCTGTCACCTGCTCCAGCGCATCGATTCGCCGGGCGTCCGGATGATGACGAGGGTCTTTGTCGTACAGTCCGTTCGTATCAGTCAAAATGATGTACAAATCAGCGTGGACCAGTCCGGCCACCAGCGCGCCGAGCATGTCGTTGTCGCCAAAGGTCAGCTCCGCAACCGATACCGTGTCATTTTCGTTGATGATCGGCAAAATGTTTTTGTCCAAAAGCAGCGACAAGGTTTGAAAAGCGTGCTGATAGCGTTCGCGATCCGAGAAATCTCCCCGCGTCAGCAAAATTTGCGCTACGCTGAAGCGATGGGCGGCGAACATTTGCGTGTACGTTTGCATCAGCAGGCTTTGGCCGATGGCGGCGGCGGCCTGTTTGGCAGCGAGCGAGCGGGGACGCTGCTGGTAGCCAAGACTTTGATAGCCGCTGGCGACCGCGCCGGAGGAAACGAGCACAACCTGGTGCCCTGCCTCGCGCAGCTTGCTTGCGGCGTCGACGAGCAAGGACATTTTGGCCGGATCGACGCCACCGCTTGCTGCCGCAATCGAACTGCTGCCCACTTTGACAACCAAACGCATTTTTCCCTTCTTCATGCTCTGACCTCCTAGCCTCGCTTGTATCCGTGTGGAACAACGCAATAAAAAACGCCCAATCGTCTCTTTGATAAGGACGAAAGGGCGTTAGCCTCACGCGGTACCACCTTAATTGACGTCTGCCGACAGGGGATACCCGGTCAAGTCGCAAACATCCAGCTTTCTTTCTTTGCTAACAGGTGAAAGAAACCTGTCCAGGTCTTCCCTGGATGCTCAGGGGCGGGTTCAAACCGATTCATGGACGAAACCTCTCAGCCGGTGGATTTCGCTCTCTGGACCTGAAGGGCGGTTTTACTGTTCCCCGTCATTGCCGCTCGCTTATGTGCTTGTTAATTCACTATTATTCGCTGTGCCGATCAGAAATGTCAAGAGGATTATTGAAATTGTTCGCTGCCGTACGTTCCCGATCTTGCTTTGATCTCGAAGCGCTTCGTCTTCCGATCGCGAACGAGGCGATAGTGCAGCGTACGGTCGGAAGCGAATGACGGGTCGGTGGCATCCAGGACCGTCACATCCAGCTCCCCGTTGCTTTTGGCGACAGTCGTATTGCGGACGGAGATCAGCACCGGATAGTCGACCCGGGGAATCGCCAGAAACAGCTTTTCCTTGACGAGCTTGGTCGTCAGCTTGTCGTACATCGCCAGCGCGAGCGGCTTGCTCCAAAAGCGGCCAAAGTAATCCACGATTTTGTCCTTGCTGGAAAATCGCTCCGGCAGCTCGCGGAACATCAGCCCATCCTCGTAGACGGTTTTGCCTTTGGCGTTGTCGAGCGCGGCGAAGTAGACTTCCTCCAGCAGATGCTCCGCGCGGTTGAGGAACAGGACGACATCCATTTTGTTGTCGCCGAGCTTCTGGATCGCGGACAGCTTGACCGGCTTGTTCCGGGCTTTCGTCTTGCTTTTGCTCTCTTCCTTGGCGGGAAGGGTGCACCCTGTGACGAACAAGGCGAGAGACAGACATACGGTCCATGTTTTCCAGTTGGGTTTCATTGCGCACCTCACTTGAACTGCCGTTGTTACTCGTTAGCTTGCGTGGCAAAAGAAAAGAGTAACCAAGTGAAAAGATGCCAGTTGAAAAACAAAGGCGGCGCCCACGGAAAAAGGAAACAGGATAGGGGTTGTCTCACACCTGGATTATGTCTATCATGGAGAGAGTTGTGCAGATCGAACGATTGAGGTGGAACCTATCATGTTTGGATTTGGAAAAAAAGCAAAGAAGCCGGACGGCATTGACATGTTGATTATCAAGACCATTGAGGCGAAAAACCGCAACTTTTACCAGGTTGTTTTCCCGAGCGCAGTAGCGAACGATGTGAAGGCCATGCTGCAAAAGCTGGAAAAATCGAAAATCAACAAGCAGGAATTTTTGGGAGAGATCGGCGGCTTTCGCATCGTCACTCATCTGGAAGCGCTGACCAGCTACCATGTGCTTGACGATGCAGACATGGAAGCACATCCTGTACAAATCGCCGATTTCGCGAATATTCTGCTTCGTCGCCTGGAAGCGCTGGCGGAGAGCGGCAAGCTGGGCGAGTCCGAGGATGTGGCGTTCATCATGGGCGAGCTGACCATGCTGCGGGATGGCAGCTTTGTTTCGATGGAGTAAGGAGTAAATCGTGACGTGTAGGCAAGCCGGTTTCGCGCTGGCAGCACACGGAAGGGAGCCGTTGGGAAAACCGACGGCTCTTTTTTTGCACCCAGACTTCGCCAATGGTGGAGCGTAGTCAACTTTTCTTCGCAACTTTTTCCAGGGAACGGGCGTATAGCATGAGAGGAAGCAATTGGAAAACGTAAAACAGGAGAAGAGGGACTCGCGTGATTGAACTGGTGAATGTAACCAAAAGCTACAACGGAACCGCCAAAGCGGTCGATCAGCTGAATCTAACCGTGCCAAAAGGAGAAATCTTCGGGTTCCTCGGCCCCAATGGTGCAGGGAAGACGACCACGATCAAGATGATGACGGGAGTGATTCGCCCGGATGAGGGAGAGATCGTGATTAACGGGAAAAATATCGCCTCCCAGCCGCTGGAGGCCAAGCGGCAATTTGGGTATGTGCCCGACAGCCCGGATCAGTTTTTGCGGCTCAAGGGGCTGGAGTACGTCAGCTTCATGGCCGATCTGTACCAGGTGCCGAAAAGCGTGCGCGGAAAGCGGATTCTGGAGCTGGCCAACCGATTTGAAATGACGAGTGCGCTCGGCGATCCGATTCAAAGCTATTCGCACGGGATGCGGCAAAAAATCATGATGATGGGGGTGCTTGTACACCATCCCGAGGTGTGGATTCTCGACGAGCCGCTGACCGGACTGGACCCGAAGTCTTCGTTTACGCTGAAGGAAATGATACGGGAGCATGCCGACAGCGGGCGCACCGTATTTTTTTCGACCCACGTGCTGGAAGTGGCAGAGAAGCTGTGTGACCGTGTCGCGATTATCAACAAGGGGAAACTTTTGTTCTGCGGCACCTTCAAGGAGATGCAGCAGCATGTTCAGGCGGATGTTTCGCTGGAAAGCCTGTTCCTGGAGCTGACGAAGCATGAATAAAGTCCTGTTGCTAACCAAAGTGCTGCTCAAAAACGCCGGGTCAGTCTGGGGAAGGAAACAAGGAAGCGGCTGGAAGAGGCTGTTGCTTGTGTTGACGATCGGGATTGGACTGATTCCGCTCATGCTCGGGGGTGGTTTCTTTCTACTCGCCTTATACGACGGACTGGCGTTGCTCGGACAGGAAGCAGCGCTGCTTGGGCTAGGGTTTACCGTTTGCTCGCTGGCGGTATTCGTCTTCGGGATCTTGTACGTCCTCAGCGTGTTTTATTACGCGCAGGACGTCGAACAACTGCTGCCGTTGCCGCTACGATCTGCCCATATTCTGGGGGCCAAATTGATGGTCGCGCTATGCTATGAGTATCTTACGGCACTGTTCTTGCTGGGACCGTTTCTGGTAACATACGGAATGAAAAGCGGAGGAGGCTTTCTGTACTACCTGTTTGCCATCCTCATTTTTTTGCTTGTGCCTATCGTGCCGTTAGTGATGGCGGCGCTTTTGGTCATGCTGTTCATGCGCTTTACGAACGTGGGCAAAAGCAAGGAACGCTTCCGGCTCATCAGCGGTCTGTTGGCGATGGTAGCAGTCATCGGCTTCCAAATGTTCGTGCAGCGTCAAACGAGCGGGGAGGCAGGCAGTCTGGAGCAATTGCAACAGTTGATTGTTAGCCAGGAACATGCGCTGTTGAATCTGGTGACGCAGTTGTTTCCGGCGGGCAAGCTGGCCGCGCTCGCTTTGCAGGACAGCGGCACGTTGGAATCGCTCGGTTTTCTGGCAGCCTTTGTCCTGGTGACGGTGTGCAGTCTGCTCGTCTTTCTTGTGGTCGGAAACCGCTTCTACTTCGCTGGAGTGATGGGGATTAGCGAGGCTGTGGCCAAACGAAAAACGCTCGAAGGCGCAGCTTTTCAAAAGCTCGTGAAGCAGCGCTCGCCATTGATGTCCTTTTTCTGGAAGGAATGGAAAATGCTTTGGCGGACTCCGGTCTTTTTTCTGAACTGCACGCTCTCCGGCATTCTCGCTCCGATCGTGGTCTTGCTGCCTTTTCTCGCGCGTCAAGATAGCGGAGAGCAGCTTGCGTACTTGCAGGCAGCGCTACAGGGCGAGCAAGCGGGAGGAATCAGCCTGGCCATTGCCTTTGCCGCCTTTTTGGTTATGGGCGCGCTTAACAGCGCATCGGTAACGGCGATTTCCCGGGATGGACAAGGGTTTTTTTACAACAAGACATTGCCGATTTTACCGCAGCAGCTTTTGCTGGCAAAAGTGATGCCGGGCGTGATTCTCAGCACGATCAGCATGCTGTTGCTGCTGGTGGAAGCGACCTGGCTTTTGGGGCTGTCCGGGGAGTTCGTCTTTGGGGCGATTCTGTGCGGAATTCCGGGGATGCTCTTCATGAACCTGCTCGGAATCATGATCGATCTTCACATGCCCAAGCTGGGATGGAGCACGGAGCAGGAAGCGGTGAAGCACAATCTGAATCCGCTGTTTTCGGTTCTGCTCGGCATGGTGGCGGGAGGGCTGACGATCGCGGTGCTGATTCAGGTAAGACCGTCTCTGTTTGCAGCCGCACTGGGACTTTTCGCTCTTTTTTCCTTGGTGGACCTCGGGATTTTCCGCCTGCTTGTGACCAAAGGACGAGGATGGCTGGAGAAGATCGAAGAGTGAAGATCAGGGGTGGCTGCTGAATAAACCGTTCTCCCTGTGAGGAGTGCGGCTTTTTTCATGGGACAACCCCCATTGCGGAGCATGCTTGTGAAAAAGAGATTATAAAGAAGCGGGCGATCCATCCCGATACAGGAAAAGGGGGATCGTTCCTTGTCCGGTGCTATCGACGAGTCCGGTACCTTTCTGTCAACGCAGAGGGCAGGGAGAACTACATAGAAAAAGGGATAAAGATCTGGCAAAAGGAGAAAGGAGTATGCGTATCACATGATGAAGCGAATGGTTCTCTGCTTTCTCATGGCAATGCTGCTCGTGCAAAGTGCATGGACGGGCGGGGCACAGGCAGCAGGTGTTTTCGATGACACCGAAGGGCACTGGGCAGAGCAACAGATTGAAGAACTGGCGAGCCTGGGAATTGTGAAACGAAACGGCAAGCACGCCTTTTATCCGAACAAGCCGATTACGCGCGGCGAAGCGCTGGCATTGCTCAATCGCGTAGTGGAGACGGCGTACGGCTCGCTTGAGCTGCCGCAGCGCAAAAACAACGTGGACTACCGCTTTCTGCTCCGGGGGGAAGTAGAACAGCTGTTGGTCAATATGAAGGCGATCTGGCAGGTAGAAACGAACGCGCGTTCCAATTACGATCCGGGCGACCGGATGCTCTATTACTTGTACCTGGCCGAAAGCGGCCAACTGATGAAAAAACAGCAAAAAGAAAATCCGGACTGGTGGCTGTCCAGTACAGCCATGCAGCGGCCTTTGTCCAGAGAAGAGGCCAGCCTGCTTTTGTTCCATGTGCTGGCTCCGCAAAAATTCAGAACGGTCAATCTGAAGCCCGAAGATGCGGTTGCGTATTTCAACAGCTTTTACGAGTGGAAGCAGGATCGATTCTATCGCGATACATACTCTCCGTATCCGCTGGCCATTCGCGAGTTTCAGCTGTTTTTGACCGAAAAGACGTTCTCGCCGGAGAAGATCATGACGCGGGCGGAGTACGCCGTCGTGATGAAGCGTCTGCTCGATTATTACCGCAGCGACATCGCGTCCCAGTTCCGCGGAACGGGGGTTCACCAGCAAAAAATCGCGCAGCTGTATTTGCGCTCCGCTACGCTCGCGCTGGCGAAAAAGCAGCAGGCCCGCTTGGCGGCCGTATTCGCTCCTGAACCGTTACAAACGATGGCGACGCTTCCGCAAGTGCCGAAGTACAACGGTCCGGTGTCGATTACCAGCAAGCCTGACAGCAACGATCCGAAAATTCTTTGGCTGATCGGACATTATGCGGATCCGGTAAAAGGTGACTTCCAGATCGAGTACAAGCTGGAGCAGGATACGTCAAATGCTTACGGACGCAAAATCACAGCGGTCCTTTATTCCGAGAAATAACAAGCAACCGGGAGCATCTGTTGGGATGCTCCCTTCTGTTTGCGAAGAAACAGCGACAAGTGACGATTGCCAATGACAGAATTTTCGATTACAATAAAACTGAACGGTAACTCAGTGGAGGGTAGCCAAACATCTCAGGACGGGAAACATGGCCGATACGTGGGATGTATTTTTTAGCCCATTCACTGAATGAGCATTCATTCAACAAGAACATGAGCCTTGGCATACAGGAATATGGGGAAGCATAGTAGAACTTATGGAAGTGATTTACTACTCGGAAAATTTTGAAGTAAGGCGGCAAGCGCGATCAGGCCTCGACAGAGGTTCTCTAAAGGAGGATTTGAAGATGGAACGCAAAATTCGCAAAGCGGCGGTTCTCGGGTCTGGCGTCATGGGTGCCGGGATTGCCGCACATCTGGCCAACGTCGGCATCCCTACGTATTTGCTGGACATCGTTCCCCGCGAATTGACGGAGGACGAGAGGAAAAAAGGGCTGACCCTGGCTGATCCGGCAGTGAAAAATCGCATTGCGCAGGCGGGCAAGGACAGGCTGCTGAAGGAAAAGCCGGCCCCGCTCTACGATAAGAAGAACATCGAGCTGATCACGGTGGGCAACTTCGAAGACCATTTGCCGCTGCTCGCGGAAGTCGACTGGATCATCGAGGTCGTCGTGGAGAACCTGGAGGTGAAGAAGCAGGTCTTCGCGCAGGTAGAAGCACACCGCAAACCGGGGACGATCGTCTCTTCCAATACGTCCGGCGTTTCGATCAACGAGATGGCAGAAGGCCGCTCGGATGATTTCCGCAAGCATTTTCTCGGCACGCACTTTTTCAACCCGCCGCGCTATTTGAAGCTTTTGGAGCTGATTCCCGGACGCGATACCGACCCGGCCATCGTCGCCTTCATGAAGCACTTCGGAGAGCATGTGCTGGGAAAAGGCACGGTCGTCTGCAAGGATACGCCCAACTTCATCGCCAACCGGATCGGTACATACGGACTGCAAGTGTCGATCCACGAGATGGTGCGTCTTGGCCTCGGGGTAGATGAAGTCGATGCGCTGACAGGCCCGGTGATCGGCCGCCCGAAGAGCGCAACGTTCCGCACGCTCGATGTCGTCGGTCTGGACACTTACGTCCATGTGGCGGGAAACGTCCGCAACAAGAGCACGGACGAAGCGGAGCGCACGGTTTTCGAGGTTCCGGACTTCGTTTTGCAAATGGTCGAGAAGCGCTGGATCGGACAAAAGGCAGGGCAGGGCTTTTTCAAACAGGTGAAATCGGCGCAGGGCAAAGAAATTTTGGCGTTGGACATCAACACCTTGGAGTACCGCCCGAGCGTAAAGCCGAAGTTCCCGTCGCTCGACGCGGCCAAGACGGCGAAAACGCTGCCGGAAAAGCTGCGGGCGCTCGCCTACGGCAAGGACAAGGGCAGCGAGTTTGTCTGGAGCGTCTTCAAAAAAGTGCTGCTGTATTCCGCTGAAAAGGCTTACGAGATCGCCGACGACATCGTTGCAGTCGACCAGGCGATGAAGTGGGGATTCGGGTGGGAGCTGGGGCCATTCGAGACGTGGGATGCGATCGGCGTGGAAAAATCAGTGGCGCGGATGCGCGAGGAAAACGAGCGGATTCCGGCGCTGGTCGAGGAGCTGCTCGCGAGCGGCAAAACCTCCTTCTATCAAAAGGCGGAAGGGAAGCGCCAGGCGTTTGCGATCGGTGGCGTCTACAAGGGAATCGAGGAAAACAAGGAAAACATCAACCTCGCCGCGCTCAAGGAGCAAGGCAAGCTGATTAAGAAAAACGCGGGCGCTGCCCTGATCGATCTGGGCGATGGCGTCGCGTGTCTGGAGTTCACTTCTCCGCATAACGCGCTTGGCTTGGACGTTTTGCAGATGGCGAACCAGGCGGCCGAAGAGGTGGAGAAGAACTTCGTCGGACTGGTGATCGGCAACCAGGGCAAAAACTTCTGCGTCGGGATGAATCTCGCGATGGCGCTGATGGAAGCGCAGGATGAAAACTGGCTGGAGCTTGACATGCTCGTCAGCAGTTTCCACAAGGCGGCTCATGCCATCCGCTACATGCATCGTCCGGTCGTGGCGGCACCGTTCGGCATGACGCTCGGCGGCGGCGTCGAGGTCACGTACCTGGCTGACCGCGTACAGGTAGCAGCAGAAACGTACCTGGGACTCGTCGAGGTCGGCGTCGGACTGTTGCCGGGGGGCGGCGGCACGAAGGAAATGCTGTTCCGGGCGATGGAAAACGTGCCGGAGGGGGGCAGCGTGCCGGTCGATCCGTTCCCGTTTGTCGCCAGAGCGTTTGAAACGATCGCCATGGCGAAAGTCTCGACCAGCGGCCAGGAAGCGATCAACCTCGGCTACCTGCGGCCGACGGATCGAATCAGCGTCAACGCCGACCATCTGTTGTACGATGCGAAGCAACTGGTGCTTGCGATGGACAAAGAAGGCTACACGCCGCCGCGGCCGCGTAAAGTCCGCGTGATCGGGGAAACGGGCTACGCCAACCTGCGCCAAAACATTTATGCAATGAAAAAGAGCGGATATATTTCCGAGCACGACGAGCTGATTGCGTCGAAAATCGCCTATGTCCTGTCTGGCGGAAACGTGCCGGCGGGTACGGAAGTGACCGAGAGCTACATTTTGGAGTTGGAAAAGCAAGCGTTCCTCTCGCTGATCAAAACGCCGAAGACCCAGCAGCGGATGCAGCACATGCTGACCAAAAACAAGCCTTTGCGCAACTAGGGAAAAGGAGGGTAAAACGATGAGAGAAGCAGTAATTGTTGCAGGGGCCCGGACTGCGGTCGGCCGAGCGAAAAAAGGAAGCCTCAAGGACGTGCATCCCGTCGATATGGGGGCAGCGGTCGTAGCGGATTTGCTCCGCCGCGTCCCGCAGCTGAACCCGGCGGATATCGAGGATGTCATCATGGGGACGGCGGTACCGGAAGCGGAGCAGGGCATGAACATGGCGCGGCTGATCGGGCTGCGCGCCGGACTGCCGACAAATGTCGCGGGCATTACGATCAACCGTTTTTGTTCCTCCGGCTTGCAGACGATCGCCTATGCGGCGCAACAGATTATGGTCGGCAGCTCGGACGTGCTGGTGGCAGGCGGCGTGGAGAGCATGAGCCTGGTGCCCATGCTCGGCCACAAGGTCGCGCTCAATCCGACCCTGGTGGAGACAAAGCCGGAGGCGTACATGAGCATGGGGCATACGGCGGAGGAAGTGGCGCGGCGCTACCATGTCACCCGTGAAGACCAGGATGCGTTTGCGCTCCGCAGCCATCAGCGCGCGGTCGCGGCCATCAGCGCGGGCAAGTTCCAGGACGAAATCGTGCCGCTGACGGTGAAGCAGTACACGGTAGACGAAGCGGGAAAGGTGCATATCCGCGAGCGCATTTTTGACAAGGACGAAGGCGCGCGCCCGGATACGACGCTGGAGGCGCTCGCCAAGCTGAAGCCGGTCTTCCACGTGCAGGGCAGCGTAACGGCCGGGAACTCCTCGCAGACGAGCGACGGCGCGGCAGCGGTGATCGTCATGTCAGCCGACAAGGCGGCAGAGCTGGGCGTTTCGCCTATCGCCAGGTTCCGCTCCTTTACCGTTGGCGGGGTGGACCCGGACGTCATGGGAATCGGTCCGGTCGTGGCGATCCCGAAAGCGTTGAAGCTGGCGGGAATCAGCCTGGACGACGTCGATTTGTTCGAGCTGAACGAAGCGTTCGCGTCCCAGTCGATTGCGGTCATTCGCGAGCTTGGCCTGGACCCGGAAAAAGTAAACGTCAACGGCGGCGCTATCGCCTTGGGGCATCCACTCGGTTGCAGTGGCGCGAAGCTGACCGTCTCGCTCTTGAATGAAATGAAGCGCAGAGGCGGCAAGTACGGCGTCGTGACCATGTGTATCGGCGGAGGCATGGGAGCGGCAGGCGTTTTTGAAATGATCTAGCACGTACATCCATTTTCAGACAAGGAGAGGGATAGCATGGCAGATACGAAAGAATTGATCCGTGGTGGAAGCTTTTTGATTGACGCAGGTTCGGCAGACGACGTGTTCGTGCCGGAGGAGTACAGCGACGAGCAGAAAATGATCGCGAAAACGACAGAAGATTTTGTCGTCAACGAAGTCCGGCCGCATCTGGAGGAATTGGAAAAGCACAACTTCGACATTTCCGTGCGCCTGTTGAAAGAAGCCGGGAAGCTGGGCCTCTTGGCTGGCGATGTGCCGGAGAAGTACGACGGACTTGGCCTGGATAAAGTCAGCACGGCTTTGGTCACCGAAAAATTTTCGCTCGCGCGCGGCTTCGCGCTGAGCTACGGCGCACATGTGGGGATCGGTTCGCTGCCCATCGTATACTTTGGAAACGAAGAGCAGAAGCAGCGCTATCTGCCTGATCTGGCGTCTGGAAAACGGATCGCGGCCTATTGCCTGACAGAGCCGGGCTCCGGGTCCGATGCGCTGGGAGCCAAAACGACAGCGACTCTCTCTGCCGACGGCAAGCATTACATCCTCAACGGAGAGAAGCAATGGATCACGAACGCGGGCTTTGCCGACGTGTTTATCGTCTATGCGAAAATCGACGGGGAAAAATTCACCGCCTTTATCGTCGAGCGTACCTTCCCTGGCGTCTCGTTTGGACCGGAAGAGAAGAAAATGGGCATCAAATGCTCCTCGACCCGCACGGTCATTTTGCAGGATGTGCCCGTGCCTGTGGAAAACCTGTTGGGCGAGCCGGGCAAAGGCCACGTCATCGCCTTCAACATTCTGAACGTAGGCCGCTACAAGCTGGCAGTCGGCGCGGTCGGCTCCTCGAAAAAAGCGTTGGAGCTGGCGACAAACTATGCGAAGGAGCGGAAGCAGTTTAAAACGCCAATCGCCAACTTCACTCTGATTAAAAACAAATTGGCGAACATGGCGATCAAAACGTACGCTGCCGAAAGCTCCGTCTACCGGACGGTCGGCCTGTTTGACACCGCGCTCGGCCGTCTGGGCGAAAAAGCGGATGACGGCGCGGAAGTCGCGAAGGCGATTGCCGACTACGCCATCGAATGCTCGATCAACAAAGTGTTCGCGACGGAGGTCTTGGACTACTGCGTGGACGAAGGCGTACAAATCCACGGCGGATACGGCTTCATGTCCGAGTACGAGATTGAGAACCTGTACCGCGACTCGCGAATCAACCGGATTTTCGAAGGTACGAACGAGATTAACCGACTGCTCATCCCGGACACGTTGGTGAAAAAGGCGATGAAGGGCGAGCTGCCGCTTCTGCAAGCAGCGACGAGCCTGCAAGCCGAGCTGATGAGCTACTACCCCGAGGAGATCGAGGACGCGCCGCTTGCACTTGAGAAGCACCTGCTCAGCATGACGCGCAAAATCATCCTGATGGTGGCAGGCTCTGCGCTGATGAAGTACCAGCAAGCCATTTCCAAAGAGCAGGAGTTGCTGGCGTTCGCGGCTGACATGCTGATCGAGCTGTACGCAATGGACAGCATCGTGAAGCGCACGGAAAAAGCGATCGCGGCAAACGGGCTGGAAGCGGAGCAGCAAAAACTGGCGCTGACGGCGGTCTATGTGCATGAAGCGTTTGATCGCATCGAGGCGTGGGCGAAGGAAGCGCTCGCGGCCATGGAAGAAGGGGATGAGCTGCGCCTGCGCCTCTCGATCCTGAAAAAGCTGACACGCCGTACGCCGATCAATACGGTGGCGCTGAAACGGGCGATTGCCGATCACGTTATCGAAGCGGGCGGATACGCGGTGTAAGCCTCACACGCAGACGCCAAAAGGAGCGAAGAAATCATTCTTCGCTTTTTTTCTTTTGCCAGCCAGCACAGAGAAGGCCCACGGTAAACGGCTTAGGCTGTGTTTCTTTGCCTGAACGTCAGCGGCGGGTGAGCTGTGCGTGATGCATATTTTGGGAAGGGGCGACGAACGCTAACAGAACAACTTAGCAGAGGATGGGAACGGTTCGAGATGACGATGAGAGGATGGCTCACAAGGAAGCGGGTAGCGGCAAAAGACAGACTTCAGCCGTCCCATGCCCGGCCGTTACGCGACCGCCTAAGCGAAAATATCAGCGAACTGGAGAACATATTCACGCTAACCCCTGACCTGGTGATTCGCACGTTTGAGAGCAGACTGGTCGAAGGGACGGCAGCGATCGTTTATTTGACCGGACTCGTGGACAAAAACTCCATTAACAACAACGTGCTGCGGCCGATGCTGGAGCGAGACCAGGGAGAAGTGGGCATTCTCGATCTGTTGTCGGTGGGGAAAGTCTCGATCGCCCACGATTTTGGCACGATCGAAAAGGAGATTTTGGCCGGCAGCTGTATCCTGTTCGTAGAAGGACGTAACGAGGCGTTCGTTCTGGAGACGCACGGATGGCCGCAGCGAGCGATTGAGGACCCGCAGCTGGAAGCATCCTTGAAGGGCGCCCACCAGGGGTTTGTGGAGACAGGCATTCAAAATATCGCTCTCATTCGCCGTTACTTGCCCAACCGGGAGTTGAAGATCAAGGATTTTTGGGTCGGGGACAGGGGAGCGACGAGGGTGTCGGTCATGTTTTTGCACGATGTGGTTCATCCGGAGGTTTTGCAGGAACTGGAGGACCGGATCAAGCTCATCCGGATCGACTCGATTCTCAATACAGGCGAGCTGGGCGAGTTGATTGAAGACAACCCGTTTTCCCCTTTTCCGCAATTTATGATGACGGAGCGGCCCGATTCGGCGGCAGCGCACATTTTGCAGGGCAAGATCGCCGTCGTGGTAGACCGTTCTCCCAGCGTCTTGATCGGCCCCGCTACGTTTTCTGCCTTTTTCCAAAGCGTGGACGATTACAGTACCCGCTGGCTGGTAGCGACGTTTATTCGATTTTTACGCGGGCTGGCCTTTCTGATTGCGACCTTTCTTCCCGCCGTTTACATCGCCTTGATTTCGTACAACTACGAGGTGATTCCGCTCGACTTGATCTTATCGGTCGGCGAATCGCGGGAGAGAGTGCCGTTTCCTCCTTTGATCGAAGCGATGATTATGGAGCTGACTTTGGAAATGTTGCGGGAAGCGGGGGTCAGGCTGCCTGCGCCCATCGGGCAGACGGTAGGGATCGTAGGGGGGATCGTGATTGGACAGGCGGTCGTTCAGGCGGGGATTGTCAGCAACATCATGGTAATCGTGGTCGCGTTTACGGCCATCTCGTCGTTTATCATCCCGAATTACGATATGGCCTCTGCGGTTCGCCTGCTCCGCTTTCTGATGATGGTGCTGGCGGCGATGTTTGGCATTGTCGGGATTATTGTCGGGCTGATGGGAATGATCGGTCATCTGATCCAACTGGAATCGCTCGGCGTCCCGTACGGAAGCCCACTGGCGCCTGTTCGTTTCAGCGACTGGAAAGACTTCATGCTGCGACTGCCGCTGTGGAGCATGCGGGAGCGGCCGGCTGGCGCCAGAGTCATTCAGTCCAAACGGCAGGGAGATAACCGTCCCAGAGGAGATGGAAAATGAAAAAATATGCCTTCAATGAACTGACGATCTTCCAGTACATTTTCCTGATCCACGGAGCACAGGTTGGAATTGGCGTTTTGTCCATGCCGCGCGAGTTGGCCGAGGTGGCCGGGACGGACGGATGGCTCTCCATTTTGATTGGGTGGTTGGCGGCCGTCGCGGCCAGCCTGCTGATTATCAATATCATGAAGCGATACCCTGGCCAAACGATTGTCGATCTGCTTCCGCTTTTTTTGGGCAAGTGGCTGGGGAAGGCCGTCGTGGTCATCATCGCCGCCTACTGCGGTTTCGCGTCGTTGACGGTCATTGCCAGTACGGCGGCGATCATCAATACATGGATCCTCAGCCAGACACCAGCTTACATGGTGGTGATTTTATTGGCGCTTCCGACTTATATCGTGCTGCAAGGCGGCTTGCGGGTGCTTGGGCGATATTCCGAGCTGATCTTTTATTTGACGCTGTGGATGCCGCTCGTATTGACCACCATTTTACCGCACACGAACTGGTTGCATCTGCTCCCGATTTTCAAGGAAGGCTTGGGGCCGATCTTGACGGGAACCAAATCCACGATCCTGTCCTTCCTGGGGTTTGAACTGGCTTTTTTTCTCTACCCTTTTTTGCAGAGAAAGCAGTACGCATCGCTTGGCATTATTGTAGCGAATACCTTGTCCATGCTGATTTTTATGAATATCACCTTGTTCAGTTACGCGTTTTTCAGCCCCGATGAAATCTTGCAATACACGTGGCCCACGTTGAATTTATGGAAGGTCATTGAGTATCGGTTCTTGGAGCGAATGGATATTATTTTTCTCGCTTTCTATTTGTTCTACCTGTCTACAACGAGCTTTCCTTACCTGTATTTTACGGTCTTCTCGTCGAGCCAATTGTTTGGAGCGGCCGATCATCGGAAGCATCTAGGTATTGCTTTGCTGCTGGTCATCGCCATCCTCTGGCTGTATACGCCTACGTTCATGGATTTGCAAAAATGGACCGAGTGGTGGAGCTATGGCGGGTTGCTATTCGGATACGCGCTGCCCATTTTGGCTTCGGTGCCGATCTGGCTGCTGCGCAGGTCGGTAAAGGGGTGAGCGGCATCAACGTGTTTGGACGAATTCTGTTGCTTTTGGGTACGATTGCCCTGTTGACAGGGTGTATGGACCGGATTGACCTGGAGGATGCGACCATTACCTTGATGACAGGGGTGGACCTGGATGAAAAAAATGAGCTGCTGGTGTATTTATCCAGCCCGGTATTTAGCAAAGAAGCCAAGGATAAGGAAGAGGAGTACGGAGTCAAGGTAGAGTCGCTTCGGCAGGCAAGGGGACGGTTTGACGGAGTGGTGACCGCCCTTACGCTGTCAGGCAAAATCCAGGTGTTTGTCATCGGGAAAAAACTGCTGGAGCATCCGGATTGGTTTCGATTGTTGGATGTGATGTTTCGCGATGCGCGTTTTACGGTGAATGCGCGCGTGATTATTTGCGATGGGCCGATCAAGGATTTGTTTCATTTTAGTCCGACCGATAAGCCTCGTCTTCCGCTTCACCTGACCAGGCTGCTCGATAAGGCGAACCAAAGGAATTTGACAGTCAAGACGACGGTGCAGGAATTCCATCGGCAGATGTTTGAAAAAGGAGAAACGCCCGTGCTCGCGGAGATCAAGAAGGGCAAATCGCTGAAGGTTTTGGGAACGGCACTGTTAAAGCAGGACGGCAGGTATGCCACGCTCCTCGAAGCAAGAGATACGATGTTGCTCCAGATGATCCGTCATGGAAAACAAGGCGAGACGTCGCTGACGATTCCGCTTCTCGCTAACGCTGACAAGCATCCGATCATCAAGGAGCGGCTCACGTTTTTGGTGAACGGCATCAACCGCCGCGTGAAGACGAGTTACCGCAACAATCAGTTTCAGTTCGACGTGAAAATGAAGCTGCGCGTTTCCATTTCCGAAAGGCTGTTTCCGTTTCACATGGAAAAAGACTACAAGAAAATGGAGCAGCTGATAAGCGAGGAGTTGCGAAAAGAGTTCGCCCATCTGGTCAAAAAGTGCCAGGAGAGCGGGACGGACCCGTTTGGCTTTGGCGTGTACGCCCGGGCCTATGAGTACGAGGCGTGGAAAAAGGTGAAGGATGACTGGCCGAAAGCATTCGCCAACGCCGATGTCCGGATTGTGCCGGAAGTGTCGATTCTCGGCGATGGTGTCATCAAGTGAGCGGAAAAAAGGAAAAGCACCCTGGCGCCAACAGAATGGTGCAGGGTGCTTCCTTTGCTTAATTCATGATTAATAGATGGCTTCCCAGCCCGCAGGTGTGACGAACAGGCGGATCGCTTTGATTTTGCGGTCGTCCATCAGAGTGAAGTAGTGGCGGAAGTTCGGCGGTACGGAGATCAGGTCGCCTGGCTCTAGCTCGACGTCGAAGTAGCGCCCGTCTTTACCCTTGATCGCGAAAATGCCGTGACCGTCTACGCAGAAGCGGCACTCATCGTCGGTATGATGATGCTCGTTCTTGAATTTCACCAGCAGCTCATCGAGGTTAGGCGTGTTGTCGGAGAGGACGATGATGTCGGCAGTCAGGTAGCCGCGACGCTGGCTGATCGCGTCGATCTCCGGCTTGAAGGCGGCGAGAATCTCTTGTTTTTCTTCTTCGGTCGGGTTGTAGTTGTCACGGTGCTTGGGATCCAGACGGTCAACCCCCCATTTTTCGTAAATGATCTCTTGGCTGTCCAGGAAGGAAATGACTTCCTCCGGTGCGGAAATGTACTCGTTGGTGTCGTGAAAGCGAATTTGTGCCATTTTGCTTGCCTCCTTACAATTCGTTGGTTGTAGTGGACACGACTGCTTGGCGCAGTTGCAGCCAGCGGGCGTGGTACTCGAACAAAAATTCAAATGCTTCCAGGTGGCGCTTCGCTTCAAAGTCGTTGCCGCCCCAGGCGTAAATGCCGTGGTTGCGGATGAGCACGCCCGGGATATCCGGGGTGATGACTTTTTCAATCGCGGCGGCCAGGGTCGGAATATCGGCAAAGTTCTCAACAATCGGAACAGTGATACGCGCGTTTTCCTCCCAAATGCCCAAGCCTTTAATCAGTTCCTGCCCCTGGATGGAGAAGGCGCGCTGACCGAAGTACAGCTCGGAGATGAGATTGTTCCAGACGGTGTGAACGTGGAAGCAGGCACCTGCCTGCGGAAATTTTCGGTAGACGACGGCGTGGATCAACGTCTCGGCGGACGGCTTGAGCGAAGTCTCGTCAACAGGACGGGAATCCTGGTCGACCACCAGGTAGTCTTCCGGCGACAGCTTGGTCTTGTCTTTGCCGCTTGCCGTTACGGCAAATTGCAGCGGTTCGTCCTGGATTTTGATCGAGAGGTTGCCGCTGGTGCCGGGAAACCAGTCCCGGCGGGCAAATGTCAGCTTGACGTCATCCAGACGACGAAAAGCGTCCAGATGGTGTTCGCGTGTTGCGGTCATGGATTAGACCACCTCCTGTTTCAGTTCCGTAAGAATGCCGATCACGTCGTGGAAGGTCGCGAACGTGCTATGCGGCAGTGCAAGCTCCTTCGCTTTCTCGGCCAGGAAGGAGCGGGCGATGACGTAGTCGGCGATCTTTGCGCCAGCCAGGTCCGTGATCGAATCGCCAATCACGACGCGATAGTGAGTGGCAGGATCGTAGCGGCGAATGATGGTCGTCTTGCACATGCCGCAGCCGTTTGTGCAGTGCTCGTCGCAGGAATGCGGCCACGTAATGGTAATTCGCTCGCCGGAGAAATCGCTGCCGTTGCAGTAGATCGGGACATCGCTAAGGTCGAACGGAGCGAGGATCGGCTGGACGAAAAAGTCGATGCCGCCGCTCGTAATCAGAAGCTCGATGCCTTCCTCGCGGCAAAAGCGGACGAAGTCAGCGAAGCCGGGCCGAATCGTAGCCTCCTGGACGATGTAGTCCACAATCTCCTGGCGCAAGGAGGAGGGAAGCAGCTGAAACAGCTTGCCGACGCCTTCCTGCACGCTGATTTGTTGCGAAAGAATTTGGTTCGTGAGCGCTTCCCATTCAGGGGGAGCGAACTTTTTCACAATCGCGACGATGTTGTCTTTTTCCGTAATCGTTCCGTCGAAGTCGCAGAACAGCACGAGCTTTTTGCTCATCGTGCGCCACCCCACTTTTCCAGGGCGATGGCCAGCTCCGGCGATCCGGCAGCGGCTTCTTCCAGGCTGCGCCCGGCGGTGACGGCCGCGATCGCATCGACGAAAGCTTTCGCTCCCGCCGTCGCGCCGCCGGGGTGGCCGTGGATGCCGCCGCCCGCGTTGACGATTTGATCGAGGCCAAAGTCCTGATACAGCTGCGGCACCAGTCCGGGATGGATGCCCGCGGACGGAACCGGGAACGAACGGCGCACGCCCTCCAGCGGCGTTGTCAGGTTGCGGGCGAGTTGCAGCGCCTCTGTCTTGTCCATCGCGACGTTGCCGTACGGAGACGGGAACAGCACCAGGTCGGCTCCGGCGATGCGCATCAAGGTGCCGAGCAGAAGCGGAGCGGCGATGCCGTAATCAGGCGACGGGTAGTACGCGCCTGCAAGTGCCGGATGTGCCATGATCGGGACGTTGACATCCGGATCGGCAGCGAGACGGTGCAGCGCATCGAAGCCAAAGGCCAGCACGTTGAACAGCAGGCAGTCGGCGCCAGCCTCGACCGCGCGTTTTGCCTTTTCGTTCAGCTCGTTGACCGGCCCGGTCAGGTTGGCGGCGTAGAGGACAGGCTTGCCTGTCTCCGCTTCGGTCTCCAGGGCGATCTGCTTGAACGCCCGGATGCGCTCCAAAAACGGCGCGCGGTCGTCTGCAAAGAAGATTTCGTCATCTTTGACCAAATCGACGCCGCCCTGTGCCTGGGCCTTAAATTGCGTTTTCAAGTCGTCGAACGGCAGACCGAGACAAGATTTGAAAATGCTCATCAGGAGCGGACGGTTTTGGGCGTCCAGCCGTCCGCGCAGTCCGTCGATGCCGAACTTCGGTCCGGGAAAAGCCTGGAGGAACGAGTCGGGAAAGGTGACGTCGACCAGCTTGATTTTGCCGTCCATCGAGAGCTTGCCGAAGATGCCGGTCAAGAGCGAAGGAATGTCGCTGATGAAATTGCGGGTCGGGTAGCTGACGGTAATCAGCCCGCGGACCTCTCCGTTTTCCAGTGTTTCCAATGGCGTGGCGCTGACGGCTTCGCCCAGATACGGCGCCAGCTCGGCCTGCTTGGCGGCGGGCAAGTCCGTCCAGGAACCGACCGTCATGCCGACGGCGATGGCAGCCGCTTTTTTGTCCAGGTCTTTGGCTTGTGTCAAATACGTGACGAGGATGCGTGGCTCACTCATGCTAGGGTTTATCCTCCTTGGCAGCTTGATTAGCTGTCATGATCGTTTCAAAGCATGGGAAAACATGAAAAAAGCCTCCCCGCTTGAGCGGGGAGGCGGTTGTCGACTATGAAAACGTCTCGTCTCCTCTCATCTCTCGGGTCAGTAGCCGGAACCAACAAGCTCCGACTCTTATCCGTTGGAATTAGCACCGTTTCGCTATTTCGTCGAACGCAAAAATAGCGCCGGTTGCCGGGCATCATAGGGCCAGTCCCTCAGCCAGCTCGCGATAAGAGTTTTATGTGGTTCACACGTCATGTATCCGTGTGCGATACCCCCATGATATGCCTTCTTGTTCCGCTAGTCAATCTTTGTTTTTCCGAGAATGTGTATCTGTTCACAGGGAATAAGGATGGGGAAGTCAGATGGGGAAGTCGACAACGGAGTTCGCCCCGCCGCCTCTGGAACGCAGAACAGCTGGTAAAGCGAAAACTGTTTTTGCAAAAAAAGAGTGTTGACATCGCGGAACGGTTGGCTGTATGATTCAAACTAAATCAAAACCGCATACGTTTGGATACCTTATCCAGAGAAGGTGGAGGGACTGGCCCGATGATACCCGGCAACCGACACGACGCACTCTCAACGCGAAGAGCGATGGAGAAAAACAGCGACGTGCACGGTGCTAATTCCTGCAGAAACAAAAGTGGTCTGGAAGATAAGGGGGACATGACACGTTCTTTGCACGTGACGACAGCGACCTCTTTTCTTCGGAAAAGAGGTCTTTTTGCATGGCAGAGCAGGAAAGCCGACTGCCGTTTGATCGCCAGACTGGCGGATATGACCAGTCTGCTGGAGATAAAGAGAAACTACTTGATGAGGGGAGTCATCCATCATGCCATACCGCGCATTGACTGAACAGGAAGCAGTAGCGTACGTAAAAGGCTTGCCAGGTCTGTTTTCGGAAGAAGCGGAGCTGACCAGCCGCGAAATCGGGGACGGAAATCTGAATCTCGTGTTCGATATTCAGGAGCCGGCTACAGGGAAAAAGGTCATCGTGAAGCAGGCTTTGCCGTTTGCCCGCGTCGTTGGCGAATCGTGGCCGCTGACCATTGACCGCGCCCGGATCGAGAGTGAAGCGCTCCGCATCCAGCACAAATTCGTACCGGATTTGGTGCCGGAGGTGTATCACTTCGACCAGGAGCTGGCCCTGACCGTCATGGAAAATGTCGGTGACCATACGATCATGCGCAAAGGCTTGATAGAAGGAAATCGCTACCCGCTTTTTCCCAAGCAGATCGGCCGTTTTCTCGCCCACACCCTGTTCTACACATCGGATTTGGGGGCGCATCCCTACGACAAAAAAGCGCTAGTCGGAACATTCATAAATCCGGAATTATGCAAAATTACAGAAGATCTCGTCTTTACCGATCCGTACGAAAACGCACCGACCAATGACTTCAATCCGCTGATTCGCCGGGAAGTGGAAGCGATCTGGAACAACAAACCGCTCAAGCTGGAAATCGCCAAGCTGAAATACGATTTTCTCACGCGGGCCGAAGCGTTGCTGCACGGCGATTTGCACACGGGCAGCATCTTCATTACGGAGAGCAGCCTGAAGGTGATCGATCCGGAATTTGCCTACTACGGGCCTATCGGCTTCGACATCGGCGCGGTCATCGCCAACCTGCTGCTCAACTACGCGGGTCAGCACGGATTGCAGGAAGACCGAGGAGAACGCGACGCGTACCGCGAATATTTACTGGAGACGGTGGAAGATGTCTGGAACGAATTCGTTTCCCAGTTTGTTCAGCTCTGGCACAAGCAGGCAAAAGAGCGTAGCGCTCATGTCGAAGGGTTGTGGCAAAGCTACGTGAACCGACTGATTCAGGATACGGCAGGCTATGCCGGCTGCAAAATCTTGCGCCGCGTGATCGGATTGGCGGGAGTGGCCGATCTGAACAGCATCGCGGACGACGAAAAACGGGCAGAAGCAGAGCGCCTGGCGCTGGCGATCGGAGAGGCACTGATTCTCGGCCGCACCAACGTCGGAGAATCGACAGACATCACGGACATTGTCCGCCAGGTAACCGCACGCTACGATCAGGAGGCAACGACCGTATGACAACTCGTACACATACCCCCCCAACGCCAGTCAAGTGGGAAGACGATGTGCTCGTCTTGCTTGACCAGACGCGTTTGCCAGTAGAGACGATTTACTTGCGGCTTGCGACCGCAGAAGAAGTCTGGGGCGCCATTCGCCGCCTGGAAGTGCGCGGCGCGCCGGCCATCGGCATGGCGGCCGCATACGGGCTGTACCTGGGGATTCGCGGCAGCAAGGCACAGACGTACGAAGCGTTTTGGCAGGAGCTGAACCGCCAGGCGGACTATCTGGGCACATCCCGTCCTACCGCTGTGAACCTGTTCTGGGCGCTCGACCGGATCAAGGCGCGCGTGCAAAAAGACGCTGCGTTGCCAATCGCAGAGCTGAAAGCCGCTGTGCTCGACGAAGCGCTGGCGATTCAAAAGGAAGACGCCGAAGTGTGCCGGACGATCGGGGAGCATCTGCTCACGCTGCTGCAAGACGGCATGGGCGTTCTCACGCACTGTAATCCGGGAGCCCTGGCGACAGCCGCATACGGAACGGCTACGGCGCCATTCTATCTGGCCAAGGAACGCGGCTGGAACCTGAAAGTGTATGCAGACGAGACGCGTCCCGTTTTGCAAGGCGCTCGTCTCACGGCGTATGAATTGCAGCAGGCGGGCATCGACGTCACCCTGATTTGCGACAATATGGCAGCGATGGTCATGTCCCAAGGCAAGGTGCAGGCGGTCGTCGTCGGCACGGACCGCGTGGCGGCCAACGGCGATGTCGCCAACAAGATCGGTACCTACGGGGTGGCGGTGTTGGCAAAGGCGCACGGCATCCCCTTTTACGTGGCAGCTCCCCTGTCCTCTGTCGACTTGGCAACACCGACAGGCGCGGACATTCCGATCGAGGAGCGTCCGGCCGAGGAAATCACGCACGGCCTGGGCAAACAGGTAGCACCGGACGGCATCAACGTATACAATCCAGCGTTTGATGTGACGCCTGCCCGGTACATTACGGCGATTGTCACCGAGACAGGCATTTTCAAGCCGGAAGAGATCGCGAAAAGCAAGACATAATCAGTCCCATGAGCGTCTGCCAGTTCGCTGGCGGGCGCTTTTTGCGCAAGGAATGCACCTATTTCTTGCCAAAAATGGGTACCGGTCGCATAATCGAGCGTAAGCAGTCGTTTGCCAGCCTTTAGTTGCTGCATCTGCATAAGAAAGGAGGGGTTTTGCATGAGGAGGATACCGATTGATGAGGAGACGTTTCTCAAACAGCTGGAGCTGTCCGATGCCGCCGAAATGTTCTGGCTCACCGACATCAACAGACCCTACCTGAAGGAGTGGCTACCCTGGCTGAATTTTACGCGGTGCGTCGAGGATACAAGCCATTTTATCCAGCGCACGATCCAGCAGTATGGCGACAACCAGGGCATTCACTACGGAATCTGGCACAACGGGCGACTGGCCGGAACGCTGGGTGTGCACAATATCGACTGGATCAACAGGAAAACGGCAATCGGCTATTGGCTCGGCGCCCAGTTTCAAGGCAAGGGACTGATGACCAGGGCGGTGGCGGCATACATGGATTACCTGATCTTCGGTTCGTGGGGGCTGGAAAAGGTCACGATTCAGGCGGCGACGGGAAATGACAGGAGCAGAGCGATCCCGGAGCGGCTGGGCTTTCAATTGGAAGGCATCCTGCGCCGCAACGAGTTTCTGTACGACCATTTTGTCGACCATGCCGTGTACAGCATGTTGAAGGAAGAATGGCTGGCAAGGCGTAGCTGAAAAAGTTGGATTGACAAAGAAAATTCAGTAAATTACGATGAAGGAAGCAAAAAAGGGCTGCGGGATTCGCATGCCCTTTTTTATACAGCGAAGAATCGGATTCGGATCGTGTATACGGGCAATTCAGGCTGCGCCAGGCCATGGGCGCAGCCACGTTTGCTAGGCGGATGGAATCGTGCAGCTTCCCGGAAGAAGCGTTGGCCCGCCATCAGGGGAAGAGGGGGATCGATATGCAGACACTCAAGGAGCTATCGTGGTTTTTTCGTGCGTACGCAAAACGGTACGCCATCGGCATTTTCTGTTTGTTTCTCATCGACGTCCTGATGCTTTGGCCGCCCCGTCTGATCGGAGAGACGGTCGATGCGATGCGCAACAGCTCCTTGACGGCCCAAGACTTGACCAGGACGGTGGCGATCCTGCTCGCGCTCGGTGTCGGGCTGTACGCGATGCGTTTTGCCTGGAGGTATTTGCTCTTTGGCGGAGCGTTGATCTTGGAGCGAACCTTGCGCGAGCGCCTGTTTGCGCATTTGACCCGAATGACGCCGTCGTTTTACCATCGCAAGCGCAGCGGCGATCTGATGGCTGTCGCCACCAACGACATCCCGGCGATCGAGCAAACGGCGAGTACAGGCGTGCTCACCTTGGTCGATTCGCTGTTCATGACGCTTTTGACGCTCGGCGTGATGGTGACGGCCATCGATTGGAAGCTGACGTTGGCGGCGCTGATCCCGATGCCTTTTTTGGCCTGGTCGACCGCCTACTACGGCAGACTGCTGCACGAGCGCTTTTATCTCGCCCAGGAAGCGTTTGGCGAGATGAACGACCACGTGCAGCAATCGGTTTCCGGCGTGCGCGTGCTGCGTGCGTTTGTGCAGGAAAAAGAAGACCTGGAAGCTTATCGGCGGGTCAGTGAAAAAACTTTGGAGCGCAACGTGAGCGTATCGCGGATCGACGCGCTGTTCGAGCCGACAATTGCGATCATTATCGGCTTCAGCTTCCTGATCGGGCTTGGCTATGGAACCTACCTGGTCTTTACCAGCGCGATTTCGTTGGGCGATCTGATCGCTTTCAACCTGTATCTCGGGCTTCTGATCTGGCCCATGTTCGCTTTTGGCTGGCTGGTCAACGTGATGCAGCGCGGCGGAGCCTCCTACAAGCGTCTAGCGGAGCTTTTCGAGGAACAGCCGGATGTAAGGGAGACGATTCATCCGGTGACAGCGGAGACGCCGAACACGGTAGAAGCGCGTCAGTTTACGTTTACGTATCCGGGCAGCGAAAAGCCCGCGCTCACGGACATCACCTTTTCGCTGGGGGAAGGCGAGACGCTCGGCATTGTCGGACGGACGGGGAGCGGAAAATCGACGCTGTGCCGCGCACTGCTGCGTTCCTATGAAATGAAGGAAAAGTCGCTGTTTGTTGGCGGAGTACCGATTGAGGAGCTGTCCTTTGCCGCGCTGCGGAAAAAAATCGCCTACGTGCCGCAGGAGCATTTGCTGTTTTCGCGCACGATTGCGGAGAATGTGGCGTTTGGCAGGCCGCAGGCGACCGAGGCGGACGTGCTCTACGCGCTCAAGCTGGCGGAAATGGACGACGATCTGAGTCAGTTTCGCGACGGGCTGCAAACGATGGTGGGCGAAAAGGGCGTGACCCTCTCCGGGGGGCAAAAGCAGCGAATCTCGATTGCCCGGGCTTTGTTGCTCGACGCGGGCATTCTCATTCTCGACGATTCGTTGTCGGCGGTTGACGCCCGGACGGAAGAGGCGATTTTGCGCCATTTGCGCGAAGTGCGTGCCGATAAAACGACGATTATTACCGCGCATCGCCTGTCTGCCGTCCAGCATGCTGCCCTGATTCTCGTGCTGGACGAAGGCCGGATTGTGGAGCGGGGCACCCATGAGGAGCTGATGCAGCAAAACGGCTGGTACGCAGAACAGTATCGCAGGCAGCAAATGGAGCGGGATGTTGCCGGTTAGGCCGTGAAGAAGGAGGGAGCGCATTTCGTGGGAACAGAACATGTCTGGAAGCGGCTGACAGGATTTGCCCGGCCGTTTCAGAAGCAAATCGGGGGAGCGCTGCTCCTGCTTCTGCTCGGGACGAGTGCGGAGCTGGCGGGACCGTTTCTGGCGAAGGTGATGATCGACAATCACATTCTCGCCATCCAGAAGCCCTGGTATCAGTTTGACCAAAAGCCGCAGGTGCCCGACGAAGAGCTGGTGGTTGCCATAAACGGCAAGCATTACATGCGTGAGGATGCGCTGGCCGAAGCGGGCTTGACACCCGGCAGCATCCAGGCGAGCGAAGCGACCGTAGTTGCGGAAGGCACGACGTATTACTTGATCGAGGGAAAAGTCGAGCAAACGGGCGAGAAGCAGTTCACGCCCATCGAGCCGGAAAATGACCGTGAGCGCTTTGCGGTGACGACTGTCGATGCGGCGGAAACGAGTCCGGCCCCCACAGGAATCCGGTTGACGGGCGAAGAGGTGTTGGCGATGTACCAAAACGACATCCAGCCGATCATCTGGCTGGCGGTCGGATACGGAGCGCTGATCTTGCTGTCGGCGGGCTTCAACTACATGCAGATTTTGTGGCTGCAAACGATTGCCCAGCGCATCATTCAGCAGATGCGGATGAAGCTGTTCGGGCATTTGCAGAAGCTCCCGATCTCCTTTTTTGACAAGACCCCGGTCGGTTCGCTCGTCTCCCGCGTCAGCAACGACACCGAGGCCATTCGCGAGCTGTACGTGAGCGTGCTGGCCACCTTTGTGCAAAACGGTGTGTATTTGCTCGGCATTCTGGTCGCGCTGTTCGTACTCCAGCCGGAGTTGGCGCTGTTCTGCTGTCTCACTGTGCCGCTGCTCGCGCTGTTGGTCTACGTGTACCAAACGTACAGCTCCCGCTACTATGCGGTCATTCGGGCGAAGCTCGGCGACATGAACGCGATGATTAACGAAATGATCCAGAACATGGTGATTGTCCAGGCGTTTCGCCGCGAAGAAGGCGTGCAAAAAGAGTTTGCGCAGGTGAACGACGGCTACTTCCAGGCGAAGCTGAAGGAAATCAACCTGGAGTCGCTCTTGCTACGGCCCGCTGTCGATCTGGTCTGGAAAATTTCCCTGACGCTGATTGTCTGGTACTACGGCTCCGCGTCGTTTCACAGTGCGATTTCGTTCGGGGCGCTGTTTGCCTTCGTCGATTACATGGGCCGCTTTTTTGAACCGATCAATATGATGATGAACCGCCTGTCGCAAATGCAGCAGGCGACGATCTCGGCGACGCGCGTCTTTGCTATTTTGGACACGGCGACCGAATCGCCAAAAGCAGGGATACAGATGGAGCGACCGCGCGGGGAAGTGGTGTTCGACCAGGTGTCGTTTGCCTACAACGAGGAGGAGTACGTGCTGAAAAACGTCTCGTTCACCGCGCAGCCGGGCCAGACGATCGCGCTTGTCGGCCATACCGGATCGGGGAAAAGCTCGCTGATGAACCTCCTGCTCGGTTTTTATCCGGTGACAAAAGGGCGCATCCTGATCGACGGCAAGGACATGCGGGAGATTGACACGCAGTCGCTGCGCAGTCATATCGGGCTGGTGCTTCAGGACCCGTTTTTGTTTACGGGCAGCATCGGCTTCAACATTCGCATGTACAACGACGCGATTTCCGCTGAACAAGTCGTGCAGGCCGCCAAAGCCGTACGAGCCGACGAATTTATCAGGCGCCTGCCGCAAGGGTACGACGAGCCGGTTGTCGAGCGCGGCATGACCTTGTCGGCAGGCCAGCGCCAGCTGATTTCGTTTGCCCGTGCGCTCGTTGCCGATCCGGCGATCCTGATTCTCGATGAGGCGACGGCAAGCATCGACAGCGAAACCGAGCTGGCGATCCAGGAAGCGCTGCACGTCCTGGCGCGCGGACGGACGACGTTTATCATTGCCCACCGCTTGTCGACCATCCAGCACGCCGACCAGATTCTTGTCTTGTCCCGCGGGGAAATCGCAGAGCGGGGAACGCATCACGAACTGATGGCGCAGGGCGGACTGTATCAAAAAATGTACCAGCTGCAACAAGGAAGTCTTTCTGTAGCAGGGAACGGATAAAGAGGACGTAGGAGAGAAAGGAGCTTCAACACCATGTCTTCGTCGAGATACACCTTCTGGGTGTTGATCCTGGTGGTAGCCATATCGGGCTTGAGCCAAGGCTTGAGCATTCCGCTCTTGGCTGTGCTGTTGGAAAAGCAGGGCGTGTCATCGGTGATGAACGGGCTGAATGCGGCCGCTCTGTATGTAGGAATGGTGCTGGTCTCGCCTTTGCTGGAAATACCGCTCAGGCGGATCGGCTACCGTTCCACCATTTTGTGGGGGATGCTGCTGCTTACGATTGCGACTGCACTCATTCCGCTGTTCAGCCACCTGGCTGTCTGGTTTGTGCTGCGCATGCTGATGGGGATTGGCGATTCCAGCCTGCACTACGCGAGCCAGATGTGGGTGACGAAAATTGCCGCGCCACAAACGCGGGGACGCGATCTGTCCCTGTACGGTCTGTCGTATGGCGTGGGCTTCAGTATCGGGCCGCTCGGCTTGAATCTTTTGCCGCTCGGGCTGTGGGTGCCTTTTGGCGTCCTGCTTTGTTTGTACGCCGTTGCCTTCGTGCTGTTGTCGCGAATCCGAAACGACTATCCTGAAAAGATCAGGCAAGCGGAGACGAAGCAGAACAAATACGCCGCCGTGCTGCGCATTGGCTGGCTGTCTCTCATCCCTTCCTTTTTATACGGGTTCATGGAGACGTCGCTGAACGGCAGCTTCCCGGTGTATGCGCTGCGGACGGGGGTGTCGCTGGAGTGGGTGTCCTTGATCCTTCCGTCGTTTGTCGTGGGCAGCATTTTTTTGCAAATGCCGCTGGGAACGTTGAGCGACCGGATCGGGCGCAGGCAAGTGATGCTTGTTTGTGCCATCGTCGGGGGCATTGCCTTTTTCCTGTTCCCGCTGGCCGGGGAGAACGTCTGGCTGATGATGCTGCTGCTCGCGCTCGCCGGGGCGGCTGTCGGGTCGTTTTATTCGCTCGGCCTGGCCTATTCCGCCGATATTTTGCCTGCTGCCATGGTGCCGACCGCGGGCATTCTGGCGGGAATCAACTTCGGGGTCGCGAGCATTCTCGCCCCGAACGTCAATGGCGCGCTGATGGAGCTGTGGGAGCCGTGGACGATGTTTTGGCTGATGGGAGCGCTTCTGGTCGTTTTTGCCGCTGCCTGTCTGTTTGCCAAAAACAGCGAGTCACAGGCACAGGCCGAACGCTACTCGCTTCCTTTGCAAAAGCAAGGCTGACAGCGGCCCCGACAAAACAGCCATCCTCTGTCTTGGGAGGATGGCGTTTTTGTGCGGCAAAGACTTCCGTCAACCTTTTTGGCGAAACCGCGTTTTCTGGGGAAAAAGCATAAACGGGCGCAGGGGAGGGAAGCGTATTACTATAGAAGAATGGTTTTGGGAAGGGGTTGACCCGATGCTGACTCCGTGCATATTCAAGCGGGGAATCGTCTGGATTTTGTTTTTCGTCCTCAGTCTGGTCGTCATCCCGTTTTTTTCCGAAGAAGACCAGGCGCCGCCGCCCGCTCCTGTTACGAATACAGCTGCGCAGCAGTAAGCTTCACTCCGGCAGCGGAGAGAACGAGCCGCCTTTTGGGCACGAAAAGACACGCCACGGCAATCATGCCGGCGTGTCTTTTTCTGTAGGCTTTTTCGCGACCAAATGCTGCGAGCAGAACGGACGGCCGGCTTGGATGACGGCACCGCCGCCCCGCTACCTTTTGCGATCGTAGACGACGTACGTTTTCGCGATCTTGTCATGCCAGCCTTGCTTTTGCGGATTCCACGCCACCCACAAATAGCCCAGGCCCATCACAAGCGCGGAGAGGAACTTGCCGATCAGCTCGCGCAGGATGACCTGGCCGCCAGACAATCCCCCTCGCGATGCTTTGGCAGAGATGACCCTGATTCCCGTAACCAGCTTGCCCAAGGTCTGCCCCGTCCACCAGGTCAGAAGGATCATGTAGAGCAGTCCAAACAGCGCTTCCAAGAGGTCAATCAACGAAAAAACGTCGCCGGATACGCCCATTGCCCGCCGCAGCGGATTGAATACGAGCAGACTGACGCCGATCAAAAACAGGGAGTCGAGCAGGGAGGCCGCCACGCGTATCCAAAAGCCCGCAAAGCGGTGTTCGCGAGGCGGCTCCTGCCCGTTGTCCGGCTCTTGCCTTGTCACAAGCTCGCTCATTCGTAGCCCTCCTTTTTCAAAACGACGAAATGAATTGGTACAGGAGCCGCGGCGTGCTTTGACGCTGCACGAGGTGCGCAAGCCCGAGCGGGTCCGGATTGGACCAGTGCTGCTTCAGGCTGAACAACAGCTTGCTGATGGACAACGGGTCATTGTAGCGCACGACCAGGGCCTCCCGTTCGCCGGAGAGGGAGAGGGCGTGCCGGGTCGCATCCTCCAGATCGCCGAATGCATCAATCAATCCGAGCCGTTTGGCTTGCTCCCCGGAGTAGATGCGGCCGTCGGCGATTTCCAGGACCCGCTGGCGGGAGAGATGGCGGCCATTGACGATCACGTCGACGAATTTTTGATAGCTCTCGTTGACCAGCGACTGAAAGATTTGCCGTTCAGGGTCTGTCAACGGACGCGCCGGACTGCCGATATCCTTGTAGCGTCCGCTTTTGATCGCGTACTGTTTGACGCCCAGCTTGGCTGCCGCCTCGTTGTAAGTAAACAACTGAAAAATGACGCCGAGACTTCCGGTCAACGTATGGGGGTTGGCAAAAATCGAATCGCCCGCCGTGGCCAGATAGTACCCTCCCGACGCGGCGGTCGAGCCCATACTGACGACGATCGGAATATCGCGCAGCTGCTTGAGCCGCATCAGCCGGGTATGCAGCTCATCTGTCGCGACAACCTCGCCGCCGGGGCTATCGATGCGCAGGACGACTGCCTTGACTGTGTCGTCCTCCTCGACCCGCCGCAGCTGTTCGGCGAGCAATTCCGCCATCGAGGGCATTCCGGAAGCGCTTGGCTCCCCGGAAATGACGCCGTTGACGAACAATTGCACGATTTTGCTGCTGCCAGAGCCGTACACGACGCTTTCCTCCCAGGAAAATCCGGGATGGTCGGTCAGCTCGCTGTAGCTTCCCGTCAGTCCTTCTACGGCAAGTCCCGCAAAAAAGACAACGAGCACGATCAGAAGAGCCACCCATCTTTTGCGTTGCATGAAAACCACCTCCCTCTTAGCATGAGCCGCCAGGGGAAGAGTTACGCTGGGACAGGCATGGCAAAATCGGGATGGCAGAAAACGGATTCCAGACTATTCATGCAATTTTCGGACGATTGCGGTACAATAGAGGCATGTGACTGACAGCGAAAGCATTTACCGTAACTAGGGGGATGACCATGATTATTCAAGTGACCGATTTGACGAAAAGCTACGGAGAGCTTCAGGTATTGAAAGGAATTACGACCCAGGTGGCGGAAAAGGAAGTCGTGTGTGTCATCGGGCCGTCGGGCTCGGGCAAAAGCACCTTTTTGCGCTGTCTGAACCAACTGGAGCAAATGACCGGAGGGAGGATCGTCATCAACGGACATGATTTGTCAGACCCCAAGACAGATATCAACAAGGTCAGGGAAGAAGTCGGGATGGTGTTTCAGCGCTTCAACCTGTTTCCTCATAAAACCGTTCTGGAAAACGTCATGCTGGCGCCGATCAAAGTCAAGAAGCTTGCGCACGAGGAAGCGCGCAAGCAGGGACTGGCGCTGTTGAGAAAGGTCGGGCTGGAGGACAAGGCGGACGTCTATCCGGAGCGATTGTCCGGCGGCCAGATGCAGCGGGTGGCGATTGCCCGTGCGCTTGCCATGAATCCCAAGGTGATGCTGTTCGACGAGCCGACCTCCGCCCTCGATCCGGAGCTGGTGGGAGAGGTATTGGCCGTAATCAAGAACCTGGCCAAGGAAGGGATGACGATGGTGGTCGTGACGCACGAGATGGGATTTGCTCGGGAAGTCGGCGACCGCATCATCTTTATGGACCAGGGCGTGATTATGGCGGAGGGAACCCCCGAGGAGCTGTTTGACAATACCAGCCACGAGCGGCTGCGTTCTTTCCTGGGAAAAGTTCTGGCCTAAAAGGCGAAAAGGCAAGGCACCAGCTGCTTCGCGAAAGAGCGTGGCCCTGGTGCCTTTTACTTGGCTTCATCGAGCAGCTGGGATACGGTGACAAAGCGGTAGCCTTGCGAGCGCAGGTCACTGATTAGCTCCTGCAAGGCGGCGACGGTTTGCTTCTGGTTCAGGCCGCCATCGTGAAACAAAATAATGTCGCCGGACGACACGTTGCTTTTTACGCTTTTGGCGATGACAGACGCCGTTCTCGCCAGCGACCAGTCCCTGGGATCGACCGACCAGTGAATGACGTCGTACCCGCTTGCCTGAACGGCATTCATGACGTCGTGGGTCATGACGCCTCCGGCAGGACGGTAGTATTGGGCGAGAATCCCCGTCGTTCGCAGGATGGAGCGCTCTGCCTGCTTGATGTCCTCGTACACCTCGTGCTCGGTCAGCTTGTTCAAGTCAAAATGGTGGTAGCCGTGATTGCCGATCTCGTGTCCGGCCTTGTAAATCCATTGCAGCACCTTGGGATGCTTGTCCACCTGGGAGCCGAGCACGAAAAAGGTGGCGGGCACCCGGTTTTTGTGCAGCACCTCCAAAATCTTCGGGGTGTAGGTGGCATCCGGACCATCGTCAAAGGTCAGGGCGACGACCTTTTTGTTCGTATCGATCCGGTGAATCGGTTCGTAGGAGGGAAGCAAGTCCCGGGCCATAACAGGAGAGATCCCGTAGCCGAGCAGGCAGGCAAATAGACAAGCATACAGCATGACGCGGCTCATGACGGATGGCCTCCTTTTTCTTGAGATAGTTTAGGTTGGTCCTCTACTTGGGAAAACATGCTGCCAAAAGAAAACAGCGCCCCGGTGCGGACAGGCGATATGGTAAAATGAAAGAACTGTACAGGGGAGAGGAGAGAATGAAGTGGAACTCCGCGGTATTTTGCATGGTCTGACCCACGATTATCACGGGAGAGAAAAGCCCGTCGACTACTATTTGAACATCGGCGAAGACCGTCTGCCTTTGAACGAATGGCTGGGCAGCGAACTGACCATTTCCTATCTGGGACAAAAAAACTGTATTGCCTGCGGGCGCAAAACGAACAAAACGTTCAACAGCGGGTACTGCTACCCCTGTTTTACCAAACTGCCGGAAAATGACTTGTGCATCGTCAAGCCGCACGAATGTCATTTTGACCAAGGGACGTGCCGGGACGCGAGCTTCGGCGAGCAGTACTGCATGATTCCGCATTACGTCTATCTGGCGGTTTCCAGCGATATCAAGGTCGGCCTGACGCGCAAGCACAACCAGCTCAAACGCTGGGTCGATCAGGGAGCGATTCGTGCGATTCCGATTGCGGAAGTGCCGACGCGCCGAATGGCCGGGGAGCTGGAGTATCACCTCAGCCAGTTTTTGCCGGACAAGACCAACTGGCGCAAAATGCTCAAGGGCGACGTCAAGGAAATCGACCTGATTGCCATGCGCGACGAGGTGTACAGCCATTTTCCCGAACCGTTCAAACCTTTTCAATACAGGGAAGACGAATGGGTGGAGATTACCTATCCCATTTTGGAGTCGCTGGACAAGATCAACTCGAAAACGCTGGACAAGGAAGAGCAGCTTGGCGGTCGGCTGATCGGCGTCAAGGCGCAGTACCTGATTTTCGAAAACGGCGTTTTCCAGGTGAGAAAGCATGCCGGTTACCAGGTGGAGATCAGGGCGAGCCACTCTGCATAAGGGCAGGCAAAATTCCCGCCATCCAGCCGCTGGCGGGGATCGTGGCGGAAGCGGTAGCAGACTACATAATGAAAAGCGAGGGAATCGATCATGACGATGAAAGCGTATTTGTACAGCAAATGCGATACATGCCGCAAAGCGAAAAAATGGCTGACAGACCACAAGGTGAGCTTCGAGGAAGTGCCGATTGTCGATGCGCCGCCTTCGAAGGAAGAGCTTCGCCGGATCTGGCAAACGAGCGGGCTTGACCTGCGCAAGTTTTTCAATGTCAGCGGCGTGCAATACCGCGAGCTTGGACTAAAGGACAAGCTGCCGACCATGACAGAAGAGGAAATGCTCGACTTGCTCGCTTCCAACGGAAAGCTCATCAAGCGGCCTCTGTTGGCGAGCGATGATACGGTCACGCTGGGCTTCAAGGAAGCCGAGCTGGAAAAAGCATGGGGAGGCAAGTAGCGGATGCGCCAACCGTCCAGGAGACTGCAAAATCTGTCTGCCGCGATTTTTTCCGAAATGGCTGCGCGAAAGAAAGAAGTCGCCCAAAAACGACCCGTGTACGACTTGAGTATCGGCAGCCCGGATCAACCGCCTGAAGGCCGGCTGCTTGCGACCCTGCTCGATGCTGTCCAACAGCCGGGCGCTTTTGGCTATGCCTTGAGCGAGGGCACCGCCGCCTTTCGCCAGGAAGTGGCCCGCTGGTACCGCTACCGCTTTGGCGTGGAGCTTGCGCCAGACGGCGAGGTCCATTCCTTGATGGGCTCGCAGGATGGACTCGCGCACTTTGCTTGGGCCTGGACCGATCCGGGGGACATGGTGCTCGTGCCTGACCCCGGCTACCCGATTTACGAGGGAAGCGTGCATCTGGCGGGGGCGATTCCGTACCGGATGCCGCTGCGCGCGGAAAACGGCTATTTGCCGAAGCTCGCAGATATCCCGGAGGAGATTGCGGCCCGGTCGAAGTTCATGATTCTGAACTATCCGAATAATCCTGTATCGGCTGTCGCGACCGTCGACTTTTTCGAGGAGGTCGTTGCTTTCGCCAAGCGTCACGGCATTATCGTCGTGCATGACCTCGCCTACTCCGAGATGGCCTTTGACGGTTACCGTCCGCCCAGCTTTCTGCAAGCGGCGGGAGCCAAAGACGTGGGGATCGAATTCAACTCCTTTTCCAAAAGCTTCAACATGGCAGGCTGCCGCATGGCCTATGTCGTCGGTAACAGCGAGATCATCAAGCCGCTTGCCGTCGTCAAGTCCCATATCGACTACGGCGTCTTTTTGCCTGTCCAAGAGATGGCAGTCGAGGCGTTGCGCATGGATCGCGAAGCAGGCGGGAGCAACAGCGTCGCCTCCGTATACCAGGAGCGCCGGGACGTCTTGCTAGAAGCGCTGGCCGAGGCGGGCTGGGTGATGGAACCGCCAAAAGCGACGATGTTCGTCTGGGCGCCCGTGCCAACAGGCTGGACCTCCCGCGCATTTGCCCTTGCGCTCTTGGAGGAAGCAGGCGTAGTCGTCATTCCCGGTAGCGTCTTTGGCGACGAAGGAGAAGGGTATGTCCGGATCGCGCTCGTGCAGAGTCCGGAGGTGCTGCGCCAGGCCGCTCGCTCGATTGCGGCGTCAGGTCTTCTGACGAAACAAGCAGGTGTATAGCTGTCCGGCAATGTCTGCATCAACTTTTGGCTGCCATTGACTTCGTTTGAAGGCGGGATGTTACCATGCTTGGATATCTCATTACGTTTCTAGGGAATTTTATTTTCGCGTGCTTTCTTTATGATGGAGCTGATTTTACGAAGCCTCTCCTTCATTCCGGCATGATCGTGCTTTTGATTTTTGCAGTGGACTTCCTCACAAAGAATAAACGCAAAAACACCCCTTCGTGAAACGAAAGTCACAGGTATTCATCTGTCGTGTTTGGAAAAAGATACAGATATTGGCCCAAAACGTTTGTTCAGAATTTTGAGGATCGAAGAGGAATCCAGGAATGTTCGTCTAATTATGTATGTGTAATGGATTGTACCCGATAGGAGGATATGGAAACGATGGAATTCCCGAAAAATCTACGTTACAGTGAAGAGCATGAGTGGGTGCGAGTGGAAGGGAACAAAGCCTACATTGGAATCACCGCTTTTGCTCAATCAGAGCTGGGTGACATCGTGTTTGTCGAGTTGCCAGAAGTAGGCACGACCATTCAACAGGATGAGCCATTTGGCAGTGTAGAATCCGTAAAAACCGTCTCCGAGTTGTACGCTCCTGTATCCGGAAAAGTAGTGGAAGTAAACGGCGAACTGGAAGAGGCGCCGGAGCTGGTGAACTCTTCGCCGTATGAGCAGGCCTGGATGATCGCTGTCGAGCTGTCCGACGCAGCGGAGCTGGATAAGCTGCTGGATGCCGACAAGTACGAGGCCATGGTAAAAGAATAGGTTGCCGACACAAAAAGCCGGGGCAGGTTGCTCCGGTTTTTTAGCTTTGGGGATCTCCCCCGGGTCACATGGGGAAGACCCCTTTCTCCCTCTATGGGTCCAATCCGTCTGATCGGTCATTCCGTTCGCAAACAGAACCAAAAGAAAAAGGCTTCGCCGAGCCACGAAAGCTTGGCGAAGCCTTTTTCATGGATGCCGCCCGACTGCAAACCACTAGCTCAGCTTGAACGTTCGCACGGTATCGTTCAGCTCTTCTGCCATCTTCGCGAGCATCGTCGCTGCCGCGGAGATTTCTTCCATCGACGCGTTTTGCTCCTCGGCCGCCGCAGCGACGGTTTGCGAGTGGGCTGCGGACTGCACGGCGATTTGGGAGATATGGTCGATTGCCGCGACAATGGATTGCATCTCCCGGCTGATTTTGTTCATTTCCGCTGACACTTCGTCTGTGCGCGTCAGCAAGTGAGCGGTGGAGCCAGAAATTTGTTCGAACGCGGTCCCGGTCGCACGGACCAGCGTCATGCCTTCTCCGAGGATGACAGAGCCGTGGCTCATGGCAGCGATGGCCGATTCGGTATCGCGCTGAATGTCGGTGACGAGGCTGCTTACTTGCTCAGCGGCCGAGCTGGACTGTTCCGCCAGCTTGCGCACCTCGTCGGCGACAACGGCAAAGCCTCGTCCTTGCTCGCCGGCTCTGGCCGCCTCGATCGCGGCGTTGAGGGCGAGCAGATTGGTCTGGCTGGCGATGGAGGTAATCAGCGCGATCATTTGGCCGATCTCCTGGGAGCGCTGCCCCAGTGCGTTGACCACCGCTGCGGTTTGTTCCATTTGTCCGTGAATCACCGTCATGTGTTCCACAGTCTTCGCGGCCATTTCGTTGCCTTCCGCAGCCTGGCGATTGGTATCGCGGGTAGAGGAGCCGACTTCCTCGATTCCTGTTTCCACGATGGAAATATGCCGGGCGATTTCGTGGATGACATCGCTGCCCTGGTTGGTCGCGTCCACTTGCTGCTCGGTTCCGTAGGCGATCTCCTGCACAGACTGGGCAATCTGCTCCGTTGCTTTGCTCGTTTGCTCGGCGCTGGCCATCAGCTGTTCGGAGGTGGCGGCGACTTGCTGCGCGCTGTAGCTGACCTGGCTGAGCGTTTCGCGCAGGGTGGCGGTCATCGCATTGAAGCGACTCGCCATGACCCCCATCTCATCGGCCGTCCTGACTTCCATGGAAGCGGTGAAATCGCCGGAGGAGAGGGCTTGCGAGAGCTGATTGGCCTTGTTGATTTGTCCGGTCAAATAGTTGCTGTAGAAATAAATAACGGCAACCAGAATCAATAGCCCGAACAGGCTGACAGCAAGAAGCTGATAAAACAAGGCGTTCAGCGGCTTGGCGAATTCATTTTCCGGCATGACGAGCGCAATCGTCCAATGGGTGGCGGGGATTTTTTTGAAATAGACGCGATTGATCCCTTGGTCATCAGAAAACGTTTTCATGCCCGCGCTTTCGGCCAGAAGAGCGGGGCCGATTTCTGCGAGAGACGCGTTGCTGTCGGTTTGCACCGATTGCACCATCAGCTTGTCCGATTGCGGATGGGACAGGTACTTGCCGTTTTGATCCAGCAAGAAGGCCCAGCCCGTCTCGCCAACTTTTGTCCCCGAGACCATCTCTTGAATGTCTGTGAGCGAAATGTCGTCTGTCGCTACCCCCAGCAGTTTGTTGTCAGGGGAGTAAAACGGAGCGACGACTGTCGTCATGGAAACTTTGGCAATCTCGTCATAGTAAGGAGGCGTAAAGTCCGTCGGTTTTTTTGTCGACAGGCCGATCTTGTACCATTCTTGCGCAGGGTAATTGTAGGCTGGCGTACTGTATTCATACGTGATGTTCACCTTGCCGTCTTTTTTCGCGCCGTAGGTAGAAACGAACGGTTTGTTCGGATCAAAAGCGTACGGCTCCATGAAAATGCCCATGCCGACGGACGTTTCGTTGATGAGAACGGTTTTGGCTAGCAGGGAATCCAACTGCTCCAGCGAATAAGTAAGGGGGCTCATTTCGATTACCCGGGCCATGCTCAGGGTGACTTTGCTGTGGGCTTCCAGTTCACTCTCCACCTTGCTGCCGAGTACATCCAACTGGTAGGTCATTTTGTCGGTCAGTTCCTTGTTCAATTGCGTGTGGGAAAACAGGTAGGCCATGCTCATCAGAAGCACCAAAGTAAGGACAAGCACAGGAAGGGTAATCGCAAGTGTCCGGGCGCGAAGGCTTTGAAAACGAAACATACAACCGCTCTCCTTTTCTTATGACTAGCTGTCTATTCCCTATATCGGCATGATCCAAACTTTCTTGCATCCTTGTGGGGGAGCAGGCATGTGCCACAAAAATTTCCGACTAATCAGAAAATAGTGGTCAAACGCAAGCAAATCGCGTACAATAGTATGACCATTTGTTTTACCATAAATCGATTGGTATCTTTTTGCGGTAGAGCAGCAGAGGGATTACGGGTTACAATGCGGTTACAGACAGAGAGTTTCGACCAGACGCGTCTACACTCGCCGTTTGGCGAAGAAGGAGGGAGACGATATGAGTTATTGTTGCGGTGCAGGAATGGTAGGCTCTATAGGCTCAGTCCGTCATTATAAAACGCTCGTACACAATGTCCCTATCATGTTTTGTCCTGTTTGTGACCGAATTGAGGTTCATCCCGCTATTGAGGGGGAGTATGAAATTCTAGTAGAATATGCGCAGGGGGATCAGGCGCCCGAAGTCGATTTCGCTGATTTTGTGAATGTTGACAATACATCCGAGTTGTTTGAGAATTGTACCATGACGGATGAGGCAGCCAGCTTCGCCGATGTTTTGAAGCAGCAAATTGATATCTCCTTGGATTTGCTCGGCATCGCCAAGGAGTTGCAGGATGAAGAGTGGCGTGAAGCACTCATGATTCGTTTAAAACGGTTAAGCGAGCGACTCAAGCAGTACCATAAACGCAAGCAGGTGTCGCAAAAAAGCGCATGACCTTTAGTTGACGTGGGAGGCAGTGTGAATGTTTCATTTGAAAGGCGTTCACCACATCGCATTGAATTGCAGCGATGTCGTGAAGGTAGCTCGGTTTTTTAAGGACATTTTGGAAGTCCCCATCCCGGAAGAGAATATGGTGGAAGGAGCGCCTGTCTACTTTCAAATCGGCACATACACACGGATCGGTCTCCATCCGCATGGCGGGGAGGAAGGCAAAGGCGGCGTCGGGCAAGTCGATCACGTCGCCTTCTCGGTGACAAGCCGCGCTGAACTGGACTATTTGGTCGACAAGCTGGAGGCGGAAAACATTTGTTATCGCGGTCCGATCACGCAGCCTACGAGCTACAATCTGTATTTTGAGACACCGGATGGCCACCATCTGGAGGTCAGACTGGATAAAGACGAATTCGATGAATAACGGATCCATCCAAAGAGCATCTGCGGACGACGCGGGTGCTCTTTTCTTTTGACTCCTCGCGTAAAAAGTCTGTCGAGAAAAAGTCGCCTGCCCTGACAAGTCCCGACAGCGGTTCTCATCCCTCGCCAAAGGATTCGACTGCGCAAGCCGCGAACCCAAAGGGGAAAGAGAGAGGGGGACGGGTTTATGATCGGGATTGGCAGATTGCTGGATGAGATCGGCGAACGCTTGCAGAAGAAAACGCACTTGCGCTACGTGACGGCGGGTTGGGAAAAAAGGATCGGGATTGTCGTCGACGATACGCAGTCCCGGTGGCAAATCACGATTTCCAAAGGCAGCATCTCGGCAGGCGTCTGGGAGGAGGAGCAGTCCGCGGATCTGATTGTCAGGGGAGGCGAGCGACAGATGGAGATGCTGTTTGGCGGGGATGAGCTGGTCTATGCGCTGGCCAAGCAGCAGGTGAACATAGCAGGGACCCTGCGCGACCAGTTGAAGCTGGATGCGATTTTGCGCTTGACGTGCAAATAGAAGCCGTGGCTCCCGCCTTTCGGAAACAGGCGCTCTTGTGTGCTACAATGGGGAAGAAACGATGGGAGGCGCGTATATGTTTGATAGCGTGGCATGGAAAGAGATCGTTGCTGCCCGTATGCAGGCGATTGACGAAACATTCCGTCACTTGCATGCGAATCCGGAGACGAGCTGGCAGGAAGTCGAGACGACGAGATACCTGGCGAAGAGAATGCGTGCGCTGGGACTAAAGGTCACGACTTTTTCCGATTGTACGGGGCTTGTGGCAGAGTGGGGAGAAGGGAAGCCAGTCGTGGGGCTGCGCACCGATATCGACGCGCTGTGGCAGGAGGTGGACGGAGAGTGGCGCGCCAATCACTCCTGCGGGCATGATGCCCATATGACCATGATCGTCGAAACCGTAGAGGCATTGATCGGTTCCGGATACGAGCCGCCGGGAACACTGAAAGTGTTGTTCCAGCCTGCCGAAGAAAAAGGAACGGGTGCCCTGAAGCTGGTGGAAAAAGGCGTCGTGGACGATATCGACTATTTGTACGGCGTCCATCTGCGCCCGATTCAGGAAATGGCGAACGGAACGGCGGGGCCCGCCATTTACAACGGCGCCGCGATGTTTTTGTACGGCGAAATTACAGGCGTATCGGCACACGGAGCAAGACCGCACCTCGGGATCAATGCGATTGAAGTAGCAGGTGCGATCATTTCCGGGATGGGACAGATTCATGTCGATCCGATGGTGCCGGCTACGGTAAAAATGACGATGTTGCAAGCCGGAGGGGACAGCTACAACATCATTCCCGACAAGGCGAGATTCGCCCTGGATTTGCGGGCGCAAACGAATCAGGCGATGGATGAGCTGATCGGCCGCGTCCGCCGGGTGATCGAAGGGATCGCGCTATCCTACCAGGCGACCATTGCGCTTACGCCCGGATCGCGAATGGTGGCGGCCGAAGTGGATGAGGAAGCGAAGGGACTGATGGAGCAGGCGATTGTCGACGTGCTTGGGAGGGACAAGCTGAGGGCAGCCCCTGTCAGTCCGGGAGCGGAAGACTTTCACTTTTACACGGTGGAGCGACCGCATATCAAAGCGACCATGCTCGCTCTGGGCTGCGATTTGCAGCCGGGACTGCACCATCCGCAGATGAAGTTCGAGCGATCGGCGCTCCAAAGCGGCGTCGAGATTCTCGGTCGCGTCGTTATGCGTACCTTTGCCCAATCCGCCGAAAAAGCCGCCCGGTAAGCCAATGCGCTAAAAAGACCCGCTCAGGCAGCGGGTTTTTCTGCAAGCAAAGCACAGGCGTTGGTTCCAAGCGACCCAATTTTCGAAATACGCACTCATTTACGAAAGGGTGGACATGAGGCGGAAGAACTGAAATACTGTAGGATGGGGAAAGCTAGTCGGGAGGCCATTCACATATTCTCCACAAGAGATTCTAAAATTATGTGGCTTATTTCATCAAATGTGATATACTAATTACAAATCGAACGACAATGAGAAAAGTCACGATCATTGGATATACATTTTGGGAAGGAGATCGTTCACACATGGAAACCAATACGGTTCACAAGCTTGCTGACATTCTGGGAGCTGCACAGGTATACCGCAACCTGTCTGTAGCGGGACTCGTTGAAATGGCAGTCAAGCGTGGCGAAGGGATTTTGACCGATAAGGGGGCGCTCAATGCGCTGACAGGCAAGTTCACGGGCCGTTCGCCAAAGGACAAATTTGTGGTGGACGAAGCTTCTGTACACGATAAGATCAACTGGGGTCCGGTTAACCAGCCGATGTCTCCGGAGAAGTTCCAGGCACTCCAGCAGGATGTGCTGCACTATCTGCAAGGCAAAAGCGAGCTGTTTGTGTTTGATGGTTTTGCTGGCGCGGACACAACCTATCGTCTGCCGATCCGAGTCGTAACCGAATACGCATGGCACAGCCTGTTTGCCCGTCAGCTGTTTATTCGTCCTTCTGCGGAAGAACTGGCGGCACACGAGGCTGAGTTTACCGTGCTGTACGCACCTGGCTTCAAGGCAAACCCGGCTGTTCACGGAACCAACTCCGAGACCTTCATCGTTCTGAGCTTCGAACAAAAGACCGTCTTGATCGGTGGCACCGAGTATGCGGGCGAGATGAAAAAGTCGATTTTCAGCGTCATGAACATGCTGCTGCCTGAGCGCAACGTTCTGCCGATGCACTGCTCGGCCAACGTGGGCAAAGACGGGGATGTCGCGCTGTTCTTTGGTTTGTCCGGTACAGGCAAAACCACGCTGTCCGCTGATCCGAACCGTTTTTTGATCGGGGACGACGAGCACGGGTGGTCTGACCATGGCGTATTCAACATCGAGGGCGGATGCTACGCAAAATGCGTCAAGCTGTCCCAAGAGGGCGAGCCGCAAATTTGGAACGCGATTCAGTTCGGTACCGTACTGGAAAACGTAGATGTCGATCCGGATACCCGTGTCGCCGACTACGACAGCACGAAGTACACGGAAAATACCCGTGCTGCTTATCCGGTAGATGCCATCTCCGGCGCGGTGATTCCGGGCGTGGGCGGACAGCCGAACGTCATCATTTTCCTGACAGCCGATTCGTTCGGCGTGCTGCCGCCTATCTCCAAGCTGAACAAGGAACAAGCCATGTACCACTTCCTGTCCGGCTACACCAGCAAAATGGCGGGGACTGAGCGCGGCGTGACCACCCCGCAAACCGAGTTTTCCACATGCTTCGGCTCTCCATTCCTGCCGTTGCATCCGGTCGTGTATGCGGAAATGCTGGGCAAAAAGATTGATGAGCGCGATGTTCAGGTATACCTCGTGAACACAGGCTGGACGGGTGGTCCTGTGGGTGTTGGACAGCGCATGAAGCTCTCCTACACCCGTGCGATGGTAACCGCGGCGCTGAACGGCGATCTGGAAAAAGTAGCGTACGTAGAAGACGCAACATTTGGCGTACAAGTGCCGACCACTTGCCCGAACGTACCGGCAGAAGTGCTTCAGCCGCGCAACACATGGGCAAACAAGGAAGAGTACGACAAGCAAGCTGCCGAGCTGGCTACGCGCTTCATCGAGAACTTCCAGAAGAAGTTCCCGGACGCAACCGACATTGCCAAAGCAGGTCCAAAAGCGTAAGCAGCGGCTAACGATAGGCAGAAGAAAACGGCTGGACCATAGCGTCTGGCCGTTTTGTTTTATCCGGAAGGGAGAAACCGGGCAGGAAGCGGTTGCCACAGCTTTTCCATTTGACTCGCGGAAAACGGTCAGGTAAGCTTCCATAGGTAGGCTGTGTAGGAGAGCGGCGGCACGTGTGTTTTTTCGGCGACGGGAATGCGAAAACGGGCGAAACGTTGCTGGAAAATGCCCAGGCATGTATTGGGAAATGTTGCACGGGATAAAATGCTTACGTAGCCGATGGATTGGGAAAGGTTTTTGGAAGCAAAAACGGACTTTCTAAATATAATGATATAAAAAATACAGATATGTTTCATTCCTTGATTTATAATTATTCTTATTATAAGATAGTTATTGAGAATGGATTGAGAATTACCAACTCACTTTTGTGTATGGAGGGAACTCAGATGACAGCAGTACCGCATTTGCAAATAAAAAACCTTCGCGCCAAGATCGAGGACAAAGAGATCCTCAAAGGTCTGAATCTGGAAATCAAGGGCGGCGAAGTGCACGCGATCATGGGACCGAATGGTACCGGTAAATCGACATTGGCGTCTACGCTGATGGGTCACCCGAAATACGAGGTAACCGATGGCGAAGTGCTGATCAACGGCGACGATCTGTTGGAAATGGAAGTAGACGAGCGCGCACGCGCAGGTCTGTTCCTGGCGATGCAGTACCCATCTGAAATTAGCGGCGTAACCAACTCCGACTTCCTGCGTTCCGCGATCAACGCGCGCCGTGGCGAAGGCAACGAAATCTCCCTGATGAAATTCATCCGCGAGATGGACAAAAAGATGAAGACGCTGGAAATGGACGATTCTTTTGCGCACCGTTATCTGAACGAAGGCTTCTCCGGCGGGGAGAAAAAGCGCAACGAGATTTTGCAGATGATGCTCCTGGAGCCAAGCATCTGTATCCTGGATGAGATCGACTCCGGTCTCGATATCGACGCGCTGAAAATCGTAGCCAACGGTGTGAACGAAATGCGTTCCGCTGAACGCGGCTTCCTGATTATCACGCACTACCAGCGTTTGCTGAACTATGTGAAGCCTGACTTCGTACACGTCATGATGCAGGGTCGTATTGTGAAGTCCGGTGGTCCTGAACTGGCTGAACGCCTGGAGGCAGAAGGCTACGACTGGATCAAGGAAGAGCTCGGCATCGAGGACGAGACCATTAACGCCAACGTGTAGGAAGAAGGAGGCAGCAGTGAAATGAGTGTGGATGTACAGCTCCGCTTCGGTTCCGAAGCGATCACCGAGTACTCCAAAGCTAATCAGGAGCCTGCCTGGTTCCTGGAAAAGCGCCTCGCTGGACTGAAGGCGGCGGGAGAGCTTCCGCTTCCCGCTTTGGAGAAAACGAAGATTGATAAATGGAATACAACCGGGTTCGACCCGTTTCAACCCGCAGCCAAGATCGCGTCTGCCCATGAGCTGAGCGAACTGGTAAAAGGGCAAATCGACGTGGACAGCGTGAAAAACCTGGTGGTGCAAAAGAATGCTTCCGCCGTTTTTCATGCCGTGACCGATGAGTTGAAGGCACAAGGCGTCATTTTTACTCCGCTGGCTGACGCGCTGCAAAACCACGGCGAGCTTGTCCAAAAGTACATGTATCAAGTAGTGGCGCCAGACGAGCACAAGCTGAGTGCGCTGCATGCCGCAGTGGTGAACGGCGGCGTTTTCCTCTACATTCCGAAAAACGTCGAAGTGGAAGTACCGCTTCAAGTCGTATATGAAGTCGCTGGCGACCATGCTCTCCTTTGCCCGCATGTGCTGATCGTGGCAGAAGCGAACAGCAAAGTGACCTACGTGGATACATACGTATCTGGCGAAGGCAAAAACATGGTAGCCAACAGCATTGTGGAAGTATTCGTAGGAGCAGGCGCATCGGTGCAGGTTGCTTCTGTGCGCTCCTTGTCCGCAGATGTTCACGACTACAGCTTCCGCCGTGCGACGGTTGACCGCGATGGCAAAATGGAATGGATTTTGGGCGAAATGAACGACGGCAACACCGTTGCCAACAACACCACCATTCTCAAGGGAACAGGCTCGAACGCTTCGACCAAGTCCATTTCAATAGGGACAGGTTCCCAGCGTCAAAACCTGACTTCCCAGGTTCAGCATATCGGCACTCACTCCGAGTCGGATATGGTGAGCAAGGCCGTTATGACAGGGGAAGCCGTCAGCATTTTGAACGGGATCACCAAAATCGAAAAAGGCGCTGAAAAAGCAAACGGTGTGCAGGCGGAAAACATCCTGATGCTGAGTGAGAAAGCTCGCGGCGACGCCAACCCGATCCTCTTGATCGACGAGGATGACGTTAAAGCGGGGCATGCTGCTTCGGTCGGACGCTTCAGCGAAGAGTCCATCTACTACCTGATGTCGCGTGGAATCTCCCGTCAGGACGCAGAACGTCTGATTATTCTCGGCTTCCTCGATCCGGTTGTATCCGAAATTCCGGTGGAAGAAGTGAGAAACAAACTCCGTCAGGCGCTTGAAAGGAAGTTAGGCTAATGAACGCCAAGGAGCTTCGGAAATATTTTCCCATCCTTCACCAGGAGGTAAACGGCCACCCGCTCGTTTATCTGGACAATGGAGCAACCTCTCAAAAGCCGATTCCGGTCATGGAGGCGATGGATAAATACTACAGGGAGTTCAACTCCAACGTGCACCGCGGCGTGCACACCTTGGGCAACCGAGCGACTGACGGCTACGAGGGCGCGCGCGAGAAGGTCCGCGCCTTCATCAACGCCCGTGAAGCAGCGGAAATCGTGTTCACGCGCGGCACGACTTCCGCAATCAACACGATTGCCTACGGCTACGCTCGATTGGTCCTGAAGCCTGGCGATGAGATTGTCACCACGCTGGTAGAGCACCATGCCAATTTCATTCCGTGGCAGCAGGCGGCCAAGGCAACCGGAGCGACCTTCAAGTTCATTCCGCTGGCAGAGGACGGTACCATCACGCTGGATGCGGTGAAAGAAACCGTGACGGACAATACCAAGATCGTGGCGATTCACCATATTTCCAACGTACTTGGGGATACTACTCCGATCAAGGAAATTGCCCAGATCGCGCATCAGCACGGCGCTCTCCTGTTTGTGGACGGGGCCCAGGGCGCTCCGCACAAAAAAATCGACGTCCAGGATTTGGATTGCGATTTTTACGCGTTTTCTGCCCACAAAATGGCCGGACCGACAGGCATCGGCGTCCTGTACGGCAAGCGCGAGGTGCTGGAGCAGGTCGAGCCGATGGAATTTGGCGGCGAGATGATCGACTACGTGGATAAGTACGATTCGACGTGGAAGGAGCTGCCGTGGAAATTCGAAGGCGGCACGCCGATCATCGCAGGCGCGATCGGACTCGGGGCAGCGATTGACTTTTTGGAGGAAATCGGTCTGGAAAACATCGAGCGCCATGAAAAGCAGCTGGTGAAATACGCCTTGGAGCAAATGCGCGAGATCGACGGTCTGACGATTTACGGCCCGCAACAGGACCGCAGCAGTTTAATTACATTCAATCTGGATACGGTACATCCGCATGATCTGGCGACTGTGCTGGACAGCTACGGAATCGCCATTCGGGCGGGTCATCACTGCGCGCAGCCGCTGATGCGCTGGCTGAACGTGACGGCTACCGCTCGGGCAAGCTTCTACCTGTACAACACAGAAGAAGAAGTAGATGTGCTGATAGCGGGATTGAAGAAGACGAAGGAGTATTTCGGCAATGTCTTCTCTTGATGATTTATACCGCCGCGTCATTATGGATCACTACCAGAAGCCGCGCAATCGCGGCAAGCTGGAAGAATCCGACGGACTCATTGTGAATCTGAATAACCCGACTTGTGGCGACAGCATCTCGCTCTCCTTGAAAGTGGAGGAGGGCAAGGTGGTGGACGCGAAGTTTCTCGGTGAAGGCTGTTCGATCAGCATGTCATCCGCTTCGATGATGACGGATGCGGTCAAGGGCTTGTCAGTGGACAAAGCACTTGAGCTGGCGCACAAGTTTTCCGATATGATGCAGGGCAAAGCGATCGACGATTCCATGGATCTGGGTGACATCGAAGCTTTGTCTGGCGTAGCCAAGTTCCCGGCGCGCATCAAGTGCGCGACGCTGGCCTGGAAGGCGCTGGAGCAAGGCATCAAGCAGGCGGAGCAGAAATAACAGCCAGGTATGGACATGAACGAAGAAGGAGTGAGCAACAATGGCGAAAAAAGCCCCTGAGATACAGGATTACCAGTACGGCTTTCACGACAAGGACGTCTCTGTCTTCCGGACGAAAAAGGGTCTGACTCGCGAAATCGTCGAGGAAATTTCCAAGATCAAGGATGAGCCGGCATGGATGCTGGAATTCCGCTTGAAAGCCCTGGACATTTTCAACAGCATGCCAATGCCGAAATGGGGCGGCGACCTGGACCACCTCGATTTCGACAGCATCACGTACTACGTAAAGCCTTCGGAAAAGCAAGGCCGCAGTTGGGACGAGGTGCCGGAAGAAATCAAGGCAACCTTTGACAAGCTGGGAATTCCGGAAGCGGAGCAGAAGTTCCTCGCCGGTGTATCCGCCCAATACGAATCTGAGGTCGTGTACCACAACATGCAGGAAGACCTGGAAAAACTGGGCGTCTTGTTCTGCGATATGGATTCGGCCGTGAAGCTGTACCCGGACATCGTAAAAGAATACTTTGCAACGGTCATCCCGCCAACCGATAACAAGTTTGCGGCGCTGAACTCGGCTGTATGGTCCGGTGGTTCCTTCATTTACGTGCCAAAAGGCGTAAAAGTGGAAACGCCGCTGCAAGCCTACTTCCGGATCAACTCGGAGAACATGGGGCAGTTCGAGCGCACGCTGATTATCGCGGACGAGGATTCGTTCGTGCACTATGTAGAGGGCTGTACAGCACCGATTTACAGCACGGACTCCCTGCACTCCGCGGTGGTAGAAATCATCGTGAAAGAGCGCGCACGCTGCCGCTACACCACGATCCAAAACTGGTCCAACAACGTATACAACCTGGTAACCAAACGCGCGGTGGCTTACGCAGATGCGAACATGGAATGGATCGACGGCAACATCGGCTCCAAGCTGACCATGAAATACCCTGCGGTCATCATGAAAGGCCCTCGCGCCAAAGGAACCGTTTTGTCTATTGCGGTAGCAGGCAAAGGCCAGCACCAGGACGCAGGCGCGAAAATGATTCACCTGGCGCCGGATTGCACCTCCACGATTATTTCCAAATCGATCTCCCGCGACGGCGGAAAAGTAACCTATCGCGGTCTGGCTCAATTTGGACGCAAATCGGAAGGCTCCAAGTCGAACATCAAGTGCGACACGCTGATTCTGGATAAACTGTCCACGTCCGACACGATCCCGTACAACGAGATCATGAACGACAACATCACGCTGGAGCACGAAGCGACTGTTTCCAAAGTGTCCGAGGATCAGCTCTTCTACCTGATGAGCCGCGGTCTGTCCGAAGCCGAAGCGACAGAAATGATCGTCATGGGCTTCATCGAGCCATTCACGAAGGAATTGCCGATGGAGTATGCGGTGGAGATGAACAGATTGATTAAGTTCGAGATGGAAGGCAGCATCGGTTAACCCTTGCGCCTCAAGGGTTTCTGGGCTTACAAAATGGGCTTGCCCATAATTTGCCCATATATATTTAGTTTTGGACGTATCGCTCATATAACGCGAGCGCATCGTCTTCAATCTTCTTGGTAACATGCAGATACGTGTCCGCAGTGACTTTCACGCTTGCGTGCCTTAGTCGCTCGGACACGTATTTTATATTGGGCGCCAGCTTCGAGGAGATGTACTGCGCGGGTATGCCTGAGAGCGTGAGGGGATAGAACGGGGAGATCGGCTCGCTTACAAATATATGAGCAAGAATTAGTACCTCCTAACTTCGGCCTAAACAGGCAAATGCGGCGGTCTACAGATGTCATGAAAGGGAGGGCGTGTGTTGTGGCTGTGAAAACCACGGATCTTATAACTTTGCTTGAGCTACTTCCGGAACAGGGCAAACAGTCGGCCTATGATTATCTGCTTTTTTATCAACCGGCTGCGGACGGCAGATATTGCCCGAGCCATGCGAAGTGCAAAAGCGTCTCTTCAAGTTGAGGGGTTGGATGTATCGGATCAAGAAGCAGTGCTTGTACAAGGAACGAGACGATCTAGATAACTGGCTGTTTTATCTTGAACAGCTTTCCCTTCACCAGACTGGCCAAATTGCCAAACGCTTGGGAATTTCTCACACTATAAAAAGCAAAGAAAAACCGAGCTAGAGCGAGAGCGTGATTTTTACTCCGAATGGCCGGTTTGTCCATGACTGGTGGACAAATGACTGTAATTGATGGCGGCTCCCCAAAAATGGTTTATTTAAAATGATGATGTATTTTTAGATGCTCCAAAAATGTTGGCAACCAACAAAGATTTCCAATATTATGATTCACATTGAACGCCCATTTCTTCAAGAACATATCTAAACCAGACTTCCACTTTGAATAATTCTCTTTGATCGTGCTAATAAAAATTTCGTTACCTCCTATAACAGCAAAATCATCGTGTGCAACCAGAATGCCCCAGGAGCCATTAGGAGAATAAATAGCATTCTCAAAAAGTATTGGGGGGGTTGTCCTACTATACTCATCATAGGTAACATCTATTTTTAATTTCCAATGGTTCTCGTCAAAAAAAGTATGGATTGACCTCCCTTCAACTTCAGAAATATAGAAATATTCGTCTCCGACGAATCGTGCAGCACATGTAACAGCGCGCAGTAATTCCTCGTCTAAATAAGGGCTTGGAATCGTGCAAACTAATAATCTGTGTGGGATTTCATCACTAAATATCTGACTTAACGGATCATTGCTATTAAACACTTTGTTATACATGATTTTAAGATGAGATTTATCAGTAATTGATGTGATTTGAGTAATATTCATGTATTCACTCCTTGGATAATAACCTATCTTAAAATGTGTTAGTGGCAATTAAAAAATGTAGTGTTTGGCAAATAATTGTTGCCAAAAACACTTAAAATGTTTCTGTTGGTACAAATTTAAGTTTTCTCAGATGTAAAATACTATTAAACGATAGTGTTGGCACTCCTGAGGTAGACCAGCTACGATACGTGATAATTACTCCATCATCATTTTCACCTGTAACGGCACCATTGGATCTTTCCATAATCGTGTCTTCAATTTTTTATACTAATCTCCTAGTAATATACTCGTTTTACATTTTCATACTACCTATAAATTTAACAAAATTCAATCTATTTTAATTGATCCTAGCAAAAGTAGTTTCTGGGTTCACGAAAGTGGCACAGCAGATCGAGCAGCTTTCCGAAATTTCACGTAAGGATAATTTGGTTGTGGAGGAATACCGACAACGCATCGATACGCTCTCCGGTCTAGTGAACGAATACAAAGCTGCCGGTGAAGAAAATCAGCACCTTAAAGCTAGTATCTTCAACTGAGTAATTTAAACTTGGTTCACTATAAAAAAATATAGGTTTGTTTTGTAATGATTTTTGCAAATACAATTCCAAACAAAGAGTTACAAGGAAAGGTGCGATCATGATGTCGTTTAATCGCGTCCAGTCTTGGATCATTACGCTTTGTTTCGTGGTAATAGCGTGTAGCTCAGCTTATCTAGCAATCCGAATAGATAAGATCATTGAACGTTTGGCAACTATTGCTGAATTTATTAGTATTTCAGGAGGTAGCTAAATGAAGGGAGCAGCCACATCTCTCGCAAACATGCCTGTTTGAGGTGGACACGGCTTGAACAAGACCAGCGCTCGGCTTGTCCATTTCTTTGGAGCAGTGGTAAAATAAATAAGTACGGTTGAACGTGATATCGCCAATCCGATACGAACAACAAGCATGCTTGCTAGGACAGGCATGCTTTTTTGGGGCGATCATCAGTAAAGCAGGCATTTCAACAGAAAGGCAACGGAGACAGACAGCGGAGGCCCGGGCCAAAAGACTGGCGAAGCCAAGTTTTCCTCTGGTGAACCGCACATTTTTTTCTTGTGGAAGCGGGGATATACATATGCTAGTAACAGGGCAGCTGATTCATCACTGCGACCGTTTTTTCGGGAGCCGGGGAGAGCTGTATCAGCTTGAAGCGGCGGATGTGCTGATTGGCGTCTATCCGCCGTCGCGCAGGCGGGGCTGGTGGACATACGTGACGCTGGAGCTTCACAAAACGGGAGCGAGCGAATGTATGCTGTATTCGTACCGCTTTCAAAAGGAAATGATTGCGCACCTTGCAACGATTGCCTCGCAGGTGATTCGTCGCTGGGACAAAGAGCGGACGCGCGTGCAGGCAGGAGATGTGTTTCCGCTTGCCGACGTGATCGTGGAGGGCTCTGTGCTGAATCACGCGGTTCTTACTCCCGCCTTTTTTGAGGAAGTCGGCTTTGATTATTATACAAATGGTACGGATGTCATCCGGTTCATGATGCTGCATGCCATTGCGGAATCGGAAGCCCGGTATGTCGAGCGGTTTGGACTGGAGGCATTGCAGGAGCGGTTTGCGGACTCCGGCGTAGATTCCTTGCATGTACGGCGTACCCCTGCCATCTGAGAAGGGAGCGAGCGGGATGAAAGAGATTCGGTTGAGAGTGACCGTAGTGGTTTGGCACGAAGGCAAAATTCTGGTGATTCGGGAAAAGAGCAAGAAGGGGATTGTTTACAGCTTGCCGGGCGGGAATGTAGAGTATTTGGAAGCGATCCCGGAAGCGACGAGAAGAGAAGTGTGGGAAGAGACGGGATTGCTCGTCGAAATGGAGCGTCTGCTGTGGGTCGATGACCGGATTGACCAGGAAGGCGACGGAAAGCACACCGTGGGGATTGCCGTGCTGGCCAAACTGGTGGGCGAGGAGACGACGCCCATCCCTGGTGGGCTGGAGGACGAGGAGATCGACTGGGCGGGCTGGATGACGCTGGAGGAGTGGCGGGCGCTGCCGCAGTACCATAGCGCACGGCCCGACCAGGTATGGCAAGCATTGAGCGACCCGGTTTATCGTCCGGGGTATATGGGAAACATGCTGGATCAGCCCCATTGAACGAAAAAATAGAGACAGGAAGCACCGTCCTGCCACAGCGCGGACGGTGCTTTTGTGTGGGGTGCCTCGACAGATTTGCGTTTCTTTCGACGGGAGGATTTTCCCTATTTCCGCAACCTTTTTCCCGTTCTTACGTATGAAAAATAGAGGTATTTTTGGAAAGGGGTGACAGGTAGATGAACGTGCTCGAAACCGTCTACATGGTCTGTCTGGTGATTGGCCTGATGTATACCGTCTTCTCGCTCTTATTCGGCGATACGGTCTCGGAGTGGCTCGGTCAGCTTCACTTGCCGCTGTTTCAACCGATCACGTTCGTAAGCGGCCTCACTGCTTTTGGCGGAGCCGGGTATATTTTGTCCGGATTTCCTTCCTTGTCTGCTTGGATGGTGTTTGCCTTTGCGGTGGTCATTGGGGCAGGGCTTGCTGTCTTGGCACACTTCCTCTGGGTCAGGCCGATGAGCCGCGTGGAAAACTCGACGGGCTATTCCATGGCCCAACTGGGCGGAAAGCTTGGCGAGGTAGGGACGACGATTCCGGCAGAGGGCTTGGGCGAAGTGTTCTTGCCTATGATTAGCGGGACGACCTATCACATGGCAGCCAGCCTGGAAGGAAAGACCATCCCGCAAGGAACCCGTGTCGTGGTGGTCGAAGTGCGCGATCATGTCCTGTACGTCATCCCTTTCTCTATGGACTCATAACAAAGGAGTGGAGCGAACATGTTTGAACCGGGCATTTTGACAACGGTCGGGGTCGTCGTCGCCGTCTTTCTCGTGTTAGGTATCGCGTTTTGGGCGCGGTACAAAACGGTGGGCGCCGATGAAGCCATGATCGTGACGGGAAGCTACCTGGGAACGAAAAACGTGCTGAGCGATGAATCCGGCCGCAAAATGAAGATCGTCCGCGGGGGCGGTGCCTTTATTCTCCCGATTTTTCAACAAGCGAATTTTTTGAGTCTTCGTTCGCATAAGCTCGATGTGTCCACGCCGGAGGTTTACACCGAGCAGGGCGTACCCGTCATGGCGGACGGCGTGGCGATTATCAAGGTAGGCGGTTCCATTGAGGATATTGCCACCGCAGCCGAGCAGTTCATGGGCAAAACAGACGAAGCGCTCCGTGCAGAGGCGCAGGAGGTACTGGAAGGCTACCTGCGCGCGATTCTCGGCAGCATGACGGTAGAAGAAATTTACAAAAACCGCGAGCGCTTTGCCCAGGAGGTGCAGTCAGTCGCGGCGAAGGACCTGAAAAAAATGGGACTGTCCGTCGTCAGCTTCACCATCAAGGATGTTCGCGACAAAAACGGCTACCTGGCGGCGTTGGGGATTCCGCAGATCGCGGCCGTGAAGCGGGACGCGACGATTTCCCAGGCCGACGCAGACAAGGAAGCGCGGATCAGACAGGCCCAGGCGGAGGAAGAAGCGCGCAAGGCCGAGCTGTTGAAGGAAACGAACATTGCCGAAGCGGAAAAAGAAAAAGAATTGAAGGTGGCCGCCTTCAAGCAGGAGCAGGACAAAGCGCGTGCCAGTGCGGACCAAGCCTACAAGCTGCAGGAGGCTGTCGCCAAGCAGCAGGTAACGGAAGAGGAAATGAAGATCGATCTCGTGCGCAAGCAAAAAGAGATCGAGCTGGAGGAAAAAGAAATTTTGCGCCGCGAGCGGCAATATGACGCGGAAGTGAAGAAAAAAGCCGATGCGGACCGCTACTCGGTGGAGCAGGCGGCAGAAGCGGAAAAGGCGAAAAAGCTGAAAGAAGCGGATGCGCTCAAGTACCGGATCGAGGCAGAGGCAAAAGCGATGGCGGAACAGAAGCGACTTGAAGGTCTGGCGATCGCGGAAGCCGAAAAGGCGCGAGGAACCGCCGAAGCGGAAGTTACGCGGCTCAAGCTGGAAGCCGAAGCAGAAGGGAAGGAAAAGCTGGCGGAAGCATTCGAAAAGTTCGGTCATGCGGCCGTCCTGGACATTATCGCCAAAATGCTGCCTGAGCTGGCGGCCAAAATTGCCGAGCCGATGAAAGCGATCGACAAGGTCACCATCGTGGATGCGGGCGGCGGTCAGGGAGACGGCGTCAACCGGCTGAGCGGCAACGTCACCAAGCTGATGGCCCAACTGCCGGAGATGCTGAAAGACGTCTCCGGTCTGGACATGAACAAAATGATTAGCGATTTCATGCAAAAGGGCGGCTCTGCCCCGGCCAATCCTGCTGCTACCCCTGGTCAGCCCGCTGCTCCATCCGTCTCTAACCTGCTGGCGGGAAAAGCCGCCGAAGACAAGGCCCAAGCAGCCAAACCGACAGATCATCAAGCATAGAAACCAAGTCAAGACCACTCAAAACGCATCGCAAAAATCCCCCTTCGCTTGCAAGGGGGATTGCTGTTTTTAATCGGCCCCGTCCACCTGCTTCAAGTGGCCGGAGTGCTTCATCAGCTCGCTGACGGTCACGAAGCGGTAGCCGCGTTTTTGCAGCTCGGGTAAAATCTGCTCCAGCGCCTGTACAGTCTGCTTCCGATTTCCGCCGTAGTCATGGAAGAGAACGATGTCGCCATTGCGAGCGTTGCCCAGCACCTTGTCGACGATTTTTTTGACGCCGGGGTCTGTCCAATCGCGCGTATCCTGGTGCCACGACCACATGACAATCAAAAAGCCGGCCTGCTTCGCCGTACGAACGACAGACTCGCTGTAGTATCCGCCCGGCGGACGGAACAGCGCAGGTCTGACCCCGGTTGCGGCGAAAATCGTCTCCTGCGTTTTCTCTACCTCGTCGCGCAGTCGTTCGGGAGTAAGCTTGCGTATGTCAGGATGGTTAAAGGTGTGATTCGCGATCTCATGCTGATCCTGGGCGAGGGAGCGAACCACCTCCGGGTATTGGTTCACCCGCGAGCCGACTACGAAAAACGTCGATTTTGCCCCGTACTTTTTCAACAGGGCAGCGATCTGCGGGGTATACGCTGGATCGGGTCCGTCGTCAAAGGTGAGGGCAATGACTTTGCTGTTTGTCGGCACCTCCCAGACGATTTCTCCGCGCGTCTCGTAGTATTCGCGATTTTTTTCGCGCAGGGCGAAAGCGGTCTGGCTATAGGACGAGACGAGCAATACGGCACAGGTGAGCAGCAAAAAACGCAGATGTTTTTTCATCGGTGGCACCTCTTCTCGCATCTATCTCCCGTTACTATGCGCCAACCGCTCGGGATTATTCAATCAGTCCTTGTGGAAAAGACACTTGTGCTTTTTAGGTGGATACATTAAGCTAGTAACAGACTTCCCGAAAAAAGAATGGACAGCAGACAGATGGAGGAGTGGAGAATGAAGGTAGCAAAATTTGGCGGCACTTCCCTGGCGAATGCCGAGCAAATAAGAAAAGTAGGCAGCATCGTGTTGGCTGATCGCGAACGGCGGATTATCGTCGTGTCGGCACCTGGCAAAAGGCAGAAGGACGATACGAAAGTAACCGACCTGTTGATCCGCTACGCCACCCGTTTTTTGCAGGACGGACAGGCGGAGGCGGAAAAGCAGGCTGTTTTTGAGCGCTATCGGGAGATCGTGGCGGAGCTGGGATTGGGAGAGGAAGCCGGACAGCAACTGGAAAGCGAGCTTGAGGCGGTGCTGACCAATCAGCAGGGGCTGTCGGCCGAACGGTTTATGGATGCGGTCAAGGCAGCGGGAGAAGATACATGCGCGAAGATCGTGGCGCACTATTTGCGGAGCCTGGGCGAGGAGGCCAGCTATGTGAATCCGAAAGACGCGGGAATGCTGGTGACCGATGAAGCGGGCAACGCGCACGTCTTGCCGGAGGCGTATGAGAAGCTTGCCTCGCTGCGGGACAGGAAGGGAATTACGGTCTTTCCGGGCTTTTTTGGCTATACCGCGAGCGGCGAGCTGGTGACGTTCTCGCGTGGCGGCTCGGATATTACCGGCTCGATTCTGGCAGCGGCAGTAACAGCGGATGTGTACGAAAACTTCACGGATGTCGATTCGGTGTATGTCGTCAATCCCACCCTGATTGAGAATCCGCGAAAAATCAAAGAAATCACCTACCGCGAGATGCGGGAGCTGTCTTATTCAGGCTTCAGCGTTTTTCACGAGGAAGCGCTGATTCCGGCGTACCGGGCGGACATCCCTGTCTGCATCAAAAATACGAACAATCCGACCGCGCCCGGAACGATGATCGTCGCTGAGCGGTCCTGCACGGCAAACCGGGTGTCGGGGATTGCCAGCGACAGCGGTTTTTGCAGCATCTACGTTAGCAAGTATTTGATGAACCGCGAGATCGGCTTTGGCCGCAAGCTTTTGCAAGTGATCGAGGAGGAGGGAATTGCTTACGAGCATACCCCGTCGGGCATCGACAACATTTCCGTGATCCTGCGCGAGAAAGACCTCACGGAAGACAAGGAAAAGCGGATCATCGCGCGCATTTTCCGCGAGCTGGGGGCCGATGATGTCAGCGTGCAGCGCGGCCTCGCGCTCGTCATGATTGTCGGAGAAGGCATGCGTCAATCGGTCGGCACAATGGCGAGAGCGGCGACTGCCCTTGCTGCGGCGCAAATCAACCTGGAGATGATTAACCAGGGATCGTCTGAGGTCAGCATGATGTTTGGCGTCAAGGCAGCAGAAGCGGATCGCGCCGTCATCGCGCTGTATCAGGCGTTCTTTGGAGACGAGGAAGAATCGGCCGACATGGTTTCGCCCGCTACCCATGCGTCCGTTAATGCGTCCGTGAGCATGTAGTCGCGCGGGAGGAATTCGCAGTCCTGCCATTGATAGACCCGCCAATCCGGAGCATTCGCGGCCAGGCCGACAATCCAGTAGGACAGCGATGGGTAGTGCCAGCCCGCCGCATCCCGCACGGAAGGGATGGGAGCGGTGTGCGGATGGGTGTGCAGGACGCCCAGCCATTGCAGTTGGCGCTTGCGGATGTTGCCAATTGCCTGGAAAAACGCAGGGCCGTCCCAGGAAAAGACGTGCTTGTCCGGGGAGAGCGGCATGGAAATGAAATCGGTAATCACTGCCCCTCTGCCAACGAGCAGGGCCGAATATTCATAGGGAAACGCCTCTTGTGCAGCATACAGGAGGCGTTTCGCTACTTTTCGCTCCAGACATATTTTGTTATCCTTAGACGCAAAGGGTTCACCTAACCAGTCCGTTGATTGCATGAGGAATTGTCCTCCTTCTGCTTATTCCATTCAAATCCGGAGGTTTTTTGTGCCATGAGTACGATCCATGTGGGAGTCTGTGGGTGGGGCGATCACGACACATTGTACGGCCAGGGTGTACGGAGCCGTGACAAGCTGGCCGTCTACGCCAGCCACTTTCCGATTGTGGAGGTGGACAGCTCCTTCTATGCCATTTTACCACAGCGCAATTACGAGTCGTGGGTCCGGGATACGCCGGACCGCTTTGGCTTTATCGTGAAGCCGCATCAAGCGATGACCGGCCATCAGCGAGGGGATGCCCCGGTCAGCCGCCGCGAGCTGTTCCGGCAGTTTGAGGAAAGCATCCAGCCGCTGGTGGAGGCGGGAAAGCTGAAGGCGCTCTTGTTTCAGTTCCCGCCCTGGTTCGATTGTACGCGCGAGCACGTCCAGTATGTGCAAGCATGCCGGCAGGCGCTGGCGGCTTATCCGTTTGCCGTGGAGTTTCGCCACCAGAGCTGGTTTGAAGCGCGTTTTGCGGAGCGCACACTGGACTTTTTGCGCCAGATCCATGCGGTGCATGTGCTGTGCGACGAGCCGCAGGTGGGAAAAGGCTCGGTTCCGATTGTGACAGCCGTCACGCATCCTGCCCTGGCGATTGTCCGGTTCCACGGGCGCAACAAAGCGGGGTGGCGCGATCCGGGCGAAGGCCAAAACTGGCGCGACGTGCGCTACCTGTACCGCTACAGCGAGCAGGAGCTGACAGAGTGGGTCGCCCATATTCGCCAGATCGAGCAGGAAGCGGATGAAGTCTGCATTTTGTTTAACAATAATTCGGGAGGCGATGCGGCAGCGAATGCCAAGCAGTTTTCAGACATGCTCGGACTGGAGCCTGGCGGTTTGAATCCTCGCCAGATGGAGTTGTTCTAAAAGGAAGAAAGAAGGGTAGCCATGCTTGCAGCTATCGCTGTGTTGTTTTTGCTGATTGGGGTAATCGCTGGCGTGATCGGCAGTATTGCCGGGCTTGGCGGCGGCATCTTTTTTGTGCCGGCGCTGATGTTTTTCGCCAACGCGTACGAGCCGAATTCCATGTCTCCGCAGGTGGCCGCTGCCACTTCCCTGCTGGTGATTGCGGTGACAGCCTTGTCGTCGTCCATCTCGTACCTGAAACAAAAAAAGGTCGACAGGCAGAGTGCCCTGCTTTTCTTTATCGGCAGCGCACCGGGTGCTATCGTGGGTGTCTATCTTAATACATTACTAGAAACAGAAGATTTTACGCTGCTGTTTGGCCTGTTTCAGCTGGGCATGTTCGGGGTCCTGATGGTCAAGGACAAACTCCGGCCGCGCCAGATCGACTGGGAAGTGAAGCGGAAGTTTGTCGACAACGAAGGCATCGAATATGCGTATGGATATAGCAGGTGGAGCGTGATTACGATTGCTTTTTTTGTCGGGATTACGTCCTCGCTGTTCGGTGTGGGCGGCGGCGTGCTGATGGTTCCTGCCATGATGCTGCTGTATCGGTTTCCTCCGCATATCGCCACAGCTACCTCTATGCTGGTCATTTTTTTATCGGCGGTGGTCGGCTCGGTGACCAACATGCTTCATGACCATATCAACTGGCTGTACGCCGCTATGCTTGCTCCGGGCGCGTGGGCGGGCGGAAAGCTGGGAGCCATCGCGGCAAACAAGCTGAAAGGGCGCACGATTGTCCTGTTTTTGCGCCTGTTGATTTTGGCGATTGCCGTACAAATGATCATAAAAGCGGTGATCGGATAAGGATGAGAAACAAAGGGAGGGGAAAGTCGTGGCGGACACCTGTACCTTGCATGTGCTGCACACCAACGATTTGCACAGCCATTTCGAAAAAATGCCGCAGATTGCGACTTGCCTGAAAACAAGCCGGGAGCAGTGGGAGAGTCGGCAGGAGCATGTGCTGACGATTGACATCGGCGATCATATGGACAGGATGGACGCCCGGTCGGAAGCGAGCTTCGGCAAAACGAATGTCCGCGTTCTGAACCGATGCGGCTATCAGTACGCGACGATCGGCAACAACGAGGGCATCACGCTGCCGAAAAGCAAGCTCGATGCGATGTACGAGCAAGCCGACTTCACCGTCATCGTCGGAAACCTGCTGGACCAAGCGACGATGGCCCCTCCGGCATGGGCGGTCCCCTACGCCATTCATACGTTTGGAGAGCTGCGCATCGCTTTGCTCGGGATGACGATTCCTTTTTCCACCTATCAGAACTTGGGTTGGGAGATTCGCGAGCCGCTGCCTGTTTTACGTGAGCAAGTTGCCGCCTTGCGTCCCTCTGTCGATATCGTCATCCTGCTGTCCCATCTCGGCTACCAGACGGATTGCCGCTTGGCGCAGGAGGTCGAAGGGATTGATCTGATCCTAGGGGGACATACCCATCATACGCTGCTGCATGGCGAGCGGGTAGGAAACACGCTGATCGCCCAGACTGGCCGCTTCGGCGAGCACGTCGGCCACATCCGGCTCATCTGGGACCGCGCTGCCAAGCGGGTTGCAGACGTGTCGGCAGAGCTGTTGGAAACCGACCGGTACGAACCGGATCAGTCGCTGGCCGCTTTTTTGCAACAGGAGCAGGAGCGGGCTCATGCGAGGCTGATTCGCCCGATCGCCCGGCTGGAGCGGGATTTGCGCGTCAACTGGGCGGAGGAGACTCCGTTCGGCTCTTTTCTGGCAGCCAGCATTCGCAAGTGGACGGGGGCCGAGGTGGGAATGGCCAACGGCGGACTGTTGCTGTCTGATCTGCACCGCGGCAGCCTGTCCTTTGCCCACCTGCTGAAAAGTGTGCCGCACCCGATCAATGTCTGCGCCGTGACGCTCACCGGCAGGCAGCTCGCCGCCGTGCTGGAGCAGGCGATCCAGCCGCAGATCGTGCATCGCGAGCTGCGCGGCTGCGGCTTTCGCGGCAAAATCGAGGGCTGGATGGCGGTAGACGGGCTGCACATCCGCTATGAGGATTCTCCGAAGCCGCACATTGTCGCCATAGAGGTGAACGGCCAGCCGTTGGCAGGGGAGCGGGAGTATCGAGTCGGAACGGTCGACATGTTCATGTACAACCGCCTGTTCCCCGATTTGCTGCAAGGCAAGGAGATCGAGTATTTTCATCCAGAAATGCTTCGCGAGGTGATCGCAAGCACGATTACCGACCCGTCGCTTGTGCAAAACGCTTTTTTGCCCCGGTGGGAAAAAGTGTCCCCGCCCGGTTCTGGGCATGCTATCAAATAGAGGCAGGGGGGATGAGCGATGAGGTTTATCGACGAAGTATACGAGTTGTACAAGGGACACTTCAACGGCGACGAGGAGGATATTACGGCAGTGGTTGTCGGGGTTTTGCACGAGCAGACACGCGAGGACCTTCTCGGGCTGGTGGAAGGAATGGACGAGGAAGAGCTGTTTCATATGCTGGCTACGTATATGATCGAAGTGATGAAGCGCAAAGTCGCAATGGAGGACGAAGCGTTTCCGGCCCTGCTCATGCAGTGAGTGCGCCGAGGTCGAGGGTACACACTTTCTGCTGCTGTGTCATAGGATGGTAACGCAAAGCAGGAGAGAAAAGGAGGGAGCGGGATGGTCGAAGTAGTGCCTATCCACTTTCCGGAAGGGACGGCGATCGCGGTCACCGTGCGGCTGCCCAAGACGACATTGCTTGCGGTGACGACAGACAAGGGCTACATTATGTGCGGGGCATTGGACGTGGGCTTGCTGAACGAACGGTTGGCCAGCCGCGAAATTATTGCGGGCAGAGCCGTAGGCGTCAAAACGATTGACGAACTGCTGGACGCGCCGCTGGAATCCGTGACGACGACAGCGGAGGCGCAGGGCATCAAAGCCGGCATGATCGGGCGGGAAGCTGTCGTCAAAATGCTGTAGAAGAAAAAGGAACACCTAGGGGATGAATAGCCAAGACGCCTTGTCGTCCAGACGAAGGTGTCTTTTTTTGTTGGGTGGCAGGCATCCCGGCGCAGGGGCGTGCGTGCTTCGCTTTCAGGGAGACGAGAAATTTTTTCATGTAGAATGACGTCGAATCACGCTATAATAGGGATACTCTGAGGAAAGGCGAAGATTGGAAATGAGACTGAAATCCATTCACAAGTGCCAGCCAGGCGACAAGCTTGCCCGCTCCATTTACGCAGAAAACGGAACGGTACTCGTCGGGGCAGGGGTAGAGCTGACCCAGCGGATGATCGAGCGACTCAAGAGCAAGAACATCAACAGCTTGTACATAGAAGACAAACGCACGGACGATATCGTGGCGGATACAGTCATTTCCGAGGGGACGCGCAGACAGGCCATGTCCATGATTCACGATACGTTTCGCACGGTGCGGGACACCCCGCAAAAATGGCAGCAGCTGTTTGCCGATAAAAATCTGGGCTACGAGCTGAGACAAGTCATGACGGCTGTAGCGGACGAGCTGAAAAGCAGCCAGTCAGCATTGAACTTGCTGGCAGATGCGTGCGCCTACGATCACTATATTTTCAGCCATTCCTTCAATGTCGCCCTCTACAGTACGGCATTGGCGATCAACACAGGGTGTACGGAAAGAGAAATTCTGGATATCTCCATCGGCGGCATGCTGCACGACATTGGAAAGATGCAGATTCCCGACGAGATTTTAAAAAAACCGGGCCGCTTGACGACAGAAGAATTTGAAGTGATGAAAAAGCATACCGAAATCGGCTTCGAGATGCTGCGCAGGCAGGACGATATCCCGCTGCTCGCCGCTCACTGCGCCTTCCAGCACCACGAGCGCTGGGACGGGTCCGGGTATCCGCGTCATCTGAAGCAAGAAGAGATTCACCCGTTTGGTCGCCTGATGGCCGTCGCTGACGTATTCGACGCGTTGACCGCGGACCGCATCTACCGCCGGGGGATGCTGCCGCACGAAGCGATGGAAGTGCTCTATTCCGGCTCAGGCGTACTGTTTGACCAGGCTTATGTCGAAGCCTTGCGCGACACGATCGCCCTGTATCCGGTAGGCTTGAGCGTCACGCTCAATACAGGGGTATCTGGCGTGGTAGTCGATTCAAACAAAGGCATGCCAACCCGCCCGATCATCCGCATTCTGGTGAATGAAGAAGGGCAGGAGATCACGCAGCCGTATGAATGCGATCTGTCGAAAAAGCTGTCGCTGATGATCGTGGCTTGCGGCGACCTCGTCTAGCCTGTTCACAGCCACTCTTTTTTCTTGAACAGGACGAACATCGTCACCCCGATGGCTGCCATACAGCCAAGCACGATGTAGTAGCCGTAGGGAGAATGCAGCTCCGGCATGAAATCGAAGTTCATGCCGTAAATGCCCGTCACGATGGTAAGCGGCATGAAAATCGTAGTCAGAGCGGTAAAGATGCGCATGATGTCGTTTGCCCGTCCGGCGAGCGCTGCCTGATAGGCTTCGCGCAAGTTTCCGATCAGGTCGCGAAACGTCTCGAAGTTCTCCACAATCTTGCTCGCATCCTCCCAAATATCGCCGAAGTACTTCCGCAGCTTCGGTCGAATCAGGGGAAGTTCTTTTTTGTGCAGGACATCAATCAAATCCCGCTGCGGCAGGAGCATTTTCCGCGCGTACAAAATCTCGCTCTTCAGCCCGATAATCTGTTCGAGATGGGATTTGCGGGTGTTCATCAAAATTTCCTCTTCCAGCGCTTCGATCAAGTCCTCGATCTTCTCCGTCACATCAAAATACCGATCCACAATCTGATCGATCAAATAGTACAAAAACGTGTCCGGGTGGTTCACTTCCTTTTCCCGCACGATGGCGAGCAGGGAAGCGAACTCCGGCGCCTCCTGCTTGGTCACGGTAATAATGGCATGGCTACCGAGAAAAAGGTTGATCTCTCGTTGGAAAATGTCCTGATTGTGAAAGGCGATGCCGTTTAGCACCATGAAATAATGATCGTCGTACATTTGCAGCTTGGGCCGCTGCTCTTCTTCATCGATGCAGTCCTCGACTGCCAGCGGATGGAGTCCGAACAGCGGCTGTAAAATATCGAGGTCGAAGGGAGAAGCGTCGATCCAAAAAAAGCCGTTTCCAGGTGCTGTGACAGCTTCCTCCACGTCATCAATTTCCGTTATGAGGCCGTTTTCGATCAGTCGTATCTTCATGCTCGCCACTCCTGCCTGTAGATTGAGGGGATGGCGGCAGACGCGGCAAAATACGTGTGAGAATCAGCTCGTAAGCGGAGCGCAGCGCTTCGCGGCTGGGAGGAGCTTGTGCGGCCCGCCGTTTTTTTGGCGTATCCACCCTTGTCTCGCCTCCTTCAATTGGCTGTCATTCTCATACGTATGAAAACCGGCTCGTCTGCTTGCCAGGAACGGTCCACGTTCTTTGGAATAGTGTACCGCACTTTCCTGCATCTAGCCATTTGGGAAACGAAGATGTTTTTCCAAAACGAACGGCATGTTCTGGCGATTTCCTTTGCATACTACGAACAAGTGCGAAAACGAAAAAAAGGACAAAGGTGGATGCCTATGTGGAAGGGCAAGCGAGTAGGGATGGCGGCCGTGCTGGCGTGGGCGGTGATCGCGGGAGCGACAGGGCAACCGGCTCTCGCCCAGGAAGCGCGGCAGGTTCAGCCGCCGCCGGGCGTGTATGAGGAAATCCAGATCAAGCGGCAGGATGTCACGGGAGACGGACGTCCGGATATCGTGACGCTGCTCGGTCACCGGTTTGCCGCTGACAGCCCGTATTACGAAAAGCTGAAGGTTATGGTGCAGGATCCGGTTGCGAAAAAGACCGCGTTTTTTACGACACCGTACGGCGGGTATCAGCCGGACATGGCTTTTTGCGATTACCTCGGAAACGGCACGAAACAAATCGTGCTCCAGGCGCCCACGGGCGGCAGCGGCGGAACATCGGAGTTTTACCTGTTTGCCAACAAGGATAACAAGCCCGCCGTCTTGCCGGTGCCGCAGCCGCTGACGATCTCCGGCTCTTATCAGGACAACTATCGAGTGCCGATTCACATCAAAGAGACGAACCATACGACCGTTCTCGACCTGACGGACCGCAAAAACATATACGACGAAAACGGAGTGTACAAAGACGGGAAGCTGTTGAACCCGACCGAGGTGATGCCCAACAGTTTCAGCGTGCTTGCCCCTGTAGACGAGAATCGCGACGGCATCTGCGAGCTGAAAGGCGTTCAGCGGGTGAGCGGCGTAGCCAACGCCGACACGATTGCGTACGTGGAGTCGCTGTGGAAGTGGGACAAGACGGGCTGGAAGCTGCAAAAGGCAGAGGTGAAAAAAGCGGAGATGTAAGTTGGGAGGACGCCTGCCTTTTCAGAAGGGGGCTGTCCTCCTTTGTTTTTGGCGTGGTTTACACGAGAAAAGAATCGGGTATATACTTGATGAGTTATGCCAATTGGTAATCATTTGATATTTCTACCTGCTAGGGCGATCCAGCCCTTTTGGATTCGGTAAAAAGGAGTTCGGCTATGCGTACATGTCCATTTTCCAGCCTGTTTGGATGGAAAGAAAAAGTGAAAAAGAAGTCCTTCTTCCAGGAGCGAAGGGAACAGGGAAAAGTACAGATTCAAGGGCAGACGACCCTCGCCCGGCAGTTGGCTTTGATCCATTTAACAGAGGAAGACTTGGCGATTGTCAAAGAAATTCAGCCGCTTATCGTTCGCAATATTGACAAAATGGTAGATTTCTTTTACTCCAATATCGAAACGGAACCGCTGCTCATGAGCATAGTGGACAAAAACAGCACCATTGCCAGGCTGAAAGGCACCCTGTCCCGCCACATCACGGAAATGTTCAACGGCTGCATCGATGCCGCCTACATCGAGCAGCGGAGCAGGATTGCGATCATTCATATGCGGATCGGACTGGAGCCGAAATGGTATTTGAGTGCGTTTCAAAATCTGTTCATCTCCATTCTCGATATTCTGCATCAAAATATTGCGGATAAGGAAGAGCTTGTGCTGGCGCTTACGGCGGTAAGCAAAGTGCTGAACATCGAGCAGCAAATCGTCCTGGAAGAGTATGAGAACGAGCATGAGCGTGTTCGTCGTGCCGAGCAGGACAAAAAGGACGAGCTGCGCCTTTTACTGACCAACTCCGCCCATGAGCTGGCAGCTGTCTCCGAAGAAAACAGCACGTCCGTCGAGCAGTTGACGGAGCAGTCGCGCGAAGTGCTGCGCTATGCCGAAAACGGCACCGATTTTTCCAGCACGGCGCAGGAGCTGTCTCGGGAGGGCAAGGAAAAGCTGGAGAAGCAGCAGGAGCAGATGAGGCTGATCCAGCAAAGCGTGAAGCAAATCTCGGAAGAAATGAACACGCTGGAGGAGAACGCCGAAAAAATTCGCGGGATTGTCGACGTCGTGACGGCGATCGCCGAGCAGACCAACCTGCTGGCGCTCAATGCCGCGATCGAAGCCGCGAGAGCCGGAGAGCAGGGACGAGGCTTTGCGGTCGTGGCCGACGAGGTGCGCAAGCTGGCCGAGCAGACGAAAAAATCGGTCTTCGGCGTGCGGGAGCTGATTGAGAAAACGAATCAGCAAACCACCGTCCTGTCTACGGTCGTTTTGAACATTCAAAGCCTGGTGCAGTCGAGCACCAAAATGACGGATGAGACGAATGCGTTTTTCGAAGGCATTATCGCTGCTGTTTCGGACAGCAAGGAGCAGAGTTCGCGGATTCAAAAGGAGCTGGAAAATTTCTTCAAGGTCATGGAGGATATGAACCAGGCTGTGGCGCAAGTAGCCAGCTCCGCGGATGAGCTGTCGGAGATCACGGAAAATTTGTAGCCAAAAAAACAGGACGACCGTCAGTGGATGGCGTCCTGTTTTTTGGCAGGTCAGCCGTTGGATCAGGCAGAAGAAAGGGACGGGCGATACTGCCGGGAGTTTTGCAGCGGCGGTGTGTAGACGTTAAGCGCGTATACCGGGGCATCTGTGTTGTTCTGAATGGCGTGAATTTCGCTGGGGGCGACGTAGTAGCATTCTCCGGCGCTGACATGGGTGGTCTGTGCCTGAAATACCTCTCCCTCCCGATCGCCAGGAAGGTAGACGACATTGGTGAGTGTCCCGGCGATGACCCACTCCCAGCCGAACGAATCGCCATGGTTGTGCGGGACAGACCCCTGCTGGCTGGGCAGATGGATCAGGACGACTTCCACGTGCGGCGAAAGGTACAAGATTTTGCGACCGTAGGGGAGATGCTCGGGCTGGGGAATATGAGACGCGATATCTTCCGGGCAGAGCGCGAGAGAAACGAGCGCCTGCCTTAACTCAGCGGGGCTGGGGAACACGAGAGAGCCAAATGCTTGTTCCAAACGTTGCACATTCATGACAAACCTCCCGAGGCGAAAAAGATCTTCCCTTTACCGTATGAAAAACGGGGGCGGTCTGACGTTGGGGGGAGATGTTTTTTTTCGTAGGCGCCCGTGGTGGGGCCATTCCTTTTTTGATTCACCATATGGAAAAAGTTCCATTTCCAACATTCGGCAATGATGGGATCGGTTTGTTTGCCGGGGAGCAACAAGCTGCCTTACCGAGTGCAAAAGAGAAGAACGGATCGAGGACAAGGAGGCTGGCGATGACGAAACGCGTTCGAGCAGGCATCATTTTCGACATGGACAATACGCTGCTGCAATCGAAGATCAACTTTCGGGAGATGAAGCAAGCTATTTTTCACCTGTGGACGGAGCATGGTCTGCTGGAGCCGACTTTCGACTGGCAGAGCCACACGGCCTCGCAGTTGATCGAGATCGGGCGAAAATCAGGCAGGCTGACCAGCCAGCTTGAGCAGAAGATGTGGGAAGCCGTGACCGCGCTGGAAAAGGCGGGAATGCACGAGGCAGTCCTGGAGAACCATGTCCGGGAAGTGCTCGCCCAGCTGAGGGAGCGGTATCCTCTGTTCCTTTTGACCAACAACGCCTACGCTGCCGCCGAGGAAGCTCTGCAACGGACGGGGATTGCGAGCTGCTTCCAGGAGATCGTGGCGCGCGAGCAGATGACGAGCTTGAAGCCGCATCCGTCCGGCATTCGCTACATTTGCAGCCAGTATCCCGCGTGGCCTGCATCGGCCTGGACGATGGTGGGGGACTCCTGGATTGACGGAAAAGCCGCGCAGGATGGGGGAGTGGCGTTTGTCGCCTACCGGGGAAATCGGCGGGAGATGGAGGGCCATGGCGTGGTACCGCAGGCGTATATCGCTGATTTGCGCGAGCTGCTGGACATGTTGTAGCGCCATGGGTGCTGGCGAACAGACACTTTTGCATAAAAAAATGGTAGCAAACGCAAAAAATGTGCTATACTTTGCGTAACTGAATACCAGCCTTCAGGGTAGGGTGAAATTCCCGACCGGCGGTAATGACGAACGCACGTCTGAGCCCGCGACTCGCTATGCGCAATGGATAGCGACTGACTTGGTGCAAATCCAAGGCCGACGGTACAGTCCGGATGGGAGAAGGTATTGGAATCGCCTCGCAGCCGTTTTTTACAAACAGGCAGGTACGAGGTTTCTTTCTCTACGCCCTGAGTATGTCCTCATGGGCGTTTTTTACGGCCAACTTCATAGCGATATCTTCAGGGCAAGGTGAAATTCCTGACCGGCGGTAATGGCGAAACAATCGCCTGAGCCCGCGACTCGTTGACCGTGTGACGGTCGGCGACTGATCTGGTGCAAATCCAGAGCCGACGGTACAGTCCGGATGGAAGAAGATCTGACCGCGCTTTTTGGCACCGTTTTTTTCCAAAAAAACGAATGCGATAAGGCTTCTTTCCCTATGCCCTGAAACGCTGAGGTTTCAAGGGCTTTTTCTTTTTGGCTGGAATCTGGGTAGGAAAGAGGAGGTTTTTCATGGAGCAGGACAGGCGGTTCATGGCATTGGCGCTGGAGCTGGCGCGCTCGGCACACGGTCAGACGAGCCCCAATCCACTGGTCGGTGCAGTCCTGGTGAACAACGGAGCGGTCGTTGGGATGGGCGCGCATTTGCGAGCGGGCGAACCGCATGCGGAGGTACATGCCCTGCGAATGGCAGGCGAAAAGGCGGCTGGCGCTACCTTGTATGTCACGCTGGAGCCGTGCAGTCACTTTGGAAAAACGCCCCCTTGCGCCGATGCCGTAGTGGCGGCAGGTATCCGGAGGGCCGTCATTGCGACGCTCGACCCGAATCCGCTCGTAGCTGGAAAAGGCGTGGAGAAGCTGCGTGCCGCAGGAGTGGAAGTGCTCGTCGGAGTAGGCGAAGCGGAAGCGAAAAGGCTCAACGAAGTGTTTTTCCACTACATCACGACGAGGCGCCCGTTTGTCACGCTGAAAACGGCAAGCACCCTGGACGGCAAAATCGCTTCGGTCACAGGGCACAGCCGCTGGATTACGGGAGAGCGGGCGCGTGTGGAGGTGCACGAACTGCGCAGGCAGCACGACGCGATTCTGGTCGGGGTAGGAACGGTGTTGGCGGATGATCCGCTGTTGACGGCCAGACAAGGGGACAAGCTGTATGGACGCCAGCCCGTGCGGATCGTCCTGGACAGCCAGCTGCGCACGCCGCTTACCGCTCGCGTGATCGAGAATGCGGATGCGCCGACCTGGATGTTCACGACAGAGGCGGCTCCGGCACAGAAGCGTGCGGCATTGGCGGAAAAAGGCGTCAGGCTGTTTGTGGCAAGCGGGCAGATCTCGGTGGAAAACGTACTGGATACGCTGGGGGAGTGCGGGATTACTTCGCTCTTGGTAGAAGGCGGGCAGGCCGTGAACGGAGCGTTTTTGCAGGCGCGCGCGATCCAGAAGATCATCAGCTATGTGTCGTTGAAGCTGATCGGCGGAAGCGGCGCGCCCACGCCGATTGGCGGACAGGGCTTGGCTATGATGGATCAGGCTGTCCGGCTTGGGAATGCGACTGTCGAACTGCTGGAAGAAAAGGATGTGCGCATAAGCGGCTATCCCCTATGGGAGAAGTAGCCGCAGCGGATGCTACGCGTGTTTTGTTCAGAGAAGCAACGAGGAGGAAAGGCCGATGTTTACCGGACTGGTGGAGGAAGTGGGCGTGCTGGCGTCCATCACGGGCAACGAGCAGGCGAGCCGATTGGTGATTCGGGCGCAGCGGGTGCTGGAAGGCGTGCAGCTTGGCGACAGTATCGCCGTCAACGGCATTTGCCTGACGGTTACGTCTTTTTCGGATCGGCATTTTAGTGTGGACGTCATGCCGGAGACGATGAAGAAGACGAGTCTATCGCACTTGCGCCCGGGCCAGCGGGTCAACCTGGAGCGGGCGATGCGGCTGGGCGACCGTTTTGGCGGTCACATCGTCTCCGGGCATGTGGACGGAACGGGTACGATCGTGTCGAGACAGCCGCACGCCAATGCAGTCATGTTTCGCATCGAGGCGGAAGCCGAGCTGTTGAAGTACGTCATCCAGCAAGGCTCCATCTGCGTCGATGGCATCAGTCTCACGGTGGTTGACGTCGCCGATACGTCTTTTTCGGTGTCGATCATTCCGCATACGCTGGCCGAAACCAGCTTGCAGGATCGGCGCGTGGGCGATCAGGTCAACCTGGAGACCGATGTCATCGGCAAATACGTCGAGCGGCTTGTAAGCTATCGCAGCAGGCAATCAGGCGCAGGCGGCAATCAGATCGATGCCAAGGGCTCGAAGATCAGTCTGGCTTTTTTGCAGGAAAACGGATTCGTCTGAACGAGGAGGGAAGCCCATGTTTCACCGTATAGAAGAGGCGCTGGAAGATTTGCGGCAAGGAAAAGCGATCATCGTCGTGGATGACGAGGACCGGGAAAATGAAGGGGATTTCGTCTGCCTGGCGGAAGCGGCTACGCCGGAGATGATTAATTTTATGGCGATGCACGGGCGCGGTCTTGTCTGCGTGCCCGTGACGGAGGAACAGGCGGCGCGGCTGAAGCTCGCTCCCATGGTCGAACAAAATACGGACAAGCAAGGTACGGCGTTTACCGTATCCATCGACGAGGTGGGCACGCATACGGGCATCTCGGCGCAGGAGCGCTCGCAGACCGTGCTGGCGATGCTGGATGAACAGAAAACAGCCGAGGACTTCCGCAGGCCGGGGCATATTTTTCCATTGATTGCCAGAGCCGGGGGCGTTTTGCGGCGGGCGGGCCATACCGAAGCAGCGGTAGACCTCGCTCGGCTGGCAGGGAGCGTGCCCGCAGGCGTTATCTGCGAAGTCATGAACGAAGACGGCTCGATGGCGCGTTTGCCGCAGCTTGTGGAGATTGCCCGCCGCTTCGACTTGAAGCTGATTACGATTGCCGATCTGATTGCCTACCGGATGCGTACCGAATCGCACGTGCGAAAAGAAATCGAAGTGAGCCTGCCGACGAGCTATGGCGATTTTCGGATCGCCGCCTATACGAACGAGCTGGATGGTAAAGAGCACGTGGCGCTCATCAAAGGCGAGATTGACGCAGACAAGCCCGTCCTCGTCCGGGTGCATTCCGAGTGCCTCACCGGAGATATTTTCGGCTCCCACCGCTGCGATTGCGGCCCGCAGCTGCACGCCGCGCTGGAGCAAATCGAGGCGGCGGGCTCCGGCATCCTTTTGTACATGCGCCAGGAAGGCCGCGGCATCGGGCTGATTAACAAGCTGCGCGCCTACAAGTTGCAGGAGGAGGGGCTGGATACGGTGGAGGCGAACGAAAAGCTCGGGTTCCCCGCCGATCTGCGCGATTACGGCATCGGAGCGCAAATTCTCCGCGACCTGGGTGTGCAGAAAATGCGGCTTTTGACCAATAACCCGCGCAAAATCCGTGGGCTGGACGGCTACGGGTTGAAGGTGGAGGAACGGGTGCCGCTGCAAATGCAGGCGCATCCGCACAACAAACGGTATTTGTCGACGAAACAAGAGAAGCTGGGACACCTGCTTCAGATCAAAGGCTAGGAGAGTGGGGAAGATGAGAACATTTGAGGGACATTTGGTAGGAACGGGCTTGCGGGTAGGAATTGTAGCCGGAAGATTTAACGAGCTGATCGTCAGCAAGCTGGTGGGCGGGGCCCTCGATGCCTTGAAGCGCCACGGCGTAGCGGAAGACCACATAGATGTGGCCTGGGTGCCAGGCGCTTTTGAAATTCCGCTGATCGCGAAAAAAATGGCCGAATCCGGCCGGTATGACGCAGTCGTGACATTGGGCGCGGTCATTCGCGGAGCGACTCCGCACTTCGATTACGTCTGCAACGAAGCGGCCAAAGGCGTCGCCTCTTTGTCGCTATCGACCGGGATCCCAGTCATTTTCGGCGTGCTGACGACGGACAACATCGAGCAAGCGATTGAGCGCGCAGGGACAAAAGCGGGCAACAAAGGCTGGGAAGCCGCAACAGCCGCGATTGAAATGGCGAATCTGTCCAAGCAGTTTGCGTAAACGACAGTAAATACAGTGCCATAGGTGCGAAGCGGGGGCTGCGGCTCCCGTTTTTCATTTTTGCATGTTAAGAAACGCCAGATTCACAAAGGATAGGCTCCATGCACCCGGCGACGAAATGACCGAACAAGGCTTGCTACCGCAACCGCTTCAGCTCCCGCCAAATGGCCTTCAGCGCCGGGAGGTCCCATTTGGGCCGTTTCCCGTACAGAAAACGGGTCAAGGTACTGAACATCAGTTGCTGGTCTTCTGTGTACGGATACCAGTTGAACGTGCGGCTTTTCGTGCCGGGATCGTGGATGATCGAGCTGCTGTGCGTGAAGGCTTGCAGTCCGGCTGGACCGCGGTAGCGACCGATGCCGCTCTCTTTTATCCCGCCAAACGGGAGGTGCGGGTTGGCGTAGCTGATGATGACGTCGTTGATGCACACGTTGCCGCTCAACAGCTTTTCCGCTACACGCTGCGCCCGATGTTTGTCAGAGGACCAGACAGACGCATTCAAGCCGTAGGGCGACTCGTTTGCCAGGCGAATGGCCTCCGCCTCGTCGGAGAATGGCATGATCGGCAGGACCGGGCCGAAGGTTTCTTCTCGCATGATCTTCATATCCGGCGTGACGTCTGTCAAGATGGTCGGCGGGATGAACATGCTGTCGGTTGGGGGCAATCCGCCCGTAACCGCTTTGGCTCCGGCGGCGAGCGCTTCCTCGATATGGGCACGGACGATGCCGATTTGCTCTGGCGAAGTCATCGAGCCGACTTCGGCCTGATCGGGAAAGCCTTGGCGCAGCGCTTTGGTTTTGTCTGTGACCAGTCGCACAAACTCGGGATACACGCGCTCGTGTACATACAGCCGCTCGACGGACATGCACACTTGTCCGGCGTTCGTAAACGCTCCCCAGACCGCTCCGTTTGCCGCTCTCTCCAGGTTCGCGTCCTCGAAGACGATCATCGGGTCTTTCCCGCCCAGCTCCAGCGATACCGGGATCAGATGCTTTGCGGCTGCGGCCATGATTTTTTTGCCGGTGGCAACCGAACCCGTGAAAAAGATTTTGTCCGGGCGGGCCTCTACCAGACGGCTGCCGACCTCGCGCCCTCCGTGCAGGACGGTGACGACTCCTTCAGGCAGCCCCGCGATTGCGAACAACTCCTCGATGAGCAGCCCGATGGAAGGGGTGACCTCGGACGGTTTGAGAATGACGGTATTTCCCGCGACAAGCGCGGACAGCATCGGGATGATCGCCAACTGAAACGGGTAGTTCCACGGCGAAATGACGGCAATGACTCCCATCGGCTTGTAGTGGATGGACGATTTTTTCGGCCACAGCACAAGCGGGGTCGGCACAGGCTGGGCTGCCAGCATTCGCTGCGCGTGCTTCTCGTAAAAGCGAATCGTGTCAACGGTGACAAAAATCTCGGTCATGTATGCTTCGATGGTTACTTTTCCCGTGGCCTGGCTGATTTTTTGCGCCAGCTCCTCGCCGTGCTCGACGAGATAATGGCGCAGGCGAGTCAGGTGGCGCAGTCGTGCGGACAGGGAGGTCACCGACCAAGCGGCAAAGGCATGCCGGGCTTTGTCTACGGCCGCATCTACCTGGACGGGACTGGTCTCCGCCACAGAGCCGAACGTTTCGCCAGTGGCCGGGTTGCGCAGAGGGAGGACAGACATTACAGATCACCTCGTTCGACGGAATGGTTGTCAGGAGAATCAGCCGCAAATAGCGACTCCAGAAAAGGGGGAAGAACGAGTTGAAAGCGGGCAATCGCTTCTTCGGCGGTCGGGAATTCGTCCAGCAGGCTTTGCAGGATCATGCCGTCCATCAAGGAGTAGAGGAGCGAGCTTGCGGCGTGGAGGTCCATGGCAAGCGCAGCTTGACGGTCCGCTTGCAGCCGCTTGAGCATGCGGGCGATCAGATCGTGCAGCCGGTGGCGCGTATGGTGTACCTGCTCCAAAAAGACAGGGGTGTACAGTGCCTGCGCCTGCAAATCATACCAAAGCCGGTGCAGCTTGCGGTCTTGATGCAGGCTGCGCCCCAGCACGGCGGTCAGGGCCGGGAACCAGCCGTCCAGGGGGGCGGCCATCACCTCGCGCTCCAGCTCCGCGATAAAGCGTTCCTTGTAGCTGGCAATGACTTCGAGCATCAGCTCTTCTTTGCTGGCAAAATAATAGTGCAGGATGCCGAGCGAGACGCCGGATGCCTTGGCGATATCGCGCAAGGAAACATGGGCGTACCCTTTTTCCGCGAGGCAGATCGTCGCCTGTTCGATCAAGAAGGCCCGCTTCGCTTCGGTTTTGGCCTGGCTTTTCGATGGAGGGTTCATGCTGGGCACCTCATTTTTGGACGGTCGTCCAATTTTGATCTGATTGTACGTCTGCCGCCCGTTCCTGTCAATGCTTTCTTGCACGCGAAAAAGAAGCGGCTGTGCTACCGCTTCCTTTGTCGTTCCCAGCGTTTTAAATACGGGTAAGGGTCGAAAGCCCAGTCTGCTCCCCCGGTTTCCCGATACATGCCGTAATGCAGGTGGGGCGGAAATTTTCCGGCTGTGCCAGGCTTGCCGTATCCGGAGCTGCCGACATATCCGAGCACTTGTCCTGGCTCCACGATGTCGCCGGGCTTCAGTCCCTTTTTAAACGAAGAGAGGTGGGCGAAGTAATGATACACATTGCCCATGTCGCGCATGCCGATCCGCCAGCCGCCATAGCGGTTCCAGCCGATGACTTCGATCACTCCGTAGGCCGTGGAGAGCACGGGGGTACCGTGTTGGGCGAAAATATCGGTGCCTTCGTGAATCCGGCGTCCCCCCCAGCCGCGCGCGTCTCCCCAGGTGCTGCGGTAGCTGTAGTCGTACCTTGCCGGGATGGGAAAATGGCGCTCGTCCAACTGCAAATGCTGGTATTTTTCATACACCTGCGCGAATTGCCGAATCGTTTTCACCGAGCGATCCCGCTGGTAGTAAGACCAGACGCCGATTTGCCAATCATCCGCAGAAAAGCCGTACTGCGCCAAGTAATGAATAAGGGAAGTGAGTGCGTCGAGATCGTTGTTGCGGTCGGCACGTCCATCTCCGTCGCCGTCCATGCCGATCCCGTCGAAAAACTGGATCGAGGCCGGATTGGTGTCGTCCGGGTCGGGATTCAGGCTGCCCGCCCAGCGGTCAGGCGGGATATCCACGGCAGTCAGACGCGAGGCCGCTGCCTGGTTGTTCGCTTGCTTTTGGCGTATCTTCATCGTGCGCTCATACTGATCGATAGCCGCCAAATAACTCCAGGGAATGCCGTACAAAGACTCCATGCGCCAAAAAAGCTGCAGCCGCTCTCGCAGGAGAGGGTCTGCTTGTTTGGCAGGAGAGCCTTTGGCGAAGGCAGATTCCAGCGGCGACAGGATCGCGGCCACGCATAAGCTGATCTGAATGATGAGGCGGAAAACTCGCATGCCGTCTCCCTCCAGCCCGGGTAGTTTCCGTTGTAGGTTTCTGCTGTAGTTTCTGCCAGTTGCTGCAGATTATCCCCGATACTTTTTGGAAGGCGTCCGTGAGTGTTTTGCGCGGGCTGCGGGAGGTGGCTGCTTTGCGCGATCTGATGACAGCCGCTGTGGCTGACGGGTGCGGGGGAGAGCTGTATGTGCAGCCCATCGCGGTGCCGTTCGGGCTGTCGCCGCAGGTTTACCAGGAAGCGCGGGAATTGGCGCTCCGTAAACGTTCTGTAAAAATCTGGTCAGACAAGCAGGAGCGGGATGAGCCTGCACAGAATTGAACACGTGGAGTATCCAACCCAACCTGTATGGAGGAGGCTCGTGTGATGAGTAAAAAAGTGTTGATCGTGACAGGAGATGCCGTAGAAGCGCTGGAGGTGTTCTATCCGTATTACCGTTTGCTGGAGGAAGGCTACGAAGCCGTGATTGCGGCGCCCAGCGTGAAGACGCTGCACACGGTATGTCATGACTTTGAAGCGCACAGCGAGACGTACACAGAAAAGCCCGCCTATCAGTTGCCTGCGCACGCCGCATTCTCTGACATCAATCCGGAAGCTTTCGACGCCTTGATTATTCCCGGCGGGAGAGCGCCTGAATACATCCGGCTCAACGAAAGCTTAAAGCCGATCGTCGCTCATTTTTTTGAGGCAAACAAGCCGGTGGCGGCGATTTGCCACGGCTCCCAGGTGCTTGCGATTGTGCCCGAGCATCTCGCTGGCCGCAAGCTGACCGCCTACCAGGCGTGCAGACCGGACGTGGAGGCGATGGGCGCAATCTACGAGAAAGAAACGCTCCACGTAGACGGCAATCTGGTGTCTGGTCATGCATGGCCGGATTTGCCCGGCTTCATGCGCGAATTCCTCCGCTTGCTGCGCTAACCGATGGACCAAGCACAAACTTCCGCCGAAATGTCGACGGAAGTTTTTTTGTGTCTACCGACGTCCGACCAGGAGCCGCAGCACACGTAGCCGTTGCCTGTCGGGATCGGCCCGCCATACAGCCGTTCGATGCCCAGCTCTTCCAATCCGAGCGCGATGCCTACGATGACGACGATCGAATCGAGCGCCTCGACCTCGTGAAAATGGACCGTGTCCGAGAAACACTCCTTTTCAACCAGGGATTTCCTCTGTATCATAATAGGGAAAGTATGTTCGGCTGTTTGCTGATTCGTTGTCCCAAGTGCAGCATTTGCCGATTCGGTTTGTCATGCAAGGAGTTGATCGCTACGTGTTGTCCTTCATTCATACGGCGGACGTCCATCTGGACGCGCCTTTACATAGGCTCGCCGACCAGTACGAGCTTCGGCAGGATGATTTTCGTCGCACGCTGCAAACGATTCGCGATCTGGTCGCGGAAAAACAGGCAGACTTTTGGCTGATAGCCGGAGACCTGCTGGAATATCACGGGGGCCGACGCCCCACAGCGATGTTTTTGCGCGACCTGTTTGCCAGCATTGCTCCGACCCCGGTGTGCATTGCGCCGGGAAACCACGATCCGTGGCGGCCCGATTCGTTTTACGAGACGTTGGACTGGCCGAGCAACGTGTACTGGTTTACTCCCGAGTGGGGCGCTTTTGAGTTTCCGGAAAAGTCTTGCGTCGTCTACGGGTGGGGATTTGGGCAAGCGCACGTCTACGAGTCGCCACTCGCTTCTTTTCCCGGCAAGCTGGACGGCTATCGGCATCACCTGATGGTCCTGCATGCCAGCGTGTTGAACCGGGCAGGGGACGATCACCAGCCGTACGCGCCGGTCACGCTGCAGGAGCTGGTCGAGTCCGGAATGGATTACGTGGCGCTCGGCCATATTCACAAGCCGGAGCTGTTTGTTCATCCGCAAACCAAGCAGCCGCTTGCCGCCTATCCCGGCTCGCCGGAAGGGCTTTCGAGCAAGGAGACGGGAGAGCGCACTGTGCTGTACGGCGAGCTGGACGATACAGGGAGGCTGACGCTCGAAGCCGTGCCTGTCAGCCGACGCTGCATTCGCAAGGTGACGATTCATGCCGCCGGGGCGGAGACGACAGAGCAGCTGATCGAGAGAATGAACGGACAGCTGGGGGAGATCCCTGAAAGCGATCTGGTGTACGTGACCTTGACGGGAGAGCGGGCCGCCCATTTTGTTCCGGCGCTTCCGGTTTTGGAGCAGCGCTTTGCACGCTTTTTTTTCCTGGCGATCACGGACGAGACGTGGCCGGACATCGACGTGGACAAGCTGGTGGCAGAAGGCGGCGTATGGGGCAAATGGCTTGCCAGGCTGGCCGAGGCCGAAGCGAGCGCCCGCAATGACGAAGAGCGCGAAATGGCCAGGCTGGCGAGGCAGGAGGCGCTCGCGCGGATTGGGGGGAGCATGCGTTGAGGATCGAGGAGATATCGCTTTCGGGCTTCGGAAAATGGCAGGGGGCCGACTTTCGCTTCGCTCCCGGACTGAACCTGTTTTACGCTCCCAACGAAGCGGGGAAGTCGACGCTTCTGCAAGCCATTTTCGCGGCTCTGTACGGGATGAAGCGCGATTACGTCAAGACGGCGCGCTACTTGCCCGCGTATGAAAAATACCGCCCCTGGCACCAGGGGGAATACGAGACGGTCATCACCTACCAGCTGGGGGGCAAAACGTATCGCTTGCACCGGACGCTGGCGAAGGAGAGGGAGCAGGCGCGGCTGTTTCTGGACCCGGAGTGGACGGAGCTGACAGACGTTTACCTGGAGGATCGACGCAAGGAACGGAATTTTTTGGAGAAGCATCTGGGGCTGACGCGCAGTCTGTTCACCGATTTGACCTGGATCAGGCGGGAGCCGTTGGAAGCTGCCGAGCATCTCATGCCTTCCTTTGCGGATGCACAGGAGGCGAGTCCGCTGGTCCATTCCGTTTTGGCGGAGCTGGATCGGGAGTTGGCTGGCATCGGCAAAAAGGAGCGGGCGGAAAATACGTTGTTGGGCAAAGCGGCGTCGCTCGTGGCGAGCAAGGAGCAGGAGCTGGCTCGCGCTGAAGCGGCATGGCGTTTGATCCGGCAATTGACGCAATCGATTCAGCTCTGGGAGGAGGAGTGCGAGCGGCTCGAACAGCGGCGCATGCAGCTCAGGAGTCGTTTGCAGAAAGGGCAGGAGCAGGACCAGCTCTGGCAAGAGAGCTGGCAGCGAAGCTATTTGCCCATGGATGCGCAGGATTGGCAATGGTGGCTTTCGCGGGCTGTGAGCGAAGAGGAGCGGCACCTGCACGAAAAAGCGCGCAGCTCGATCGTGGCATGGGACGAGCAGACGCCAGACGGTGCGCAGGGAACAGCGGTGAGTCAAGCGCTGGGCGAACTCGAAGCGGATTATGAGCGAGGCATTTCGCTGCGAAAAGCGCGGGAGCAGCGGCATATGCGGCTGGCCGAGCTGGCTGTGCTTGCCCTATCCACCGGGACGCGTAGCCAGGTGCGGACGCAGCGGCAAGGGAAGTGGGCCAAACGCAAAAAGGGAGCCGCACGCCTGGGGGGCGTAGCTGGGTTATTTGCCATCCTCGGCGCCGTCGGCCTGACGACGGGGCATCCCGTCCTTGGCGGCAGTTCTCTCGGCTTGAGTTTGCTGTTACTCGCACTCGGGATTTTCGTGCTGCGGGCAAAAGGGGGCGGACATGCGGCCGCGCCTGTTGTCGCCAGCGAGCCTTTGCAAGAAAGCGAACAGCTCCAGCAGGAGATAGCCGCCATTGACGCTGAGTTGGCGACGATTTTGGAGCGCTGGGATGTTCGGGATTGGGATACGTTTCTGGCAAAAAGGGAAGAGCTACAAAGAACCGCCCAGGAGCAGCGGGCGATCCGGCTGGAGAGCGATCTTGCCAAGACAAAGCGGGAGGAACAGCTGTCTGCGAGCTGGGGCGAGGCCGTGCGAGCGATCTTGCAGCAGCAAAAGCAGCAGCGCGAGGAAGAGGAGAACGACTGTCTGGCACAGCTGGCACGTCTGGAGGAAGAACGGCAGGAGCTGCGGGAAAAAATCGCCCGCGCTTACGGGGAGATGGACGCACACGAGGGAGTGTCTGTAGCGAGGGCCAGGGACGAATACGAGGCGGCTGCGACTGCGCTTCACAAGCTGATACAGCGACGGGACGCCCTGCAGCTTGCGCGGGATACGCTGCTTGCGGCCCAAAGCGAATGGAAGCGAGACGTTTTGCCAGATGTGAACCGAACGGCTTCCGAGGTAATGGCGCAGATCACGGGAGGAACCTACCGGGATGTGCGGTTGGACCCGACCGAAGGATTTGCGGTACGGCTTCTGGAGCCGACCCGCCACCTGATTGTCAGCCACGAGCAATGCTCCACGGGCACGGCCGATCAGCTCTATCTGGCCCAGCGGCTCGCCCTGCTGCAGCATGTCAGCAAACGGACAGAGCCGTTGCCGCTGTTTTTGGACGATCATTTTGTCCATTACGATGACGAGCGCTTGCAGCGGACGCTGGCATACATCGCCAAGCTGGCGGAAGAGCACCAGGTCTTTTTGTTTTCCTGCCAGGAACGGGAACGGCGGATGCTTGCGCCGCTCTTGCAGGGATCGAATCGGCACAAGGTGCATGCCATCGGGTAATTGTTACCGGACTGGCGAAAGAGGTTGCCCCTCGGAAACCCAACCTCTATAATGGAGATTGACGAATGTCTCGTACCAAGATACATGAGGAGTGGGCCCCATGACGCAACGCAAGCCGGAGTGGCTCAAGATCAACCTTGTTTCAGGACCAGAACTCGCCAGCTTCAAAGAGCTGAAGCAAACCATGCGCAGCAAGACACTACATACGGTTTGCGAAGAGGCAAAATGTCCCAACATTCATGAGTGCTGGGCCAGCGGTACAGCTACGTTCATGATTTTAGGTGATATATGTACCCGTGCCTGTCGGTTTTGTGCAGTAAAAACCGGATTGCCGACAGAGCTTGATTTGGCCGAACCGGAACGCGTGGCCGAAGCAGCCGAGCAGATGCGTCTGCGGCACGTGGTCGTAACTTCTGTCGCCCGCGATGATCTGAAAGACGGAGGGGCGCAGATTTTTGCGGAAACGATCCGGGCGATTCGCCGTCGTCTGCCATTTGCCTCTGTGGAAGTGCTGATCCCGGATTTCCAGGGAAATTGGGATGCGCTGAAGCTGGTGATGGATGCGAAGCCGGACGTGCTGAACCACAATATCGAGGCGGTCCGCCGCCTGTCTGACCGCGTGCGGGCTCGTGCCAAATACGACCGGACGCTGGAGCTGTTAAAAAAGGCGAAGGAATTCCAGCCGAACATCCCGACCAAGTCCAGCCTGATGATCGGGGTGGGCGAGACGTTGGAGGAAGTGATCGAGACCATGGACGATTTGCGTTCCGTGGATGTCAACATCATGACGATCGGTCAATACCTGCAGCCGACGAAAAAGCATCTGAAGGTCGAGCACTACTACCATCCGGACGAATTTGCCTGGCTGAAGGAAGAAGGCATGAAGCGCGGCTTCAGCCACGTGGAGGCAGGGCCGCTCGTCCGCAGCTCGTACCACGCGCACGAACAGGCGAATGCCGCGAAGGAAACCATCGCCAAGGAAGCCTTGCCACAGGCGCAAGGCCAGTAATAAGAAGAAAAACCCCCTCCTTGCATGCGAAAACATCGCTGCAAAAAGGGGGTTCTTCTCTATACAGGGGAGATGCGCTTAGCGACTGGTTGTACCCATTTTCGCTGGGTGAGTGGCCTTCGCGCTCTTTTGAGCGTTCATGCTTTTTCCTTGCTCGCCGTCTGTTACGCCGCCCAGCCGCTTGATGAGCGTGTCGATGCTGGCCGCATCTTCGTTACGCGCTGTATGCAGGTTGCTGGAACGGCTGGCGACACGGGCAATCTCCTGAATGTCATTCGGGTTGTCCGTCACATATACCTTGTAATAGCGTGGCGAGATCGACTGCGCATTCATTTTCGCCTGGTTTTTCGCTGTGCGAGCATCTACTCCCTGCGTGTGCAGACCGACGAAGATTTCTTCGTCCGTCACCAGGACAGTAGAACGCTGAACGCCTGGGCAGCTCGTTGTGACGTTGCCGACGGCTTGCGCCAGGGCATCGCGGTCTACATAAACGTTTTGGGCGCCAGCAGTGTTCATGCTTGCCCGGCTCGTCTGGGCGTAGCCCATTTTTGGCATGCCGGTTTGCATGATGCCAGCTCCGGCGCGATCCCAGGCCCGCTTTTGATAAATGGAATGGCCCATTCGATTCGGCGTGCCCAACACCCCGTCGTTAGGGCCGGTAAAGGCGTTGTACGGTCGCATGCCACTGGTGTAGGCGTTGTACTGGTTGACGTTCGCCCGTGGATACGTCCCGTTCGGGTACTTGCCATTATCGACGCTCGGCATGTTGTTCAGGCCAACACCGTTGCGGACGTGCATTCCGTCAAAGTTGGCGGAGCGCATGCCGTCGTAGTTGCGTCCATGCAACCCGTCCACATTCGTGACGTGAGGAGCGGTCTGGTTTGGATGCGCGTAGTTTGGCGCAGCGTTGTTCGCACAAGCGGAAGCCAAGAGAGCAATGCCTGCAATCGCAGGATACAACCATGTCTTTTTCAATGGTAACACCCCCTACACGATAGAATGTCCAGGGGGCTTGCGCAGTTTTCGTGGGAATTTTATCTCTTGCGGCTGGAAATGTGATAAGATGGACGAAAGTATACCAGTGTAAGGAGGAAGCGGACTTGATTCGCACGCAAGCCGGTACTTATGAAGTCATGGAAGAAAATCGCGACGGCTGGAATCCGGAAGCATTCAGGGAGCGCTACAGCGATATCCTCGACAAATACGATTACATCGTCGGAGACTGGGGTTACGGCCAGCTCCGTTTGCGGGGATTTTACACAGATTCCAATCGCAAAGTACCGTTCGAGCAGCGGATCGCCGCTTTGGATGAGTACCTGCACGAGTTTTGCAACTTTGGCTGCCCGTACTTTGTCTTGCGCAAGGTAAAGGCGACGGTTGGCAATAACGGCTCCGAACAGGAAGGCCCAAACGAGAATCCAGACAGCATTCTCGATATCCGGCAGGACTCGTCCCGTGGCGAGAACTCTCCGATGATTGTCGAGCGCAAGGAACGGCGCCGTTTTCATCCGCGCCACAACAGGCAGGATCGCCAGGAGCGAAACCACCACAGCGGAGGCGCACACGAACGGTCTGGAGGTCGCCACGAGCGATCGGACAAGCCGAAGTTTCACAAGGATAAGCCGGAGAAAAGCGGCAAGGACGCGCCTTCGCGGGAGAAGCGTCCAAACCAGACGCGCCAAAGCCGCGACCGCGACAAGGTTCCGACCGGACAGAGCCAGAGCACGCCCAAGCGTGACACATAAGGAAAACAGACTAAGGGGCCGTCGAATAAGTCCCGAATAAAGAAGCTTGGAAAAACCACTCGTTTTTCTCAGGCTTCTTTTTCTTTTTCGGAAAGCTTCATAAAACCCGTGTCCATGTCGCCAGTCTGTACCCTAAAAAACCAAATCTTGCAAATCGACGGCTAAGTCTGTAAAATATTTACATAAGGCTCTTGTTAATGTGAAATATAGGTAATGGTGTATGTTTCTTGTGTGTAAGAAGGGGAGATCGAATATGGGGGAATGCAGGACCGTTCAACGATCATTACGTACCGAGATTGAACATCAGCTGAAAGAACGTGGTTACACACTGACTAGACTTAGCGACATAACAGGTATTAATCAGGGAGTATTGAGCGACCTTTTAAATCGGATTCCCCCCCGCTCCATGAAGATTGCTCACTTGGATGCATTTGCTCATGCGTTTGGGCAATCTCAAGGCTGGCTGTATGAACTGTACGAGTCAGAGTGTCTTATGGAAGGAAAAGTGTCGCGGTCCAGGGTTATCCCATACCTAGTTCGATGCGCGGAAATCGGTCGGTGGGATTGTATTGATTCGCTAGTCTCCAAGCTACTGGACGATCAGAAAAACATCCCCATTCTCTTTCTGGTAGCCGAGCAACTCTTTACCAAAGGGAAACGCAAGGAGTCGGTTCCATTTTATCAGTTCGTCATTGATACGGAAAAAAACAGCCATAATGAGCGTTTTGTCATCGCACAATATCGATTATTTCGAGCCCTGCAAGGTACCGATTCAGAAAAAAATTGGAAGGCTGTCATACAATTTGATCCGTATCGAAAGAGACTGCCTGAAAACTATCAACTGGATGCCCTGTTGCATCTTGCCAATGTATGCTTTTCGCTTCACAAATGGCAAGAGGTAGAGCGTTATGCTGATGAGCTAAGGGAGTTGGCAACGGCTGTTTTCCAGGATGAGTTGCGCGGGCGGAAAATGAACAGAAAAATCATTTTGCCAAAGACAGAGCGACATTTCGTCGTATACTACGGGCAGGGATTCCTTTTGAAGAGTGCTGCCTTGGAAAAGCAAGGATTGTATGAAGAGGCGAAGAAATGTATCTCTGGTTATGCTGATCTGAGTGAGTTTGCACTTTTGGATGAAACAGGACGGATAGAGGCCGAAAAGTTTCGACTGTGGGCAACGGCTAATCGCTATACGCTAGATGTTCTCCTGGGGAACATTGATGTTCTGCCTGCCTACACCCGGTTCCTTATCGAGCACCCAAAAGAGATCCTTTCTGGCTTACTAGCCATTTTGGAATCCGCCAATAAGCATAGATTTAAAGTGGACGGAATTCTCGAACAATTTTCAAATCAGATTCATGATTGTAACGAATACGATAACTCCATTCAGATGGATCGTTATTTTCGTTTTCGATATGAGCTAGCTACGTATCGCCAGTACGTGAGCGGAATGGAAGATATTTTACGTTGTCTGGCTTTATCGGCTATCATGAAGAATGACAGTGATTTCGTTCGTTGTGTTACACTATTCGAAGCTTTTCGATCACATGCAACAAATCAACAAAAAATAGAGTACAAGCAAATCATGGAGGGGATACGAAATGAAGAGGTCGATTTTGCTATCAATCGTTTTAGTTTTGGGACTGTATAGTAGCGTTACGGGTGGACAAGCACCAATCCCAAAAGGAACCGTTATCCAATATGAACACGGTGTTGGTGGATAACACGGAGAAAAATCATCCTCTTCTGAGGATGATTTTTTTACTATTCAAATTTTGTCAGTCGCCCGTTTTTTGAATGCCAGTATATAGTTATCCATATACTTTTTTAGTAAGAAAAAGGAGGGATAACTATAGGAGCTATTTCATGTAAAAATGATGTTCCATCCCTTCGCCAGGGTAGAGGAACGCCCGCAGAAGGAGCAGTTATAGCTCCTATTAAGAAATGTGCCACGCTACCTATGGATCGGGAAGGGGAAAGTTCTTTCGATTTCGAGCATTTGGAAAGCAACATGGAACAATTGCGAGAACAACTGGTGCAATTGTTTTTAAAGAAGAAGGACTTTTTGGATGATGAAGTCGTGCATTTAAGCCAAAAACTGGATCAACACATTCTCGTCATTCAATCAAAAATGATGCAAAAAAAGTGAGATTCCCCCAGTCAACGCACGTGGTTTTTGGCAAATTTTTTGCTTGTTAGTAGTCAAAGGGGCCGTCTCAACGTCGATTTCTCGGCTTGAGAGAGGCCCCTTTTCCTTTTCATAGAGCTTGAAGTATCTGGCTAGATTCCATATCCGCCGTAAAACGGGTAGGGCTGATACGGATAGGGATAGTACGGATACGAGTAAGGATACGGGTACGGATAGTAATAGGGCGGATAGTAGCCATAAGGGAGCGGAATGATGAGAGGGAACCCGCCGTCGTTTCTTCTTCTGCGAAAGAAGACGGGATGCGCCTGATCTTCCGGAATCGTCTGGTAGTGGTCTTCCGCCTGATGAGCCTGCAACGGTTGATCGTCAGCTGGATAAGGTTGCATGGTGCGACTGCACTCCTCTCGTTGTCTGTATGTGCAGTAGCAGTATACGAGACATTCGCCGATGTGGAGCGTTGTCCGTATGGATTTGGGCACCGAAAAGCCCATCCGAAACGGCTTGTTTCGAGATGGGCCCGGGGCTGCCGGAAGCAGGGCTAGATAACGGTTTCCAAAAAGGTTTTCAACTCTTCGGCTTCCTCTTCATTCAGATTAAAAGCAAATTCAAGGTAGCCTTCTTCCCCGAGATCGTCTTCCCCGATAATCGCCGATCGGCCGTTTTGAATATTGATGACCAGCTTTTTGCCGTAAAACCGGTTGGTCGTTGTGATGGCCAGATCGAACCGGGTCGATTCGCCCATAAAGCTGACAAAGCGGGTTTTGGTATCCTCCGATTCATCGTACAAGAAAAACAAGTCGTTCGCCATAAATACGCTCCTCTACTTCCATGACAGATTGGGTTTGTGTTCGATATTGTGCAAAGCGCGGACAAAACGGATCGTTTTCGTCTGGGCGCGCATGACGATGGAGTGCGTTTCTACCATGTCGTCGCCCAAGTAGCGCACCCCTTGCAGCAGTTCGCCGTCCGATACTCCTGTTGCCGCGAAGATGGCGTCGTCTCCTTTTACCAGATCGTGCAGCGTCAACAACTGCTCCGGATTGGCAAGCCCCATCTGGATGCAGCGCTTTCGTTCGCTGTCGTTTTGCGGCTTGAGCATCGCTTGCATGTCGCCCCCGAGACATTTGATCGCCGCCGCACTGATGACGCCTTCCGGTGCGCCGCCGATGCCGAGAAACAGGTCAATCCCTGTATGCGGCAGACAGGGGGCAATCGCTGCGCCGACATCGCCATCGCCGAACAGCTTGACGCGTGCGCCTTTTTCCCTTACGGTGTCGATGATGTCCTGATGCCGCTCCCGCTCCTGGATGATGACGGTCACATCCTGAATGCGTTTGTTGTTTGCCTCGGCGACTACTTCTATCATTTTATCCACGGGATCGAAAAGGTTGATTTGTCCCGCAGCCCGCTTGCCAACCGCCATTTTCATCATGTACATGTCGGGGGCATGCAGCAACGTTCCGCGGTCGCCAATCGCGATCACCGACATGGCATTGTTGTGTCCCTTGGCAACGATCGTCGTCCCCTCCAGCGGGTCTACGGCGACGTCTACTTCAGGGCCAATCGCATCCGGGTGACCGAGTTTTTCGCCAATGTACAGCATCGGAGCTTCGTCCAGCTCCCCTTCGCCAATGACGACGGTTCCCCTCATGTTAATCGTGTCAAACATGGCGCGCATGGCGCTGGTCGCCGCTCCGTCCGCTTCCTTTTTCTTGCCCCGTCCCAGCCAGTGCGACGAGGCGAGGGCAGCCATCTCTGTTACCCGCACGATTTCCAATGCCAGTTCGCGTTCCACAGTCGAGTTCCTCCCTTTCTGCCGGCAAAAATGTACCTCATCATTGTAACATAAAGCACAAGCCGATTCGTGACAGCCGGGACAAATTTGGTATACTGTTTGGAGGAAAAGAGGTGAAAGCCGTGAGCAATTCCTATTTGCAGGAAGGGGAATTGGTCCTTGTCGTCCTGGTTCTGACGTTTGTGTTTACCATCTATTATGCCAAGCGAAAAACGAAAAAGCGAAAATAAGGAGAATCTCATGTACGACGTGAATACAAAGCGAATTGACCAAGTACTGGCCTATATGTCTTCCATGCTTGATTTGCTGGACAAGCTCAGGGAACGGGGAGCCGAAGCGGTTTTGGCGGACGAAGTGGCTGTTGCAGCGATGGAGCGAGCCCTGCACTTGTCCATCGAAGGAATCGTCGATGTAGGAAATGCGTTGATTGACGGCTTTATCATGCGCGATCCCGGTAGCTACAGCGATATTGTCGAAATTTTGCGCGATGAACAAGTCATTACAGATGAGCAGGCAGTCACGCTGACCCGTGTGGTCGATTTCCGCAAGCATCTGGTCATTGGCTACACAAGCGTTCCGGCGGGAGAAATGTTCGCGCTCGTGAACGAATCCATCGAAGCGATGCGGCGGTTTGATCCGCAGGTGCGTGCGTTTTTGCAGAAAGAATTGTTCTAAGACAATGGGGAAACGGATTTTTTATACAAAACACTTTCGTTTGTTTACTAAAGCGTACCGATCCGCTACAATAGGTAGAAAGGACGGTGACACGTATGGCAAACGAGGGGACGTCCACTCGTGACCAAATCCTGCACATGCTCAAGGTGAAAGGCTCACTCTCAGTCAGCGACATGGCCGCCGAGCTGGGCATTACCGAAATGGCAGTCAGACGCCATTTGAACACGTTGGAAAGAGACAGTCTGATAACGTCTACGCTTGTGAGACAAGCGATGGGACGACCAACGAACGTATATTCCTTGTCGCAGGAAGCAGATGAGCTGTTTCCGCGCAATTATTCTCATTTAACGCTTGATTTTTTGCAAGACTTGAAAGAGATCGACGGTCCCGGAAAAGTCGAAATGCTGTTCCGCCGCCGCGAAAATCGTCTGGAGGAATCGTATCGCGCCCATATGCAAGGAGACTTGCGAAACCGTGTCGCAAAGCTCGCCGAGCTGCAAAATGAAAAAGGCTACATGGTGGAGTGGGAAGCGGACGCGGACGGAAATGCATTCCGCATTTTGGAATTCAACTGCCCGATCGCGCAGGTAGCGCGTGAATTCAATCAGGCCTGCTCCTGTGAGCTGTCGTTGTTTCGCCGGGTGCTGAATGCCGATGTGGAGCAAACCTCCTGCATGGCAAAAGGCGGAGACAAGTGCGTGTTTGAAATCAAAAAAGCGTAAGAACAATGTCAATGATCGCCACTTTGGTACGATTCGATTCGGTACAGGGTGGCTTTTTTGCTGCCAAAAAGGCTGTCTTCCGCAGGGGGGAGCATGGGGGCAGAGTTCGTGGAGCAGCCAAACGGACGGGCGGCTCGTCAAATGGCGCAAAAACGAGTATCGTAAGGAAGAGTGGCTGTTTTGCCAAAAAGAGAGAGGAATCGGGATGGAGGAGAAGCAACATGAACCCATACAAAGGCTATCTGATTGATCTGGATGGAACGATTTACCGCGGCCGCGAGCCGATTCCCGGCGCTGCCGAATTTGTTCGTTACTTGAAAGCGAACGGGATTCCGTACCTGTTTTTGACCAACAATTCGTCCGCAACGGCCGAGCAAGTGGCAGCGAGACTGAGCGGGATGGGAGTGGAGGCAACCGCCCAGGATGTCTATACGACCAGTATGGCGACTGTGAAGTATTTGCAAGAAAAGGCACCCGCAGGAGCAAGCGTGTATGCGATTGGCGAGGAAGGCTTGCTGTCGCAGCTGGAAGCGGCAGGCTTCAGGCTGACAGCTGACCATCCTGCCTACGTCATCGTCGGAATCGACCGTGCCTTCACGTACGAAAAGCTGTCGATTGCTGCTTCCGCCATTCGCGCAGGCGCTACTTTTATCGCGACCAATGCGGACGCCGCGTTGCCGACGGACAACGGCTTGTTTCCAGGAAACGGCTCGCTCGTTGCCGCCGTTTCCGTCGCATCGGGCACCAAGCCGCTCGTCATCGGCAAGCCGGAGCCGATCATCGTGCGCTACGCGCTTTCCGTCCTTGGAACAAAAGCGCGCGAGACGTTGATCGTCGGCGACAACCTGTTCACCGACATTGAAGCCGGAGCTAACAGCGGCCTGGACAGCCTGCTCGTCCTGACCGGCTATTCGACGCGGGAAGAAGCGGCTCGCCACAAAGTGCAGCCGACGCATATCGCCGACGATCTGCGGGAGTGGCAGCTACGCATCTCGCTCTAGGCACTCCTCCTGCTGCTTCTGGCGAATTGGGCTGGTTAGAGGCGAAGCAATTTTAACCCGCATGCCGCTACGGAATGGTTGGCAAGCAATCATGAGTGGGGGCGGATGAAATGGTTTCGGGTGTAGTCGTTACGATAAAAGCAAGGAAAGGAGAGACGATCATTTGAGCCGAAAATGGACGTACTTGTTATCCCTCCTTGGACTTTCCCTCGCTGTATTTTTGGGTGTCGGCGGGATACTAAAGACGGATGAGCCTTACTTGAGCTTCATGGCAACGATTATTGCGGTTCATTTCGTAATAGACAAGTTATGGAAGGAATGATTATATTGCCTTCCCGTCATAAGCATGGGCATGTTGCTCGTGCTTTTTTGTTATCGGCACAGATGCATCCCAGACGTTGAGCGTCGGCGACAACCTGTTTACCGACATTGAAGCGGGAGCAAACAGCGGCCTGGACAGCCTGCTTATTCTGACCGGCTATTCGACGCGGGAAGAAGCGGCTCGCCACCACGTACAGCCGACGCATATCACCGACGATCTGCGGGAGTGGCAGCTACGCATCTCGCTCTAGGCACTCCTCCTGCTGCTTCTGGCGATGGGCCTTTCTTTTCTGAACGGGTGAACAGTTTGTCGAACGTGCTCTTCCGTGTACTGCTATTGCGCTGTGGCATCATCAAAGCCATTCTCTAGCTCAGAGACAGTCGATTTCGAAAACGCTGTTCCGCACAATTCCTCCGTATCTTGGATTCATCAGCATGTTTCTTCTGTACTTATCGCTAACTACGGAAACATCATGCCCTTTGGTTGTGGATGTTACGGAATTTTTAGGTATATTGTAGTGATTATTCCTGAATTTGGTCTAAAATTATTGAATAGCAACAATAAATCACAAAAAAATGGAGGTCAACAATGAAAAGGGTAGCAACGATTACCTTTATGTTGTCGCTCATTCTTTCTGGTTGCGCTGGAGGTACAGCGATGGTGTCTAGTGAACAATCTACAACTCAACAAGCAAACGAACAAACACAGACATCGAATTTCAAAATTCACCCGGAGTTATTCAAGGATCGGGACGCCTTGTTAGAGGTAGCCCAAAAAACGAATGATTATGCGACTATTGAATTTAAACCAGAACAAATTCAACAGCTGAAAAATGATGAACAATACAAGGATTATAAAAAAGTTCTTAAAAAGTTTGTAGCGGATCAGTTAAAGTCTGAGGTCGTCACATTTCAAACCATCTCTTCTCATGGTCATAGCCGCATGATTTTGGTAACAACCAAAGATGAAAAGGTATATAAGATTTGCATGAAACAAACAGACAGTGTTTGGTTAGCAGAATGTTATGCGGAAATAGAGTGGGTAACATATCCTGTTAATTAGAGTTAAGACACCCTTAACACATGGGTTCTTCACCTCGTCCAGAACAGAGTTTGCTTTACCTTGGTTAACTTTCTTGCCAGAACTCTACACTACCATGTGGACAACCACTTTCTTTACATATATGTCTGGGCTGATCTGTGGCCTTCTTAAAGTTGGCTTCTTCTCTGATCTGGTTGGCTTAAAATTTGCGTGCACACCATAGTGCATTTGCTTTACTTGCAATAACAATTGCAAGTAAGTAAAAGCTTTTTTGTTATGAAACGCTCATACACGATTCGTAACACATAAAAAAGGAAGCCGGAGCAAATAGCGGCCTGGACAGCCTGCTCGTCCTGACCGGCTATTCGACGCGGGAAGAAGCGGCTCGCCACAAAGTGCAGCCGACGCATATCGCCGACGATCTGCGGGAGTGGCAGCTACGCATCTCGCTCTAGGCACTCCTCCTGCTGCTTCTGGCGATGGGCAATCCGGCTGGAAGCGGCAGCGGCAATCGCTCCAACCAGATCGTCCAGAAACGTGTGGACGCCGAAGCGTTTGTCGTTGAGCTGGGCCAGCTTGCCGTGCTTGAGCTTGTCGACGTAGCCGAAGTTGGTAAAGCCAATGCTGCCGTACAGGTTGACGATGGCAAGTGCCAATACCTCGTCCACCCCGTAGAGCGGCTCGTCCGTCTCGATAATGGTTTGAAGCGGCGGCAGCAGCTGCTTTTGCTCGGCGAGCATGTCCAACTGGATGCCCGTCAACAGCGCGTTTTGCACCTCCCGCTTTTTCAGCACCGCCTTCACGCTGTCCAGGCACAGCTCCATCGTCAGATCGGGGACGTATTTCGTTTGCAGGAAAAACACAATCTCAGCGATATCATCGAGGGAAACGCCCCGTTTTCCCAAAAGCCCGATGACCACTTCCAGGCAGCTCTCGCTGTTGAGCGGGTGCTCGCTCATCTGGTTTTCCTCCTTTTCCGGCGCTCATCAGTTCCTCTAGTATTTGCAGCGAGATAGGCACCTATCCCGGTTTTGCGACATACAATGCGCCAAGAGAAGGTGTGCAAGGAGGATGGACCCGTATGGAGGAAAAAGAACTGCTCCAGGAGCGATATGGATTCCAGTTGCAAAACTACCGCGTGGCGGGCGCCAGCAAGGTGCTCGAAACCGACCAGGGCCTGTATTACATGTTTGAAGCGCCGGCCGGTTATCGCTACAAAAGCAAGTTCATCGAGCGGGTGCGCAAGCATCTCAGCCAGCAGCAAGACATCCGGCTGCTGAAGCTGGTCAAAACCACGGGCGGGCAGTCCCATTTTGTCGAGGATGAGCAGCTTTACTATTTGTACCGAGGAGTGCGCGAAGCCACTCCGGAAAATACGTCCTACGCAAGCGGGCAGTCGCTCGCGCAATTTCACCAGGCGACGAAAAATTTTTCCGGAGATAAACTGTTTATTCCGTTCAGCTCGCTGGGGAACTGGCCCAGCACGTGGCGCAGAAAACTGCGGCATTACAGCGAGTACCGGGATAAGCTGGACGAATCGGATGTCGAGCTTACGCCGATGGATGAGTTGCTTTTGACCTGCTATACGTATGTGCATCAACTGGGGGAAATCTCCGTCCAGTATTTGCTGGAAGCGGGCTACGATAAAGTCGTGAAGGAAACAGCCGGTCTTGGAAAAGTAGCCTACCAAAATTTTGACCAAGGGTATATGCTATGGAATGAGAAGGATGTACGCCTGATGGCGGGAGAATGGAACTGGGTACTCGATATGCGGGCTCGCGATCTTGGACAATGGCTGAAAGCCGAAACCAGGCGCAACGGCTGGAATGACGAGGCCGCGATCAGCTTTTTCGACGGCTATAACAGTGTTGCGCCTTTGCTTTCCGGGGAATATGCCGTGATCTACGCGCTGATGTTCTATCCGGGCCGCTTTTTGAAGCTGGTGGAAGCCTACAAGGAGCTTCCCCTGGAGGAAAAGCAGCAAGTAAACGTGGAAGCATGGCAATCCCAGCTGGAAGACGAGCTTGTGAAAATGGAAGAGGGACTCCGGCACTATCCCCGTCTGGTCGAAGAGCATTACGGCGTGTCCATTCCGCAAATCGATTGGCTGTGGAGGCAATACAATGAGCAAACCGCAAGTATTCGTCACGAGGAAACTACCCCATGAAGTGTTAGCCATGCTGGAGGAAGTAGCGGATGTCAACGTGTGGGAGGGAGATACACCTGTGCCGCGCGCGAAGCTCTTGGAGGAGATCGAGCATGCGGACGCGGTGCTGACCATGCTGACAGAACGGGTGGATGAGGAGCTTTTGCACCGTGCGAAGAAGCTGCGGATCGTCGCCAACATGGCGGTCGGCTATGACAATATCGACGTGGCCGCCTGCAAACGACAAGGGATCACGGTGACCAATACGCCCGATGTGTTGACAGAGGCGACGGCGGATCTGGCGTTCGCGCTGCTCTTGGCGACGGGCCGCAGACTGACGGAAGCGAACCGTTTTTTGCTCGCCGGAGAATGGACCTCGTGGAGCCCGTACCTGATGGCCGGGCAAAGCGTGTACGGAACGACCCTGGGCATTATCGGCATGGGGCGGATCGGCGAGGCGGTGGCTCGGCGAGCAGCAGGTTTCAACATGCGCATTTTGTACCATAACCGCCACCGCAAGGAAGAGGCGGAGGCGAGGACGGGAGCGCGGCTGGCCGGACTGGATGAGCTGCTTCAGGAGTCGGACTACGTCGTGCTGCTGACGCCGCTGACCGAAGAGACGCGGCACTTGATGGGAGCCAGAGAATTTGCCCTGATGAAAAAGTCCGCTGTCTTCGTAAATGTGTCTCGCGGCGGAACCGTAGACGAGGCTGCGTTGTACCAGGCTTTGGTGGACGGACAAATATGGGCGGCGGGACTGGACGTATTTGCACAGGAGCCGGTTTCGCCGGATCATCCGCTTTTGTCTTTGCCAAACGTAGTGGCTCTCCCGCATATTGGCAGCGCCACGATCCAGACGCGAAATGAAATGGCACGGCTGGCGGCAGCCAATATCGTTGCTGTGCTGAGCGGAAAGGAGCCGTTGACAGCGCTATGAGCACCGTTTTCATCCTGGCAGCGGGTCTTGTGCTGGCAGCCGTCGTAGCGGCTTCCGCTGTTGCTTTGCATGTCACCTGGCGTCTGACTCATCCCGTGCGCAAGCCGATCGACATGGACCCGCAGGAGTTCGGAATCGAGGGGGCGGAGGCGGTGGTGTTCCCGAGCAGAGAAGCGGGAATCTCACTGGCGGGCTGGTATTTGTCCGCTGCCCAAAACGGCCGAACGCCAAAGGGACGGACGCTCATTTTTGCCCACGGCTACAGCCAGAACAGGCAGGAGCCGCATCTGCCGGCGCTGGCGCTCGCGGCAAAGCTGGCGCATGCCGGCTACGATGTGTTGATGTTCGATTTCCGCAACAGCGGACAGTCCAGTCCATCGTTGACTACGATCGGGTTGCGCGAGCAGCAAGATTTGCTTGGAGCGATTGATTTTGTCGAAGCGAAAAAGCCGGGACAGACAATCGGTCTGATCGGCTTTTCCATGGGGGCAGCGACATCGCTGCTCGTCGGAGGAGCGGACCCGCGGATTGCGGCTGTTGTGGCAGACTCTCCGTTTTATTCGCTGCGCGAGTATTTGGAAGAAAATTTGCCGCAATGGACGGGCCTGCCCCGTTTTCCCTTCAACTGGCTGATTCTCACCCTCAGTCCGGTGCTGCTCCGGGCGAATCCACGCCATGTCAGGCCGTACCAGGCCGTGTGCCGGGCGAAAAAGCCGATGATGTTCATTCATGGGACGGGAGATTCCACCGTACCTGCGGAAAACAGCAAGCGGCTGCATGCGCTGGCTCAGGATGAGGATTCGCAAATCTGGCTGGTTCCGCAGGCCGGGCACGTGCGTAGCTTTGCTTTGTTGCCGGAGGAGTACGCCGAGCGGGTGACCGCCTTTTTGGAAAAAGGGATGAGAAAAGCAGGCGAGAGGGCTGAAGCATTCGCCTTGCGAAAATGAAAAAAGCAGCTACGCCGAAGACGGTAGCTGCTTTCATGGCTGTGCGCCTGGATTAGAATACTTGTTGCACTTCTTTGATGCCCGGGATTTCTTCCACCAGGGCACGTTCAATCCCTGCTTTCAGGGTGATGGTGGAAGAAGGGCAGCTGCCGCATGCACCCATCAGGCGCAGCTTTACGATGCCATCTTCTACGTCGACGAGTTGCACGTCTCCGCCGTCACGTTGCAGGTATGGGCGCAGTTTATCGAGAACTTCTTGTACTTGATCCATCATATCCATGTTCCATTCACTCCTTTCCAACCTCTCCTTTATTATAATCGTACGCTGGCGATAAATCCATGGCTTACATGCCCTGTTGACACTTTCCTGCTCGCGGGACGAAGGAGATTCAATGTGCATCGCATGGACTTTTTGCAAGAGCAGCATGTTATAATGAAACAGCAAGTACTTCAACATAAGGAGTCAGATTTTCGTGAACGTATTTCGCAATGTGAAGGAACTGATTGGCAATACGCCGATCGTCGAAATGACACAGTTCGAGCTTCCCGAGGGAGTACGCTTGTTTGCCAAGCTGGAATATTTTAATCCAGGCGGCAGCGTGAAGGACAGACTGGGAATGGAATTGATCCGTGCCGCAGAGGAAAAGGGTCAACTGAAGCCAGGCGGAACCATTATCGAACCGACAGCGGGAAATACAGGAATTGGGCTTGCCCTTGCCGCTGTCGGAACCGGGTATAAAGTCATTTTTTGCGTGCCAGCCAAGTTTTCCGAGGAAAAGCAGGAGCTGATGCGTGCGCTTGGGGCCGAGGTTGTAAATACGCCGACCGAGTTGGGCATTAAAGGAGCAATCGCCAAGGCGCAGGAGCTGGCCGCGTCGATTCCAGGCTCGTTCGTGCCGCAGCAGTTCGCGAATCCGGCGAATCCCGATGCGCACTACAAGACCACAGGCCCGGAAATCTGGAGCCAAATGGACGGCCAGGTGGACGTATTTGTCGCAGGCGCCGGGTCCGGCGGTACATTCATGGGCGTAGCCCGCTACTTGAAGGAGCAAAATCCGAACATCAAGACCGTGATTGTGGAGCCGGAAGGGTCGATCCTGAACGGGGGAGAGCCTGGCCCGCACAAAACGGAAGGCATCGGCATGGAGTTTTTGCCGCCGTTCATGGACACCAGCTATTTCAATGCGATTCACACCATCCTCGATGTGGAAGCATTCGATCTGGTCAAGCAGCTCGCCGCCAAAGAAGGCTTGCTCGTCGGCAGCTCGGCGGGAGCAGCGATGGCAGCGGCGTTGCGCGAAGCGAGAGAGGCAGCGCCAGGAACGAATATTGTTACCTTGTTCGCCGATGGCAGCGAACGCTATCTGAGCAAAAAAATTTACCAGGGAGGAATCTAAGATGCGCATCAAAACTCGGCTGATCCACGGCGGAATTGAGGGAGATCCCCATACAGGAGCGGTTTCCGTTCCGATTTACCAGGTGAGCACGTACAAGCAGGAAGCCATCGGCGTGCACAAAGGCTTCGAGTATTCCCGGACCGGGAACCCGACTCGCCACGCGCTGGAAACGTACATCGCAGAAATCGAAGGCGGCGCCCGCGGCTTTGCTTTTGGTTCCGGCATGGCGGCTTTGTCGACGATTCTTTCCCTGTTCAACAAGGGCGATCATCTCGTTGTCGGTGACGATGTGTACGGCGGTACCTATCGCGTCATCACCCGCGTATTTTCCCGAATGGGTCTGGAAGCAACCTACGTCGATACGAGCAACCTGGAAGCGGTAGAGGCAGCGATTCGCCCGGAAACAAAAGCGATTATCATGGAGACGCCGACCAACCCGCTGCTGAAAGTAAGCGACATTCGCGCGCTGGCTGACATCGCCAAGGCAAAAGGTGTGCTGCTCGTCGTCGACAACACGTTCATGACGCCATACTGGCAAAATCCGCTCGATCTGGGCGCAGACATCGTATTCCACAGCGCAACGAAATATTTGGGCGGCCACAGCGATGTCGTCGCAGGTCTGGTTGTCGCCAAAGATGCGAAGATCGGAGAAGACCTGCATTTCGTGCAAAATGCAATCGGCGGCGTCCTCGGTCCGCAAGATTCCTGGCTGCTTCTGCGCGGCATGAAAACGCTCGGCATCCGCATGGAAGAGCACGAGCACAATGCGCGCACATTGGCAAAATGGCTGTCCGAGCGCAGCGACATCAAACGGGTCATCTATCCGGGCTTGTCGAGCCACGCCGGACATGAGCTGATTCAAAAGCAAGCGCGCGGCTTTGGCGGCATGATCTCCTTTGATGTCGGCAGTGCGGAACGTGCCGATGAGGTTTTGGCAAAAGTGAAATATTACACACTGGCTGAATCGCTGGGCGCGGTTGAAAGCCTCATCAGCGTGCCTGCGCGCATGACGCACGCTTCCATCCCGGCAGAGCGCCGTGCCGAATTGGGCATCACGGACGGTCTCATTCGCATTTCGGTAGGGATCGAAGATGTGCAAGACCTGATCGAGGATCTCGACCAGGCGCTGTCCTAATCCTGCAAGAGAGCGCGCACAGCTACGGAACCGAGAGGAGGCGGATGAGATGAGTGTGGAAATCAAAGTGTTTGGAACCGAACAACTCTGCGCCAGCTGCGTAAATTTGCCATCTGCCAAGGAAACGGCAGAATGGCTGCAAGCTGCCCTTTCCCGCAAATATGGAAGCGACAGCATCCGCATCGTCTACAGTGATTTTCAACACCCGCAGACAGACGATGACAAAAGCTGGGCGACACGCATTATCGAGGAAGATTTGTGGTATCCGCTTGTCGTAATTTCCGGGGAAATTGTCGGCGAAGGAAATCCTAAGCTCAAAGATATTTGCGAAAAGCTGGAAAGCATGGGCGTCACTCCGGTGGCTGTGCAGGCAGACAGCGAATAGGCAGCCTAATCGGCTCGAACCGATTGCGAAACCGATCAGATGAGAATATCTGGTCGGTTTTTTTGTATCGAGCAGGCGATTTTTCCATTTTTTTCATAGCAGGCCAAACTTTTTCTGTTCTTCTGCGTCTAACTGACAGAAGAACAGAAAGAAGAGGATGGTCATTCCATGAAAGGAAAACAAATGGTGGTCAGCTTGCTGGCTTGCACTGTCTGCTTGTCTGCTGTGCCGGCGGAGGCTCCTGCCTGGCTCGTGGCCGAAGCGGCCGCTTCCAGCTACCGGATTACCTACAAGCTGCCCCCGAATCCTGAGAAGTATTTATTTTTGAATGTGCAGATGGTACATATTGACAATCCGCAAGAGCTCGCCACGCAGAGGCTCTATCCGGTCAAGCAATACTTGATCGACTCGACAGGAAATGTCGGTCATTACAAAACGGAGTTTGATGACAACCGCAAGTTCGTCACTTCGAAAAAAGGCTTCCTGTGGAATTTGTATCACATGATCGGGATTTTTCCGCCCGCTTATCCGGCCAATGTCAACCTGGCGGAACTGGATCAGCAGATCGAAGCACAGCCTGTTTTTTCAGAGGAAGCTTTGCGCTTGAGGAAATGGCGGGCTGAACTGGAGTGGAATGCCCGGCTGCAGCCGCTTCTCGACGCCGGATACGTCAAGCCGGAGGAAATCGATGACGGAGTAGCTACGCGAGAATTCGTAGCGACGGTGCTGTATCGCGCATTCCACGAGGTTCGTTCTTATCACGGCGGCATTGATCTGAAAGATTCCGAAAAAGAAGCGGTACGCTGGGCGGTGGAGGTTGGGCTGCCGGGCTTTGTCGTCGACCGGCAAGGCTATGTGTACCCAGAGTCGCCGCTCGACATGGAACCAGGTCCGATAACGTTTCCGCAGGAATACGCCTATGATCGCCTTTTTCAGTTTGTCCAACTGATTTTGCCAGGGAAAAAGACGGCTACAGGCTGGGAGTATTACCAGGTGAAGCTGTTGCCCGGCATGGTGCCGATGCAGCCGCGAGAGATTCTTGTTGTCAACGGTACGCCAGCGAACGAGGTTGCGGATTCCTCCGTTGTCTATACAAAGGAATACCAATATGCCAGCCAGAAAATCGGGCAGTATTTCATCGCGCGGTTTCCCCACATGCTCGATCAGGCGCGCAAGGACGCAAGGAAGCCGCGGGTCTGGGATTGGAGCCGCGATCTGATCCACCATCCAAAATTCGCCAAGCAAATCGCTGCCTATCGCAAAAACAAAAGCACTCTCCACCTGAATGCTATCTATCAGGCCGTGCGTGCCCATTACAACCTGAGTATTCGCCAGGACTCGGCAGCGAATCTGAAAAGCGTGCTCGACAACGTGAAGTAGCCCATGCCCGGCTGTCCTGAAACGCTTTTCCTCGTTTATTTCTGATACGTAAACCGTCTGTAACGAAATCCACGCGGCTTCCCTCTCAAGTTCGTGGATGGCTTCCGGGTAGAGGGCAAAAGCCCCCAGCTGGATAAATCGGTGAATATTGACGTGAGTGCCAATCAGGATGCTTACGTGGCGGCCAAGCTGTACGACAAGGCTGAAAACTGGCAGGCAGACGGCGAGACGCACCCGTGTATTCGTATCCGTTTGGCTCGCTGAAACCTATCGACACGGATGGAAATGGAACCTATGAACTCGTAGGCGAGCAACGAATCGTGGGCATGGACAACACGGATACCGTATCCCGCATCACCTCCGTCTGGAGCTACCAGGGCGATGGCAAATGGAAGCCGCGGGAAGTCGAGTATTCTACCTTCCTGGTGAAACAGCAAGAGGAAGCGGTCCCTGCCACGCTCGGCAAGTAAGCGGGGAGAATGGCTTGGGGACAGGCTGCCCGGTTCTACTGTCTGCTGCTTCCTCATATCCTGTTTGGGGAACAGCCCAGACCGAGGAGGCCGAGAGATGGAGCAGCTAATCGCCCGCTTTTATGAGTTGAAAGCCATTCAGAAGCAGGTAGAGGAGGAGCTTGGCGCATTGCGAGGCAAGCTGATCGACACCTACGCGGAAGCCGGAAGCGTCGAGGAAGGCGGATTCCAGTTGTCGATCAGCTATCAGGAGCGGCGGGAATACAGCGATGATCGGCTCTACAACTCCTTGCCCGATCCGACGCTGTGGCGGCTCATGTCGCGGGCCGACAGCGGGAAAATCGCCAGCCTGCTGAAACTGAACGTCATTCATGAGCGGATATTGGACGGCACGTATGAGCAGAAAAAGGTGCCGGTTTTGCGGGTGCAAAAGCAATGAAGAAGAAGAACACGCCAGGTGAATCCAGAGTGCGACCGTCAGGCAGAGCCCTGGCGGTTTGTTTTTTCCTCTCTACTCTGTTTCTCCTTTTTCCTGTTTTCTCTCGCGCTTTTGAAAGCTTCGTTCCAGCTGTTTTCGGATCATTCTCGGCTGCTCTCTCTTCAACAGGTCGATAATATAGAACAGCGTGCCCGCGATGATGCACATTCCTATAAACAAAGCGATTTGCGGGGGAATCATAAGGAGAAATAGAATGCCTATTGTCATCGTTAGCAGAATGTAGGAAAACAGTTTTCCCATCTTTTTCGTCCTCCCCTCCCGTACCATGCAACGAATTTCACATCTTCTGGCTTCAAAAAGCGCTTCAAAGCCCTGTACCCGTCCTGATAGTCAAAATTAGTATATAATGGAAGAATTTTTCTGGCAATAGATAGGGGAAACGGAAGGAAACTCGCGGCAGACAGGAATGATCGGAGCGCTACCGGTGCGGGGAAAAAGAAAAACCTGTTTGACCGACTGGCCAACAGGCTTGACGATTATCCCAGATGCTTTTTGTACATCCAAAGCTGTCCGCTTTTGATGACACGGGCCATCTGACCGACCAGAGATACTTTCCCCATGCTGGCAAAGCCTTCTTTTTTCCCGAGGGAGCCGAGGAAGCCTTTGTGCTTGAGCGGTGGCAGAGAAGCCGGATACTCTTCGCCTTTGATGTCTTTTTTCAGCATCAGGGCGATTTGATCCCCCTGGAGCTCGGCTGTCTGGGCACTCGGAGCAATGATCGTGCTCGCACAGTCGCCTACGACGTAGACGTTTGGATGGGTAGGAATCTGGTGATACTGATTCAGCTTGGCACGTCCGATGTTGTCTGTCTCGATCGGCAGGGAACGAACGATGCGGTTGGCCTGAATACCGGCTGTCCAGACGATCACATCGGTTGGAACAGGCTGGTTATGGTTATAGACGACGCCAGGCTCGACTCCTGTGACGTTTGCCATGGAGACAAGCTGTACTTCGTGCTCGATAAACCATTGAGAAGCGTACTCCTGCAGCTTTTTCGGGAACGGGCTCAAAATGCTCGGGCCGCGGTCGATGATCCGCACATTCAGGTCAGGACGGCTTTCGCGCAGCTCTGCCGCCATTTCCACGCCGGAGAGGCCGCCCCCCACAACGGTAACCGTACCATATGGATTCACATTATTGATCGCCATGTATGTGTTGCGGGTAGCTCCCATGGATTGAATCGAGCACGTATACAGATCGGCACCGGGGATGTCATGATAACGGTCCTCACAGCCCAATCCGATGACGAGCCAATCGTACGAGAGGGCGTCCCCGTTCGCAAAGTTGACGACCTGCTCGTCCAAATCCACTGCGGTCACTTCGCCGTATTTGACGGTCAGGCGAGGATCGCTGGGAAAATTGACCCGCAAGTGGGCTTCCGGCGTAGTGCCCGCAGCCAGAGCGTAATACTCTGTTTTCAGGCCGTGAAACGGCATCCGGTCCACGAGGGTAAGAAACACGTCGTCTGGTAAATCAGGGGACAGGACTCGCTCGATAATACGAAGACCCCCGTATCCTCCACCAAGGATCACAAGTCGTTTCATAGAAGGTCTAGTCCTTTCTTCTGTCCGTTTTTTACAGCACCCATTCTATTTTTAGTCTCTTTCCGCAAAAATGCAAGCAGAATCTTTTTCCCGTTTTCTCCGCTGGATTTTTGGAAAAGGAGCGGTACAATAAAGTACGTGACGATGTCGGTATAATCGGTAGGTGAAGATAGATGAAAGCATTGGTAGAATTTTGCGCGAGCAATGTTTCTTCCTACACGCAGGCGGTCGTAGATGCGTTGGAACAAGACCCTGAGCTGGATGTCGATGTGCTCGAATACGGCTGTCTTGGCTATTGCGGAGAATGCTACATGGAGCCGTTCGCCTTGGTGAACGGCAAGCTAGTGAAAGCTCCGTCAGCCGATGAATTGCTGGTCAAAATCAAGGACTGCTTGCGCGAGGAGGAAGAAAGCCTGGACGCAGATTTTCCTTTGTAAGCCGTTCTCTTTAGGATGTTCATTTCTGTCGGCGAAAAAACGCGCGCGTGTGGAAATAAAAAAGCTGATGCCTCTTGTTTGCCGGGCATCAGCTTTTTGTCGTGTTAGTGCTCCTTGATGACGTTGTAGAAAGTGTCGCGTTCCAGGGCGCGTTTGCCGGCGCCTTTAATCAGCCAGACCAGCTCATCGACAGTCAGGGCCTGCTGGGTGAGGGCACCTGCCGAGTGGCTGATCCGTTCCTCGATCAAGGTCCCGTGCGCATCGGAAATGCCCATCGTCAGCGACAGCTGGGTCAACTGCGTCCCAATATTAATGAAGTAAGCCTTGATGTGCTGGAAGTTATCCAGCATGAGGCGGCTGATCGCCATCGTTTTCAGGTCGTCGATCGCGGAGTTGCGGCGCTTGATGCCGGCCGACGCCTTGATCGGCTGTACCGCGAGCGGGATGAAGACCATGAAGCCGTTCGTTTCGTCTTGCAGCTCGCGCAGGCGGAGCATATGAATCACGCGCTCCTCCAGCGTCTCGATGGAGCCGTAGAGCATGGTCGTGTGCGTTTTCAAGCCCAGTTCATGAGCCGTGCGGTGAACTTGCAGGTACATGTCGGTGCTGGCTTTTTCCGGGCTCATTTTCATGCGGTAGCGCTCTGTCAAAATCTCGGCGCCGCCACCTGTCAAGGTTTCCAGTCCGACTTTCATCAGCTCCTGCAACACCTCGCGAATGGAGAGGCCGGAGATGCGGGAGAAGAACTCGATTTCAGCCCCTGTGTAAGCTTTCATGGTGACATCGGGATAAGCCTGTTTCAAGATGCGAACGTTGTTCAGATAGTACTCGAACGGCTTGTGAGGGTTGTGGCCGCCGACGATATGAAATTCACGGATACCAGGATGGAAGCGGGTTTCTACATAATGAAGCAGTTCTTCCTCGTTCATCGTGTAAGCGCCCTCGTCGCCCTCATCTCGACGGAATCCGCAAAACCTACAGCGAGCTTCGCAAACGTTTGTTGGATTGATGTAAAGGTTCTGCAAAAAATAAACCTTATCTTCGTTTTTGCGAGTATTGACGATATTTGCCAATTGACCAATCGTCAGCAGATCGTTGGAGTGAAAAAGAGTCACGCCGTCTTCCAGGGTGAGGCGTTCGCCGTGCAAAACCTTTTCCGCAATGCCGGCGAGTGATTTGTCTTGGATGGCAAGCGTTTCAAGCGCCATTCCAAACACTTCCTTTCTAAATCGAATGATAAGGGATAAGAGCTGTACATCCGGCCCTACCCAATCCAAAAACGTTCCTTGGGAGTGGAGAAAGCTCTGATGAAAAAAGAAAATCTCGGGCAACAAGGCATCTATATTATAAACCTCTTAGAAAGGACGAACAATAACAGAAGTTCTCCAACTCTCTTTTGTAAGATTATGGAAAATTTCCGCCTGTTTTTGCAGGGTTTTTGGGGAATGTGGGAAATTTTGTTTGCGAAATGATCGCTTTTCTTGTAAAATATAGTAAGAAAGCCTGATCTACTATATAGGAGGAGTTTCACCATGCGGGACGTTTTGCTCGAAAAAATCGAACTCCTTCGACAGCGTATGGTAAAAATGGGGTTAGAGTTTGGGTTGGATCATCCAGAAGTCCTAGAATACAGTATGCAAATTGATCAACTACACAACGAACTGAACCAAATAGATCATAATCTGTCTAAGGTGGGCCGAAAGAAGAAGTATCGCTTTTATTTGACCGAGAATCATGCCTTTTTTGCATAAAGGAGGGGAAGCCCTTCTTTTTTTGTGCCCGGCCAATGGCTTGGCGCAGCCGTAGCTTCGAATTGCCTGAGCACGACAGCAGCGCCCGAAGTGCAGGGGAACCTTGTGGGAAGGGTTGCTTCTTAGGTATACTGAACGTATAGAATGTGTAAAAGTAGCCTGCAAAGGAGGGAGTCAAGCATGATTACATTGACGGAAAGAGCCAGCCTGAAAGTAAAGGAAATGTTGGCGGCAGAAAATAAGCCCGGGTTGTTTTTGCGGGTAGGGGTTCGACCTGGCGGATGCAGCGGCTTTACCTACGGCATGGGCTGGGATCAAGAGATGAAGGAAGGCGACGCAACCTTCGAACAGCATGGCGTCACCATTGTTGTCGACAAGGACAGTTATCCATACATCAAAGGAACCGAAATCGATTTCAAGGAATCCATGATGGGCGGAGGCTTTTCCATCGAGAATCCGAATGCGATTGCTTCCTGCGGCTGTGGCTCGTCATTCAAGACGGCGCTGGCAGAGGGCAAGGCGGAGAAGTGCGACGACTAAGCTGTCCTGGACAGGATGAATAGCAAGAAGATCAGACCTCTTTGGCTTGTGCACGCTCGATGCACAGTGGTCAAGACCCCAATTTGTAGACAGTAAGAAAAACCCCGGCCGTTAGGCCGACAGCTGACGTCTGAATTCAACAGG